>NZ_JARWKR010000001.1:0-598187 GCF_029846335.1 Cobetia sp. 3AK | reverse complement strand
CTAACCAGTACTAATTGCCCGTGAGGCTTGACCATATAACACCCAAGGGGTTTGCTTAGGTAAACGCCGGGATTGCGACAGGATCGACGACATATCGGTCAGCATGATTCATATTGCGAGTCGCGAGGCCACAAGCCTCGAGACTCAGGCACCGCAAGGTGCCACCGTTTCGCCTGACGACCATAGCGAGCGTGAACCACCCGATCCCATGCCGAACTCGGAAGTGAAACCGCTTAGCGCCGATGGTAGTGTGGAGTTTCTCCATGTGAGAGTAGGTCATCGTCAGGCACTTATACTGAACCGCCCCTGCAGCCCAGCTGCAGGGGCGGTTCTCTTTGCGGGTCAAAAACCGGAAAGCCGGTACCCGTCAGCTGGCAGGCCCGGTGGGCCTGAGTAGCGGCTTCCTCGCTGAGTCAGTCATTGTCGCCATGCTTGTCGTGGACAGGAGCGAGGCGGTAGACTCCCCAGCCTTCCGTTATGGAGATGATGATGCAACCTCAAGAACTGTTGCTGTATTGCCGCCCGGGCTTCGAGGCCGACCTGGCCGCAGAAGTCTGTGAAAAGGCCGCTTATCTGGGCGCCCCGGGTTATCCGATTGCGGCACGCGACAGTGGCTTCGTGCGTTATGTGGTGACAGGTGATGAGCCCGCCAATAGCCTGCATCGTGACATGCCGCTTCAGGCGTTGGTCTTCGCTCGCCAGACACTGGTGGCATTGGAGCCATTGGTCGGCATGTCGCGGGAAAATCGAGTCTCGCCAATTCTGCAGCAGGTGGTCGACGCTGGCTGGAGCTTCGAGGAGATCCGCCACGAGATGCCGGACACCAATGATGGCAAGGCACTGTCGGGCCTTGGCAAGGCCGTCGGCCGCCCGTTGGAGTCTGCGCTCAAGAAGCGTGGTGCACTGCGTCGCAAGGCCGGTGGGCGGGCGCTGCACGTATTCTGGACGGATGGTGACGAAGTGCAGCTGGGCATGAGCTTTCCTGGCAACCGCAGCGAATATGCCAACGGCATCCGTCATCTGCGTTCGCCGAGCCGTGCCCCCAGTCGCTCCACACTCAAGCTGGAAGAGGCCTGGCATGAGTTCGTGCCGCGCGACCAGTGGGAGCGTCGCATCGCGGTTGGCATGCAGGCAGCGGATCTTGGGGCAGCGCCGGGTGGCTGGACCTTCCAGCTGGTCGAGAAGGGCATGTTCGTGTTTGCCATCGACAATGGCCCCATGAACAAGGATCTGATGGCGACTGGACAGGTAGAGCATCTCAAGGAAGATGGTTTTACCTGGGAGCCACCGCTGCGACTGGACTGGCTGGTCTGTGACATCGTCGACAAGCCCATCCGCGTGACGGAGATGGTCGAGCGCTGGCTGAAGAAGCGCTGGTGCAACGAGGCGGTCTTCAATCTCAAGCTGCCGATGAAGCAACGCTGGAAGGAAGTCTCCCGCTGTCTCGATTATCTGGCGGCCAGCCTTGAGCGTTCCAATGTCGGTGCCGAGATCCGGTGTCGTCACTTGTACCATGACCGCGAAGAAGTCACCGTGCATGTGCGTATCACGCACTGAGCCACCGGGTTGTCTGGTGCGACCACAAGCCCCCACGGACCGAGCGGTCCGTGGGGGCTTGTCTGTGCGGTGCTGTCAGGTCGATGGACAGAGCCTCGCTGAGGGGTGCTGCGCTCGCGAGGCTTGAATCTCTCGCAGGTCAGGTGTGTTCAAGCAACACGATGCGTTCCGGTTGAGAAAGCATCGGCCCCAGACGCGCCATCATGCGTTCGCGCGCGTGACTGCTCGACCACTCCTGCCAGGCTCTTGCGTCTCGCCATGAAGTGATCAATATTCGGTGGCCGGGACGTCCGCTTTCCACCAGATTCTCGCCCGAGATGAAGCCCTGTGCATGCATGGCTTCACGCACGACCTCGCGTGAGGCCTGTTCGTAATCCTGTTCGAGTCCCGGCATGATATGCCGTTCGATCATTACCTTGATCATGCCCGCCTCCCGTCTTCATACATTCTGCCTTGTGAGTGGCAGGACCTCAGGAGTCATTGATGACCGATACCCCCTTGCCCGTTGCCGATGCAGAGCTGGATACCAGCGGTCTGTATTGCCCCGAACCCATCATGATGCTGCACAACAAGGTGCGTGAGCTCGCGAGCGGAGACCTGCTGCGTGTCGTGGCGACCGATCCGGCGACGACACGTGATGTGCCCAAGTTCTGTGCATTTCTTGGGCACACACTGGAGCGCAGTGACGAAACGCCGGATCACTTCCTTTATGACATTCGCATCAGTTGACGCCAGTCGTCTCAGGCTTCGCGGTCGTGCACTTCCACACTGACCTGATCACTCTCGCCGGTCATCATCAGCGCGAGAGCTTCCAGGGTGGCCGGGTCCTGCTCACGAATCTGGTTGGCGACGGCGCGCTGGAAGAAATAGACCACGTCATGACGACTGCGACCGGGGTAGAGGCAGTCATCTCCAGCCAGCACCGGTGTCTGGGTGACACGTGTTTCATCGACCAGCAGTGCCTCGATGTTGCCATCGCTGTATAGACGCCAGCCGAACACCTGCTTGAGCTGCCACGCAGACTCGCCATTGGTCATGCACAGGGCATGAGTCCCGAGCGTATCCGGTAGCTGCTGCAGCAAGGTGGTCTTCTCCGACACCTCATAGTCGTAATAGGCCGCGGCATGCTCGAGCTCATAGACCTTGTGGTCCGGAGCCAGCATGAAGACCTCGTCGGTTTCCGGGTCTCGGTAGCCGACGAAGTGGCCCTGCTGCGGATCTTCCAGCTCATGGCAGGGCATCAGCCCCTCCATCCATGGCACCAGGCCGACCACCTCACCATCCTCGCGCAGACCCCAGGCCAACACGGGAAGGCTGTAGTAGCTCTCCGGGTCGCTTTCGAGCTGATAGAGCATTTCCAACCCATCGTGTTCCGGCGCAAGCCGGAGAATACGACGTCGTGCACGCATCCTGTCACGCATGACATTCAGGTCGATGACCTTGGCGGAGCGGGGGGAAGAAACTGGTACGCCCATGACGAACCCTCCTCAGCAGCTTGTCGATCGTCCTCGGCGTGTGCGGGTGTGCAAACAGCCGCCGCTTGCAAGATGGCGCACTGCATATGAATGCACTGCCTTGAATAACCATTAGCACAGCCTGAGCCCTGACGGTAACCCCTCCTTGGACGAAATGACCGTCCATGCGCAGATGAAGGATTAAACGCAAACGCCCCGCGACCGGGGAAAAGGCCGGTGGCGGGGCGTCTGAGGCGAGTGCTTGAGCGGGTGGGAAAAGGGATGGAACACTGGCCGCCGTCGGTATCACGAGCTCGCGGCCAGCGTTGGCAGGGGGCTTCGCTCAGCCGGGCAGGCTGCCCTCCTGAATGGCGCGGCGCGCGATGACCCACAGACGCCAGCCAAGCAGCAGAGCCGCCACGGTCAGGCCGGCCACCATGCCAATCCAGTAGCCATAGACACCCATGCTCTCGACAGCCCAAGGCCAGACGGGGAACTGCTCACTGCCCACCCCCAGCAGATGTCCGCCACCAAGACCGATGATCCAGTAGGCGAACATGGTGATCAACATGATGATGCGAGTGTCCTTGAAGCCGCGCAGAGCCCCCGCCATGGCAACCTGCAAAGAGTCGGAGACCTGATAGAGCATCGCCAGCGTGATCAGGGAAAGCGCCAGCGCCTGCACCTTGAGGTTGCTGGTGTAGAGCGCCACGGCAGGCTCTGCCAGTACCCAGATCACCAGGTCATTGATCAGAGCGACCACCAGTGAGAAGGCCACGCCATTCCACGCCACGAAGCGCGCCTCGTTCATGTCACCACGGCCGATGGTATGCCCCACTCGTACGGTGAGTGCCATGGCCAGTGACAGAGGGAGCATGAACAGCAATGAGGTGAAGTTGAGTGCGACCTGGTGGGCTGCCACCTTGATCTCACCGAAGCTTGCCACGAACAGCGCGATGACGGTGAACAGCGTGACCTCGAAGAAGATGGCGATGCCGATCGGCAGACCGACCTTGAGCAGTTCCGAGATCTTCTTGAGCTGAGGCGCGCTGGGTTGGCACCAGAGGGCGACTGCCTGGTAGGCGCTGCTGCGACGGGTGTAGAGAAACATGCTCAGACACATGATCCACATGGCAAGCCCTGTCGCGATACCGCAGCCTGCAGCGCCCATGGCCGGGATATCGCCCAGCAGTCCCGGCAACGTGATCCCCAGCAAGTCATCCACGCCTGCAGAGCCATAGATCAGCAGGTAGTTGAGCGGAATGTTCGACAACAGGCCGATCAAGCTGATGATCAGCGCCGGACGAGTATGATTCATGCCATCGGAATACGCGCGTAGCACTTGATAGAAGGCGGCGCCCGGCATGCCCCAGGCAATGGCCATCAGATAAAGCGTGGCCTGTTCTGCCACCGCGCCGGGCACCTCCATCAGCGTGAAGATTGGCGCCGCCAGGAACCACAGTGCCAATCCTGACAGACTGCCGAGCACCAATGAGATCCACAGTGACTGGTGAACGTTGTCACGTACCTCACCGCTGCGGTTACCCCCCATCAGCTGTGCCACGACGGGTGTCAGCCCCATCAAGGTGCCAGCCATCAACAGCAGCAGAGGCACCCAGAGGCTGGACCCCACCGAGACGGCTGCCAGGTCCGTCGCGCTGGAGCGACCGGTCATCAGGACATCCACGGCGCTCATGCCTGCCTGAGCCAGCTGAGCACCGCAGATTGGCAGTGCCAGCGTGACCAGGCGTGAGGTCTCGGCGCGTACCCGGCTGGCGAATGGCGCCTGAGAAGAGGCTGCAGGCGTGGAGGCGGATGAATGGGAGGGTTCGGCGGGGGGCACGGCAGGCTCCTGCTGGTAATCGAGAATCATTCTTGCTTGGCGCGCCATCCTAGCAGATAAGGCCTGCCTGCGGGGCGCAAGAGAGTGAATTATCAGCGCTTGGTACTCACCTGTCAGGTGGAATGACGTGATACGAACGAGCCACGTACAATGCTCGACATCGTCATGCAGTACCGTCCCTATCTCCGGGTACTGATATCGCTGCTGATTCACACGATCGTCGAGACTTGCCTGTGTTGCTTTCTTCAGAACTTTCCCGCGTGCCTCGCACCCTGTCATCACGTCATGAGGCGTGCAGCGCAGACGGCGATGCCATGTCTGATCATGCCCTGGCGGGGGGGCAGGTCCTGACGGATCAAGAGTCGATGGACCCTGAGCTGACGGCGTTGACTTCCCTCTTCGATGGACTGTTTGCCACGTCTTACAACACCTTGTTGCGGCGCGCCCCCCACGAACCTCTCTATCTGCCCGCCGGCATGACGACGGATGAGGTGCAGGATGGGGTCGCCAGCGGCGACTTTCCAGGCGATGAGCTCGGCTTTCATCGTCTCTATCTGGCGCGCGGCTTCTTATCCAGCGCTCTGCACGAAGTCAGTCACTGGTGCATCGCGGGCCCTGAGCGACGCCTCAAGGAGGATTACGGTTACTGGTATGCACCGGACGGACGTGATGCACACCAGCAGAAGGCCTTTGAAAGTGTCGAGGTAGCCCCGCAGGCGCTGGAGCAATTGTTCCACCGTGCAGTCGCCAAGCCGTTTCATGTCAGCGTCGATAATCTGGAGCTTGAGGTGGATCGCGATGCCTTCGCACAGCGTGTCGACGAGCGGGCCGCTGAATACGAAAGGTGCGGCCTGCCAGCACGCGCCAATGCCTTCCGACATGCGCTGCACGCTGTCTGGCAGCGCAAGCTTTCACACACGCAAGCCATCCAGGAGGCGATGACGCTATTGCCTGCCGTCGGGGAGGATGGCCGCGTGGCCTGATGCGCCCGCCATGCCGGCGCAGGACATTGTCTGTTCCGCGCGCCTCGAGATATCCCGCCGTGGAATCGCCGGGTTTTCAGGCATGAACTGCTAGCACGGATTGCGAAAACTGCAAGTCAGCGTTGCACGAGCGTTGCGATCGGAAACCCTTTGTGATTAGAATGATTCGCATTGCTACGATCATTCTGCTTCCCCTGCACCAGCAGGCCAGAAGCGGGGACCTTCGAACAGGGGTATTCGATGACAGCTTCCACCACGATTTCTGCATCCTCCGTCCGCAAGCTGCTGCTGGGCGCACTGGCTGGCGTTACCGCCGCCACGGCGCTGCCGGCTCAAGCCCAGGAAGAGGTCAACGTCTATTCCTATCGTCAGGCCTATCTGATCGAGCCGTTCCTCAAGGAGTTCACCGAGGAGACCGGCGTCAAGGTCAATGTGGTCTTCGCCAAGCAGGGCCTGGCCGAGCGTCTCAAGCGGGAAGGGCGCAACACTCCGGCTGACGTTCTGCTGACCGTGGATGTGGGACGTCTGCAGGAGCTGGTCGACGAGGAGCTGGTCAAGAGCGTCAATGACGAGGTCATCGAGGCCAATCTGCCCGAGCAGTACCACGGCCCCGACAATCAGTGGTTCGGCATCACCACGCGCGCACGGGTGCTCTACACCAGTGTCGAGCGTCTCGAGGCCGGTCAGGTGGCAAGCTATGACGACCTGGCGGATCCGAGCCTGAAGGGGCGCGTCTGCTCACGCGCCGGTGATCACCCCTACAACGTCGCGCTGATCGCCTCACGCATCGCGCACAACGGTGAAGAGGCCACGCGTGAGTGGCTGGAAGGCTTCAAGGCCAATCTGGCGCGCAAGCCTCAGGGTGGCGATCGTGATCAGATCAAGGCGATCCGCGACAACGTCTGTGATGTGGCCATCGGCAACAGCTATTACTACGGCAAGATGCTCGACAATGACGAGCAGCGCCCGTGGGCCGAGAAGGCACGTATCGAGTTCCCGGATCAGAACGGCGTCGGCACGCACATGAACATCTCCGGCATGGCGATGACCAAGTACGCGCCGCACGAAGAGAATGCCCTCAAGCTGATGCGCTTCCTCACCGAGAAGACCGCCCAGCACATGTATGCCGAGGTCAACTTCGAGTATCCGGCCAACCCGGAAGCCGAGAGCTCCGAGCTGCTGACCTCATGGGGCGAGTTCAAGCAGGATGACCTGCCGCTGACCGAAGTCGCCAAGCTTCGCAAGCGCGCCGCGCAGATGGTCAATGAAGTCGGCTTCAACCAGTAAGGGCACTCGCCGGAGCCAGAAGCTACCGAGCGAGCTGTCATGAACGAAGAGGGGCTGTCGCGATGCGACAGCCCCTCTTCGTTTGCGCAAAGCATGTAAAATAGACGCAATTGCAGTTGCGGGATAACGAGGACGTCAGATGACCCAGGGCAAGCGGCTGTTGGCTGAGCAAGGTGCGAGCTTTGAAGGAGAGGCGGTGGCCGCCATGAGCGGCACCGGGCGACCGCCGGCCGCCCAGGAAATGGCGCACTACGATGCAGCGGCCATCCGGCGTCGTCAGCGGCGTCTCGGAACCCACATGGGCTGGTTCGTCAGCGCCTGGGGCGTGGCCGCACTGGTGGTCATGCCGGTGCTGGCCGTCGTCTGGCTGGCTGTCTTCGGTGACGATGGCAGTGATCAGGCCGGGGAGGGCATCTGGCAGCATCTCGTCTCCACCGTGCTTCCCGATTACGTCATGACCAGTCTGGCGCTGGTGGCGGGAGTGGCGGTCCTCAGTGGCAGCATGGGGGTCGTCTCGGCCTGGTTGACCACCATGTATCAGTTTCCGCTGCGACGCACCTTCGAGTGGTCGCTGCTGTTGCCGTTCGCGATTCCCGCCAACGTCATCGCCTATATCTATACCGACGTCTTTGAGTATGCCGGCCCCTTCCAGGGCGCGCTGCGTGCCCTGTTTGGCTGGGATTCGCCCCAGGATTACTACTTCCCGGAGATCCGCAGCCTGGGGGGCGCCATCCTGATGCTGTCCCTGGTGCTGTTTCCCTATGTCTTCATGCTGGCACGCTCGGCATTTCTCGATCAGTCGCCCTCACTGCGCGATGCCAGCAGAACGCTGGGCTGCAACGGGTGGCAAAGCTTCTGGCGCGTGGCACTGCCCAGCGCCCGACCGGCGATTGCCGTCGGCCTTGCACTGGCGATGATGGAGGCGCTCAACGACTTCGGAACTGTGGACTACTTCGCGGTACGCTCGCTGACCGCCGGCATCTTCAATGTCTGGCTCAACATGGGCAGCCTGCGCGGTGCGGCGCAGATCGCGCTGTGCCTGATGATCTTCGTGGTCACGCTGATCTGGCTCGAGCGGCATGCTCGGCGTCGTCAGCGCCAGTTCGGCAAGGGCGATCGCTACCGTCGCTATCAACGTCCGACCCTGACGGGATGGCGGGCATCAGTGGCGTCACTGGCCTGTTTCCTGCCGCTGTTCTTCGGTTTCCTGCTGCCGGTGGGCTTGCTCACGCGGCACGCCATCCTGTATTTCGAGGAATCCTGGACACCGGACTTCGCAGGCTATGCCGTGAACAGCCTGATACTGGCGGTGAGCGCTGCGGTACTGACCCTGATCATCGGGGTGCTGCTGGCCTATGCCAAGCGGCTGGATCGCACCGCCAGCGTACAGCAGGCACTCAAGCTTTCGAGTCTGGGCTACGCCATGCCGGGTGCCGTGCTGGGGTTGGGCGTTCTGGTACCGCTATCCGGCTTCGACAATGCACTGGACAGCTTCCTGCGGGCCAATTTCGGCATCTCCAGCGGATTGCTGCTGACGGGAACGATGGGCGCGATCATCATCGCCTATGTGGTGCGCTTCTTGGCGATTGCCGCGGGCTCCATCGAGTCGAGCCTCGACAAGGTCACGCCCTCGATGGACATGGCGGCACGCTCGCTGGGCGAGAACACCTTCTCGACCCTGCGTCGTGTGCATCTGCCGCTGATTCGTCCGGGGCTTCTGACCGCGGCGCTGGTGGTGTTCGTGGATGCCATGAAGGAGCTGCCGGCCACCTTGCTGCTGCGCCCCTTCAACTTCGATACGCTCGCCACTCACGTCTATCAGTACGCCTCCGATGAAATGCTCGAGCAGGCGGCGCTGCCGGCACTGGTGATCGTGCTGGTCGGCATCCTGCCGGTGATCGTGATCTCGCGCACCATCGTCGCCTCACGCAGCGAAGCGTGAACGAGCAAGAGCAAGAGTAAGAGAGACGAGAGCCGGCGTGCGTGACGGGAGTGACCGGTGCCGAGCGGGCATCAGCTTATTGCCATACGGTAGTTGTCCCTGCCCTTGAGATCGCCTAGGGTGCAGCGCTTGATGACGCAAGGACACTCCCGGAGACGACTCGCACGATGATCAAGCCTTATCTGACCAAGATGCGCGGAGGCCCGCTCAAGCGTGGCAAGCCGCATGTTGCCGATGCCCTGTGGTCCTGGCTGGGGGCCTTTCTCGGCATGGCGTTGATCGGCTGGATGTCATCACATTATCTGGCGGTCAGCACCTTGCTGCTGGTCGGCTCCTTCGGGGCGACCTCGGTACTGCTCTACGGTGCGCCGCATAGTCCGCTGGCGCAGCCGCGCAACGTACTGGGCGGCAACCTGTTGTCGGCGCTGGTCGGCGTGGCCTGCTATCACTGGCTGGGCGACGGCTGGCTGGCAGCCGCCATGGCAGTCTCGGTGGCACTGCTGGTGATGCAGCTGACGCATACCCTGCACCCGCCGGGCGGTGCCACGGCCTTGATCGCGGTGATCGGCGGTGAGCCCCTGCATGCGCTCGGCTACTGGTATGCCTTGCTTCCCGTCGGTCTGGGGTGCCTGGCCATGCTGGTGCTGGCGGTATTGATCAACAACCTGGCGCGTCATCGTCGCTATCCGCTGCACTGGCATTGAGTCATCAGGTGCCACCACCGGGCGCGTGCTTCTGCAGTCGCCGGCGGAAGGTGATAGACTGGGTCATCGCCTGACGCGAGCGACTGGCAGCAGTCCGCCGAGGTCCCCCAGACCAACGCCTTCTTCACTGTGCCTGATACGCCTCGCTCTCTCTCCCGGCACGTGCCCGGCCAGGCGCCATTCCTTAATGATCGACCAGCACGTGGCCGGTCAGCCGAAGAGATATTGATGACTGAGACTACTGCCAACTCCATCCCGGCTTTTGCCGCCCTGGGGCTGTCCGCTCCTGTTCTGAAAGCGATTGCCGAGATGGGCTATTCCACGCCGTCCCCGGTGCAGGCGGGTGCGATTCCTGCCGTGCTGGAAGGTCGTGACGTGATGGCTGCCGCGCGCACCGGTACCGGCAAGACTGCCGGTTTCGCCTTGCCGCTGGTCGAGCGCCTCTCAAACGGCGCCCCTGCAGGCGCCCGCAAGATCAAGGCCCTGATCGTCACGCCGACGCGTGAACTGGCCGCGCAGATCGACGAGAACGTCACTGCCTACTCCCGTCACCTGAAGCTGCGCAATGCCGTGGTGTTCGGTGGCGTGAAGATCAATCCGCAGATCAGCCGCCTGTCTTCCGGCGTCGAGATCCTGACCGCCACACCGGGTCGCCTGCTGGACCTGCACTCCCAGAAGGCCATCGATTTCTCGGATCTCGAGACGCTGGTGCTGGACGAAGCGGACCGCATGCTGGACATGGGCTTCATCCACGACATCCGCCGCCTGCTCAAGCTGCTGCCGACCAAGCGGCAGACGCTGCTGTTCTCCGCGACCTTCTCGGACGAGATTCGCGGCATGGCCAACAAGCTGCTCAATGATCCGGTCGCCGTGGAAGCCAGCCCGCGCAACACCACGGCCGAGAAGGTCGAGCAGCATATCCATACCGTGGAGAAGAGCCACAAGCCTTCGCTGCTCAAGCATCTGATCCTCAAGGAAAACTGGCATCAGGTGCTGGTCTTCACGCGTACCAAGCATGGGGCCAACCGTCTGGCGACCAAGCTCGAGAAGTCCGGCATCAGCGCCGCGGCGATTCATGGCAACAAGAGCCAGAATGCCCGTACCAAGGCATTGGCCGGTTTCAAGAACGGCGAAGTGCGCGTGCTGGTTGCCACCGATATCGCGGCACGTGGCCTGGATATCGAGCAGCTGCCGCAGGTCGTGAACTACGAACTGCCCAATGTCCCGGAAGACTACGTTCACCGGATCGGACGTACCGGTCGCGCCGGTGCCAGCGGGCGTGCCATCTCGCTGGTTTCCAGCGATGAGCGCAAGGAGCTCGGCGGTATCGAACGTCTGCTCAAGGGCAAGCTCAAGCGTGTCGAAGTGGAAGGTTTCGTGCCGGAAGTCGACGTCGAGCCGGAACGTGAGCCGCGTCAGCCGCGTGGCGGCCAGCGCTCTGGCGGCCAGCGCTCTGGCGGCCAGCGCACTGGCGGCAAGCCTGCCAGTGAAGGTCGTGGCAATGGCGGCCAGCGCACTGGCGGCGCTCGTTCGGATGGTCAGCGCACTGGTGGCAAGCCTGCCGGTGAAGGCCGTGGCAATGGCGGTCAGCGCACTGGCGGCGCTCGTTCGGATGGTCAGCGCACTGGTGGCGCTCGTTCGGGCGGTCAGCGCACTGGCGGCGCTCGTTCGGATGGTCAGCGCACTGGTGGCAAGCCTGCCGGTGAGGGCCGTGGCAATGGCGGTCAGCGCTCTGACGGCCAGCGCACTGGCGGCCAGCGCCCGCAAGGTGGCGGTGCCAATCACGACGACGACAATCGCGGCAATCGTGCTCCCGCACCGCGTGAGGTGGATGGCAACCGCGTCGCGCCGCGCCCGGAAGTGAACGGCAATCGCGCGCCGGAGGCACCGTCCAGTGAAGAGCGTCCGCGTCGTCGTTCGCGTGGTGGCCGCAATCGCTCCAGCGGTGGCAATGGCGGTGGTGGCCGCTCCAACGGCTGAGCCTTGCGGGACAGACTGAAGTCGTGAACCAGAACGCCCCGACAACTACCGGTTGTCGGGGCGTTCTGCGTTTCAGAGATGGCGGAAGGAAATCAGACGTCTTCTTCCCAGTCGATCTCATAGTCCGGGCCTGTGCCCTGGATGTCTTCATCGCCACGCACACCGTCACCGCGCAGGCGGGTGTGGATGGCCAGCATCACCATCACCTCGTTGTCCGGTCGGAAGGGCTGCAGCCCCTGCTCGAACAGCATGTTGTTGCGTTCGCGTGCCCAGTCGCCGGGGGATAGTTCCGGATAGAGGCCCTCGGCAGGAGCAAACTCGATGAAGGGATCCATGTTGTAGGCATCGAACAGACGCGCTAGCGCCTGTTCGTCATCCATGACGCCGGTGGTATAGAGCGTGGTCTGGTAGTAGTCCTGCTCCAGCTCCTTGAGCACGTCGAGAGGGCTGACGCCGAAGCTTCTCAGGTCATCCAGGCTGTAGTCGCCCAGTTCCAGCATTTCCCCATCCAGCCATTCATCGTCAGGCTGAATCAGGACATGCTTCATCTGCCCATCGGGCAGGGCCCAGGCGATGGCCAGGGGCAGGCTTGAGTCCTCGCCTGTCTCGACGGCGATGAAGGCGGGGAAGTCGCCTGTTTCAGGTTCGTATTCGTGCATTGTCGTGTCCAGAGCAGGGAAGCGTGCAAAGAAGGGCGTGCAAGGGAAGGCGTGCCGTGTCAGGCCGCGGGCAGGCGGAAGAAGCGGGTGGCAGTCGCCGTGGTGGCCTGCGCCAGCGCTTCCATCTCCATGCCGCGCAGGGCAGCGACCTCGGCCAGAATCCAGACCAGCAGCGAGGGTTCGTGGCGGCGTCCCTTGAGCTTGGCGGGCAGATTGCGTGGCACCAGATAGGGGCAGTCGGTTTCCAGCATCAGGCGTTCCAGCGGAATCTCGCGACACAGGCTGCGCAGGTGCTCGCCGCGGCGTTCATCGCACAGCCAGCCGGTCAGCCCGATATGCAGGTCGAGATCCAGATAGCCATACAGTGTCTCACGCTCGCCGGTGAAGCAGTGCACGACCGCGTGGCTGATGTCGTCCCGCCAATGCTTGAGCATCTCGAGCATCTGTCGGCCGGCGTCACGTTCATGCAGAAACAGTGGCAATCCTATCTCGGCGGCAAGGGTCAGCTGGGCCTCGAAGGCGCGAGCCTGCTCGGCGGGCGTGGAAAAGTTGCGATTGAAATCCAGGCCGCATTCGCCCACCGCGACCACTTCCGGCTGGGCCAGCAGCTCCCGGATACCGCGCTCGACCCCATCGTTCCACTGGCTGGCATCATGCGGATGCACACCGGCGGTGGCAGAAAGGCCACGATAGCGCGCCGCCAGCGCCTGAGCCTCACGCGAACCGTCCAGGCTGGTGCCGGTCAGGATCTGCTGGCTGACGCCCGCCGCGCGAGCTCGCAGCAAGGTGCCCTCGATGTCCTGAGCATAGCTTTCATGGGTCAGGTTGACGCCGATGTCGATCAGCGGCGTCGGGCTTGCGAAGCGCAGCGCCGGCGCCAGCCGTGTCAGGGCCGTCTGGCGCTCGCTATCATCGAGGGACAGGTCGGCGCACAGGTCGGCAAGCGAGGTCTCGCTCAGTTGCTCCGGGTCATAGCAGGGCAGCGCTGAGGGATCAGCATGGGGAGGAAGCGCGGACATCGAACACCCTTGAGTCACGGGGGAGGGAGAAGGAACACGGCAGTGAAAGGCGTACCAGGTCGTCTGCTGGCCTGGCACTCGAGAGTCCGGCACCGGGCGATCGGCTCGTTGGCAATGCCAGGCGCACGACGTGCTTTCAAGTGGTCGGCCATTCTACCCAAGCCGCCGATGTCTTTCAGCCCTTGCGGTGTCTTCCATCGCCTGTACGCTGCGCCTCGGGTAGAATGGCGTCATTCTCCGGCGCGCGTCGCTGGCGGCGGCCTGTCCGCCTGACTCCCACTTCCTCCGCGGCCTTCCCGGCCCCGGACCCGTCACGAGTTGCTGCTGCACATGGCATTGTTACGACTGGAAAATCTACAGCTGGCCTATGGCCATCACGTTCTGCTCAATGGGGCGGATCTTGTCGTCGAGCGCGGCGAGCGCCTGGCGCTCGTCGGCCGCAATGGTACCGGCAAGTCGACCCTGCTCAAGCTGATCACCGGCGAGTTCCAGGCCGATGCCGGTGAGCTGTGGAAGGCGCCGGGCCTCAAGATCGGTGTGCTCTCCCAGGATCTGCCGGCGGCGGAAGGTCGCACGATCTTCGATATCGTTGCCGAAGGCCTGCCGCAGGCAGGTGCGCTGCTGGCGGAATACCATCACCTGATCAGTGATCCGGAACCGGACCTCAAGCGTCTCGAGCACGTGCAGGTCGCGCTGGAAAGCGTCGATGGCTGGCAGTTCCAGCAGCGTATCGATACCGTGCTGACCCGCCTGGGCCTGCCGGAAGACACCATGATGGAAGATCTCTCCGGTGGCTGGCGTCGGCGTGTCGCGCTGGCGCGTGCGCTGGTATCCGACCCGGACCTGCTGCTGCTCGATGAGCCGACCAACCATCTGGATCTCGATACCATCGCCTGGCTGGAAGAGCAGGTCGCGGCCTTCTCCGGCGCCGTGCTGTTCATCACCCACGACAGGGCCTTCCTCAAGCGCCTGGCGACCCAGATTCTGGAGCTTGACCGTGGCCGCCTCGGCCGTTATCCGGGCGATTACGCGGCCTATCAGGCCCAGAAGCAGCACGAGATGGATGTCGAGGCCAAGGAAAACGCCGAATTCGACAAGAAACTGGCCCAGGAAGAGACCTGGATCCGCCAGGGCATCAAGGCGCGCCGCACCCGTAACGAAGGTCGCGTGCGTGCGCTGGAGAAGATGCGTGATGAGCGTGGACAGCGTCGTGAGGTGCAGGGCCGTGCGCGTATCGCCGTCGATTCTGCCGAGCGCAGCGGCAAGCGCGTCGTGGAGCTGGAAAATGTCAGCTATCGCTACGACGAGGCGCAGGACAAGTGGGTCATCCGTGACCTGAGCGTCGAGATCCAGCGCGGCGACAAGGTCGGCCTGCTGGGGCGCAACGGCGCGGGCAAGACGACGCTGCTGCATATCCTGCTGGGTCAGCTCGAGGCCAGTGAAGGCAAGCGCATCGAAGGCACCAAGCTGCAGATCGCCTACTTCGATCAGCTGCGCAAGGGCCTGGACATGGAAGCCACCGTCTACGACAACGTGGCGCGCGGCAGCGACCGTGTCACGGTCGGCGGGCGTGACATGCACGTGATGAGCTACCTGCAGAACTTCCTGTTCACGCCGGACCGCGCGCGTCAGCCGGTGCGTTCGCTGTCAGGGGGCGAGTCCAATCGCCTGCTGCTGGCGCGTCTGTTCACCATGCCGGCCAACGTGCTGGTGCTGGATGAGCCGACCAACGACCTGGATGTCGAGACGCTGGAGCTGCTCGAGGAACTGTTGCTCGACTTCGACGGTACCGTGCTGCTGGTCTCCCACGACCGTGCCTTCATGGACAACGTGGTCACCAATATCCTGGCCTTTGAGGGCGACGGGATCGTCAAGCCGTATGTCGGGGGCTACAGCGATTGGATACGTCAGGGCGGGCATCTGCCGCCGGCACCGTGGGAAGTCGAGCGTGAGCGCGAGGAAAAGCACCGTCGTGAGGCGCAGGCCGAGGATGAGCGTCGCAAGCGTGAGGCCGCCCAGGCGCAGCAGGCCCCCAAGAAGGTCAAGCTGCCCTACAAGTTCCAGCGCGAGCTGGATCTGATTCCGGCGACCATCGAGACGCTGGAAGCGGAGATCGCGACGCTGGAAGCCGAGATCGCGGCGCCGGAGTTCTACACGGGGGATGCCAAGGCCGTGAAGACGACGCTCGAGAAGCTCAGCCACAAGCAGCAGGTGCTGGAAGAGACGATGGAGCGCTGGATGGAGCTTGAGGCCATGCAGGAAGGCTGAGTCTCTTCTCTCGTCTCCCCGGGTGCGGAATGACACGAGGGCAGCCATTGGCTGCCCTCGTGTCATCTCGGCTCACTGACCGCCGGCGTCATTCTTCGCTGTCATCTGCCCCCACTCGGACGGCCAGCACATCACACTGGGCACCATGCAGGACACCAGTGGAGGTGGAGCCCAGCAGCAGGGCGAAGCCATGGCGACCATGTGAGCCGACCACGATCAGATCCACGTCATGTTCTGCGGCAAAGCGATGAATCTCGCTGTCCGGCATGCCGACCACGACATGCTGATCTTCAGGCGCGATACCGTGTGGCGTGGCGATGTCCCCCAGTCGCTCACGGGCATGGGAATCCAGCTGATCCTGAATGCTGGTCAGATCCATCGGGATGTCCCCGCCATAGGCAAAGCCCAGTGGCTCGAGGGTATGCATGATGGACACCTTGGCACCATTGCGCTTGGCGATGGGCAGTGCGCGTTCCAGTACCAGGTGGGAATCCTTGGTCAGATCGACAGCGACCAGTACATGCTTGTATTCGTTGCTCATCCTGAATTCCTCCCGTAGAGGTGGGCCATTCGAGTGGCGTCGTGCACCTGCTTCCATGCTAGGCTTGCCGCCCCCCGGAAGACAATGACTTGCATCAACGTATTGCCAGTGCGCCAGGCGCAACCTCCGTACGCGGTTGGATGGCTCGGGCTTTGGGCACGTTTCTGGTTGTCCGCACGGCGGCGTTTTCCGCAGTCGTTCGATGATGACGCGAATTTCTTACTGACACTTCCTGGCAGGACATTTCATGACGACAGCTCTGATCATCATTTTCGTGGTGCTGGCGATGTTGTCGCCGCTGACATGGTTACGCCCCAGCAAGCGTGAGACACGCACGTCACTGGTGCGCAAGGCCGTGATCGCGGACGGCATGCGGGTTGACCTGAAGGCAGCACCGCTTTCGGATGCCCCCAAGGGGATCGTCGGCTATCGTCGTCCCTGGCCCACCGAGCGCGATGTCACTCCCTTCATCCTCGTCCACGATGAGTGGGCCAGCGATGCACTGCGTGAGGCCGTGCCCGGATATCGTTGGCGTGAAGAGAGTCGCCTGGCGGAGGACCCCGACTTCGCGGCCGCTCTGGAACATCTCACGCGGGCGTTGCCGGAGGATGCCCTGATGCTGGAGTCCTCACTGTCCGGCTTGACGCTGTGGTGGGGGGAGAGCCTGGCACTGGAAGACTGCGAGGCGTGGCGCCGGGAGTTCGAGGCACTGCATGCCCTGTTGATCGCCAAGGCCCCCATTGCCCATCGTCGCCGTCCGTTGGTGGGGACAGAGCCCAGAATGCCGGGCGGGTGAGTGTGATATCTCGGGTCGCCCTCGGCCGCGAACAGGGCCGGCGCGTGACCTGAGCTTGCCTTGAACGTCTTGCAAAAAAGCCCCCGTCGAGTCACTCGATGGGGGCTTTTTCCTTTCCCGCTGGCGTATCCGGACACGCTCGCTCAGGCGCTTTCCGGCACCTTCTCGGAGATTTCCAGGCCATTGCGTTCCATGATGCGCAGGCATTCGCAGAATTGGTCGACCTGCTCCGGCGTGAGCCCCTCGAGCATCTCGATGCGGGTCTGCTCGGCGATGGCATCGATCTTCTCGATCAGCGGCAGTGCCTTGTGTGTCAGGAAGATGCGCTTGGTGCGGCGGTCTTCCTCACAGGCGCGGCGTTCCACCAGCCCTTGCTCGCTGAGCTGATCCAGCGTGCGTACCAGAGACGGTGCCTCGATGCCGATGGAGCGTGCCAGATCACATTGTGGCTGGCCGTCTCCGAGTCGCCACAGGTGTACCAGCGTCATCCAGCGGGTTTGTGTCAGCCCAAGCGGGGACAGTCGCTGGTCCAGGATGGCGCGCCATAGGCGCGGCAGGCGGGAAAGCTTTAGCCCGATATCTTCATGCATGGGTATGTCGTCCACAGAGTGCAAAGGATGAGTGGGCTTTTATCCTGGCACCCCTCGGTGCCGCCCTTGTCTTCAGCATGCTAGGCAGCCTGGATAATTACAAGCCTGCGAACGAATTTTACGCCCAAGGTCGAGTAACCGAGGGTTCACGCTTCAGGGTCACTCACGTCGCGAAGCGTCACAGGCCCGGAATCAGGTTGGTGATCCGCCAGCCGGGGATGCCCGCCGGCCGTGCCAGGCTGCTGTCCGCGAAGGTGGCTACCTGCGGATCATCACTGACGAGGAAGCGCAGACTGCCGATGCGCTGCCCGTTCATGGTCTCGACATCGATTTCCCATTCCCCCTCGCTGCCCTTGGGGAAGGCCGTCTTGTGTGTCCAGGCCCGGTAACCTTCCTTGCGACCGCCGTTGATGTTCAAGGCGATGCGATCCACCACTTCCCCGTCATGTCGCCAGACGTGATAGACCTTCTCCGACAACCCGCGCGGGGCGCGAATGGCCGTGTAGGCGTAGAGGCCTCTAGCGGAGAGTTGTGCTGGGGTCAGATGCATCTCGCCTCGCGGTGTCCGCGCCGCGGTGTCGAAGTCCGGCGAGAGGCTGCTGGCGTTGATCCAGAGCGTGGCAGGCGGAATCCAGGCGCGTGCCCCCCATGCGCCCACCCCCAGCATCACACTGATGCCGATCATCGCCAGGCCACCGACCAGCCCGCGGGCAATCCGCAGGTTGGCGACACTGGGCAGCGCGAACAGGCTCATCGCGGCACAGGCAGCCAACAGACTCTCGCCGGTGGTCAGTTCCAGCAACAGGGGCAGGGTGACCAGTACCACGACGAATACGCACAGGGCGTGGAAGCCGAAGTACAGCCAGCGATGGCGCTCGGCCAGTCGGTAGTAGAAGGGGTCGAGTATCGACAGCAGAGTCGCGCCGCACAGCAGCAAGGTGAAGCCTGCCTGGCCACTGGCCCAGTCGGTCGTCGCCAGAAAGAACGGCAACGTGAAGCACAGGGTCTCCTGCTGGATCAGCTGCGCCACGAAGGTGGCCAGCTTGCGGGGCAGGGCATTCTGGCCGCGATGACGGCGCAGACGGCTCCACAGGCCTTCGGCGATCAGGATCAACCAGGCCAGCATCATGCCCAGCGCCAGCATGCCACCCAGCCATTGCTGACGATTGACGAGGAAGAAACTGCAGATACCCGCAGCGAAGCCGATGGGAGGCCATAGCCAGTGCCAGCGCTTGGTGCGTTCGACGATGCCGGTCAGGCGCAGATACAGGGCGGTGAGAGTGCTGCTCATGAAAGCATGGTATCGGTGTGGCCTTTGAGAGCCTGCTGGAGGGCAAGGATATGCCGCTGCCAGCCTGCGTGTCGGGAAAGCGCCAAGAGTAACGCGACTGCCTTTCCGGGTGTAGCGTCGATCTTTGCCCACACCCGCTGTCGATGTCAGGCGCCAGAGACAGGAACCGGCATGGAGACTGCCCCGGACCCCCGACCTTTCGCTAATGTCCGCAGGCTTGATCTTTGCCCGTCTCTGGCCCAAGCTGGCTGTATTCAAACGCTTGTATGAAGCGCTGTGGCGAGAGATGACTCTCCTGCGGCGCCTCTGGAAGCTTCGAGTCCGGCGAGGCCGGTTGCCAGCGCACCCATGGCAGAGACCATCCTGCGCCTGACAGCCCCTTCACCCCTTTCTCTTGTGGAGATCCGTGGATGATCTATTCAGGCAAAACGCTATCCGTCGAGGCCAATCAGGACGCCATCGCCCTGTTGACGCTCGACCTTGAAGGCGAATCGGTCAACAAGCTGGCCAGCTACGTACTCAAGGAGCTGGGGGAGGCGGTGGAGGCCATCAAGGCGACGGCCGACCTGAAGGGGCTGGTCATCCGCTCCGCCAAGGAAGCGTTCGTGGTCGGTGCCGATATCACCGAGTTCCATCAGATGTTCGAGAAGGATGAAGCCTTCCTCATCGACATGAACATGACCGTCCATGGCATCTTCAATGCCATCGAGGACCTACCGTTCCCCACCGTCACCGCCATCAATGGGCTGGCGCTGGGCGGCGGCTGCGAGATCACCCTGACCACCGACTTCCGCGTCATGGCGGACAGCGCGAAGATCGGCCTGCCGGAGACCAAGCTCGGCATCATTCCGGGCTGGGCGGGCTGCGTACGTCTGCCGCGCCTGATCGGGGCGGACAATGCCATCGAATGGATCTGTGGGGGCACCGAGAATCGCGCCGACAAGGCCCTGGCAGTCGGCGCCGTCGATGCCGTGCTGCCGGTGGCCGAGCTGGACGCGGCGGCACTCGACATTCTGGCGCGCGCCAATGCGGGTGAGCTGGACTACATGGCACGGCGTCTCGAGAAGACCTCGCCGCTCAAGCTCAATGCCATCGAGCAGATGATGGCCTTCGAGACCGCCAAGGGCTTCGTGGCAGGCAAGGCCGGCCCGCACTATCCGGCGCCGGTGGAGGCCATCAAGGTCATCCAGAAGGGCGCGGGCGAATCGCGTGAGCGCGCCCAGGCCATCGAGGCCAAGACCTTCGCCCGGATGGCGCTGACCGACGTGGCCTTCAATCTGGTCGGCCTGTTCATGAACGATCAGGTGGTCAAGAAGAAAGCCAAGGGATACGAGAAGCAGGCGAGCAAGATCCAGCAGGCTGCCGTACTGGGTGCCGGTATCATGGGCGGTGGCATCGCCTATCAGAGCGCCAGCAAGGGCACGCCGATCCTGATGAAGGACATCAATGGCGAGGCCATCGAGCTTGGCCTGAAGGAAGCGCGCAAGCTGTTCGGCAAGGGCGTCGAGCGGGGCAAGCTGACCACCGAGAAGATGGCGCAGGGGCTGTCCAACATTCGCCCGACGCTGTCCTATGGCGATTTCGGCAACGTGGATCTGGTCGTCGAGGCGGTGGTCGAGAACCCCAAGGTCAAGGCGTCGGTGCTGGCCGAGCTCGAGGACAACGTGGCGGATACCACCATCCTGACATCCAACACCTCGACCATTTCCATCACGCGTCTGGCGGAATCACTCAAGCGCCCCGAGAACTTCTGCGGCATGCACTTCTTCAACCCGGTGCATCGCATGCCGTTGGTGGAAGTCATCCGTGGCGAGAAATCCAGCGACGCGGCGATCGCCGCGACCGTCGCCTACGCCCGTCAGATGGGCAAGACACCGATCGTCGTCAACGACTGCCCGGGGTTCCTGGTCAATCGCGTGCTGTTCCCCTACTTCGGTGGCTTCAGCCTGCTGGTCGAGAAGGGCGCCGACTATCAGCGCGTCGACAAGGTGATGGAGAAGTTCGGCTGGCCGATGGGCCCGGCCTACCTGCTGGATGTGGTCGGCATGGACACTGCGGTCCACGCCAATGCGGTGATGGCCGAAGGCTTCCCGGATCGCATGGCGCGTGAGGGCAAGACCGCCATTCAGGTGATGTACGACAACAAGCGACTGGGTCAGAAGAACGACCTGGGCTTCTATCGCTATGAGGAAGACCGCAAGGGCAAGCCGAAGAAGCTGCCTGATGAAGCGGCGCAGGCACTGGTCAGTGAAGTGGTCAGCGAGACGCGCGAATTCTCCGATGACGACATCATCGCGCGCATGATGGTGCCGCTGTGCATGGAAACCATCCGGTGTCTGGAAGATGACATCGTCGGTACGCCGGCCGAGGCGGACATGGCCTTGATCTACGGCATCGGTTTCCCGCCGTTCCGTGGTGGCGCACTGCGCTACGTCGATGCCATGGGCGTGGCCGAGTTCGTCGCGCTGGCCGACAGCCTGGCCGATGAGCTGGGGCCGCTGTATCGCCCGACCGAGGCACTGCGTGAGCGCGCCAAGCGCGGCGACGCCTTCTACGCCTGAGCCTTTGATTGCTGAGCACACCCAAGTGGGGCCAGCACTATCCGACCAGAATTTTCGGCTCTCGCGACAGCGAGGGCCATGAGGGAGCCAGACAATGAATCTGAATCCGAGAGATGTGGTAATCGTCGATGGCGTGCGCACTGCCATGGCCAAGGCCAAGAATGGGGCCTTCCGCCACGTGCGCGCCGAGAACCTGTCCGCCGCGGTGATGCAGGCGCTGTTCGACCGCAACCCCGGCCTGGTACCGGCAGAGGTCGATGACGTCATCTGGGGCTGCGTCAACCAGACCCTGGAACAGGCCATGAACATCGCGCGCAATGCCGCCATCATGACCGGCATCCCGCGCAGCGTGCCGGCGCAGACGGTCAACCGCCTGTGTGGCTCCTCGATGAGCGCGCTGCATATCGCCACCGCCAACATCAAGGCCGGCATGGGCGACTTCTACATCATCGGGGGTGTCGAGCACATGGAGCACGTGCCGATGGCGCATGGGGTCGATGTCAACCCGGCGGCCAGCAAGCACGCGGCCAAGGCCGCGATGATGATGGGCCTGACCGCGGAACTGCTCGGCAAGATGCACGGCGTGAGTCGTGAGCAGCAGGATGAGTTCGGCGTGCGCTCTCACCAGCGTGCCCAGGCCGCCGCCGATGAAGGTCGTTTCGATGACGAGATCATCGGCGTCGAGGGCCATGATACCGAGGGACGTCGCGTGATGGTGACCCGTGATGAGGTCATCCGTGGCGATGCCAGCATGGAATCCATGGGCAACCTCAAGCCGGTGTTCGACCCCAAGGGCGGCACCGTGACGGCGGGCACCTCCTCCGCACTTTCCGTGGGTGCCTCGGGCATGGCGGTGATGAGCGCCGAGCGCGCCGAAGCGCTGGGTCTCAAGCCCATCGCCCGCGTACTGTCCACCGGTGTGGCCGGGTGCGATGCCTCCATCATGGGCTACGGCCCGGTGCCGGCCTCCAAGCAGGCACTCAAGGCAGCGGGGCTGACCATCGACGATATCCAGACCGTCGAGCTCAATGAGGCCTTCGCGGCGCAATCGATTCCCGTGCTCAAGGACCTCGGCCTGCTGGAGCGCGCCGACACGGCGGTCAACCTCAACGGCGGCGCCATCGCGCTGGGGCATCCGCTGGGCTGTTCCGGTTCGCGTATCTGCACCACCTTGCTCAACGTCATGAAGCAGCAGGGCACACGTCTGGGGCTGGCGACCATGTGCATCGGCATGGGGCAGGGGGTCGCGACGGTCTTCGAGCGACTCGACTGACTGCGACTCGTCTGAGATGGCGATCACGCACCGGCAGAGTATCTTCAAGCGGCATGTCTTCGGACATGCCGCTTTTTCATATGCGTGCTTTTGTCTGGAAACGAGAGAGGGGGCGCAGTATCGTGACACAGGGCACTGAAACGCGAAGTCGCCCAGAGCTTGATGATCGAGGTTACGCGAGGGAGTCGCATCGATGGATTGGAACCATGTCGAGCAGGATCTGCCGTGTGCGGCACCGCCACGCCCCCTGCCGCATCCCCTGACGTTCCGGCTGCCTCCGGGCAGCATTGATTGCCACCTTCATGTGTTCGGCGATCCGGTGCGTTATCCGCTGGCGGAAGACAGGACCTACAACCCTGCCGAATTCGGGCTCAAGGACGCGCTGGAAATGCACCACGCGCTTGGCGCCCGTCATGGCGTCCTGATCCAGCCAAGTGTCTATGGCTATGACAATCGCCTGCTGTGCGACAGCCTCGAGAACTGTCGTGAGCGCGGGCTGGATTATCGTGGCATCGCCGTGGTCTCGCCCGAGATCAGTGATGCAGAGCTTGAGCGGCTCTCCAGGCTGGGCGTCTGCGGGGTGCGCCTCAATCTGATCTTCTCCGGCGGGCTGCGCTGGCGTGATGTCGTGCTGCTGGCGGACCGTCTGGCCCGCTTCGACTGGCATCTGGAATGCCTGATCGATGTCTCGACCTTCCGTGACATGGAGGCACGGCTCGGCAGTCTGCCGGTGCCGGTGGTGATCGACCACATGGGCCACCTCGCGGCTTCACGGGGGCCGGAATGTCCCGGTTTCACCGCGCTGTGTCGGATGCTCAAGCAGGGACGTACCTGGGCCAAGCTGTCGGCGCCATATCGACTCACCACCCGGGGGCGCCTGCCGTATTCCGATGTCACGGCACTGGCGCGGGCACTGGTTTCCGCCAATCCCGAACGCGTGGTGTGGGGCAGTGACTGGCCGCATCCGCATATCGGGGTCGAGATGCCTGAGGAGGACACGCTGGCGGAATTGATGCAGCGCTGGCTGCCGGAGCGCGAGATGCGCGAGAAGATCTTCCGCGACAATCCACGCAAGCTCTATGGATATCCCGCCTTCGTGAAGTCGAAGGTCGAGGAGGCGCACTGAGCGCGGATCGAGCGCCCACCTGAGTCTCAGGTGCGTGCCGCAATGACAGAAGCCCCCGTCAGTGAACTGGCGGGGGCTTCCTGGCATGGCTACAGCGTCTTGAACGCCACACGCGTGCCATGGGCCAGCAGGCTGGCATTGTCGACCGGAGTCGTGGGGAGGCCGATCATCTCATCCTGCACTTCCGCCCAGGTCTGCACGCCATGCGTCAGCCCCAGTGGCAGTAACAGGCGACTGACCCACTGCGTGCCGGTGAAGCGCAGGGACTGACCGTCTTCATCGACCAGACGACTGATGCCGTCGGCATGATGCAGGCGCACCAGATACAGCCCCTGATCCAGCGTCTGGATCTCCACGGTCAGCGTGTTGCCTTCGGCGAGCCATCGACGCAGGGTCTCGACACTGACGCCTTCGCCAAGCAACGGGGGTGTCATCTGCATGGGATCTCCCTCGTGTCAGAGGCACGTCGGACCGTGCCAGGATCACCCCACCTTGTAGGCGTGAGGCAGTTCGGCCAGCGGGCCGCGTCCACCGGCGAGCGTCAGGGCGAGATCCACCATCCCGTCCCAGATAGGCAGCGTCATTCCGCCCTTGATTGCCATGTCGAGTCGCTGCGAGAACAGCAGCAGCTTGTGCAGACGCTTGTGGGGCAGACGATTGAGCGCCTGCTGATAGAAGGGACGCCGCTTGTCGAAGATCATCGGTTTCTGCGCCTTGCAGGCATGCTCGAAACTCTGGCCTTGATCGAGGTGCTGACGCAGCGAGAGCAGGGTGCGCAGCTCGCGCGTCAAGGCCCACAGGATCACCGGCGGCTCGACCCCTTCTCCCCGCAGG
Source organism: Cobetia sp. 3AK (assembly GCF_029846335.1). NCBI lineage: Bacteria > Pseudomonadati > Pseudomonadota > Gammaproteobacteria > Oceanospirillales > Halomonadaceae > Cobetia > Cobetia sp. 3AK. The sequence continues at coordinate 573,479 of NZ_JARWKR010000001.1, read as the reverse complement.
CCCAGCACGATACGCCCGCTGCGCTCGATCTCGCCCTTCAGGCAGGCATCCGCAAGCGTGAAGACATCATAGCGGGCATTGTCCTCGACCCCCTGGGCGATGGCATTGCCATCCAGGCGTGCGCCCGGCGGGTGCAGCAGCGCCAGCTTCTGCAGCTCCTGGTCCGCGGCCAGCAGATTGCCTTCGATGCGCTCGGCCAGCAGCCGGGCGGCGTCCTGATTCAGTTCCAGGCCATGCAGGCGGGCGCGATCACGAATCCAGAAACCGAGGCGGGAATGGTCCACCGGCCAGACCGCGATGAACACTCCCACCTTCTCGAGCGCCTTGAACCACGCCGTCTGCTGCACCTTGCGGTCGAGGCGTGCGGCGGTGATCAGCAGGATGTCGCCATCCTTCTCGATGCGCTCGGCATAGGCCTTGAGCACCTTGCTGCCTTCCTGGCCGGCGCTCTGGGTGCCCAGCCGCAGCTCGATCAGCTTGCGCGAGGCGAACAGTGACATGCTGGCGGCGGATTCGGTCAGACGACCCCACTGGAAACCGTTCTCGACGTGAAGGACTTCCCGCTCCTCGACGCCGGCCGCACGCGCCGCGCGCCGGATGGCGTCGCAGCTTTCCTGATGGATCAGAGGCTCGTCGCCCGCCACGATATAGACCGGAGACAGGCGCTTGTTGAGTTGCTCTTCCAGCTTGTCGGGATAGACCTTCATGAATGTCCTTTGATCCTGCACGGGAGAGGGCGGTGACGCTGGATGGCGGCAGACGCACACGGCTCCGCGGTGGTCGGTTGCCCGATAGCGCGGAGCCGTGATGGTGGTGCGGTCTACTGGTGAGCGTCTCGCCAGGTCAGAGAGTTCAGGGGGTGATGGCGCGCAGGCGGTCCATCAGCTGACGACTCAGCTCACGATCATTCTGCTCACCGGCACGTTCACGCACGTCATCGGTGTTGAGCAGGTTGTCGTCGTTGGTGTAGTAGTCGCTGCTGGCTTCCAGCTCCTGCTGGTTGGCCAGGTAGGCGCCGTCCGACTTGCGTTGCAGCGAGTAGACGACACGATAGGTCAGCTCGCGCTTGATGCTGCCTGCATCACCAAAGGTGATCTGATGGACGTCTTCATTCAGCTTGCCCAGATTCAGGCGCAGTGGTGCATCATCGCTCAGGCGGATGTCGGCCTGCTTGAGCGCTTCGCGCAGCGCGTCGTGGGTATCGGTGTTCGGTGCCTGGACATCGAGTTCGGTGATGGCCATCGGCGTGGCGTCGTAATCGCGCAGCTGGAAGCCACAGCCGCTCAACGTCAGCGCGACGCCGACGCCAATGGCCGCCATCAGGCGGCGAGGAGCCGACCGGCGCGGGGCAGCTGACGCTGCGGTCTCGCCGGGGCTGCGTGATGCGTCCACTGATGCACTGTTGGAATTCGCCTGCGTCACCGTGACCTCCTGTCATGAACGAGTGTCATGAATGTCCTGCGAGAGCGCTGCATGCTCCGGAGATTCCCGCAAGCCATGCCGCGCACGAAATTTGGCTGCCAGCCATCCGCAAGAGGATGTGGATGGCTGGCAGGAGCCCGACGCGCTCAAGCGCCGGGTGCGGGGCGTGCCCCGGTATCGCCTCAGTTGGCGACGATGTTGACCAGCTTGCCCGGTACCACGATGACCTTGCGCACCGTCTTGCCATCGGTGTGCTTGGTGACGTTGGCATCTGCCAGGGCAGCAGCCTCGATGGCATCACGGTCGGCATCGGCGGCGAAGGACAGACGCGCCCGCAGCTTGCCGTTGACCTGCACGACCAGCTCGATGCTGTCCTTCTTCATCGCATCCCTGTCCGCGACCGGCCAGCTGGCGTCGATCACGGCTTCCTCGTGGCCCAGTGTCGCCCACAGCGAGTGGCTGGCATGCGGGATGATCGGTGACAGCAACAGCACGCAGGCCTCGACGGCTTCACGGCTGACGGCCAGGCCCTGCTCGGAGGCGTCCTCGAAGCGGCTGATGGCGTTGACCAGCTCCATCACGGCCGCGATGGCGGTGTTGAAGGTGGTACGGCGGCCGATGTCATCGCTGCACTTGGCGATGGTCTCGTGCGTCTTGCGACGCAGCGCCTTCTGGTCATCGTTCAGGCCTGCCACGTCCAACGCGGCCGGGGTGCCGGCAGCGACGTGCTCGTGAACCAGGCGCCAGACGCGCTTGACGAAGCGATGCGCGCCCTCGACACCGGAATCGGACCACTCCAGCGACTGCTCGGGCGGTGCGGCAAACATCATGAACAGACGTACGGTGTCGGCGCCGAAGCGGTCGATCATCGACTGCGGGTCCACGCCGTTGTTCTTGGACTTGGACATCTTCTCGGTGCCACCGATCTCCACCGGCAGGCCATCGGACTTCAGCACGGCCTTGATGGCACGGCCCTTGTCGTCGGTCTCGACGTCCACGTCCAGCGGGTTGAACCAGTCGCGGCCGCCTTTCTCGTTGATGCGGTAGTAGGTATCCGCGACCACCATGCCCTGGGTCAGCAGCTGCTTGAACGGCTCATCGCTGTCGACCAGGCCGAAGTCACGCATCAGCTTGTGGAAGAAGCGCGAGTAGAGCAGGTGCAGGATGGCGTGCTCGATGCCGCCGATGTAGTAGTCGACCGGCAGCCAGTAGTTGGCGCGCTCGTCCAGCATGGCCTCGGCATTGTCCGCGCAGCAGAAGCGCGCGTAGTACCAGGAGGACTCCATGAAGGTGTCGAAGGTGTCGGTCTCGCGCTGCCAGCCATCGCCCAGGTCACTGAAGGACGGCATCTTCTTGATCGGCGAGCCGCCGGAGGCGTCGAACTCGACTTCCAGTGGCAGCTCGACCGGCAGCTCGTCGTCGGTCAGCGGGATGGATTCGCCATTCGGACCATTCTTGACCGGAATCGGCGCGCCCCAGTAGCGCTGACGCGAGACGCCCCAGTCGCGCAGGCGGAAGTTGGTCTTGACCTCACCACGGCCCTGCTCGACCAGACGTGCGGCGATGGCATCGAAGGCGCTCTCGAAGTCGAGCCCATTGAAGTCGCCGGAGTTGATCAGCACGCCGTGCTCGGTGAAGGCGGCCTCGCTGACGTCAGGCGCGTTGCCGTCGGCATCGGCGATCACGGCTTCGATGGGCAGGCCGTACTTGGTGGCGAATTCGTGGTCGCGCTCGTCGTGGGCCGGCACGGCCATCACGGCACCGGTGCCGTATTCCATCAGCACGAAGTTGGCGACGTAGACCGGCACTTCACGGCCCGTCAGCGGATGGATGGCCTTGAAGCCGGTATCCATGCCGCGTTTTTCCATGGTCGCCATGTCGGCTTCGCTGGTGCCGCCACGCGCGCATTCGGCGTTGAACTCGGCAAGCTCGGCATTGTGCTCCGCCGCGGCCTTGGCCAGCGGGTGAGCGGCGGCGACACCGACGTAGGTCACGCCCATCAGGGTATCCGGACGCGTGGTGAAGACGGTCAGGGATTCCTGCACCTGGCTTGCCTTGGCATCGAGGCCGAAGCTCAGCTCGACACCCCGCGACTTGCCGATCCAGTTGCGCTGCATGGTCTTGACCTGTTCCGGCCACTCGACCTTGTCGAGGTCGGCCAGCAGCTCTTCGGCATAGTCGGTGATGCGCAGGAACCACTGCGGGATTTCCTTGCGCTCGATCAGCGCGCCGGAGCGCCAGCCACGGCCGTCGATGACCTGCTCATTGGCGAGCACGGTCTGGTCCGCCGGGTCCCAGTTGACGATGGAGCTCTTCTTGTAGACGACTCCCTTCTCGACCAGCTTGGCGAAGAACCATTGTTCCCAGCGGTAGTATTCGAGATCACAGGTCGCGAACTCACGGCTCCAGTCGTAGGCGAAGCCCAGCGCCTTGAGCTGATCGCGCATGTAGGCGATGTTCTCGTGGGTCCACTTGCCCGGCGCGACGTTGTTCTTCATCGCGGCATTTTCCGCCGGCAGTCCGAAGGCATCCCAGCCCATCGGCTGCATCACGTTCTTGCCCTGCATGCGCTGGAAGCGCGAGATCACGTCACCGATGGTGTAGTTACGCACGTGCCCCATGTGCAGCTTGCCGCTGGGGTAGGGGAACATCGACAGGCAGTAGAACTTCTCGCGGTTGGCATCTTCCACCGCCTTGAAGCACTGATTTTTCTCCCAGTACTGCTGGGCAGCCTGTTCGATCTGGTCGGGAGCGTACTGTTGAGACGTATCCTGTGAGTCCATCGGGTCCGTTGCTACCTTGGCGTTGGCCTGTACCTGTCCAAGCGGGCAGGCAGGGCGTGAAGAGATGGGCGGTCCGCTTGGCAAGGCCGCCACTGTCAGCGATGGGGTCAAGTCTACCCCAGACGCCAGGCCTCAGGTAGGGGAGGCGACTGCCATGGTCCGCCGTGAGACCGGTCTTGATAGGGTGACGCGATATCCTGACCTGCGTCACGTCCTGCAGGCGGCCACGAGTGGGTGTGGCTTGTGAAGCAACGCCAACACCACCATGCTTGAGAGAGCGCCCCATGCCTCCCGCAGACCGGGAGACGCTGATGATACAAGGAGAGTCCATGAGCCAACCACGTGAACCCCGTGATCCGCACGATCCCGCCAGTGCCACCACGTCCTCGCATGACAGCGGCTTTGAAGATACCCCGATGCCCTCCCGCCAGCCGCAGGGCGAAGGGGAAGGACGTCTCGGCGATGCCTATGGGCGAATCCTGACGCGTCTGGAAGACAGTAGCGGCGAGTTGTCCTGGGAAGGGCTCAAGGCCGAGCTGGATGAAGCGGTGAAGTTCGAGGCCGAGGTCGAGGAGTTCACCCGTGACGAGCTGGCGCTGCTGCGTGCCTGGGTCGAGCGGGACATGCAGGAATTCCGTCGCCACCTGGCGGCCGGTGGCGAAGGGGTCGCCAGCTGGCTGGGGATTGATCTCGACGTGCTGTCGCGCAGCGTCAGTTCCGCGCTGATGTCCATCGCGGATCGCACCGTGGTGGACCGCGCGCACTTCGAGGAAGACCTCGAGGCCGCTCGCGCCGACTACACCAGTGGAGAAGTCATCGCGCCGGGGCTGCTGCACTGCGTGCATTGCGAGGCCATCACGACCTTGACGCGCCCCAGCGTACTGGAGCCCTGCCATGCCTGTGGGCACCGTTTCTTCGCACGCGGGGCGCCGCAACCCGCGCCATCAACCGATGCGGACCCCCGGGACTGATGGCGACACCGCACGACTGGTTCCTGCCAGCGCATCAGGAGTGGACGGCAGGGCATCGCGCCCGAGCCGTCCAGTGCATGATCGCGCATTTCAATCAACAGGCTCGCCCGCGTGCCGCGGGCCTCTTCAAGCAGGTGTCCTACTACCTGTTCCTGCTGGGGGATTATCGCGCTGCCGGTCAGATACTCGGCCAGGGTTGTGATGAATGCCCCGAGGATGAAGAAATCTCCCTCAATCGGGTGGTATGCCTGTCGCGGGCGGGTGATGCGTCAGGGGCTATCGCCGCTGGGCAGAGGCTGGTCGATGGAGGAAGCCGCAATCCGGTACTGTTCGATGCATTGGCCTCCTGCTGTGCACGCCTGGGGCGCCATGCTCAGGCACGTGGCTTCGGCAATCGCGCATTGGAGCTCAAGGATGTCGCGTACGGAGACCAGCCGCTTGCCAAGGACTGGGCATTGCCCTCCAGAGCCCCATCGGCGGTGGCAGCCGGCAAGCGGCGAGTGCTGTCCTATGGTCTCTGGGGCCAGGGGCCGCGTTATCTGAATGGCATGTTGCATAACCTGTTGCTGGCACCGGTGCTCTACCCGGGCTGGCAGGTGCGGCTGTATCACGACGACAGTGTGCCAGAGGATTTTCTGGACATCGCCCGGCAGCTGGACGCCGAGCTGGTGGAACGTCCGAAGACCGACTCACTCAGACAGCGGCTGTGCTGGCGATTTGCGGTCGCGGATGATCCCGGCGTTGGCTATTTCCTTGTGCGGGACTGCGACAGTGTCATCAGTCTTCGCGAGGTACGAGCCGTGCAGATGTGGCTGACTTCCGGGCGCTTCTTCCATGTGATGCGCGATTGGTGGACGCATACCGATCTCGTGCTGGCGGGACTCTGGGGAGGTGTCGCCGGGGTGCTGCCCTCGATGGAGGGGATGCTGGCGGACTGGAGTCCCCGGCAGGTGGAAACCCCGAACATCGATCAATGGTTTCTCAAGGAGCGCGTCTGGCGCTATCTGCGTACCAGCCTCATGAACCATGACCGCTGTTATTCGCTGAAGGTGAACTCGCGCGCCAGCCTGGCGTTTCCCGATGATGTGCTGGGTGAGCTTCCCGCGGGCAATGCCCATGTCGGATGCGATGAATGGACGCGGGACCCGGCTTTCCAGCGTCGCCAGCTGGGGCCCTGGCTCAGGCAGGCCAGCTGGATGCAGGAGGTCACCTGAGAGCGTGAGCGTGGCAGGGTGGCATTGATGACCAGAGACACGACAGGCTGCCCATGGGCAGCCTGTCGTGTCTCTGGTCGGTGGCCTCGATGCGTCTAGCGACCCACCAGCCAGCCGATCCACTCGTGCAGTGCCCAGCGTGACTGGGTCAGCGCGGAGCTGTTGGGAATCCAGGCATCGATTCCCAGCCCGGAGACGGTGGTGTATCCCACCGGGGCCGGAATGATGGTGCGGAAGCCCTGATTCTGGAAGTTGCGCATCGCGCGCGGCATGTGCCAGGCACTGGTGACCAGCACGATCTTGTTGATGTCGTCTTCCTTGAGCATCTCGCGAGTGTAGCGCGCATTCTGCTGGGTATTCTCGCTGCGGTTCTCAAGCCAGCGCGCCGGGTAATCGAATTCATCGATCAGCGAGCGCTGCATCAGTTCCGCCAGGGTGCCATCGTCCGATGACGAGACCTTGCCGCCGGTCAGCAGGATCGGCAGCTCGGCATTGCGCGCGACCCGCACGCCTTCGTCCAGCCGGCTGAGCGTCTCGCCGTTGATCCGGTCTCGTCCCTGCAGCTCCGGCGCATTGTAGTAACGGCCACCGGACAGCACGACCACCGCCTGAGCCTGAATCCATTCCGCCGGTGCACTGGGCTGAATGCGCTCAAGCCCGGCCATCAGGCGTGTGGAGACGACCGGTGACGCCAGGAGCCACATGCCAAGAATGGCCAGTGCCATCAACGCCCGCGCCAGAGTCGGCCAGCGCTTGAGGATCAGCATGGTCAGGATCAGCAGCAGCAGCGGGCCGCCGGGTGGCAGTATCAGGTCCTTGATGATGCCGAGAAACTCGGTGAAGCCCATGATGGTCTCGCTTGTTCAGAGGCGCTGCCGGGCATCTCCCGGCAGCGGATAGGGGGAGCAGCGTATCAGCTGGACGCCTTCATGCCACGGCGTGCCGCCAGACGTTCACCGATGCCCAGTATCAGGCTCGGTGCCAGCAGCAGGCCCACCAGAATCCATATCGGCAGCAGTCCGAAGCGCATCCAGGGCGTCATGCCCAGCTGCAGGCGGATGTCGCCGGTGACGGTCGCCTCCTCGAACTGCGGGGCGCGGGCAATGATCTCCCCCTGTGGCGAGATGATCGCCGTCACCCCGTTGCTGGTCGCGCGCAGCAGGAAACGTCCGTTTTCCAGTGCGCGAATCTGTGCCATCTGCAGGTGCTGGAGCGGGCCGATGGAGTGACCGAACCAGGTGTCATTGGACACGGTCAGCAGCACGGTCGAGCTCAGCGCCCGCTGGCGAACCAGCTCCGGATAGACGATCTCGTAGCAGATGGCGACCCCGATACGCAGCCCGCTCACGAACAGCGGTTCCTGCTGACTGTCGCCTGATTGCATGCTCGACATCGGCAGGTCTAAGAAGCCGATGATGCCACGCAACCAGCTCTCCAGCGGCACATATTCTCCGAAGGGCACCAGATGTTCCTTGCGGTACTGGGCCGAAGGGTCATCGATGGGGATCACGCTGTTGTAGAAGCGGTTGTCGGCGTCGCGCTCGACGATGCCGGTGATCAGCCCGGTCTTGGGAGGCAGCGTCGCCTGGATGCGTTCCAGGAAGGGTTCGGCCTGATCGCGCAGCATCGGCAGTGCGGTTTCCGGCCACACGATCAGGTCGGCATCGTCCTGCACGGCCCGGGTCATCGCGGCATAGGTATTGGCCGCGCGTCGCTGGCCCTCGGCGCTCCACTTGATCAGCTGCGGCAGGTTGCCCTGCAGCAGCGCGACGCGTGCCGGCTCTCCGCCGGGATGCGTCCAGCTGGTCGGCAGCAGCAGACCCGCCCCCCACAGCACCACCAATGGCACGAGGGTCAGCCAGCGCCGCCTGAGCGCCAGGTTCCACAGCAATGCACCGGACAGCGCGATGATCAGTGAGACGCCGTAGACCCCGAGTATCGGCACCCAATTGGCCAGCGGCGACCCCACCGCACTGTTGCCCAGCAGCAGCCACGGGAAGCCGGTGAAGGCCCAGGTGCGAAACAGCTCACTGATGACGAAGACGGCAGCGAACGACAGCACGTCCAGCTGGCGTGAGCAGAAGCGTTGCCACAGCCCCATCCACAGCATCGGGAACAGCGCCATGGTGGAGACGAACAGCATCGTCAGCAGCACGGCCAGCGGCATGCCGGTATAGCCGTAATCATGGATCGAGACATAGACCCAGCTGGCGCCACTGCCGAACAGACCGACGCCATACCACCAGGCGCGCAGGAAGCCACCGCTCGGCATGCGCAGGGCGCCGTAGAGCAGCCCCGCACCCACCGGGCCCAGCCACCATTGCTCGAAGGGGGCGAAACTCAGGGTGATCAAGACACCGGCGATCAGAGCCAGCAGGTGGCCCAGCGCATTGCTCAACGACGACGTGCCCCTGAAGGCCGCCGGGTGAGGTGATTCGGACATGCCGCTCTCCTTGTAAAATGCCAGACACACCGTCGGGCATGTCTGGCATTGTCCTCTATCGATTCAGCCTGGCATCAGCGCCATGCGTCACTCACCGCTGATGTGCGCGCGATGCTCAGCGGAGGGCGGGGCATCACCGGTGGCATCTTCCAGGCGGCAGACCTGCACCTGGCGAATGCGACGGTTGTCGGCATTGAGCACGGTAAAGCGCCAGCCGGCGAAGTCGGTCGACTCCTGGCGACGTGGCATGTGGCCGAAGCGCTGGATCATCAGACCGCCGATGGTATCGAACTCTTCATCCGGGAAGTCGGTGGCGAAGTGCTCGTTGAAGTCCTCGATGGTGGTCAGGGCGCTGACGGCGAACTGGCCGTCGCCCAGCTCACGGATATCCTCATCCTCATCGGTGTCGTGCTCATCCTCGATGTCGCCGACGATCTGCTCGAGAATGTCCTCGATGGTGATCAGGCCCGCGGTGCCGCCGTATTCATCGATGACCACCGCCATGTGATTGCGGGTCTCGCGGAATTCCTTGAGCAGGCTGTTGAGGCGCTTGGACTCCGGGATGAACATGGCCGGACGGATGGCTTCGCGTAGATCGAAGCGCTTGCGCTCGCTGTCGTTCTGCAGGATTAGCGGCAGCAGGTCCTTGGCCAGCAGGATGCCGAGCACCTCGTCGAGGTTCTCGTCGATGACGGGATAGCGGGAATGCGCCGATTCGAGGATCAGCGGCAGGTACTCCTCGGGACGCTGATCGACCTGGATGGCCTGCATCTGGGAGCGGGGGATCATCACCTCGCGGACTTGCTGGTCACTGATTTCCAGCGCGCCCTCGATGATGGCAATCGCGTCCTGATCGAGGTTGAGGCGTGGGCCTACCTCGGTCAGGAACTGAAGCAGCTCACTGCGGGAGCTGGGTTCGTCGGTGTCGCTTGAGAAGGCGCCGAACAGCTTATCGAGCCAGGATTTCGAATGGCTTCCCGATCGGTCTTCGCTCATGCGTTAGTTTCTCTTTTCCTCGGTGGCGATACCCCATCGTCGTGGGGGTATCGGGGCTGCCGGGTGACGCCTGGACGAACCAGGCATCACCCGACGGCGGGTGCTGCCGATGCGAAAGGGCATCGGCATCATTGATTCTCTTCCCGGTAGGGGTCGGCAATGCCCAGCCCTGCCAGCACGTCACGCTCGAGGGCTTCCATATGCTCGGCGTCATCGTCCTCGATATGGTCATAACCTAGCAAGTGCAAGGTGCCATGCACGAGCATATGGGCAAAATGGTCCTCGAGGGACTTGCCCTGAGCGGCCGCTTCCCGCGCCACGACGTGTACGCTGATGACGAGGTCGCCGAGAAAGCGCGAGGCGTCGTCCGCCTCATCCGCGGCCTCATCCTCAGCCGTCATCAGTTCCGGGGTCTGCGGCGCCTCAGCATCCCCCACGCCACCTGACTCCAGCATGACATCGTCGTCAGCGACGTCGCCCTGAGGCTGGCCGTCGAGGCCGGCGTCTTCACCGTCATCGAATCCCGGAGCTTCCTCGGCGAAACGCTCCGCCAGTTCGGCCGGCAGGGCGAAGTCCTCGAGATCCAGTGGCTCATGCGGGAAGGACAGCACATTGGTGGAGGAATCCTTGCCGCGATAGTCGCGGTTGAGCCCGCGGCTTTCTTCCTCTTCCACCAGGCGCACGGTCAGCTCGTAGGGGGTGTCATCCACCTCGCCGTCACTCTGCAAGGCGTCATCGGCCATGGCCCCTGCCAGCGCCGCGGCCACCCAGGCCTCGAGCTGATGGCTCGCCGGCAACGGCTGGCCATCGATCTCGCTCTCGGTGACAGCGAGTTGCAGGTCCACGACCACGGCAGGTGCCTGGCTCACTGAGCACCCCCATTGCCGGAGGGCCTGTCACTGGACGAGCTGTTCTCAGAAGGCGGCGTGCTGCCCTGGGCATTGAGTGCCGCCATGCGCGCTTCGCGCTCGGCCTGGCGCTTCTCGCGACGCTCGCCTTCCTGCTTCTCTTCCTCGGCCTCGAAGCTGTCGTAGGCCTCGACGATGCGCTGCACCAGCGGGTGACGCACCACGTCCTTGGCGAGGAAGCGGGTGATGCTGATCCCGGGAGTGTCCTTGAGCACTTCCAGCACGTGCGCAAGGCCCGACTGGGTACCACGCGGCAGGTCGACCTGCGAGACATCCCCGGTGATGACGGCGGTGGAGCCGAAACCGATGCGCGTCAGGAACATCTTCATCTGTTCGCGCGTGGTGTTCTGGGACTCATCGAGAATGATGTAGGCATTGTTGAGCGTCCGGCCACGCATGTAGGCCAGCGGGGCGATCTCGATGATCTGGCGCTCGATCATCTTGTTGACGTGCTCGAAGCCGAGCATCTCGTAGAGGGCGTCATAGAGCGGGCGCAGGTAGGGGTCGATCTTCTGGGCCAGATCACCGGGCAGGAAGCCGAGCTTCTCGCCGGCCTCGACCGCCGGGCGCACCAGCAGGATACGGCGCACTTCCTGATTGTTGAGCGCTTCCACCGCAGCGGCGACGGCCAGATAGGTCTTGCCGGTACCGGCCGGGCCGATGCCGAAGTTGATGTCGTGGTTGCGCATCTCGGTGACGTAACCCTGCTGGTTGAAGCCGCGCGGGCGGACCAGCACCTTGGGAGTACGAATCACCACGTCGCCGTAGCTGACGTCCTGGTCTTCCGCGGCTTCCACCAGTGCCTCGACACCGGATTCCTGCAGGAAGAGATGGACGGTCTCGGCATCGACTTCCCCGGCACCGGTCTCGCGATAGAGGTGCTCCAGCACGTTGGCTGCGGCCTTGACGGCAGCCGAGGGGCCGGCGATCTGGAAGTCGTTGCCGCGGTTGCGCAGGGTGACACCGAGTCGGGATTCGATCAGCTTGAGGTGCTCGTCGCGCTGACCGGTCAGGCTGGCCAGACGCTGTGGGTCTGCCGGCTCGAGCGTCATGTTGAGAATGCGATTGGCTTGCTGGGGCTGGTGGCTCAAGGCGTCGAATGTCCTGATGCAGGTGAATGCGTGAGTCGCGGTGGGCAAGGAATTCACCTGAGTGAAACCCGGCTGCCACGTCGTTGAGAAGAGCTTAATGCGCGATGGCCGTACAGGGCAATTGTCCTGTACGGCCAACGTGGCTATCCGCTTGATAGTGGGGGCTGATGGCGCCTCGTCAATCCCTGGGGCGACGAGTGATCAATAGCGATAGGGAGAGGCGAGCTCGCCACGCAGCGAATTGGGATAGGCCTCGGTGATCTCGACATCCACCAGGTAGCCGATCAGCTCGGTCGGGTTGGCGGCGCGGAAGTTGACCACGCGATTGTTCTCGGTACGCCCGGAGAGCAGGCCCGGATCGCGCGGCGAGAACCCGGAGACCAGAATGCGCTGGGTGGTGCCGACCATCTTGCGCCCGATCTGCATCGCCTGCTGATTGATGCGCTCCTGCAGGATCATCAGGCGCTCCTTCTTCACCTCCTCGGGCGTATCATCCTCGAGGCTGGCCGCCGGGGTGCCGGGGCGTGCCGAGTAGATGAAGCTGAAGGAGTGATCGAAGCCGATCTGGCCGATCAGGTCCATGGTGTCCATGAAGTCCTGATCCGTCTCGCCCGGGAAGCCGACGATGAAGTCGGAAGAGAAGCTGATGTCCGGACGCAGCGCACGGATGCGCTCGAGCTTGTCGATGTAGAGATCACGCTCGTGGCCACGCTTCATCGCCGCCAGAATGCGGTTGGAGCCTGACTGCACCGGCAGGTGCAGGTGGCTGACCAGCTCGGGGATCTCGCCGAAGGCCTCGATCAGCGAGTCCTTGAACTCCAGCGGATGCGAGGTGGTGAAGCGGATGCGGTCGATCCCCTCGACCTGCGCCACGCAGCTGATCAGCTCGGCCAGGTCGATCTCCTCGCCCAGCAGGTTGAGGCCGGCGTAGGCATTGACGTTCTGGCCCAGCAGATTGATCTCGCGCACACCCTGGTCGGCCAGATGGATGACTTCATCCATCACCTTCTCGAAGGGACGTGAGACTTCCTCACCACGGGTGTAGGGCACCACGCAGAAGGTGCAGTACTTGGAGCAGCCTTCCATCACCGAGACGAAGGCGCTGGCGCCGTCGCTCTTGGGCGCGGGCAGGTTGTCGAACTTCTCGATCTCCGGGAAGGTCACGTCGACCACGGAGATCTGCTTGAGGCTCTCGCGACGCGTATTGAGCATCTTCGGCACGCGGTGCAGGGTCTGCGGGCCGAAGACCATGTCCACATGTGGCGCGCGCTTGCGCAGGTTGTCGCCTTCCTGACTGGCCACGCAGCCGCCGACACCGATCACCAGGTCCGGATTCTTCTCCTTGAGCTTCTTCCAGCGTCCCAGCTGATGGAACACCTTCTCCTGCGCCTTCTCGCGGATGGAGCAGGTGTTGAGCAGGATGACGTCTGCCTCGGATTCGTCGCTGGTGACTTCCATCTGGTGCGATTCGCCGAGCAGATCCGCCATGCGCGCGGAGTCATACTCGTTCATCTGGCAGCCGTGGGTCTTGATGAAGAGTTTCTTCGCCATTGCCTTGTGTGAACGCTCTGAGCTGCGCGCCGAACCTTCGTTCACTTCCGGCTCTCGACACCTTGGGTGGCGGAGGGCTTGAGAAGTGGTCAGGAGAAGGGGCGCGACTTGTGATGAATGAGCCCCGAGGCCTGAGCCTGGCGGGAATCGAGGGCGTGGCAGCCTTGAGACGTGATGCTCACTGCGTGCCTGAGCCGAAATCAGGACGGCATAGTATAGGAGTCTGGCGGGCATGCGGCCAGCCCTCAGACCGTGGCGGCCCCTGCAAGCTCTGGGGTTTCTCATGGAAATGTCGGGGGCGGGACGGGAGTGGCGAGAGGCTTGCACGCATGGCTTCAGGCTGAGGGTGGCTGTGGTATCCTCACGGGCAGATTGGCGACGTCCGCGTGTGATATCCGTCTCAAGCCCGTGTTGCAGGGCAAACAGGCAGCTGTCAATAGCTTGATTTATTGAGGTTTTCATGCCGACAGTGGCGGCACTGGTGCTGGTCAAAAAATAAACGATTTGTTGGCGGGGCAGGCATTTCGCCGTGCGCGGACCTTCCATCGTCACGTTGTCCCAAGACTTATCCACAGAAAGTGTGGATGTCTGATGACAGCGAAATATCTACTACGTCCCAGCGGTATAGTGATGTCAGGCAGGAAGCCTCGCGTCACGCAACCTGTCAGACAGCGCATGGGCAGATCAAGGCATGCCACGGCATGCCGACAAGCGGTCGACGGTGTTCGGCAGATGCGTTCGGAAGCCTCGATTCCGATGCCTGCTCGTCAGCGGCGACCACCGCCCTCAGACACCCATGAAGAACGCGACATGATGCGATCACTCACTCTCAGCACCTTTTCCCTTCGTTCACTCGGCAGCGTGAGCCTGCGCTCATTGCGCCGTGCCTTGCTTGGGCTTGGCGTCACCGGCAGCCTGATGCTGGGACTGTCTGCACCGCTGGCCAATGCCGCGAGCGAGCGTTGGGTCTCTGACAATCTCACCACCTTCGTGCGCAGCGGCCCCACCGATGGTTACCGTATCGTGGGCACGGTGGAGGCCGGGCAGCCGGTCGAGCTGCTCGACGTCCAGAATGACTACAGCAAGATCCGCACTGCCAGCGGTGACGTGGTCTGGCTGCCTTCCGCCGACCTTCAGGACACGCGCAGCGTCAATGCGCGTGTGCCGGCCCTCAGCAGCAAGGTCAAGGAGCTTACGGCCAGGCTCGATGGCATCAATGACGAGTGGGAAACCCGGGTCTCGGACATGAAGGCTGGCCTCGAGACGCGTCAGGCGCGCATCGAGGAGCTGGAAGCCTCCAGCAACAGCCAGTCCGCGGAGCTTGAGCAGGCCCGCAGCAAGATGCGCAAGATGCAGGCGCTGCTGGACACCCAGAAGCAGGACCTGTTGATGCGTTACTTCATGTATGGCGGTGGTGTGGCCGGTGCCGGACTGCTGGTCGGCCTGATCGTGCCGCACCTGCCGCGCCGCAAGAAGAAGCGTCACGGTTTCCTGTAATTCGTGAAGGTCTCCACTCGCCCGAGTGTCGCCGCACTCGGGCATCTCCAGATTCCAGGAGGGCTCTCCCATGTCAGCAGATGACCCCGTGTCAGCGTTGATGTCAGGCAATGCCCCGGCCAGTGACCCCTGGCTTGCGCGTTGGGCCGAAGGCCGGATCGGCTTTCATCTGCCGGCGCCCCATCCGGCGCTGGAGCGCTGGTGGCCGCGTCTCGACATCGCGCCCCAGGCCAAGGTGCTGGTGCCGCTGTGTGGCAAGAGTCTGGACATGCGCTGGCTGGCGGCTCAGGGGCATCCGGTGCTGGGGATCGAGCTTGCGCGTCAGGCCTGTGAGGCCTTCGTGGCCGAGGGAGTCGGGGATGTCTCGCGCTATCGACTGGATCACTTCGAATGCTTCCGTCAGGGGCCGGTCGAGCTGTGGTGCGGAGACTTCTTCCACTTCCACATCGATCATGTCGATCATCTCGATGCCTTCTATGACCGTGCGGCGCTGATTGCACTGCCCGAGGCGACTCGTCAGCGTTATGCCTTCCATCTGGCTCAGCTGTTGCCGCCCGGCGCTCGCGGCCTGTTGATCAGTCTCGAGCGTGACACGGAGCGTGAACAAGGGCCGCCGTTTCATGTCTCGGAGGCGGAGATCCGGCGGCTGTTGGGCGCCAATTTCACGCTGGAGGTGCTGGAGCGCCGTGCGCCGGATGATCGTGGTCTGCGCGAGACGATCTGGGCGCTGGTGCGCAAGGGGCCCAGAGAGTGATTGACTGGTCCACCTCGCCGCGATACCTGGCGGGTCTGCCTCATCTCGTGAAACGCCACCGCCGCCCATTGGGCGGCGGTGGTGTTTTCGTTGGACGAGCAGGTGGTGCGGGGCTGCTGGACGCGTCTCTCGAGTGGACTTACTGGTCCAGCTGGCGGATCAGGGTGGTGTCCTGGAAGGCGCGTGTCAGGGCATCCCCGATCACCAGAGAGACCAGTTCGGTATTCTTCTCCTGGCTGGGCTTGAGGGCGTAGCCCTGATCACGCGTGGCGGTATAGCTGCCGGTGTAGCGCTGCTTGCCGGAGACCGCGACTGCCTGGATCACTCCGTTGAGTGCCGCGGTGTCGGTGAGCAGACCGCCGCGCTTCACGCCATAGGCCAGCTCGGTCAGCGAGAGGGTCAGTTCGGTGGCACCGGCATTGGCCTGCTCGGCGGTCACCGGCACGAAGCCCATGCGGCGCAGGGCGCTGATGGCCTGTGCCTCCAGCTTGGGCGTCAGATCGCCGGTCGGGACCACCAGATAGCTGGAGGCGTTGGTGGCACCATCACGGGTGCCGATGCGCTCAGAGGGTCGCTCGTCGCGCACTTCCACCACCACCTGCTGGCCATGGCCGACCACCCCCATCTCGCCAACCTGCGGGTTGACGTACAGGCGTTGCGGGCTGGTGCCGCAGGCGCTGAGTAGCGCGGTCGTGGCCATCAAGGCCACGCTCATGCAGGTAATACGCAGGTGTCGCATCATCGTTCGGGCTCCCGGGCCGGTGGCCGGTCAACAGTGGAAGGATCACGAGAGCCGGCTGAATGGCAGGCTCCCGGATTGATGGGCGCGAGTATAGGGTCAGATCGCGCCGGGTGAGTAGTGGAAATTCTGGCTCATGGCTGTTCCCGTTCGGCGACGCTCACTGGCCGGGCGGCACCCGGCGCGTCAATGCCAGCAGCCCCAGCAAGGGGCCGGGCAGAATGCTCAGCAGCAACAGGCTGCCCTGTGCGGCGATCAGCGGGGTCAGCAGGGCGATCGAGACCAGTGACAGGCTGAAACCGATGGCATTCATCAAGGCCAGCGCACTGGCCTGCAGCTCGACGGGCGTGCCGCCGGCCGCCAGCGCGGAGAATTGCGGGGAATCGATCACGGCCATCAGACTCCAGAGCGCCAGCAGGCCCAGCAGCAGGCCATAGCCGGCCTCGAGTTGCATGGCACCGACGAACAGCAGGGTGAGGATCACCGAGCCCGCCAGTCCCAGGCGCGCGACCCACAGACTCCCGCGGGTGCGCGACAGCCAGCCTCCGACCACGCAACCGGGCCCGCCCACCGCGATCACCATGAAGCTGTGCAGTGCCAGTTGCGTGGCCGAGAGTGAGAGGCCGTTGAGTCTGGCCATGGTCGTCAGCAATAGCGGCACCAATGCCCACAGCGTATAGAGCTCCCACATGTGGCCGAAGTAGCCCAGCGCGCCGCGCACGAAACCGGGATGACGCCAGGCGGCCAGCCCTCGTGTCGCGCGGGCAAGCAAGGATGTCTGCGTCGAGGCAGGCGCTGGTGCGGGCGGGGCGACAGCGGGCAGCAAGGCCACCAGTCCGGCCCCGGCCACGGCCAGCAGCGAGGCCATGCCGATCGCCGCCCCCCAGGGGAGCGAGAAACTGCCACTGAGTTGCAGGGCAGCCAGGCCATGTGGCAGCGAGGTGCCCAGCACCAGCATGCCGACCAGCCAGGCCAGTGCAGCTCCGGCGCGGTCCGGGGCCGTCTGTACCATCAGCTTGAGCCCGATGGGATAGATGCCGGCCAGCGCGAGGCCGGTCAGCACGCGCAGCGCCGAGGCACTCAACAGCCCCGGCGCGAGGATGAGCGCCAGGTTGGTCAGCGCCCCCAGCAGGCACGAAGCCATGAACAGGTGGCGTGCCGCGAAGCGGTCTGCCAGTCCCGCCAGCCCCAGGGTCAGGGTGCCGACGATGAAGCCGCCCTGTACCGAGGAGGTCAGTTGCCCCAGAGCGCCAGCGCTCTCGCCGGCAAAGTTCCAGCTCGCCAGCATTGGCGTCAGCACGGCATTGGGCGTGAACCACAGGCTGGTGCCGAACAGCTGAGCCAGCGCGATGAGGGCGACGGGGTAACGGCTGGCCAGTTGCCGCCAACGGGCATCGGCCGAGGAAAGAGACTTTGAGGAGGACAAGAGAGCACCTGGTTGAGCGCGAGCGACATGAAAACGGGCGACACCGTGGAGTGTCGCCCGTATCGCAGGTCCTGACCAGTCAGGCAGATGACGCATTGCTCAGAGCGTCAGGCGCAGCGCGAGTGGCCTCGCTCAAAGCCCCATGGCCGAGGAGGTGGAGCGGCGCGGGTCGGCACCGCCATAGAAGGTGCCGTCCTGGATCATCACGGACTGGATGGCCCCCATGGCGTCCTTGGTGACGACCTTGTGGCCCATCGCCTCGAGCAGGCGGATGGTGTCCTGACTGATGCCCGCCTCGATGCGGATCTCATCCGGCAGCCACTGGTGGTGGATGCGCGGAGCGCTGACCGCCGACTGGATGTTCATGCCGTGATCGATCACGTTCATCAGCACCTGAAGCGTGGTGGTGATGATGCGCGAGCCGCCGGGGCTGCCGGTGACGAGGAAGTTCTTGCCATCCTTCATCACGATGGTCGGGCTCATGGAGGACAGCATGCGCTTGCCCGGCTCGATCTTGTTGGCGACGCCACCGATCAGACCATAGGCATTCGGCACGCCCGGCTTGGCGGAGAAGTCATCCATCTCGTTGTTGAGCAAAAAGCCTGCGCCATCCACCACGATGCCGGAGCCATAGCTGAAATTGATGGTGTAGGTATTGGAGACGGCCAGGCCATTGCCATCGGCGATCGAGAAGTGGGTGGTCTGGTTGGATTCATAGGGCTGCGGCTTGCCGGGCTTGATCTCGCTGGACGGCGTGGCCTGGTTCATGTCGAACTGGCCGCGCAGCTCTTTGGCGTAGTCCTTGGAGGTGATGCCGGCCAGCGGAACATCGACGAAGTCGGTGTCGCCCAGATACTCGGAGCGATCGGCGTAGGCACGGCGCATCGCCTCGGCCATCACGTGGATGGTGGCGGCGGAATTGAAGCCCATCGCCTGGATGTCGTCACCCTCGAGCATGTTGAGAATCTGGACGATGTGCGCCCCGCCGGAGGAGGGCGGGCTCATCGAGAAGATGTCGTAGCCACGATAGGTGCCATGGACCGGCTCACGGATTTCCGGCTCGTAGGCCTTCAGGTCATCCATCGTCATGATGCCGTCATGGCGGTCCATCTCGGCGACGATCAGCCTGGCGGTCTCACCCTCGTAGAACTCGCGCGGGCCATTGGCGGCGATACGCTTGAGCGTCGCGGCCAGTTCCGGCTGCTTGAACAGCTCGCCAGCTTGATAGTTGCTGCCATCCGGCTTGTAGAACACCTTGGCGGTGCTGTCCCACTTGGCGAGGCGGTCCTTGGCATCGCTCAGCCCCTTGGCGAAGCGGGTCGGGATGACGAAACCGTCTTCTGCCAGCTTGATGGCCGGAGCCAGTGCCTGCTCGAGCGTCAGGGTGCCGTAGTCCTCCAGTGCCTTGGCAAGACCGGCCACGGTGCCGGGCACGCCCGCAGCGCGATGCGTGAAGCGAGACCACTCGGCCACGGCTTCGCCATTCTCGTCCTGGAACATCGTCTCGCTGGCCGCGGCCGGAGCTTTCTCACGGTAATCGATGGCGACCACCTTGCCGGTCTTCTCATCGGACACCAGCATGAAACCGCCGCCACCGATGTTGCCGGAGCGGGGTTGGGTCACGGCCAGCGCGAAGCCGGCCACCACGGCGGCATCGACGGCATTGCCGCCTTCCGCCAGGACATCACGTGCGACCTGTGAGGCCAGGTAATGGCTGGTGGCGACCATGCCATGCTTGCCTTCCACCGGATGGAAACGCTCGCCTTCCAGAATCGCGCTGCTGTCCGCGAAGGCGGCCGGCATCGCGGTGGGCAGCAGACCTGCCAGAGGCAGTAGTGCCGCCGCGGCGAAGGTCTTCAGACGCTTGCGTGCTGCACAAGGGGTGTCGAACATGAGTGGTAGTCCCTTTATCGTTATTGGAGTCGCTGCATGGCGTCGGTGACGCGCGCGCCACGTGCTGTCGTGAGTCGCATCGGGAGTGGCTACCCAGACGAACCGTTTTACTATCAGATGCTAATGCACCAATTTCAACCTCGATGACGACGGCGTCCGTCGCGCAGAGGGGAACGCAAGCGCTGGTGCCGGGACAGCCTGACGCTTCACACAGTGCCTGTCTTTTGTGAGAGGGTGACGTAAAATGCCCCTTCCACTTGCTGATGGCGCCTGATGACATGTCTGATCTACTGCCGAATGATTTCAAGATTGCCCCGTCGATCCTGTCTGCCGACTTCGCCCGCCTGGGGCAGGAAGTCGAGGATGTGCTGGCGTCCGGTGCGGATATCGTGCACTTCGACGTGATGGACAATCATTACGTGCCCAACCTCACCATCGGTCCGATGGTGTGCAAGGCGCTGCGTGACTATGGCATCACGGCAGAGATCGATGCGCACCTGATGGTCACCCCGGTGGATCGCATGATCGGCGACTTCGCCGAGGCAGGCGCCAGCTTCATCACCTTCCATCCGGAAGCCTCCGATCACGTCGATCGCTCGCTGCAACTGATCCGTGACGCGGGCTGCAAGTCCGGCCTGGTCTTCAATCCGGCCACGCCGCTGTCCTATCTCGATTACGTGATGGACAAGGTCGACATGATCCTTCTGATGAGCGTCAATCCGGGCTTCGGCGGGCAGTCCTTCATCCCCGGAACGCTGGACAAGCTGCGTGAAGCGCGCCGGCGCATCGATGCCTCCGGCTACAACATCCGTCTCGAGATCGATGGTGGCGTGAAGGTCGACAACATCGCCGAGATCGCGCGTGCCGGTGCTGACACCTTCGTCGCGGGTTCCGCCATCTTCAATGCGCGCAGCGACAGCGATGCCAACCGCTATGACAGCGTACTGGCGAAACTGCGTGCCGAGCTTGCCAGCGTGCGTGGCTGATCCGGCCATGCCGGAAGCGACTGTGCCGGAAGCGACTGTGCCGGGAGAACCGTGTATCGCGGACGCGGCGGCGCAGACGGGCGAGACGCCATCCGAGTGGTGGCTGTATGTCCTCGAGACGGCCCAGGGGCGCCTCTATACCGGCATCAGTACCGATGTGACGCGTCGCCTGAGCGAGCATGCCGGCGGCAAGCGGGGCGCGCGTGCCCTGCGTGGCAAGGGGCCCTTGACGTTGTGTTATCAACAGGCGGTCGGGGATCGCTCGCGGGCACTCAAGCTCGAGTACCGCGTCAAGCAGCTGAGTGTCTCCGCCAAGCGGCGCCTGATTGCCGGCGAACTGACGCTGGAGAGCCTGCTCGGGTAAGTGCCTGAACGCACAAGTGCCTGAATGAAAACGCCCCCGACGGAGACCGTCGGGGGCGTTTTTCGTTCTGAGCGGGTGATCAGTGCAGCTTCATCTTCGGACGCAGGTAGCGATTCAGGCCATCCACGATGACGGTCATGCCGGTCTTGATCACGCCGTGGATCGCCATCTGGTGCATGCGATACAGCGAGGCGTAGAAGAACTTGGCCAGGCGGCCTTCGATGAACAACGAGCGCGCGGAGGCGCCGCGCATCAGCGAGCCGACGGCATCGAAATGCGCCAGCGAGATCAGCGAGCCGTGATCCTTGAACACGAATTCCTTCAGCGGCTTGTTGTCCATTGCCGCACGCAGATTCTTGACCATCAGACTGGCCTGCTGGTGAGCGGCCTGGGCGCGTGGCGGCACGCGCTTGTCATCCGGCTGCGGGCAGCTGGCGCAATCGCCGAGCGCGAAGATGGCGTCATCGTCGATGCTCTGCATGGTCTGGTGGACCTTGACCTGGTGGTTGCGCTCGGTGGACAGGCCCAGCTCCGACAGGAAGGACGGCGCTCGGATACCGGCGGCCCATACGCTCAGATCCGCCTCGATCAGGGTGCCATCGGCCGTGGTGATGCCGCGTTCGTCGGCGCAGGTCACGCGGGTGTCAGTGTGGATGTCCACACCGAGTCGGGTCAGCTCCTTGGCGACCGGCTTGCCGATGCGCTCCGGCAGGGCCGGCAGGATGCGGGGAGCGGCCTCGATCAGATGCACCTTGACCTGACGATCCTCCAGCGAGGAGAAGCCATAGCTGTGCAGCATCTTTGAGGCATCGAACAGCTCGGCGGACAGTTCGACCCCGGTCGCGCCGGCGCCGATGATGGCGACGTTGAGCTGCTGGCGCTCACACTTGTCGCCATTGGCGCTGAAGCGCAGGAAGGTGTCGAGCATGTCGCGACGGAACTTCTCGGCCTGCTGCGGGCTGTCCAGGAAGTGACAGTGCTCGGCGACGCCCTGGGTACCGAAGTCGTTGGACACGCTGCCCAGCGACAGCACCAGATAGTCATAGCTCAGGGTGCGCGAGGGCAGCAGTACGGTGCCGTTGGCATCGTGGATGGCCGCCAGTGTCAGCTGCTTCTCTTCGCGCTCCAGGCTTTCGAGAGTCCCGCGTTGGAACTTGTAGCCGTGGGCCTTGGAATGGCCCTGGTAGGACACCTCATCAAGACCGGAATCCAGCACGCCGGTGGCCACTTCGTGCAGCAGAGGCTTCCAGATATGCGTGGAATTGCGATCGATGAGGATGATTTCGGCTTTCTTCTTGCGACCCAGCTTGTGGCCAAGCTTGGTGACAAGTTCCAGACCGCCGGCGCCACCGCCGACAACCACGATGCGGGGAATAGCCATGGAGAGCTCCTGAGAGTGACAAGATCGAAAAGGACAAGCAGAAACTGGCTGTCGCCGGAGCGTCGGGTTGCGCGTTTTTTCGTTGTCACTGGCGCCACACCCGGAGGGACGGTCGACTGAATGGCGCTATGGTAACGTGACCGCTGGCGTGCTAATAGTGGCAGGGTGAAGGAATGTAATTTTTTTACGGATTTTTCCAACAAAACAGATGAAACCATGCGTTGCGTGGATGAATGGCGGACGATTCTCGTCCCGTGACAGCCGGATTCAGCGAGTGATCTCAGGAGGCCAGGTGAGCGAAAAGACGGTAATGCAGACTTCCGACGAGGCGTCTGTCCAGACCGCGTCTCATTCCACTTCCACGCCCTGCGATACCGCGCGTGGCGGGGACGCTCTCGGGCCCCGACCCGAGCAGGTACAGAGCCTCGATCACGGGCTGGCGCATCCGGCATTGCGGGGCATCAAGATGGTGGCCTTCGATCTGGATGGCACCTTGATCGACTCGGTGCCGGATCTTGCCAACGCGATCGACAGGATGCTGGTCGATGAAGGCTTGTCGGCACTCGGGGAAGACCGCGTGCGCGACTTCGTCGGCAATGGCGCGCGGGTGCTGGTGGAGCGAGCGCTTGAGGCGCATGGTCTGGCGACGGATGATCTGACGCGGGTCGAGCGCGCGCATCAGTGCTTCCTGGCGCATTACGCCGCGGACCCCAGCTCGCGTACACGGCTATATCCTGGTGCGCGTGACTGTCTGGAGGGGTTGCATCAGGCCGGTGTGGTCGTGGTGCTGATCACCAACAAGCCGGAAACCTTCATCGAACCGCTGCTCTCGCATTTCTCGCTGGCGGAACACTTCGCGCTGGCGTTGGGCGGCGACAGTCTGCCGACGCGCAAGCCGGACCCCGCGCCGTTGCTGTTCGCGGCCGAGCGCCTGGGGGTCGCGCCGCGGGAGGCGTTGATGGTCGGGGATTCACGTCACGATATCGCGGCAGGTCGCGCCGCCGGTTTCCGGACGCTGGCGGTGCCCTACGGCTACAACCACGGTGAGCCGATCGCGCGCAGTCATCCGGATCACATCGTCGAGTCCCTTGCCGAGCTGGTCGTCGCAGGCTGAGCCTGCCAGACAGCGCTGCCGCCACCGGCACGCGATGATAGACTGACGCCAGACAAGCCGGTCGCGTACCGGCAACGCCCCCTCCGTGGAAGGAACTGCAGGTCATGATGACCCCACAACACTTCGCTGAACTGGCCGAGGCAGGCTACAACCGCATTCCCGTTACTCGTGACGTGCTGGCGGACCTCGACACACCGCTGTCCACCTATCTCAAGCTGGCTGACATGCCGTGGACCTTCCTGCTGGAGTCCGTGCAGGGCGGCGAGAAGTGGGGGCGCTATTCGATCATCGGCTTGCCGTGCCGTGAGCGCATCGAGGTGCGTGGTCAGGTCGTGGCGCATCTGGTCAATGGCGAGCAGACCGGCATGACCGAGGTGGAAGATCCGCTCGAGTGGATCGAGCAGTTCCAGACGCGCTTCCGGGTGCCGGTCATCGAGGGCGCACCGCGCTTCAATGGCGGGCTGGTCGGCTACTTCGGCTATGACACCGTGCGCTACATCGAACCGCGCCTGCGGGGCGTCGAGAAGCCGGACCCGCTGGGCGTGCCGGATATCCTGTTGATGGTGGCCGACGAGCTGGTGATCTTCGACAATCTCTCTGGCCGCCTGACGTTGCTGACCCATGCCGACCCCGAGACACCCAATGCCTTCGAGGCAGCCTGCGAGCGTCTCGAGCGCCTCGAGATCCAGCTGCGCAGCGCCACGCTGAATACCGTCAGTCCCGGTACCGGAGGTGATCCGGTCCAGGAGACCGATTTCACTTCCGGCTTCACCGAGGAAGGCTTCAAGGGCGCGGTCGAGAAGATCAAGGAATACGTGCTGGCCGGTGATGTCATGCAGTGCGTGCCGTCCCAGCGCATGTCGATTCCCTACCGTGCCGCGCCGTTGGATCTCTATCGTGCGCTGCGTAGTCTGAATCCCTCGCCGTACATGTTCTTCTTCAATCTGGATGACCATCACGTCATCGGCTCGTCGCCCGAGATTCTCTCGCGTCTCGAGGATGGTGAAGTCGCGGTGCGTCCCATTGCCGGGACGCGCGTACGCGGTGCCACCGAAGAGGAGGATCTGGCGCTCGAGAAGGATCTGCTATCGGACCCCAAGGAAATCGCCGAGCACCTGATGCTGATCGACCTGGGCCGCAACGATGCCGGGCGCATCAGTCAGACCGGTAGCGTCAAGGTGACGGACCAGATGGTGGTGGAACGCTACTCCCACGTCATGCACATCGTCTCCAACGTCACCGGCAAGCTGAAGGAAGGGCTGGGGCCGATGGACGTGCTGCGTGCCACCTTCCCGGCGGGCACGCTGTCCGGCGCGCCGAAGATTCGCGCCATGGAGATCATCGACGAGCTGGAGCCGGTCAAGCGTGGCATCTACTCGGGTGCGGTGGGCTATCTCTCCTGGCACGGCAACATGGATACCGCGATCGCGATCCGTACCGCCGTGCTCAAGGATCAGGTGCTTCACGTCCAGGCCGGTGCCGGGGTAGTCGCGGATTCCGTCCCGCAGTCCGAGTGGGACGAGACCCTCAACAAGGGGCGTGCGCTGTTCCGTGCCGTGGCGATGGCGGAGCGTGGCCTGGACAATCTGGACTGAATGCCGCGCCATGCACGACAGGGAGTGGCCCGGCGGCCTTGCGGGGCCGCTCCCTGCAATGTCGCATGTGATTGACACTCCCAACGGCTCAACGCACTATTGACCCATGACGCTACGTAACCCGCACGACCTCAGCCAGCAGTGGTGGCGCTCCTGACAACGGGGCGGCTTTCGCATGTCTGAAGTTCGAGGACGTACGACCAGAAGAATGCCGCCGACCAGGGCGGCATTTTTGTTGCTGGACGGCGGGAACGACACCAAAGGAGGGCGGGCAGGCCGGTGAATCACGGCACGGATCCGCTCCCGAGAATGGACACTGACCATGCAGGCATTCACTTCGCAGGACGCCAGCGCGCCACGCGTGCTGATGATCGACAACTTTGACAGCTTCACCTACAACATCGTCCAGTATCTGAGCGAGCTTGGGGCCGAAGTGCTGACCGTGCGCAATGACGCCATCACGCTCGAGCAGATCGAGGCGCTCGGTGCCACGCATCTGGTGCTGGGGCCGGGGCCGTGCACGCCCAATGAGGCCGGGATTACCCTGGACGTCATCCGTCACTTTGCCGGCAAGCTGCCGATCCTGGGGGTCTGTCTCGGCCATCAGGCCATCGGTCAGGTCTACGGTGGCAAGGTGGTGCGTGCCCCTCAGGTGATGCATGGCAAGACCTCCGCCGTCCATCACGACAACAGTGGCGTCTTCGCCGCGTTGGCCGAGCCGCTGGAAGTCACGCGTTATCACTCGCTGGTCGTCGAGCGCGACAGCCTGCCTGAGTGTCTGGTCGTCACCAGCTGGACGGGTGACGACGATGTCACCCCGCAGCTGATCATGGGGCTGCGCCACCGCGAGCTGGATGTCGAGGGTGTGCAGTTCCACCCCGAGTCGATCCTCACATTGCAAGGTCATGAGCTTCTGGCTAACTTCCTGCGTCGCGGCGAGGTCGAGAAAGCCGCTTGAGCGGATGCAGATCGCAAGAGTCATATTTCATTTTCATGCGTCAGCCGCCGAGGCTGGCGTCTGCGGAGACACAACATGCAGATGCGTGAGGCGATTGGCGCCGTGATGCGCCGCCAGCACCTGAGCTACGACGACACTCATGCGGTCATGACGGCCATCATGACCGGCGAGGCAACCCAGGCGCAGATAGGGGCACTGTTGATGGCCCTGTCGATGAAAGGCGAGACGGTCGATGAGCTGGCCGCTGCCGCGCAGGTGATGCGTGAATTGATGACGCGAGTCACGGTGCGCGCCACCGATGCGGTGGACATCGTGGGTACCGGCGGAGATGGGGCCAATCTGTTCAATGTCTCCACTGCGGCCAGCTTCGTGGTGGCCGCCGCCGGTGGGCATGTGGCCAAGCATGGCAACCGCAGTGTCTCCTCGTCGTCCGGCAGTGCGGATCTGCTCGAATCGGCCGGCATCCATCTGGCGCTGAATGCCGAACAGGTCGCGCGCTGCATCGATGATATCGGGGTCGGCTTCATGTTCGCGCCCAATCATCATGCTGCCATGAAGCACGTGATCGGTCCGCGTCGCGAGATGGGGGTGCGCACCATGTTCAACATCCTGGGTCCGCTGACCAATCCGGCTGGCGCTACCCGTCAGGTGCTTGGCGTGTATGACCCCGCGCTGGTGCCGCTGATGGCCGAAGTGCTCAAGCGTCTCGGGGCCGAGCATGTGCTGGTGGTGCACAGCGATGACGGTCTGGACGAGATCTCGCTGGCGGCGCCGACCCTGGTCAATGAGCTCAAGGATGGCGAGATCCGCGAATACCGCATCGCGCCGGAAGACTTTGGTATCGCGCGCCAGTCGCTGGATTCGCTGGCAGTCGCGACGTCTGCCGACAGCTTGAAGCTGGTGCAGCAGGCGCTGCGCGGAGACGAGGGGCCGGCCAGCGATATCGTGGCGCTCAATGCCGGTGCGGCCCTGTACGTGGCCGGTATCGCGGACAGTCTCAAGGAAGGCGTCAATATTGCCGAGGACGTGCAGGCCAGCAAGCTGCCCTTCGAGAAGATGAAGGAGCTTGCCGATTTCACCCGTGTCTACGCCCAGGTCAATGATGAAGGAGCGACCCGCTGATGAGTACCGAGCAACAGACGACTGACAAGGCGCTGCCGACCATCCTGGCCAGAATTCTGGCGCGCAAGGAAGAAGAGATCGCCGAGCGCAGTGCGGCGGTGGGCGAGGCGGATCTTCAGACGCTGATCGAGAAGCAGAGTGCGCCGCGTGGTTTCATCAAGGCGCTGACATCTCGTATCGATCGCGGTGAGCCGGCCATCATCGCCGAGGTGAAGAAGGCCTCTCCCTCCAAGGGCGTGATTCGTGAAGACTTCGCGCCGGCCGAGATCGCCGTGGCATATGAGCAGGCCGGCGCTGCCTGCCTGTCGGTGCTGACCGATGCCGACTTCTTCCAGGGGCATGAGGACTTCATGATCGAGGCGCGCGACGCCGTCTCGATCCCGGTGATCCGCAAGGACTTCATCATTCATCCCTATCAGGTGCTCGAGGCGCGTGCCATCGGTGCCGACTGCATTCTGCTGATCGTCGCGGCACTGGATGATGCACGCCTGAGTGCTCTGCATGATCAGGCGCGAGAGCTGGGCATGGATGTGCTGGTCGAGGTGCATGATGGCGAGGAGCTCAAGCGTGCGCTGGCGCTGGGGATCGAGCTGGTCGGAATCAACAACCGTGATCTGCGTAGCTTCGAGACCTCACTGGAGACGACGCTGGACCTGTTGACCGACATGCCATCGGGAGTGCGCGTCGTGACCGAATCAGGTATCCACACCCGTGAGGATGTGGCGAAGATGCGTGACCGTGGTGTCCACGGCTTCCTGGTGGGCGAGGCCTTCATGCGCTTCGAAGACCCGGGTGAAGGCTTGCGTGGGCTGTTCTTCCCACAGTAGACAGTCTGTACTTTGGTAACATTGTTATCTTTAAGATAATAAGAGCCCGTCTCGGAATGCCGAGGCGGGCTTTTTCATGTCGTCAGGTCAAGCTTGGTGAGCTCAGTCCGACGGGCACAGTTCGACGGGCTCAGCTCGAAGGGCTCGGTCTGGCAGGCTCAGTACGACAAGTGCAGCCGCTCGGCAGTCTCAGTGTCCGCTGTCGATGGCCGCATGTGACCCGAGCAGGGCATCGGCGATTTCCTCGACCCCGGCGCCATGACCGTGGCGGGTCAGCCAGGCGGGCTCCCAGCCCAGCGCTGCACGATGCTTGAGGATATTGGCGACGCCCACGGTATGCCGGAAGGTAGCGAACATCGGCGCGTCATTGGGGGCATCGCCGACGTACATCACCTCCTGTTCCAGTTGCATGCGGTCCAGTCCGAAGGTCTCGGTCAGGACACGCACGGCCATGCGTGCCTTGTCGAAGTCACCCTGCCAGGCATTGATATGGATGGAGCTGGCACGCGCCTGAATGCCGGCGGCCGTGAAGCCGGCGATGATGGCGTGGATCTGTGCCTGCGACAGCGGGCTGACGGCCTGACAGTGGTCCACCGCGACATCCGCGTAGCGGAAGGGCTGGTCCTGGGCCAGTGCGGCCTGGGGGTGATTGAGCAGCAGCTGGCGCGCCACCGTCATCACATGGCGTTGACGCGCGCGCAGACGTGCTTCGTCCTCCCACCAGGTCGTGAGTATCCGCTGCCCCTGGCGCTGAAAGGCGAAGGCGCCGTTCTCCCCGATCACGGCGGCCACTGGCCAGGCCCTGGCGATATGATCGCACCAGCCGGCACAGCCGCCCGTGACCGGAATGACCTTGATGCCGGCTGCCTCCAGGCGCTCGAGTGCCGCCAATGTCGAGGCATCGAGTCGCCCTTCCCGGGTGAGGGTGTCATCGATGTCGGTCAGCAGGTAGCGAATGCCGGACAGGGTGGTGGCTGGGCAGTGAGCGAAGGCTTGCATGGTGATTCCGATCATCCTCGTGAGCGGTGGGCCACAGGGGCGGGGGCTGAGTGATTCATTGGCGGTACATCACCTGCAGTGAGTGAGCCTCCGCCTCGGTCAACGCCATCTGGTGCTCGCTGGCGTGTGGGGGGCTGTCGGTGATCAGCAGATCGATATCGGTGAGCGGGCCGATCCGGCACATGGCGGCACGCCCCCACTTGCTGGCATCGGTGACCAGGATGCGGCGTCTGGCATGCCTGAGCAGGGCGCGACTGACGGCGGCCTCTTCAGGGTCGAAATCCAGCAGCCCCTCGGCATCCAGCCCGCCACATCCCAGCACGGCGATGTCCACCTGATGCCGGGTGAAGAAGGCCACGGTGGCGCTGCCGACCACATCGAGATCCCGAGGGCGAAGCTGGCCCTCGGCAAGCTGCACGCTGACATCCGGGTGGCTGGAAAGCGCTTGTGCCACCTGCAGGTTGTTGGTGATCACGCGCAGGCCGCGCCGGGCGATCAGTGCCTCGGCGACAGCCACCACGCTGGTGCCGATTCCCAGTGCCAGCGAGGCGCCATCGGGTATCTCGGCGACGACCTGGGCCGCCATGGCCTGCTTGGCCGGTCTTGCCAGCATGCTGCGCTGGGTGTGGCCCAGATTGTGTCCACCCAGCGGACGTTCGATGCCGCCATGACGCCGTCGCGCCAGTCCGAGATCACACAGCACGCCGAGATCGCGGCGTATGGTCTGCGGTGTGACCTCGAAGTCCACGGCCAGCGGCTCGACGCTCAACTGGCCGTCCCGCGCCAGGCGCTCGAGAATGCGTAGCTGGCGCGGGCTCAATGTCTCCAGTGACTGGCTCATGGCGATCTCACGACAAGGTGCGTTCGGTACAGGGAGACTGCGCAAGGTCCTGCTCGGAGAAGATACCGGGGTCATCGCTGATGACGGCACTGACCCCCCAGGCCCAGCGAGGGGAGAAGGCCGCGGCATCGTTGGGCGTATAGCAGAGCAGCTTGCGCTGGGTGGCCGTGACGCGACTTGCCGCGACACGTGTCAGTGCACGCCAGTCCGCATGTACGGTGACTGCCTTCACGTCCTCGGCCAATGCCTCCCAGTCGTCAGGAATGGCGTCGTAGAGCAGCCCGATCAGCACCTTGCCGTCCCGTTCCCGGCTCATGCGCAGGGCTTGCGG
Organism: Cobetia sp. 3AK; assembly: GCF_029846335.1. Taxonomy (NCBI): domain Bacteria; kingdom Pseudomonadati; phylum Pseudomonadota; class Gammaproteobacteria; order Oceanospirillales; family Halomonadaceae; genus Cobetia; species Cobetia sp. 3AK. The sequence continues at coordinate 543,273 of NZ_JARWKR010000001.1, read as the reverse complement.
GTCGAATGACGAGAGAATCAGCCGCCCGACGGGCAGCGCCCCGACCGCCATGGGCACGACTTTCTCGACCAGTGCTCGAGTGTCGTGCCCCGGACTCAGCTTGAGCTCGAGATTGAGCCCCATGCCCAGCGAGGCGATCAATGCCAGGGCTTCCTCGAGTGTCGCCATGCGTTCCCCGGCAAAGCGGGCACTGAACCAGCTGCCTACATCCAGCGCCCGGGCCGCTGCCAGATCCAGGTTTCTCAGCCGCCCACGCCCATCGGAGCAACGATTGACGCTGGCATCGTGCCAGATGACAGGAGTGCCATCCTTGAGCAGCTGGACATCCAGCTCCACCCATTGGTGGCCGGCCTCGTGGGCGGCGCGAATGGCGCTGAGCGTGTTTTCCGGCGCATAGGCGGACAACCCGCGGTGAGCGATGGCCATTGGCAATGCAAGCGATGTGCCGTGGGAGAAAGATGATGACATCGATGAACCTCGTTGGTGGATGGTGTCAGGCTCGACGCGTCAGGACGAGCACCCGGCGTGTCCTTGTTACCATCCGATGATGACGCTACGGGGGCAATCACTTTTGTGTGCATGTGCCTTTCGCGACAGGTTCCGCTCCAGGCCCTGCTGCAGGTTTCGTTGTGGCGACTCGTGCGCAGGCCAGGTGCTCCATCACTCGTGAGTTGCCAGGCGCTTGCCATCCGCACCGAACAGATGCGCGCGTGCGGGCGGAATGGCCAGGCGCAGGCATTGCTCTTCGGCGACGGCGTGCTCGCCGTCCAGTCTCACCACCAGCGGCTCCGCCTGGCCGTCCAGTCGGCAGTACGCCAGGGTGTCCGCGCCCAGTGGCTCGACCAGCTCGATGCGGGCCACAAGCTCCGCGGCACCCGGTGGCAGCGGGCTGTCCGGCTGCAGAACCTCGAGATGTTCCGGGCGGATGCCCAGCGTCAGTGCGGCGTCCATGGGAGTCGCCTCGTGTTCCCTGGCCGCCGGTCGCAATGCCAGGCGCGCGCCGCAGGGCAGCGAGAGGCCTGCCTCCGTACGGGTGGCGCTCAGGAAGTTCATGGCAGGCGAGCCGATGAAGCCGGCGACGAACTGGCTGGCGGGTCGGTCATAGAGCGCCATCGGCGTGCCGAACTGTTCGACGTGGCCGCCATTCATCACCACCAGGCGGTCTGCCAGGGTCATGGCCTCGGTCTGGTCATGGGTGACATAGACGGAGGTGACCTTGAGGCGTTTCTGCAGACGGCGGATCTCGAGGCGCATCTGCACGCGCAGCTTGGCATCGAGATTCGAGAGCGGCTCATCGAACAGGAAGACCTGCGGCTTGCGCACGATGGCGCGCCCCATGGCGACGCGCTGACGCTGGCCGCCGGAGAGCTGCTTGGGACGACGATCGAGCAGCTCGGTCAGGCCCAGCAGTTCGGCGGCCTCGCTGACGCGATGCTGGATCTCGTCCTTGGGCGTGCGACGGTTCCTGAGGCCGTAGGCCATGTTGTCGAACACGCTCATGTGCGGGTAGAGCGCATAGTTCTGGAACACCATCGCGATATCGCGCTCGGCGGGCTCCAGGTCATTGACGCGCTTGCCGTTGATCTCCAGATCGCCTTCGGAGATATCCTCGAGCCCCGCCAGGGTGCGCAGCAGGGTGGATTTGCCGCATCCGGAAGGGCCGACGATGACGATCAGCTCGCCCTCACCGAACTCCAGGTCGATGCCGTGCAGGGCCTGGTAGCCATTGGGGTACTGCTTCTTGAGCTGCTTGAGTGTCAGTGTTGCCATGAGATGAATATCCAAAGCGGTGCCGTGACAGGCGTGAGAGCGGCCCATCACGGCGGAACGGAATCAGGTGGCCGGGCGCAAGGCGTCAGGTAAAAGGGGCGCGAATCACGAGGTGCCGGGGCGAGAGGAGGTCACTTCTCACTGTCCACCAGCCCCTTGATGAAGTAGCGCTGCATGAACAGGATCACCAGCACCGGCGGCCCCATGGCCAGCAGCGTGGTGGCGGTGACGTCCTGCCACGGCACCAGGCCGTCGCCGGTGGTCAGCATGCGCTTGAGGCTGACGACGATGGTCAGGTAGTCGGCATCCGTGGTGATCAGCAGCGGCCACAGGTACTGATTCCAGCCGTAGATGAACATGATCACGAACAGTGCCGCGATGTTGGTCTTCGACAGCGGCAGCAGAATGTCCTTGAGGAAGCGCCACGGCCCGGCACCATCGATGCGTGCCGCCTCGACCAGTTCGGCCGGGATGGTCAGATAGAACTGGCGCAGCAGGAAGGTCGCGGTGGCGCTGGCGATCAGCGGCAGGATCAGGCCTGCATAGCTGTCCAGCATGTTGAGGTCGGCCACCACCTTGAAGGTCGGCAGGATGCGCACCTCCACCGGCAACATCAGGGTGATGAAGATCAGCCAGAAGCACAGCTTGCGGAAGCGGAACTCGAAGAACACGATCGCATAGGCCGCCAGTACCGAGATGATGATCTTGCCGATGGCGATGCCCAGTGCCATCAGCATCGAATTGAACAGCAGGGTCATCACGTCGGCGCCGAGACTGCTGACGGGGTCTTCCAGCAGGTGGCGGTAGTTGTCGAATCCTGCCTCGCCTATCCAGACGGGGGCGACGTTGGAGTAGAGGTCGCCCATCTCGTGGGTGCTGGCGCTGAAGGCGATCCACACCGGCAGGAAGAACAGCGCGCAGCCGACGATCAAGAGCGCATGGCTTGCGATATCAAGCCCGGGACGGTTGTAGCGCATCAGTACTGCACCTTCTTCTCGACATACTTGAACTGGATCAGCGTCAGCACGCCGACGATGACCATCAACAACACCGACTGGGCGGCACTCGACCCCAGATCCTGACCGACGAAACCGTCTTCATACACCTTGTAGACCAGGGTGCGCGTCGAGCCGCCCGGACCACCCGAGGTGGTGGCATCGATGGTGCCGAAGGTCTCGAAGAAGGCGTAGACCACGTTCATCACCAGCAGAAAGAAACTGGTCGGGGAGAGCAGCGGGAAGGTGATGGTCCAGAAACGTCGCCAGGGGCCGGCGCGATCCATGGCGGCCGCTTCCAGCAGGCTCTTGGGGATCGCCTGGAGACCTGCGAGGAAGAACACGAAGTTGTAGCTCATCTGTTTCCAGATCGAGGCCAGTACCACCAGCAGCATGGCCTGGTTGCCGTTGAGGTTGTGATTCCAGTCGATGCCGATGGCGGACAGCAGTTCCGGCAGAATGCCCAGCGTCGGGTCGAACAGGAACAGCCACAGGACGCCGGCCACGGCAGGTGCGACGGCATAGGGCCAGATAAGGAAGGTCTTGTAGGTGCTGGCGCCACGCAGCACGCGGTCTGCCAGCACGGCCAGCCCAAGGGCGAGTGCCATGGCGCCGAAGGCGACGGCAAACGAGAAGTAGACCGTCGTCCACAGGGTTTCCAGATATTCCGCTTCGCCGAGGACCGCGAGGAAGTTGGCAAGTCCGGCAAATTCACGTGAAAGCCCGAAGGCATCCTCGATATAGAAAGCCTGTTCGATGGCCTGCAGGGCCGGCCAGAAGAAGAACACGCCGACGATGATCAGCTGGGGGGCCAGCAGGATCCACGGCGTGAAGGGATGTCGATTGAAATGGGCCATGCAGCAGAGGTCTCGCAAGGAAGAGGGACTGATCACGTCAGTCGTGTGCGCATGGTCGGCGCGGATTCGGCCGACCATGCGCCATCAAGCCGGGAGAGAAGGGAAAGGGCACCGGTATCGGGTGCGCTTTCCGCTCTCTGGCATCCAGGCATGGTGGGCCGCCCAGACGGCCCACCATGGTGTGGCGGTGTTCAGCCGTTGGCGCGCTCGAACTTCTCCAGCAGCTTGTTGCCGCGCTCGACAGCCTGATCGAGACCGTCCTGCACGCTTTCCTTGCCAGCGAAGATCTTCTCGAGCTCTTCGTTGATCACGTCACGTATCTGCACCATGTTGCCCAGACGCAGGCCCTTGGAGTTCTCGGTCGGGGTCACGGAGGTCATCTGGGTGATGGCGACGTCAGTGCCCGGATTCTCGGCGTAGAAGCCCTGCTCACGTGTCAGCTCCGCCGCGGCGGTGGTGATCGGCAGGTAACCGGTGAACTGGTGCCAGTCGGCCTGGACTTCGGGCCTGGAGAGGTACTGGAAGAACTTGGCGACGCCCTGGTATTCCTCATCGCTGTGGCCGGACAGCACCCACAGTGACGCGCCGCCGATGATGGAGTTCTGCGGCGTCTCGATCGCGTCGCTGTCGTAGGGCAGCGGTGCCACGCCGAACTCGAAGCCCTTGGCGCTTTCCTTGACGCCGGCATAGCTGGCGGAGGAGCCCATCATCATCGCGCACTCACCGGAGTAGAACTTCGGCGCCGCGTCATCAAAGCGACCGCCGAACACGAAGCGCTTGTCGGCCTGCCAGTCATCGAGGCGCTGGATGTGGTCGACCACGGCGGTCTTGTTGAATTCAAGGCGGGTATCGGTGCCGGCGAAGCCATTGGCCTGGCTGGCGAAGGGTACGTCATTGCGTGCCGAGAAGTTCTCCAGCATCACCCAGGACGGCCAGGTGGTCGTCAGGCCACAGCTGCCCGCGCCGGAATCAACGACCTTCTTGAGGGCATCACCCAGCTCCTGCCAGGTGGCCGGCACGGATTCGACACCGGCCTTGGCCAGCATGTCCTTGTTGTAATAGGTGACCGGGGTGGAGGAGTTGAACGGCATCGACAGCATCTTGCCTTCGGTGTCGGTGTAGTAGCCGGTGACGGAAGACAGGTAGGCCTTCGGATCGAAACTCGCGCCTTCTGACGGTGCATAGTCCGCCATCAGCTGATGGACCGGCATGATGGCACCCTTGGCGCTCATCATGGTGGCGGTGCCGACCTCGAAGATCTGCACGATGTCCGGGCCCTTGCCGGCCCGGAAGGCGGCAATGGCGGACGTCATGGTCTCGGAGTAGTTGCCCTTGAAGACCGGCTTGACGACGAATTCATCCTGACTTGCATTGAAGTCGGCCGCGATCTCGTCGACCTTCTTGCCAAGTCCGCCCCCCATGGCGTGCCACCACTCGACTTCGGTGGCGGCCAGGGCACTGGCGGAAGCGGTCGCGAAACCGACTGCCAGCGCGAGGCTGGCAAGATGACGGGTGCCACGGGTGTTGAGCATTGCGTGATGGGTAGGGCGGCGCATGGTCGAGCTCCTGAGAGGGTCCCTGGTCAGCCTTGTGGGAGTCGCGCAGGCTGACTGCTGTCGATCGATGGCGAACGATCAAGCGAACATCTTTTTGTTCTTATGATGATCGTCCGAAAAGCGTAGACGACTCTAGAAGGCTTTCCTTACAACTTTATGACGGTTGGATGTTCATGTGCGGGTAACCACCGTCGGCCCTGCACGGGGCGCGGTGGATCAGGCGATCATCCGGCGAGTGTGCTAGTCTTGCGCGCTGAAAATGCCTGTGGCGGAGAATGCGATGAAAGTGGTGGAAGTGAGTGCCGGTGCTCGGCGCGATGCGTGTCTGGCGATGCTGTGTGCCGAAGTGCATGGCCGCGAGGGGGGACTGGATGCGCTGGTGAGCTATGCCGGTGTCCGAGGTGTCTGGTTCGAGAACGAGACCGCTCGCCTGTTCGCGCTGGTGGACGATGCCGAGCGCATCCACTCCGCCGCCCTGTTGGTGCTCGACGAGAATGCGCGCGGGCTGAATCTTGCCCTGTGGGCGACGCCGCCGGTCCATCGTGGCCATGACCACGGCATCGCGCTGGTGTCACAGCTGGCGGATCACGGTCGTCTGCAGGTGCGTCTCACCGACGGCTCGCTGGTCAGCGTGCTGCGTCGCGCCGGGATCAACGACTGGCTGGAGGCCGAGGCCGAAGGCGATCGCCCGCGTGAGCTGGTCGGCATGAATCCGGCGGCGCGTGTCGGCACTCTCGCGGCGCTGGACGAGCCGCTGCGTCTGGATCGCGAGCGTATCAAGCGCACCTTCAAGGCGCGCCCGAAGGACTTCGAGACCTACAAGAATGCCTTCGTGCGTGATCTCGAGCACTTCGCGCGTCATATCTGAGATCGAGATGACGCGAAGCATGGCGCCTCCTGCCAATAAAAAGGCCCCGCTCACTGAGCGGGGCCTTTTTGGTTCTGCGATCAGCGATCAGGTCTTGCATCGCTCACGCGGGCGTCGGCCGGTGATCAGGCGGCGTCCTGCTGTGGGTTGGAGGCTGTGCCGTCACTCGCCATCGGCTTGCGCACGAAGGCATCGAAATCGAAGTGGTCGACGGTCAGCATGTCGAGTACCTCGGCTTCGAAGACGCGCATGAAGTCGCCATCCTCAGCGGACAGGATACCGGCCTCGACCGCCGCTTCGATGCGCGCTTCCGGTGACAGTGCGTCGGCCGGGATCTCGCCCTTGTGGTAGGCCTTGGCCAGCGTCTTGTAGATCGGCTCCGCACGCGGGTAATCCTTGAGCAGCGCGTTGTAGCGGGCGAGAGCATTGTCCTTCTGGCCTTCGTCCTGAGCGTCCCAGGTGTTGTCGGTCAGCTTGGTACGCAGTGCACTGTCGGTGGAGACGGCACGTGCGATCTCGCGGGTCAGGCTGTCCCTGGGCATGGCGAACTGACGACCACGCGGCAGCGTGACGACGCGCAATGTCGTGGCCAGGGCACGGTTGGGCAGGTTGGCGAGCAGTTCGTCGAGTGCCTTCTCGGTGCGATGCAGCAACCATTGCATGCTGTAGTGGAACAGCGCTTCCTCGTGCTCACAGGCGTCCGATTCGTGCCACTGCTTGAGCGTCAGGGACGCCAGGTAGAGGTTGGAGAGCACGTCACCCAGACGAGCCGACAGCATCTCGCGTGCCTTGAGGCTGGAGCCGAGGCTGGCCATGGCCGCATCGGCGGACAGCGAGAAGGCGGCGCTGAAGCGGTTGATGTGGTTGGCATAAGGCGTGGCGACGGCGTCGAAGCCGGTGGTCTTGCCGCCGATGCCGAAGCTCTGGCTGAAGGCGCGGGCCGCGTTGCCGAAGATGAGGCCTGCATGGCGGAAGAAGGCCTTGTCGAAGGCGTTCAGGTCATCGGCATCCTTGGCGGCCAGCTCTTCCAGCACGTACGGATGGCAGCGGATGGCCCCCTGACCGAAGATCATCAGGTTGCGGGTCATGATGTTGGCGCCTTCCACCGTGATCGAGACCGGGGTGCCGGCATATGCCACGCCGATGTAGTTGCGCGGGCCGAGCGTCACGCCGCGTCCGCCGTGGATATCCATGCCATCGGTCAGCAGCGTGCGGGCCATCTCGGTCAGCTGACTCTTGAGGATGGCGGAGGGCACGGCCGGCTTGTGGCCGTTGTCGATCATGTTGGCGGTATGCAGTACGGCGGCCTGGCTGATGTAGTTCATCGCGGCCATGCGAGCCAGCGGCTCCTGCACGCCTTCCATCTCGGCCACCGGCAGGTTGAACTGGCGGCGAATGCGCGCGAAACCGGCGCTCCAGCCCAATGCGTAGCGAGAGATGCCCGCGGAGCCGGACGGCAGGGTGATGCAGCGGCCCACCGACAGACACTCGACCAGCATCTTCCAGCCCTGGCCGGCCATCTGCTCGCCACCGATCAGGTAGCTGAGCGGAATGAAGACGTCCTTGCCGAAGATCGGACCATTCATGAACGGCGCGCCGATCGGGTGATGGCGACGGCCGATGTCCATGCCGTCAGTATCACGCGGAATCAGGGCGCAGGTGATGCCGATGTCTTCCACGTCCCCCAGCAGGTGCTCGGGGTCGAACATGCGGAAGGCCAGGCCGACCACGGTGGCGACCGGCGCCAGGGTGATCCAGCGCTTCTCGAAGTTGAGGCGGATACCGACGACTTCCTCGCCGTCATGCATGTCGCGACACACGATACCGGTGTCCGGAATGGAGGTCGCGTCACTGCCGGCACGCGGGCCGGTCAGGCCGAAGCAGGGGATCTCGCGGCCATCCGCCAGGCGCGGCAGGTAATAATCCTTCTGTTCCTCGCTGCCGTACTTGAGTAGTAGCTCACCCGGGCCGAGGGAGTTGGGCACGCCGACGGTGACCATCAGCGTCTCGTTGACCGCCAGCTTCTGCAGTACCAGTGACTGCGCCTTGGCCGAGAAGCCGAGGCCGCCGTACTGCTTGGGAATGATCATGCCGAAAAACTTCTCGCGCTTGAGAAATTCCCACAGTTCCTCGGGAAGATCTGCACGCTCGCGAGCGATTTCCCAGCTGTTGGTCATGCCACAGGCGATGGAGCACTGCGTATCGATGAAGGCCTGCTCCTCGCTGGAGATGCCCTCATTGCGCTGTGCGGTCAGGGTGTCCCATTGCGGCTTGCCGGAGAACAATTCGGCGTCCCAGAACACGGTACCGGCTTCCAGGGCTACCTTCTCGGTCGCCGAGACCTTGGGCGACACCTTCTTGAACATCGCGAACAGCCGCGGGCTGAGCCACTTGGTGCGCAGTGCCGGCAGGCCGCAGACGGCGACCAGTGCCGCGCTGATCAACAGCAGGACGCCAAGCACCGGGGCGTCGATGCCCAGGCCGATGAGGCCGGTGACCGCCAGCACGCCGATGGCGGCCAGTGCACCGGATTCACGTGCCATGACGGTCAGCAGACCGGCAAGGGCGACGAGGATGAGGATGAGCTGCGTCATGGCAGGATCTCCAGGTTGCGTTGCGGGAGCTCTAGCGAATGGCCTTCCTCTTCAGCATAGCAGCCATGCGTTTAGAACAGTTGTTTGAATTATTGTCAGCCTATCCCAACTCGACTCACTCCGCCAGTCCACCCAAGGTCGAAGGTATGAAAGGTGAAGCGATGGAAGAGGCGTCGCGGGGAAAGCAATGGTGGCTGTGCAAGGCGTATGGGCAGCGAAAGGGGCCTTGGATACAGGGAGAGGCACTGGCCCAGGTCGGGACGTCATCGGAGCTGCTGATGCCATGAGACGGGATGAGGCGGTGCGGGCGGGATGAAGCGATGCGGGCGGGGGAGAAACGAGGAGGTGGGCTGCCACGACGGAAGTGATGGTCTGGAATCGAGACATGCCAGACATAAAAAAGGCCCCGCAGTGCGGGGCCTCGAACGATCGATGGTGCTTCCATGCCTGCCGTCAGCATAACGGAGGCTTACGTTGATCGCGCAGGATCAGCCGTTGATCGGCGCGGAATCGATCTGGCGCTTGGCGGGCTGCTTGGCCGGTGTGCCCGGCTCGACCACGAAGTAGTCGGCGTCGGACGGCGGCAGCGGAGCACGGCCCCGAATCTTGTCGGCCATCTTCTCCGCCAGCATGATCGTCGGTGCGTTCAGGTTGCCGGTGGGGATGACCGGGAACAGCGAGGCGTCCACGACGCGCAGGTTGTCGAGACCATGCACGCGACCGGCGCCATCGACCACGGAGGTCTCGTCACTGCCCATGCGACAGCTGCCGCACGGGTGGTAGGCCGTCTCGGCATGATTGCGTACGTATTCGTCGAGCTGCTCGTCCGTCTGGACATCAGCGCCCGGCGCCAGTTCGCGGCCACGGTAATCGTCCAGTGCCGGCTGAGCGATGATCTCGCGAGTCAGGCGAATGGCGGCGCGGAACTCTTCCCAGTCACGCTCCTCGGCCATGTAGTTGAAGAAGATCGAGGGCGCGGCCTTGGGGTCCAGTGAGGTCAGTCGGACACGGCCCTTGCTCTGGGAGCGCATGGAACCGACATGTGCCTGGAAGCCGTGGCCCTGCACCGCACTCTTGCCGTTGTAGCTGATCGCGATCGGCAGGAAGTGATACTGCAGGTTCGGCCAGGCCTCGTTGGCATCGCTGCGAATGAAGCCGGCAGCCTCGAACTGGTTGCTGGCACCCACACCGGTCCCCTTGAGCATCCACTCCAGGCCGATGGGCGGCTGGTTGTACCACTTGAGGGACGGGTAGAGCGAGATCGGCTTGGTGCACTCGTACTGGATGTAGAGCTCGAGGTGATCCTGCAGGTTCTCCCCCACACCCGGCAGGTGGTGCACCATCTTCACGCCCAGCGGCTCGAGGTGCTCACGATTGCCGACGCCGGAGCGCTGAAGGATCTGCGGCGAGGCGATGGCGCCAGCACACAGCAGCACTTCCTTGCGTGCACGTACGCGGTGGTCCTGCCCCTTGCGCTCATATTTCACGCCGACCGCTGTCTTGCCCTCGAACAGGATGACATCGGTGGTGGCACGCGTCTCGATGGTCACGTTGGCGCGCTTCTTGGCGGTATCCAGATAGCCGCGGGCGGTGGAGGCGCGACGGCCTTCCTTGGTCACGAAGCGATCCATCGGGCCGAAGCCTTCCTGCTGATAGCCGTTGACGTCTTCGGTGGCCGGATAGCCCGCCTCGATGCCTGCCGCGATGAAGGCGTGATAGAGCTCGTTGTTGCCTTCCTTGGGAGTCGTGACCGAGACCGGCCCATCGCCGCCGTGGTAGTCGTTCGGGCCGATATCGCGCGTCTCGCACTTGCGGAAGTAGGGCAGGCACTCACGATAGTTCCAGTCAGCCAGGATGGGATCCTTGGCCCAGTTGTCGTAATCCAGCGCATTGCCACGGATGTAGCACATGCCATTGATCAACGAGGAGCCTCCCAGCCCCTTGCCGCGGCCACATTCCATGCGGCGATTGTTCATGTGCGGCTCGGGGTCGGTCTTGAAGTCCCAGTTGTAGCGCTGGCCCTGCAGGGGATACGCCAGTGCGGCAGGCATCTGGGTACGGAAATCGAAACGGTGGTCACGGCCGCCCGCTTCCAGCAGCAGGACACTGACGTCAGCGTCTTCGCTGAGGCGAGTGGCCAGCACGTTGCCGGCGCTGCCGGCACCGATGATGACGTAGTCGTATTCACGCTCGAATTGGCTCATGAAATCTCCTTTCGTATCAGATGCCACATGCGGGCGCAGGACGCCCCGTCGACGACGAGGGGTGGCCACTGCCGGGCGGATGGATACGGTGATGTGTCTGTGAGGAGCCGTCGGGGCAGCGCATGGCAAGTGGTATGCCATCACTGTCAGCGACTCGTCGGGATTCGTGCACTGCCAGCGCCGAAGTCATGAGTGGCGTGGCGTGCTGGCCGGCACGACGAGGGGTCGTCATGCCGGCGGGTGGGGCATCTGGCGCTATCTTCCGTGCATCAACTCACTGCAGCGGATCAGTGGATCAAGTGTCCTGATCCCGCATCCTGCGCCAGACGATGCTGCTGTCGTCGATTCAGGCCTCATGGCCTCTGGTGGCTCAGAAGGCGGACTCGAACGGCCCCATCTCGATCAGCACGGACTTGGTCTGAGTGTAGTGGGACAGCGTCTCGACACCATTCTCGCGACCGATGCCTGACTGCTTGTAGCCGCCGACCGGCATCTCGGACGGGGACTCGCCCCAGGTGTTGACCCAGCAGATACCGGCTTCGAGCTGGTGGATCACGCGGTGCGCGCGGTTCAGGTTCTCGGTGAACAGGCCAGCCGCCAGGCCATAGGTGGTGTCGTTGGCGCGGCGGATGACTTCCTCTTCGCTGTCGAAGGACAGGATGGACATCACCGGACCGAAGATCTCTTCCTGCACGATGCGCATGTCATCGCTGCAGTCGGTGTAGACGGTCGGCGCGACCCAGGCGCCCTTGGCGAAGTCGCCTTCGCTCATGCGCTCGCCGCCAACCAGCAGACGTGCGCCGTCCTGCTTGGCGATCTCCAGGTAGGAGACGACCTTTTCCAGGTGCTCGAAGCTGACCAGCGGACCGAAGGTGGTGGCGTGATCCTGCGGATCACCGGCCTTGATGCGTGCGACGCGCTCGACGATCTTGGCCTCGAAGGCCTCCTTGACGCTGGCTTCGACGAAGACGCGGGTGCCGTTGGTGCACACCTGACCGGAGCTGTAGAAGTTGGCCATCATGGCGCCGTCGGCAGCACGGTCGAGGTCGGAATCCGCGAACACCAGCAGCGGGGACTTGCCGCCCAGCTCCATGGTGACTTCCTTGAGGCTGGAAGAGGCGGACGCGGACATGACCTTCTTGCCGGTGCCGGCTTCGCCGGTGAAGGAGATCTTGGCGATATCCGGGTGCTCGGTGAGCATCACGCCGACGCGGGCATCGCCCTGCACGACGTTGAACACGCCGTCCGGCAGGCCGGCTTCGGTGAAGATCTCGGCAAGCTTCAGTGCGCTCAGCGGCGTGACTTCGCTGGGCTTGAAGACCATGGCGTTGCCGGCGGCGAGTGCCGGGGCAGACTTCCAGCAGGCGATCTGGATCGGGTAGTTCCAGGCACCGATGGCACCGATGACACCCAGCGGTTCCTTGCGGGTGTAGACGAAGGCTTCCTGGCGCAGCGGCACCTGGGTGCCTTCGATGGCCGGCGCGAGGCCTGCATAGTATTCCAGTGCATCGGCACCGGTGACGATGTCGACCACTTCCGTCTCGGACAGCGGCTTGCCGGTGTCCAATGTCTCGAGTAGTGCCAGCTCGTCATTGCGCTCGCGCAGCAGGTCGACGGCGCGACGCAGGATGCGCGAACGCTCCATGCCGCTCATCGCGGCCCACACCTTCTGGCCCTGCAGGGCGCTTTCGACGGCGGCATCCACGTCCGCGCCGCTGGCCTGCTGTACTTGGGCGATGACGTCGCCGGTGGCCGGGTTGACGGTCTCGAAGGTTTCGCCAGAGGTCGCGTCGACGCGACGACCATTGATGTACAGGGTCTGGGTCGGGAAGCTTGCGTTGCTGTTGGCCATGCTTGCGCTCCTGTCAGGGATCAGAAAAGGGGGAGAGTCGTAGAGTACCGGTGGGTTCAAGCGTCCGAGCGGGGGAGGCTGTTGCGCTCAGGCATGCTCGGCAGGCACCGGGTGCGTCATGTCAGACGCTTGTGCATCTGCTGCTGGCGTGGAGACGTCAGCGGCGTGTTGCGCCAGCTGGTATTCCACATATTCATAGGCCAGACGCCGGGCTCGCTCGACGTCCAGTCCCTCGGGGTCCAGCGCGCCACGCAACCACAGGCCGTCGATCAAGGCGGCGAGTCCTGCCGCCGCATCGCGTGCCTCCACCAGCGGCATCACGCGACGGAAGATGGCCGACAGATTGGAGACCAGACGACGGTCATTGACCTTCTGCAGGCGCTCCAGCGGTGTGCGGTGCATGCTGGAGGCCCAGAAGGCCAACCAGGTCTTGGAGACGCTCTGACTGACCTGGCTGCGATCGAAGTTGCCATCGATCACGGCGTGCAGGTGACTGCGGACGTCGTTCGAGGCGATCTCGGCGCGTCGCTCACTGACGGCTCTGCGCAGGTCGGTGAGGATCTGGCGCATCGTGGCCTCCATCAGGCCATCCTTGCCGCCGAAGTAGTGACTGATGATGCCGGCGGAGACGCCCGCATGCCGTGCGATCCGTGCAACGGTGGCGTCGGCCAGTCCTGCCTCATCGATGGCTTGCATGGTGGCCAGAATCAATTGGCGGCGACGAATGGGCTCCATTCCCACTTTCGGCATCAGCTTGCTCTCCCGTCAGGTGGCGTATCGGTGAAACTCGCGTAATCTTGGTACTGGTAGACGCCAAGGATACGCGGTTGTCACCGCATTGCTGAATCCGGCGTTCAATCGGGATTCGGCTCGATCTAGTCGTGACTCGAGTTTTATTGAACGTTCAATTAATAAAAAGTGTAGAGACAGAAAGGTGATGCGTCAAGTTGCATAATTCGTGGTTATTGAAAGCCAGGCTTGGTAGAACTATAGAGAACGCCAGAGGGCACAAGGTGTCCTTGCAAAGGCTGTGAAGGTGCTTACGAGGTGCCTCGTACGTCTGGTCCGGCAGCTCGTCAGAGACTGGCAGCTTCTCAACGACAGCATGGGAGCTTGTCGTGATGAGAGCGTGTCATGAGTGGCGCCTACCGCGGGCTGTCACTTGTCGCCGGGCCGGGTGGGGGTCAATGACACGTGTGACTGACGGACATGTACTGCTCATATAACAAAGAGAAGGGACAAGCATGAAATCATCATCAGGTTTTGCCGCATTGCCGCTGGGACTGGCCATGGGGATGCTGCTGGCACCCCAGGCGCACGCCGAGGTATCAGAGGAGTGCAGTACGGTGCGCTTCGCTGAGGTGGGATGGACGGACATCACTGCCACCACGGCGCTGACGCGCAGTGTCCTGGAAGGTTTGGGGTACGAGACGACCTCCGACACGATCTCCGTGCCGATCGCCTATGCCGGCATGAAGAACGATGACTTCGATGTCTTCCTGGGGAACTGGATGCCGTCGATGGCTTCCATCAGTGACCCCTATATCGACAAGGGGCAGGTAGAGCGACCGCGTGCGAATCTGCAAGGGGCCAAGTACACCCTGGCGGTGCCCCAGTACGTGCTGGATGCCGGCGTGACCTCGGTGGCGGATCTTGCCGACAACCTCGAGAAGTTCGATGGGCGCATCTACGGCATCGAGGCAGGCAATGATGGCAACATGATCATCGCCGACATGATCGATGACGATGCCTTCGGTCTGGGCGCCTTCGAGATGATCGATTCTTCCGAAGCCGGCATGCTGGCGGAAGTGAAGTCGAAGATCGCGGCCAAGGAGTGGGTCGTCTTCCTCGGCTGGGAGCCGCACCCCATGAACACTCGCTTCGAGATGGGATATCTGGAAGGCGCGGATGACTACTTCGGGCCGAACCTAGGCGGAGCGACGGTCTACACCAATACCCGCGCGGGATATAGTGAGGCGTGTTCCAATGTCGGTGCGCTGCTGGCCAATCTCGAGTTCAGCCTGGAGATGGAAAATCAGATCATGGGCGAGATCATGGATGAGGGTGCCGATCCGGACGAGGCAGCAGCAGACTGGCTCAAGCAGAACCCCAGCGTGCTGGAGGCATGGCTTGAAGGTGTCGAGACCACCCAGGGAGAACCTAGCCTGCCTGCCGTCAAGGCCTCGCTGGGCATCTGAGCATCCCGCTGGCTCACTTTGACGGGCAATTGCAAAAAAGTGCTTGCAATTCAGCAGCCTGACCTGCAATATACGCCTCGTCGTGTGGCTACATAGCTCAGCTGGTTAGAGCACATCACTCATAATGATGGGGTCCCCTGTTCAAATCAGGGTGTAGCCACCAGTGATTCCAAGGCCTGCATCCGTGCGGGCCTTGTCACATCTGGATGTCGCCATGTGCGCTTTCGGAGGTGGATTCGGCAGAAGGAATCGAGCGAGTTCTGCGGTAGGTTGAATGCCCGAAGGTGGTTGACGCCATTGAGTATTTCCGTATAATTCGTCGCGTGTTCAAGGTTGTTCCTCGATAGCTCAGTTGGTAGAGCAAATGACTGTTAATCATTGGGTCACAGGTTCGAGTCCTGTTCGAGGAGCCAATAGCACACGCAGCATGCTTGAAATGTCAGTCTGACAGCATCCATGATGATGTCGCTGACAGATGGATTTCCGGTCGTTCCTCGATAGCTCAGTTGGTAGAGCAAATGACTGTTAATCATTGGGTCACAGGTTCGAGTCCTGTTCGAGGAGCCAATCCCAGGCTTCCTGCCAATGCCGGAAATGACGCTGGTAGATGAGCATCTCATCGTCAGCTTCGATATCGCCCTGATATCGATCGATATTTCGTTGTTCCTCGATAGCTCAGTTGGTAGAGCAAATGACTGTTAATCATTGGGTCACAGGTTCGAGTCCTGTTCGAGGAGCCAATATCACATCCCGTATCTCCCCCTCTTCCCAGTCGATCGTTCGAGATCCCGCCTGCCTCTCGTCAGAATGACGTGATTCTGCGCTGATGATGTCTCACTCCTGCAGTCTTCGCTGCCGCTTTTCTGTGTCTGCCTGCTTTCCTTTGTCTGCCCGCTTCCTTGCTGGTCGATCTCTCTCTGCTATTCGTCTTCAGCTTGCCCTCGCGTGCCGAGCGCCGGTGCGTCGACTCGCCCGTGCGTGTCGATGACGCCTGCATCAGGCATGAAAAAGCCCCTGCACTCGGATCTGACATGAGGGCAGGGGCCTTGCAACCGCGATGTGCCGGCGCGTCAGCGACGACGAGAGAGTTCAGCGATCGCCATTGAGATGGGCGTAATCGAGCAGGATCTCGGCGCTTTCCTGGAGCTGAGCCTGATCGATGGGATCCTCGGCTGGCTCGTCGGTGCTGTCCTGCGTCTCGATCTCCTGCTGCAGGTCACTTTCTGCCGATGCGATGTGATCGCTGGCGGCATCAAGTTCGGCGAAGCTCGACAGCGGCTCCATGCCCAGTGCTCGGCGGCGCTTGTTTTCCAGTGCCAGTTGCTCGGCTTCCTGGGCATCCATCTCGCGCTTGCGCTGCTCACGATTGAGGCTGATGCTGGTCTGCTGGGCGCGCAGTGCCTTTGACAGCGCGACTTCGCTCTGCAGGTAGACGAAGTTGGGCTCCTGTTCGACACGGCTCTCGTGGCGGGCACGCAGGGCCGCCAGGTAGCGGGCCGGTTCCCCATAGCGACGATACTTCACCGGGCGAACCTGGTCCCATGGCAGGGCGTAGTCGAGGCTCGATTCGCCGATTTCCTTCGGGTCGATGATGCTGGGGAAGGCGATGTCCGGCTTGACGCCCTTGTTCTGGGTGGAGTCACCGGAGATGCGATAGAACTTGGCGCGGGTCAGCTTGATTTCACCTTGTGTCAGCGAGGAGATCGTCTGCACGGTGCCCTTGCCGAAGGTCTGGCTGCCGATGACCGGGCCGCGGCCATAATCCTGGATGGCGCCGGCAAAGATCTCGGAGGCCGAGGCCGAAAGGCGGTTGACCAGGACGGCCAGCGGACCATCGTAGTGGGTGCCGGCATCGGTATCGCCATACAGGCTGATGCGTCCGCGGGCATCACGTACCTGCACGGTGGGGCCGCGGTCGATGAACAGGCCGATCATCGAATTGGCCTCCTGCAGGGCGCCGCCGCCATTGTTACGCAGATCCAGAATGATGCCTTCCACCTGCTTGGCCTTCAGCTCATCGATGAGGCGCGCCACGTCACGTGTGGTGCTGCGATAGTCATCTTCGCCGGCCTGCCAGGCATCGAAGTCGACATAGAAGGCAGGGACGTGAATCACGCCGATCCTGTGCACGCCATCATCGCGCTTGACGTCGACGACCTTGGCGTTGGCAGCCTGGTCTTCCAGCTTTACGGTGTCGCGGGTGATGTCCACTTCCCGTGTCTTGGTGACATCCAGGGACTGGGCCGGGATGACTTCAAGGCGCACGACGGAGCCCTTGGGGCCGCGGATCAGGTCCACGACATCGTCAAGGCGCATGCCGACCACGTTGGTCCATTCGCCATCCCCCTGACCAACGGCCACGATGCGGTCCGCCGGCTTGAGCTCCCCGTCCTTCTCGGCCGGGCCGCCCGGTACCAGGCTTGAGACCTTGACGTACTCGCCTTCGGATTGAAGCAGGGCGCCGATGCCATCGAGTGACAGCTTCATCTGGATATCGAAGGATTCGCCCTGGCGTGGGGAGAAGTATTCGCTGTGCGGATCGATGCTGCCGGTGACGGCGTGCATGATCAGGGTCAGGATGTCTTCGTCGTTGGTCTGCTCGATGCGCTTGAGCTGGTTGGCATAGCGCTCGCTGAGCGTCTTGGCGATGTCCTCGTCGCTCTTGTCGGACAGCGACATCGACAGCCAGGCGTTCTTGAGTCGCTTGCGCCACAGCTCATCAAGCTCCTGCTCGCTGTCGGCCCAGGGGCTTTCCGCACGATCGAGTGCGAGTCGATCATCGCGGGTGAAATCGAAGCTCGGCTTGCCGTCCAGCGTCTTCACCAGCCATTCGAGGCGTGAGGTGAGGCGCTGCTGGTACCGGGCATGCAGGGCGTAGAGGCGCTCTAGATCACCGTCGAGCATGGCGTCATCGAAGTCGTGGCGAAGATCACTGAACTCGGTGATATCCGAGTCCAGCAGATAGGCTTTCTGGGGGTCGAGTGTCTTGAGATATTGCGTGAATGCCTGGGTAGCCCATTGGTCATCCAGCGTGACATCTTCGTAATGCCCGTAACGCAATGATTCGGCAACTTCGCGAGCAGCCTGTGCATCGGCGTCAGTAGGGGTGACCGCGGCGCTGGCGGGGCCGGCCATGGCGAGACACAAGGCAAGGCATGCCGTGCGCCGGACGTTTGCAAACAGGCTCATCAATGAAGCACTCCCGATTCATGTACACTCTGCTCCCTGAGCGACCTCTCCGCGGAGAGGTCGAGCGGGCATTGTAGCAGCCTCCCGCGTCCGCGACAGTTGCCTGTCGTTGATCGGCGGGGCTTGCGGTATGGCGTGTCAGCGCTGCCTGGCGTGATCGGTCCTGCGGGACCTGCGCGGCTGACGAGAGCTGGCGGGTCGATCACCACCGCAAGGGAGGAGTCGTTTCGCTCTATCCATCATGTTTCTTCTTATACAGTGCCTTGCATTCATCTTCGAGGACTTGACGCTATCATGACTTACGCGATTGCGGATTCCCGCGTTCCAGCACTGCTTGAATTCCTGAATGTCTCTCCGACTCCCTGGCATGCCACGGCGACCATGGCGGCTCGCCTGGAGCGCGAAGGCTATCTCCGACTCGAGGAGACCGAAAGCTGGAAGTTGTCGCCCGGTGAACGGGCTTTCGTGACGCGCAATGATTCCTCGCTGATCGCCTTTCAGCTTCCTCGGGGTAATACGCAGCTCGAGGCAATACGGATGATCGGCGCGCACACGGATTCTCCTTGCCTGCGCCTGAAGCCCAATCCAGCCCAGCTCAGTCAGGGCTGGTTGACCCTGGGGATCGAAACCTACGGTGGCGTGCTGCTGAATACCTGGTTCGATCGCGATCTCGGGCTTGCAGGCCGTGTTCAGGTGCGTCACCAGGATGGCCGTCGCGAGAGTCTGCTGCTGACGGTGATGCGGCCGGTGGCCTGTGTTCCGAGCCTGGCGATTCACCTGGATCGTGACGTCAACAATGGGCGCGCCATCAATGCCCAGACGCAGATGTCCGCCGTGGTCATGCAGCTGGGCGAGGAGGCTGGCACCCCGGCTGAGGCCTTCCATGCGCTGTTGATCGAGCTGCTGGAAGAGCAGCACGGCGTGCGTGTCGCGGAGGTCATCGACTTCGAACTCGGGCTGCATGATCTGCAGCCGGCGGCCCAGGCCGGGCTCAAGGGCGAGCTGGTCGCCAGTGCACGCCTGGACAATCTGCTGTCCTGCTTCGTCGGCCTGGAAGCGTTGCTGGGGGCCGATGGCAGCCAGGGCGCGCTATTCGTCGCCACGGATCACGAGGAAGTCGGCAGTGCCAGCGCCTGCGGTGCCCAGGGGCCTTTCTTGGCGGATGTGCTCAAGCGCATCAATCACTATGTGGGCTTGGACAACGAAGAAGGTTATCAGTGCCTCGTGCAGCGCTCCTTGATGATCTCCTGTGACAATGCGCATGCCGTCCACCCCAACTTCCCGGACAAGCATGATGCGGGTCATGGCCCGAAACTGAATGCGGGGCCGGTGATCAAGGTCAACGCCAATCAGCGTTATGCCACCAACAGCACCACGGCGGGTCTGTTCCGTGAGCTGTGCCGGGAGCAGGAGGTGCCGGTTCAGACGTTCGTCAGCCGTGCCGACATGGGTTGCGGCAGCACCATCGGGCCGATCACCGCCAGTGAAGTGGGGGTGCCGACCTTGGATGTCGGGCTGCCGCAGTGGGGCATGCACTCGATTCGTGAGACGTCCGGCAGTGCCGATGTGGCGATGCTGATCAAGGTGCTGGTGGCATTCTGCAATCGCGAGCGTCTGGACTGAGCAGAGTTGAACTGACAAGCACGGTGAAACATTGAAAAATTGAAACATTGAAAGAGGCGGCCTGCGGGCTGCCTCTTTCGGTTTCGGCTCCGGTTCCGGTTCCGGTGTCGATTGTCGGCGGGAGTCACGAGCATGAGCGCAGGCGATGCGAGGGAATGTGAATCCGACGCAACAAAAAAGGCCTGACTGCAAGCAGTCAGGCCTTTCGAATCTTGGTTGGTGGCTACACCCTGATTTGAACAGGGGACCCCATCATTATGAGTGATGTGCTCTAACCAGCTGAGCTATGTAGCCGTCCAACGGAGGCGAATATTACGGATTATCCGTGATGTTGTCAACGCATCAGCCTGAAAAAGTGGCAGGGAATTCATCAGGCTAGCAGCCGAGCTGCTCTGCGAGGTGGTCGGGGAGGGTATCGAGGAGCGTGCCGGGACGGGTCTCGTGCGAGATGGCGCGTGCGATGAGGTCGCCACTGGCGCAGGCCAGCGTGAAGCCCAGGCTGCCATGTCCGACGTTCAGCCACAGGTTGTCCGGTCTGCCCGCTTGCTGGGGGCGGCCCAGGGTCGGAGGGCCCTTCGGCGTGCTGGGGCGCAGCCCGGCCCACGGAGTGGCTTGCGAGAAATCGCCGGCGTCGGGGAAGGTCTCACTGGCCAGCTGACGCAGGGCGGCAATGCGCTTCTCGTCCAGCGCAGGATGGAAGCTGTCAGATTCGCGGTGGCCGATATCCACCATGGCCGCGACGCGCAGCTGTCGGGACTTGCGTGTATCCAGATCGGCGTAGACCACCTTGCGCGCGGCATCCGTCACGCTGATGCGCGGGGCCGCTGTCTTTGGGGTGTCAGCTGGCAGTGGCAGCGTGAGGCTGTAGCCCTTGAGCGGTTGCAGAGATAGGCGGATGCCCAGCGGGCGGACCAGTTCGGTGGCGTGATTGCCGGCCGCGATGATCAGCGTATCGACGGCGTGGCGTTCGCGGCGGCCATCGGCGCGGGTGAGTTCGAGGTGCGCGATGCGCCCGTCGTGCGCGCTCAGTGGAGCGACGCGGGTGCTGGCGAGGCGTGTATAGCGACCAGAGGCCTGCAGCTTGCGCTCCAGCGCCTGACAGAAGGCATGGCAATCCGCCGTCTCGTCCGAGGCGCTGAAGATTCCGCCCGACAGATGAGGCTGCTGGTGGATAAGCGAGGGCTCCAGTGCGATGCATTGACGTGCATCGAGCACCTGTTGGTCCTGAGGCGCGACGCGTGCGGCGGCGGCCTTGTCGAGCGCTGCGGAGTCGCGATGGATCACCAGCTTGCCGCGTTGCTGCCAGGCGAACTCCTCGAGTGCATCCTGAACTCGCCACTGAGTCATGATCTGTTGGCTGTGCAGTGCCAGGGCGAGCATCTGCGCTGCGCTTGCTCGATGCGTGCGCTGATTGCAGGCGGCCAGAAACTGCGTCATCCAGCGCCATTGCGAGGGGGCAAGCCGCGGGCGCAGCCGCAGCGGTGCCTCATTGCCTGCCAGCAACCACTTGATGGCCTGGAGGGGCACGCCGCTATCGGCCAGTGGCGCCACATAGCGGTAGCTCAACTGGCCGCCATTGGCGTGGCTGGTCTCGCGGGCGACCTCTGCGTGGGCATCGATCAGGGTCACGCAGTGTCCCGCTCGGACCAGTGCATGAGCGCTGCTCAGGCCGATCACGCCGCCTCCGATGATGGTCACATGACGTTGCATGGCAGGCTCCTGACGGTATGGGGGAGGCAGATGAGCATGCCTGTCCCGGGGCCGAGCGGCGAATGAAAGATCCTCGCCACGTCATAACCCCCGGTTATGGGGTAGGCTGTCGGCTGGACGTTGAGACAACACGACAGAATGTGGAGATCTTGCATGCGGCTCAGGGATCTGGAGGTCTTTCATGCGGTGTTGCAGGCCGGCAGCGTGACCGGCGCCGCTCGGCTGTTGCATGTTTCCCAGCCGGCCGCGAGCAAGGCGTTGCAGCAGGTGGAGCGGCAGTGGGGGATCGCGCTGTTCACCCGTAGCGCCGGACAGCTGGTGCCCACGGAGGAGGCGCGCAAGCTGGAGGCGGCAAGCCAGGGGATGCTGGGGCAGCTGGATGACGTCAAGCGGCTGGTAGAAGGCTTGCGTTCAGGTGAGGCGCAGTCTCTCAAGGTGGTGGCGACGCCGGCGATCGCCCAGCAGCTGTTGCCGCAGGCGCTGGGGCAATGGCGCCGGCGACATGCTCGAGTCAATTGCGAGCTGGCCACCCAGCACACCCGCGAGATCATCGATGCCCTGCTGCTGCATGAAGTCGATATCGCCTTCACCTTGAGTGCGCCGACGCATCCGGCACTGATGACTCGCGCACTGGCCCGCATGCCCCTGAAGGTATTGGCGCCAGCAGGGTACTGGGCACAGGAGTGTCAGCAGGCACCGATGACGGTGGCGGAGCTTGCCGGTCAGCGTCTGATCGCGCTGGGGGCGCATGATCCGCTGGCGCGACGTCTCGATGGCCTGCTGGCGAGCGAGATGCCGTCACCGTCTGAATCAGGTAACTCGAAAGCACCGTCATCTCCTCGCATCGTGACGCGCGTACAGACCTATCCGCTGGCAGCGGCACTGGTGCAGGCAGGGGAGGGGCTGGCCGTGGTCGATGCCTTGACGGCGCATACCGCCTGTCGGGAGCGTGGCCTGGACGCGCGGACATTGCCTCAGGCCGGCGAGCTGATGCTGAGTGCCGTGTGGCGTCGAGAGGCGGGGAGGGGGCGTCTGGCGCAGTCACTGGCGGACCAGTTGGCGACGCTGGCGGCACAATGGCTGCAGGGCTGTGCTCTTGATGATGGGGCATGACCCATGATGCAGAACGCCCCTGACCTCGTGGGAGATCAGGGGCGTTCCCTGCAGCATCAGGTGCTTTCAGGCTGGCTCACCAGGTACTGACTGCGCCCGAGGCCTCAGACATTGAAGCGGTAGTGCACCACGTCGCCATCCTTGAGGATGTAGTCCTTGCCTTCCAGGCGCCACTTGCCGGCATCCTTGGCGCCTTGCTCGCCCTTGTAGGCGATGAAGTCGTCATAGGAGATGACTTCGGCGCGGATGAAGCCTTTCTGGAAGTCGGTGTGGATGACGCCAGCGCCTTCCGGAGCGGTAGCGCCGATCTTGACGGTCCAGGCACGCACTTCCTTCACGCCAGCGGTGAAGTAGGTCTGCAGGCCCAGCAGTTCATAACCGGCGCGGATCACGCGATCCAGGCCTGGCTCTTCCATGCCCAGCTCGTCGAGGAACATCTCGCGTTCCTCTTCCTCCAGCTCGGCGATCTCGGCTTCGATCTTGTTGCACACCGGCACCACGCTGGCACCTTCATTGGCGGCGATGCCACGCACGATGTCGAGGTAGGGGTTGTTCTCGAAGCCTTCCTCGCTGACGTTGGCGATGTACATGGTCGGCTTGAGGGTCAGGAAGCCGAAGCCACGCAGGATCTTGAGGTCGTCATCGCTGAGACCGAAGCTGCGCAGCGGCTGGCCTTCGGCCAGGTGCGGCTGGATACGCTCCAGCACCGCCTTGGTGGCGATGGCTTCCTTGTCGCCGCCCTTGGCGACACGGGCCAGGCGCTGGATGCTGCGCTCGACGCTGTCGAGGTCGGCCAGGGCCAGCTCGATGTTGATGGTCTCGATATCGGCGGCCGGGTCAACGTGGTTGGCGACGTGGATGACGTTGTCATCCTCGAAGCAGCGCACCACGTGGGCAATGGCATCGGTCTCGCGGATGTTGGCCAGGAACTTGTTGCCCAGGCCTTCGCCCTTGGAGGCGCCGGCGACCAGACCTGCGATGTCGACGAATTCCATGGTGGTCGGAATCACCTTCTCCGGCTTGACGATCTCGGCCAGCGCGTTCAGGCGAGGGTCAGGCATCGGCACGATACCGGTATTCGGCTCGATGGTGCAGAAGGGGAAGTTCTCGGCGTCAATGCCCGACTTGGTCAGTGCATTGAAGAGAGTGGACTTGCCGACGTTCGGCAGGCCGACGATGCCGCAATTGAAACCCATGGCGCTAGATCCTGGTGTGACGTGTCGAATGGGGCGTGGCACTGATGACCGTCTCGACCGGCAGGCCCGGAGTGCGAGGGCACGGGCCATGCGAGGAGACGAGGGGACAGGCACGGTGTGAAGTCAGGCGGGAAGTGTAAGGCCTCATGCCGCCGAGGTCATCCATTGGGCGCATGTCGCGCGACAAATGATGCCTTTTGCTGCTGATCGCGTGGCGAGACGCGCGCACGCAAGCGAGGTGATGCGCTGAGCGAATCACCGAAATTCGGAGAGGAGTGATGCCGGGTGATGCAGAGGTTCAGTGCTTGAAGGAGTGCAGGCGATTCATGGCCCGTGCCCATTCGCCGCTGAGGGCATCCGGGAGGGTCATGACCACTTCGTCGATGGCGTCATCGATGGCCAGGCGTTCAGCCTTGCCGGGACGCCCGAGCACGAAGTTGGTCACCAGCTTGGCATTGCCGGGGTGGCCGATGCCGATGCGGGCACGATGGAACGACTTGTCGTTGCCCAGTGCGCTGATGATGTCGCGAAGCCCGTTGTGCCCCCCGTGGCCGCCACCCTGCTTGTAGCGGGCGGTGCCGGGGTCGATGTCCAGTTCGTCGTGGGCGACGAGCAGTTCATCCGGGGCGAGCTTGTAGAAGTTGCACAATGCGGCCACGGCCTGACCGCTGCGATTCATGAACGTCGATGGGAACAGCAGATGCAGATCCTGACCTGCGAAGATGATCTTCGCGTACTGGCCATGGAACTTGCGTTCCGGACGCAACGTGGTGTGACCGTGGCGCGCAAGAGCGTCAAGGAGCCAGACGCCGGCGTTGTGACGGGTGTCTTCGTATTCGCTCCCCGGATTACCGAGGCCGATGATCGCTTTCACTCGTGACATGCGTGTCTGGCTCCCTGATCAGAAGGCTGCGTTATTCTGCAGCGGCTTCTTCGCCTTCAGCAGTATCTTCTGCGTCAGCAGAGATGTTCGGACGAGTGACGTTGACCACAGCGGTGTCGTGATCGGCACCGTGAGACAGGGCAACGGACTCGGCGCCTTCCGGCAGAGCGATGTCGGACAGGTGCAGGGTGTGGCCAACTTCCAGCTTGGACACGTCCAGCTCCAGGTATTCCGGCAGGGCTTCCGGCAGGCAGCTGATTTCGACGTCAGTTGCCAGGATGTGCAGGACGCCGTCCTGATCCTTGACGCCGACACAGGCTTCCTGACCAGTGATGTGCAGCGGCACGTTCATGGTCAGTTTGTGGGTCGGGTCGATGCGCAGGAAGTCGATGTGAGTCAGCAGCGGCTTGAACGGGTGACGCTGCAGGTCACGGATGACGACTTTCTCGGCCTTGCCAGCAACATTCAGGGTGATGATGGAGGAGTAGAACGCCTCATCGTCAACCGCCTTGTACAGGCTCGGCTTGTCGA
Source organism: Cobetia sp. 3AK (assembly GCF_029846335.1). Classification (NCBI taxonomy): domain Bacteria; kingdom Pseudomonadati; phylum Pseudomonadota; class Gammaproteobacteria; order Oceanospirillales; family Halomonadaceae; genus Cobetia; species Cobetia sp. 3AK. The sequence continues at coordinate 518,134 of NZ_JARWKR010000001.1, read as the reverse complement.
CCATGACCGGAGTCGGGGCCTTGTCGGCGCCGTAGACGATTCCCGGCACGAAGTCGTTCGTACGACGCAGGCGGCGGCTCGCACCTTTCCCCAGGTCTTCACGAACTTCAGCATTCAGTTTGAACAGTTTCATTTTGCAGATACCTCAAGGGTCTAATGAGAATCCGGCAGCCCCCGCGACCAGAGCGCTACCGGATCCATGAGGCCGGCCCGGAGATTTCCGGGCCGGCCGCTTGTCGGCAGATGACGGATCATCTGCCGGTGTCAGTGCCTCTTCCCCGAGCAGCGGCGAGCAGGGCCCGCCGACAGGACTCAGTGGAACATGGCGCTGACGGATTCTTCATTGCTGACGCGACGGATCGCCTCGGCGATCAGGCCAGCGACTGTCAGCTGGCGGATCTTGCCGGAACGACGTGCGGTGTCGGACAGCGGGATGGTGTCGGCCACCACCACTTCGTCGAGGACGGAGTTGGTGATGTTGTCGACCGCCGGGCCGGACAGGATCGCGTGGGACGCATAGGCCACGACGCGGTTGGCGCCATGATCCTTGAGTGCCTCGCCCGCCTTGCACAGGGTGCCGGCGGTGTCGATCATGTCATCGACCAGCACGCAGGTGCGGTCCTTGATATCACCGATGATGTTCATCACCTGGGCCTGGTTGGCCTGGGGACGACGCTTGTCGATGATGGCCAGCTCGCAGTTGAGCTGCTTGGCGATGGCACGGGCACGCACCACGCCGCCCACATCCGGGGAGACGACGATCAGGTTGTCATAGTTCTGACGTTCGATGTCGTCGAGCAGGATCGGTGAGCCGTAGACGTTGTCCACCGGCACATCGAAGAAGCCCTGGATCTGGTCGGCATGCAGGTCCATGGTCATGACGCGATTCACGCCAGCCTTGACCATCATGTCCGCGACCACCTTTGCCGAGATCGGCACGCGAGCGGAGCGCACGCGGCGATCCTGACGGGCATAGCCGAAGTACGGCACGACCGCCGTGATGCGCGCCGCTGACGCACGACGCAACGCATCCACCATCAGGATCAGCTCCATCAGGTTGTCGTTGGTCGGTGCGCAGGTGGACTGCATGATGAAGACGTCCTTGCCGCGGACGTTTTCGTTGATTTCTACCGCAATCTCGCCATCGCTGAACTGACCGACGGTTGCGTGGCCCAGGCGGGTATCGAGGGCTTCAGCTACCTTGCGGGCGAGAGCGGGATTGGCATTCCCCGCGAATACCATCAGTTTTGACACGCGCAGCCACCTTTGGAGTCTTGTGGGATCTCGGGAGTGGAGAATTCCGGGTTGACCGGGAACGGCCAGGATTGGCTGGGGTACCAGGATTCGAACCTGGGAATGTCGGTACCAGAAACCGGTGCCTTACCACTTGGCGATACCCCAGCAACGTTCACTTCAACCAGTTGCTGTGCTCAGGCCGAAGCCAGAGCGGCATGAAGAGGGGAGAGATTGCAACCACGTGCCATGAAGGCGTGCCACGTCGGGCGCTCGGAGTCGAGTCGGCCCAGCACCTTGCTGGCCTGTCGTGCGTCATCGAACGCACAGAACACACAGGCGCCGGTGCCCGTCAGTCTGGCGGTGCCGAACTGGTCCAGCCAGTCCAGGGCGTCGGCGACTGCCGGGTACAAAGTGCGCACCACGACTTCGCAGTCGTTGCGGCCCCCCTGCAGTGCGCGCGCCATACTAATCGCGGGACTGGAACGTGTCAATTGCGGGTGGCCAAACACGGCGGGGGTCGCGACCTCGATGCCCGGGTGGATCACCACGAACCACGGGGTGTCCAGCGGGGCAGGTTCCAGTCGCTCACCGATGCCTTCGGCCCAGGCCGAAAAGCCGCGAACGAAGACCGGTACATCGGCCCCCAGAGCCAGTCCGAGCTCGGCCAGGGTGTCCAGATCGAGCTCAAGTTTCCAGAGGTGGTCCAGCGCCAGCAGCGTGGTGGCCGCATCACTGCTGCCACCGCCCAGGCCACCGCCCATCGGCAGCACCTTCTTCAGCCGGATATCGACACCGGGCAAGTCATTCGGGCTCGCGACCTGGCCGCGTGCGACGGCCGCTTCTCTCAGCAGGCGAGCGGCACGCATGATCAGGTTGGACTCCGCGGGCACGCCTTCGATGGCCGGGGCGAGGTGAATGGCAGCGTCATCACGCAGCGTGAAGTCCAGTCGGTCACCGTGATCCAGAAACTGGAACAGTGTCTGCAGTTCATGATAGCCATCGGCGCGCTGACCGGTGATATGCAGCATGCGGTTGAGCTTGGCCGGTGCCGGCAGAGAAAGTGTCGCGGTCATCGTGTCCGTCATGGATGAGCTGGCCGGAATGCTGGCCGTGGAGAAAGAAGAGAGCGTCGGGGGCACGCTTAGAGTGCCTGCCACTGATTGACGATCAGGGTGGCGGTCAGATCGCCGTAGTAGAGTTTCATCTTGCGCGGCAGCCACAGTCCTTCGGCGCGGGTCCAATCCTGATAGTCCACCTCCCAGCCATCCTGATAAAGGGTATCGGGGAAGCCGAGGGCGTCACTCTTCAGGTCGTGCTCGCCCTTGGCTGCCACTCCGCGGACCCAGTCATCCAGGGCCCCCAGCGGCAAGGACCAGCCCAGCTGCGAGAGCATCAGGCTTTCGGCGTCCGGTGCCTGGAAGTCGCCGTCGGACGAGGAGAGGCGCACGCCCTCGGCATCACGCACCAGGGTCGTGCGGCCAGCACCCAGTGGGCCGGTGATCAGCATGTGGTAGTCATCGCCCTCCTGCTGCCAGTCAAGATTGGCGCTGTGACCTTCCTCCGGCGTGCGAATGCCGACCTTGCCTGCCAGTTGCCAGTGCGTGAGCGAATCGATCCTGTCGCTCTGCTGCTGCCAGTCACCTTCATTGCGGGTCAGGTCACCGGCGTTGTCGCTGGCCATCTGACTGGCACAGCCGCTCAGGCCCAATGTCATGGCCAGCAGGACTGGCCCCACCAGACGGCGCAACATGGCGAGGGAAAGGTGGCGTGTCCGGGGAGAGGAGAATGATGATTGGGGGAAAGAAGAGGAGGTCATGACGCGAAAGCCTTCCGGATGGCGGAATGAGAGTCGATGGGCAACCGATGGCGCCATCGGCGAGTCAGGATAATGGACTCGCCGATGGACAGAAAGTGCCGGGCTGTCCTGTCAGGGCGCATCCACGACCGGTCGCAGAGCCGGGATGCGCTGGAACAGGGCTTCCAGCTCGCTGGCCTCCTCGAAACGCTCACTGAGCTCGATGGCCAGGCTGCGTGCTTCATCCTGCTGCTTGAGTGACCACAGCACCTCGATGAGGTGTGCGCCTATCTCGGCATCCTGTTGCTGTGCCCAGGCCGCTTCCAGCGGGGGCAATGCCTGGGCGGCATCCCCGGTGAGGAAATACCCCCAGCCGAGGCTGTCGAGGATGGCAGGGTCGTTCGGCTTCAGTGCATGGGCGCGCTGAACCAGTTCGAGCGCTTCGGCGCGGCGGTCGGCATCCTCTACCAGCAGGGTGTAGCCCAGAGCGTTGTAGGCGCTGGCATTCTCGGGCTCCAGTGCAATGACCTGACGCAGGTCCTGCTCCATCTCCTCGAGACGCCCGTCATCGAGACGACGAATGCCGCGCAGGAACAGCAGGCTGGCCAGTTCGTTCTCCGTCACGGCAGCGCTTTCGCCGTCACCTTCGCTGCGTGCCCTGGTGAGTGTCTTCTGGCGAGCCTTGATGCTGCCGTCGAGCAGCTCGTCGGCGGCGGCGTAGTGTTCCTGGGCATCCAGCAGGTCAATCTCGAAGCTGAGCAATGTCATGGCGTGACGCGGATGACGCAGGCGCTCGACGGCAAGGAACTGGCGTGCCTCCTCGCTGCGATCATGCTCCACCAGCAGCTGCGCGGCGCGCGCGCGACTTGAGACGTAGCGCTCCCCATCCGGTACCTGTCGGTAATAGAGGATGGCGTTGTCGATCTCACCGCTGGCCTCTGCCGCCAGCCCGAGCAGGGCATAGGCGGCATCCGGGACCGGCGTGTCATCAAGCAACGGCAGCAGCAGACGACGAGTGTCCTCGGGAGAGTCGGCGTCCAGATAGAGGCTGGCCAGTGCCAGACGCAGGCGCGGTGCGTTGGCATGGCGGCTGACAAGGTCATCAATGCGCAGGCGCGCGGCCTCGATGTCACCACCGGCAAGTTCGGTCTGGGCGGCGCTCAGGATCAAGCGACTGTCATCCGGGGCGATGGCCAGGCCACGCTCGGCCGCCTGACGTGAGGCGCTCAGGCGGCCTGCGTCGCGCTCTATCTCGCTGCGTGCCAGCCACACTTCGGCCAGTTCGGGGAACTCGCCTTCCATCGCCATCAGGCGCCTGCGAGCGTCGGACTCATTTCCAAGCGCCGCTTCATAGAGCGCGGCGGCAATTCGCGGGCCCGGTTGCGCGGGATATTGCGCGACATGCTCCAGCAGCCGTGACAGCAGTGATTCCAGATCCGCGCCGGCATCGATGGACTGCTCCGCCAAGGTGGTCACGTTGCCGGTGCCGCCGGCGGTCTCTACCGCGAGGCGCTGCTCGAGCGCCGTCATCCAGTCGCCGCGCTCCACGGCCAGGCGGGCGCGGATGATGCCCGGCTCGGTCGCGGAATCATCCAGTTGTTGCCAGCGCTGGGCGGCACGCTCAAGCAGGGCAGGATTGTCGGCGTAGCGAGCGGCCAGCACGGCGCGCCGGGCCAGTTCCGGATCATCGAAGCGGCGGCTGGCGGCCAGATACCCATCGGCGGCGCTGGGGTAGTCGCCACGCTGGCCGGCAAGCTCCGCGCCCAGCAGCTGATTGAGGCTGTTGGCATCCAGGCCACTGGTGATGGGTGGGGCGGTATCCAGCGGGTCCGGCTGAGAGGCGAAGGGAGCCTGCGTGGCCGGCGACTGGCAGCCGGCCAGACCCAGCAGCACACTGGCCAGCAGGCAGCGTGTCCAGCGGCTGTCGGCCAGCCGTGCCGTGCCCGTCAGGCGCTCGGAAGGGCTCGCGTGGGCCGCCCCGCGAGGGGAGTGTTCAGCGGCAGTCGATACGTGCATGCAACCTCGCAGTCAGCGGTGGAAGGATCTCGGCCAGTCGGCACGTTCCGGCCGGAGTCGCGCCCACGCCGTCATGAAACCCGTAAAAGGTGGCCTGGCAGCGTGTGCCTGCTGGAAATTCCGGCCCGACCTGCGCTCGGCCTCAGCAGTACACCCTGGGGATATTGATCGCTCCAGCATAACGGCTGAAGGCGGACGGGGATAGCATCGGCGGTGCCTGTCATGGAGGCAAGGGCAGCGCCTGTCCGCTCGGCGTTTTCCTGAATCAACATGGCAGACGGGAGGTGATAGCATCAGACTGCCAAGCCCATGGAAATTCCTCATCGCTGGCCGCGCCCTGCAGGCTCGCGTGATGTAGGCGCTGTGATAGAATGAGCACGCTAATTTTACGATTTCAGCCGCTTTGACAAACGAGATCTGCAAGCAGGTGGCCAGGTGCCGGCCCCTTCATTGCGGAGGTTTTCCAAGCGACAGCCGCCTGTCCTCGATGCGAGCCCTGCCGGCCAGACCCTGACGACTGACTGACTCCATGACCCTTCTTGCCCTTGGCATCAATCATCGCACCGCCGCCGTCGATGTCCGCGAGCGCGTTGCCTTCACGCCGACACAGCTCGAGGCTGCGCTGGCCGAGCTGAAGCGTCTGCCGGAAGTTTCCGAGGCGGCGGTGCTCTCGACCTGCAATCGCACGGAACTCTACTGTGTGACCGAGGACGGTGCGCGCTCGGTTCTCGCATGGTTGAGCCGATACCATGGCCTGCCCGCAGAAGAGCTTGAGCGCTGCAGCTATCAACATCTCGGTGAGGAGGCGGTCCGCCACCTGATTCGCGTGGCAGTCGGCCTGGACTCCATGGTGCTGGGCGAGCCGCAGATTCTCGGTCAGCTCAAGGATGCCTATCAGTTCGCCCGCGGTACCGTCGGTCTCGGGGGGGAACTGGAGCAGCTCTTCCAGCATACCTTCCAGGTCGCCAAGCAGGTGCGTACCGAGACGGGAATCGGTGAGAACCCCGTCTCGGTGGCCTATGCCGCGGTCAGCATGGCGAGTCATATCTTCGATGACTTCTCGCGAGCCAATGCGCTGCTCATCGGGGCGGGAGACACCATCGAGCTGGTGGCGCGCCACCTCAAGGAAGCGGGCATCGCCAACCTGTGCATCGCCAACCGTACCGTGTCGCGCGCCCAGTCGCTGGCCGATGAGCTGGGCGGGACCGCCATCGGCCTGGAAGGCATTCCGCATGCCCTCGAGAATGCCGATATCGTGATAGCCTCCACCGCCGCTCAGCTGCCGATCCTCGGCAAGGGCATGGTGGAGCGTGCGCTCAAGAAACGCCGTTACAAGCCGGTCTTCATGGTCGATATCGCCGTGCCGCGCGATATCGAACCGCAGGTCGGGGATCTCGATGATGTCTTCCTTTATACCGTCGATGATCTGCAGGAAGTCATCGAGGAGAACCGTCGTCATCGCCAGCTGGCGGCTGCCCAGGCCGAAGAGCTGATCCGGCAGGGTGTCAGTGCCTGGCAGCACCGCAAGCGTGTGCGCAGTGGCGGAGAAGTCATCAAGCGTTATCGTAGCCACGGCGAGCAACTGCGTGCAGAGTGCGAGGCACAGGCGCTGGCCGAGCTTGATCAGGGCCGTGACCCGCAGGAAGTCGTGGCGCAACTGGCCCGTCAGTTGGCCAACCGCTTCATGCATCACCCGACCCTGGCGCTGCGTCAGGCGTCAGGCGACGATCGACAGGATATTCTTCAGACGGCGCAGGAGCTGCTGCTCGCGCCGGTTGATTCATCACAGGACCCTTCATGAAAGACAGCCTCATCACCAAGCTCGACACCTTCCATGACCGCTTCGAGGAGATCTCCGCCTTGCTGTCGGAGCCTGAAGTGATCGGGGATCAGGCCCGCTTCCGTGACCTGTCGCGGGAGTATGCCGAGCTTGAGCCATTGATCGAGGCATGGCAGCGCCATCGCGCCTTGAAGGAAGATCGCGAGGCCGCCCTCGGCATGTGCGATGACAGCGACGCCGAGATGCGCGAGATGGCACGTGAGGAAGTCCGCGAGAGCGATGCGGCGCTTGACGTGCTGGAGGCAGAGATCACCCAGCTGTTGATCCCGCGTGACCCGGATGATGGGGCCAACGTCTTCCTTGAAGTGCGTGCCGGCACCGGCGGTGACGAGGCGGCGCTGTTCGCGGGGGACCTGTTCAAGATGTATTCCCGCTACGCCGAGCTCAAGGGCTGGAAGGTCGAGACCGTCAGCGCAAGCCATGGTGAGCATGGTGGTTTCAAGGAAGTCATCGCCCGCGTCAAGGGCGAGGGGGTCTACTCGCGCCTCAAGTTCGAATCCGGTGCGCACCGCGTGCAGCGCGTGCCTGCCACGGAATCCCAGGGCCGCATCCATACGTCCGCCTGTACCGTGGCGGTAATGCCTGAGGCCGATGAGGTCGGGGACATCGACATCAATCCGGCCGACCTGCGAGTGGATACCTACCGCAGTTCCGGGGCCGGGGGGCAGCACGTCAACACCACCGATTCGGCGATTCGCATCACCCACCTGCCCACCGGTGTGGTCGTGGAGTGCCAGGACGAGCGCAGTCAGCACAAGAACCGCGCGCGCGCCATGTCGTTGCTGGCAGCGCGACTCAAGCAGGCCGCGGTGGACAGCCAGGCACAGGCGACTTCCGATGCCCGTCGCAAGCTGGTGGGCTCCGGTGATCGCTCCGAGCGTATCCGCACCTACAACTTCCCCCAGGGACGTCTGACCGATCACCGTATCAATCTGACGCTCTACAAGCTCAATGAAGTGATCGCCGGTCAGCTGGACGAGGTGATCGAGCCGCTGGTCGTCGAATATCAGGCAGACCAGCTGACGGCACTGCAGGAGCAATGAGGTGAGAATCGATGTCACGTTGGCAGCCGCGGCTGCCCGTCTGAGTGAGTCGGGCAGCGAGTCTCCGCGTCTGGATGCCGAGCTGCTGCTGGGAGAGGTGATGGGGCGCGATCGCACCTGGTTCTATACCTGGGGGGATCGCGATCTCGAGACGGAAGCGGGCGCCGAGGGCGTGGCTCGCTTCGAGGCGCTGCTGGCACGCCGAGCCGAAGGACACCCCGTCGCCCACCTGCTTGGCCGCCGTGAGTTCTATGGCCTGATGCTGCGCTGCTCTCCTGCCACCTTGATTCCGCGCCCGGATACCGAAGTGATGGTGGAGTGCGCGCTGGAGCTGGCCGAGGCGCCCGAAGGCACGCTGCTGGATCTCGGCACCGGCACCGGCGCCATCGCGCTGGCCTTCGCTCGTCATCGTCCGCAGTGGCATGTGCTGGGGGTCGATCTCATCGAGGAGGCCGTGCAGCTTGCGCGTGACAATGCCGAGCATCTCGCGATTCCCAACGTCGAATTCCGGCGCAGTGACTGGTTCTCCGCCGTTCCCGAGACCGGCTTTGCGCTGGTGACCGCCAATCCGCCTTACCTGGCCGATGATGACCCGCACCTGGCACTGGGTGACGTGCGTTTCGAGCCGCGCTCGGCACTGGTGGCGCGCCAGCAGGGGCTGGCAGACTTCCTGCATCTGATCGAGGCCGCGCCCCGCCATCTGGCCGCGGGCGGTCATCTCATGCTCGAGCATGGCCTGGCCCAGGGCAAGGAAGTGCGCGAGGCGCTGTGCGCCGGTGGTTTTCTGGAAGTGGAAACGCTGGAAGACCTCGGTGGGCGAGAGCGCATCACGCTGGGGCGCATTGGCTGACGCCTCCCCGGCGGGCGGGAATGCAGGCCGGCCCGGACTTGCCAGAGGAAACCCCTGCTTTCAGTGGAGCCTGCGTGGAATCCTCGTCGCAGGCCTGCCTGTGCGGGCGTATCTCCTGTCGGGCGGGTATGGTAGTAATAAGCGATGCATGACTGGAAAGGTCGCCTGATTACCCCCGCGTTCTCGGGTTGCCTGACTGCACGAAAGACAGGAGTAAGGATGATCCTGCTGCAAGTCACCCTGCTGGGAAAACTATTATAATGAAAGCGAAATCACGTTCTCTGGACCGCATTGACCTCAAGATCCTGCGCTGCCTGCAAGAAAATGCGCGCATTTCCTATGTCGACCTCGCCTCCGAGGTGGGACTCTCCACCACTCCCTGTCTGGAGCGAGTCAAACGCCTCGAGCGTGCCGGCATCATCCGTGGCTACAAGGCCGTGCTGGACCCCAAGGCGCTCAAGGCCAACCTGCTGGTCTTCGTCGAGATCAGCCTCGAGACCCAGTCACCCTCCGTCTTCGATGAATTCCGCCGTGCCGTCTCCAAGCTGCCGCAGATCCAGGAGTGTCATCTGGTCTCGGGGCAGTTCGATTACATCCTCAAGTGCCGGATTCCCGAAATGTCCGCCTATCGGCAGTTGCTCGGGGATGTGGTGCTGACACTGCCCGGGGTCAAGGAATCCAAGAGCTATGTGGTGATGGAAGAGGTCAAGGAGCAGTTCTCGCTGCATGTGCCGGACATCGAGGATCTCGACGCCAAGTGACGAGCCCCTGATGCCAGCGGCAGGGCTCAGGGTTTAGAGCTCAGAACTCAGGCCCAGGCCCAGGCCCGGCGGCCGGCCAAAGCACTCACTTCATTCACAGACAGACGGCTCACCTTCCATGCAAGATTCGCAACTGCTGCGCTATTCGCGTCAGATATTGCTCCCTCAGGTCGATATCGCGGGTCAGCAACGATTGCTGGCCGCGCGGGTGCTGGTGATCGGGGCTGGCGGCCTGGGGTGCCCGGCGGCGCTCTATCTGGCGGCAGCCGGTGTCGGCACGCTGGTGCTGGCCGATGATGACCATGTCGAGCTCTCCAATCTGCAACGTCAGATCGCCCACGGAGAGGCGGACATCGACCAGCCCAAGGCGCGCTCGCTCGCCAGCTCGGTGTCGGCGATCAATCCCGACACCGAGGTGATCGCCCTGTCCGAACGCCTTCAGGGCGAGGCGCTGGCCGAGCAGGTTGCCGCCGCGGACGTGGTGCTCGATTGTACTGACCGTTTCAGTTCGCGCTTCCCGATCAACGCCGCCTGCGTGGCGGCAGGCACGCCGCTGGTGTCAGGTGCCGCGATTCGTTTCTCCGGTCAGCTGGCGGTGTTTGATCGCCGTGAGGCAGATGCGCCGTGTTACGGCTGCCTGTATTCGCCGGAAGAGCAGGGCGATGAAGAGCTGACCTGTGCCGAGAGCGGGGTCATCGCGCCGTTGGTCGGCATCATCGGGGCCTTCCAGGCGCTGGAAGCGCTCAAGCTGATCAGTGGTGCCGGGCATGTGCATCGAGGGCTCGCCACCTTCGATGGCCTGACCGGTGAGTGGCGACGCATGGGGCTCAAGCGTGACCCCGCCTGTCCGGTATGTCGTCGCTCGACATGACATGAGTGGATCACTCCCCGAGCACCCTTCACGCCAATGCGTGGAGGGTCTGTCACCAAGCCCCGCAGCCTCTCAGGCTGCGGGGCTTTTGCTTTTCTGATCTCAAAAGTCTGACGTTGATGACCTCAGGGGGGGCGCCATTGTGGGGCGTCAAAAGGGGTGTAAAACAGTGCGTGTTGAAAATTTATACCTCGCGGGGCAATCAATATGCAGTATTTGCCGTTGACGTGTGGTAAATAACGCAAATATTCCCCGGGTCGGTGAATAAACTCAACAGTGGCGGGTAAGGAGGGGCATGGTCGGCTGCAGATCAGGCGCGACAGACGAGCCGCGGCGAGACCGCCAGGAAGCGCAGCGTGGGCGTGATGACATCCGCTCCTACTACCAGGCCAGTCAGCGTGTGACGCTTGCGCCCTGTCCACCGTTGGCCGGTGAACGACGCGCTGATGTCTGCGTGATCGGCGGCGGTATCACCGGCTGCTCAGCGGCTCTGCATCTCGCTGAGCGTGGCTATTCGGTCATCCTGCTGGAGGCGCGCGGCATCGGCTTCGGGGCTTCGGGACGCAGTGGCGGCCAGATCCTGCCGGGACTCGGTACCGACATCGCCACGGTCGAGAAGGCTCTCGGCCGTGAGCAGGCGCATGCCATCTGGGAGATGAGTCGCGAGTCGGTTCGTCTCACCACCGTACTGATCGAGAAGCACCGGATCCCCTGTGATTATACCCGCGGCTATCTGCATGCTGCCGTCAAGCCGCGACATGTGCGCGAATTGCAGGAATTTCAGGCGCGCATGGCACGCGATCATGACTACCATGCATTGCAGTGGTTGCAGGGGGATGCCCTGCGAGCGCGAGTCGTTACCGATGCCTATCCCGGGGCGCTGCATGATGGAGAGGGTGGCCATCTGCATCCGCTGAATTACACCCTCGGGCTTGCGCGTGCTGCCCAGCGGGCAGGCGTTACGATCTGTGAACAGAGTCCTGTGCTCAAGCTCGAGCATGGCCGAAGTGGCAGTGGCATCGTCGCCAATGGCTCCGGTGGGCAGGCAGGGCGTGCGCGTGTGCATACCGCGCAGGGCAGCGTGAGTGCCGAGTTCGTGGTGGTGGCGACCAACGCCTATCTCGATGGCCTGGTCCCGCGGCTGGATGAGCGCATCATGCGCGTCGCCAATTATATCGTGGCCACCGAACCGCTCAGCGAAGCACAGGTCGCGCAGGTGTTGCCGGGCAATGATGCCCTTTCCGATGCCAACTTCGTGCTCGACTACTACCGTCTCTCTGCTGACAGGCGCCTGCTCTACGGGGGGGAGGTGAGCTATACCGGACGAGAGCCGCGCCACCTCAAGACGCGCATGGACGGCAAGATTCGCCGTCTGTTTCCGGCGCTTGACGGGGTGGGGATCGATTACCGCTGGGGGGGTGACGTGGCCATCACCATGAATCGGGCACCGGACTTCGGGCGTCTTGCCCCGAATGTCTATTACGCTCAGGGGTACTCGGGACATGGCATGTCGCTTGCAGGGCTGGCGGGCAAATTGATCGCCGAGACGATTGCCGGCCAGGCGGAACGTTTTGATGTCTTTGCCGCCATGCCCCACCGCGCCTTCCCGGGTGGACACTGGTTGCGAACTCCTCTGCTGGTCCTGGCGACCAGCTTCTACACGCTGCGTGATCGGCTCTAGGCCGAAGCCATGATGAAGGTGCTGCACATTTGACATCGTTGATCATCCCGACAGCCCATGAGCGGGAAACGACTGGTGAGTAATCGCAAGGGAGGCGCGATGAGCGCAGTGGACAGCAACGAGGGTATGGCGCCTGAGCGAGACACGAGAGAGTCGTCGGAGGCTGGCCAGCCCCGGTTCCAGTGCCGTGCCGCGTCATCCATTCAGCTCAAGGGACTGCACAAGCGCTTCGGCAACGAGGTGGCGGCGCTTGATGGTGTGGATCTCGCCATTCAGCCCGGCGAGTTCTTCACGCTATTGGGGCCTTCCGGGTGTGGCAAGACGACGCTTCTGCGCATTCTGGCGGGGCTGGAAGCATTGGATGAGGGGCAGGTGGTGATCGGCGGGCGCGATGTCACCGACGTACCGCCGCATCAGCGCAGCGTCAATACGGTCTTCCAGTCCTATGCGTTGTTCCCGCATCTCAGCGTGCGTGACAACCTCGCCTTCGGTCTGCGCATGCAGGGCATGCCGAGTGGCGAGCGCGAGGCAAAGGTCGCCGAGATGGCCGAGTTCATCAAGCTGGGGAGTCTGGTCGATCGCCGGGTCGACCAGCTCTCAGGTGGTCAGCGCCAACGTATCGCGCTGGCGCGGGCGCTGGTCTGCGAGCCGGATGTGCTGCTGCTGGATGAACCGCTGTCGGCGCTGGATGCCGGGCTGCGCAGTCAGATCCAGATCGAGCTGCTGCGTCTGCAGAAGCGCCTTGGCATGACCTTCGTGTTCGTCACCCATGATCAGCAGGAAGCGATGGTGATGTCGGACCGCATCGCGGTGCTCGACAGCGGCAGCATCCAGCAGGTGGGGACGCCGCGCGAGATCTATGAATGCCCGGTCAATGCCTTCGTGGCGCGTTTCATGGGGCATGCCAATCTGTTCGAGATCACGGCTCGCGATGACAGCCGCGATGACGCCGTCCGGCTGACCACGCCGCTGGGCATGCTGACGGCGCAGGCACCGGGCAGCGGCGGGTTGCTGCTGCTGCGCCCCGAGACGCTGGATCTGCGGCGGCGTCCCGCCAGCGAATTCGAACGCTACGACGTGCTGGAAAATCATCTGCCGGGCCGAGTACAGGAGCGACTGTACCGCGGTAGCCATGCCGAATATCGCGTGGAGGTGGCGGGTGTCACCTTGCAGGTGGTGGTCAACAATCGGGGCGGCCAGTTGCCGGACGTGGGAGACCACGTCGATGTGGTGGTGGCCGCGCAAGACCTGATCACGCTGGAGGCATGACGATGGCCTATCACGGGAGCTTGCCCACGGCACGCAGTCGCGCGGTGGTGGCCGAGTCACGCCACCTGCTGTTGACGGTCGCCCCCGGCGCGCTGTGGATCATCATCTTCCTGGTGCTGCCCAGTCTCTATCTGATGAGCGTGGCCTTCATGAGCAATGGCCCCTATGGCTTGCCGGAGATGCCCTTGTCGCTGACCTCGTTTACGCAGCTGGCGGGTCAGGGCTTTCTCGGCTGGAGCCCAGGCAATCTCATGACGCTGGGGCGTTCGCTGTGGCAGACCGTGCTTTCCACCGTGCTGGTGGTGCTGGTGGCGTATCCGATCGCCTATCACATCTCGCAGGCAGACCAGCGCTGGCGGCCGATCATGCTGCTGGCGGTAGTCGTGCCGTCCTGGACCAATCAGGTCATCCGCACCTTTGGCTGGATGAACCTGCTGGCGCCGGGCACGCTGTTGGCGGAGCTGGCCGAGGCCATGGGCATGATCGCGCCCAACATGGGGCTCTATCCGTCCAATTTCGCGGTCACGCTGGGGCTGGTCTACAACTTCCTGCCCTTCATGGTACTGCCGCTGTATGCCGCTTTCGAGAAGCTCAATCTCTCGCTGGTGGAAGCGGCGCAGGATCTCTACGCCTCGCCGCTCAAGGCTTTCTGGCATGCGGTATTCCCCCAGACGTTGCCGGGTCTGCTGGCGGGGGTGGTGCTGGTGGCGATCCCGGCGTTCGGCATGTACGTGATTCCGGAACTGCTCGGCGGTGGCAAGGGCATGATGCTGGGCAATCTGGTCGCCAATCAGTTCTCCGGCAGTGCCAACTGGCCACTGGGGGCGGCGGGAGCGATCCTGATGTTGATCGCGACCTTCATCGGACTCTATGCCATGCGTCGCATCGGCAGGCGCCTGGGTGGCGGTGAAGAGGTGGTGATATGACGCGCGGCGGACTTCACAAGGGGTTGCGGGGCTTCTGGTGGCTGACGCTCGGTTTTCTGTATCTGCCGCTGATCGTGGTGATGCTGTTCTCCTTCAATGCCTCCAACAGTGCCGCCAGCTTCACCGGCGTGTCACTGCGCTGGTATCGGCGCCTGCTGGGCAATGACGCGATCCTCTCGGCGCTGGGCAATTCGCTGTGGCTGGCGGTGGTCTCGTCACTGCTGGCGCTGATGATCGGCACGCTGATCGGCTATGGCATGTATCGCCATCGTCACCGCAAGCTGGGGTGGCTGATCGTGTTGATCTATCTGCCCATCGTGTTGCCGGACATCGTGTTCGGGATCTCGGAAATGACCTTCTTCGTCAAGATCAATGAGTTGACCGGGCTGCTGTCACCGGGGCTGGGCACCATGATCATCGCGCATGTCACCTTCCAGATTCCCTTCGTGGCGCTGATCGTCTATTCACGCTTCGTCGGTCTGGATCCGACATTGTTCGAGGCAGCCAAGGACCTCTATGCCACGCCGCGCCAGCGCGTGCAGTTCTTCATGTTGCCGACCCTGAAGCCGGCGTTGATCTCGGGCTTTCTGCTGTCCTTCACGCTGTCGCTGGATGACTTCGTGATCAGCTTCTTTACCGCCGGACCGGAGAGCGCCACCTTGCCGATCTACATCTGGAGCGCGATACGCAAGGGCGTGACACCGGAGATCAATGCCATCGCCACCCTGATGATGGCGGTGGTCGCCCTGGCGGCGATCGTGAGTCTTGCGCTGTCACGCCGGCGCAGCGCTTCATGATTTCGCTGGAGGGTCACTCGTCGTACCCCGCCCCTGACCAGGCAGACATGCCGGTATCGGGGGTGGGCATTCACCACCTCTCTCATCGACTGAACGGAGCATCACAATGACAACTCACACGCTGCGTCTCGCGGTCGCCATCGGCAGTCTGCTGCTGGCAGGCGCCGCCCAGGCAGAAGACCGGAAGCTGTATCTCTTCAACTGGACCCAGTACATGGACCCGGAGATCATCACCGCCTTTGAAGAGGCCTTCGATGTCGAGGTGGTCGAGAATTATTACAACTCCCTGCCGGAAATGCTGGCCAAGCTGAATGCCGGCGGGGTGTCCCAATACGACATCATCGTGCCGTCCAATTACTACGTGCCGCGCCTGATCAACACCGGCCTGGTCCAGAAGATCGACAAGGCGAAAGTGCCCAACCTGGCCAATGTCGATGCACAGTTCAAGGACCCGAGCTTTGACCCGGGAGCCAACTACACCGTCCCGTATCAGTGGGGAGTCACCGGGCTGGTCTACAACGCCAGCACGTTCAAGGATGCCCCCAAGAGCTGGTCACTGCTGTTTGATCCCGCCGTCAATGCCTCATATCCGTTCAGCCTGATGGGCGATGGCCAGGTCAGCATGGGGGCGGCCTGTGCCTATCTCGGTCATGGCTATGACTGTACCGGCATGGATGCCTGGCGTGAGGCGGCCAGATTGCTGATCGAGACCAAGCATCGCGACAACTTCAGCGGCTTCTCCGATGGCACGCCGGCCCTGCAACAGCTGGCACGCAAGGTCACGCATGGTGCGCTGTCCTACAACGGCGACTATCTGTTCTATCTGGACGAGAATCCGGAGTCCTTCGCCGATATCAAGTACATGATTCCGGATGAAGGTGCCGAGAAGTGGGTCGATTCGATGATGATTCCCGCCAAGGCGCCGCACCCTGAGCTGGCACACGCCTTCATCAACTTCCTTCTGGACGCCAAGGTCGGCGCGCAGTTGTCCAACTACAACTACTACGCCAGCCCCAATGCCGCCGCCAGGCCGTATCTGGATGAGGTGCTGACCCAGCCACCGATCCAGCCCTCCGAGGATGACATGGCGCGTCTGCATTTCTCGCCGAGTCTCTCCGGTGAGCAGTTGCAGATCTTCCAGCAGTTATGGTCGGAAGTGCAGGCCCGTTGAGTCGGCGTCTCGTCGATCGCGGGCATCTCGTCATTGACCGCAGGCGCTGCCTGCGGTGTTCAAGGAAGGTGTTATGAGTGTCAATCACGTGGGTCACGAGCAGCCGGGTCATGAAGATGATGACGCGATCCTGCAGGAATGGTTCGCCGCTCACGGTATCACCGAGGTGGAATGTCTGGTCACGGATCTGACCGGCATTCTCAAGGGCAAGATCATGCCTGCGCGCAAGTACCTCAATGGTGGGCGGCCACGCCTGCCGGATTCGCTGTTCATCCAGACCGTCACGGGAGGCTATCCGGATGATGAAGACAGCCGCTTCTGGAATCCGGCCGAACAGGACATGCAGCTGATTCCGGACGTGAACGCGCTCTATCTGGTGCCGTGGGCGGAAGACCCCACCGCACAGGTCATCCACGATTGCTATTACCTGAATGGTGAGCCGGTCGAGCTGTCGCCACGCTATGTGCTCAAACGGATACTGGCATTGTATGCCGAACAGGGCTGGCAGCCGGTGGTGGCGCCGGAGGCCGAGTTCTATCTGGTCAAGACCAACACCGACTCCGATTATCCGCTGGAACCGCCCATCGGCCGCAGCGGTCGGCAGGAGAGCAGCCGTCAGTCCTTCTCCATCGATGCGGTCAATGAATTCGATCCGCTGTTCGAGGAGATGTATGACTACTGCGAGGCGATGGGGCTGGATCTCGACACCCTGATCCATGAAGAGGGAGCGGGGCAGATGGAGGTCAATTTCGAGCATGGGGATGCTCTTTCTCTCGCCGACCAGGTGGTGATGTTCAAGCGCACCCTGCGGGAGACGGCGCTGCGACATGGCATGTACGGGACCTTCATGGCCAAGCCGATGGCCTATCAGCCGGGCAGTTCGATGCATATTCACCAGAGCCTGGTGGATGTCGAGTCAGGCAATAACCTGTTTGCCGATGCGTCGGGTCAGCCGAGCACGCTGTTCCGTCACTTCATCGGGGGCCTGCAGACCTATCTGCCCGCCGCGATGCCGTTCTTCGCCCCCAACGTCAATTCCTATCGGCGTCTGATGCGCAATGACACCAGTGGCTCCGCACCCATCAATGTCGAGTGGGGCCTGGACAACCGCACCGTGGGCCTGCGGGTGCCGGTGTCGGACGCGGCAGGTACGCGGGTCGAGAATCGTCTGGCGGGCGCCGATGCCAATCCCTATCTGGTGATGGCGGCTTCGCTGGCGTGTGGTTATCTGGGAATGATGGAGCGGATCGAGCCGCGCCCTCCGGTGGTCGGCTCGGCCTGGGAGGGCGGCAATACCCTGCCGGACGATATCGGCCCGGCACTCGATGCTCTGCATGCCTGCACGCCGTTGGCCAACATCCTCGGCGAGCGCTTCGTGAAGAGTTATCTGGCCGTCAAGCGTGCCGAGCATGGGGAATACTTCCAGGTCATCAGCTCCTGGGAGCGTGAGCACCTGCTGCTGCGTGTCTAGACCCCCTGCGGTACGCCAACGGATACCGGGAGGCCACGACATCCGTCGTGGCCTCCCGAGGTTCAGGGGAAGAGGCGGGCGGAAGAAGGGGGGGCGTCAGTGAGGGGCATGACGCGTCAGTCCGGCGCTCATGGTGTGTATCTGCAAGATGTCTTGTTCGCAGGTTGATCTGGTCTACCACAAGGATGCTGTCATGAGTGCCACTACCCCCCTGGAGCCTGCCGCCTCCTGGTATGCCGCTTCCGCCAATGCCGCCCCCGAGCGCCCGCCGTTGTCCGGTGAGGTCAGCTGCGATGTCTGCGTGGTCGGCGCTGGCTTCACGGGAATCTCGGCGGCACTGCACCTGGCCGAGCAGGGGCTCAAGGTGATGGTGCTGGAGGCTGCCTGCGTGGGGTATGGGGCCTCGGGTCGCAATGGCGGGCAGATCGTCAACAGTTACAGTCGCGACATTGACGTGATCGAGGCGCGCTTCGGCGCACGGACGGCGCAGGCATTGGGCGACATGGCCTTTGAGGGCAATCGCATCATTCGGGATCGCATCGCTGACTATGCCATCGACTGTGATCTGCGCGACGGCAATCTCTTTGCCGCCTGCAACGCGCGTCAGCTCAAGGGACTCAAGGAGCACAAGGCCCTCTGGGAGCGCTATGGCAATACCAGTCTCGAATTGCTGGAAGGGGATGCCTACCAGCGTGAAGTGAGCGCCGAAGGGTATACGGGCGCCCTGGTCGACCACTCCGGCGGCCATCTCCATCCGCTCAATCTGGTGCTGGGCGAGGCCGCGGCCTTCGAGTCCCTCGGCGGGGTGATCTTCGAACATAGCCCGTTGGTGAGTCTCGAGCATGGCAGTCCGGTCGTGCTCAGGACGGCCGCTGGCGCCATCCGGGCCGAGCGTGTGGTGATGGCGGGCAATGCCTATCTTCACGGTGTGCTGCCGGAGCTCGAGGGCAAGTCGATGCCCTGCGGCACGCAGATCATCGCCACCGAGCCGTTGGCGGATGACGTGGCGCGCGGGCTGCTGCCCAATGGCATGGCGGTGGAGGACTGCAACTATCTGCTGGATTACTACCGCCTGACCCGCGACAACCGTCTTCTCTTCGGGGGCGGTGTCAACTACGGCGGTGAAGACCCCGCCGATATCGAGGCTCTGATTCGGCCCAAGCTGCTCAAGGTCTTCCCGCAGCTGGCCAGCGTCAGGATCGACTATGCCTGGAGCGGAACCTTCCTGATGACGCTCAATCGACTGCCGCAGTTCGGCGTGCTCAATGACAATGTCTATTACGCCCAGGGGTATTCCGGGCATGGCGTGACCTGCAGTCACCTCGCCGGACGACTGATCAGCGAGGTGATGAGGGGGCGTGAGGGTCGCTTCGATGCCTTCGCGAACCTGCCGCATCTGCCGTTCCCCGGGGGACGACTGTTGCGAGTGCCGCTGTCTGCCGTGGGAGCCTGGTACTACCAGACGCGCGACAGGCTCGGCCTCTGATGCACCCGAAGCGGGAGGGCAGGGCCGGCAAGCGCGTTCCGGCCGTAATTCCCACTGCGCAAGCGTGTCCGGGGTGAGGCGCCTCAGATGCTGCGCAGGTACCAGTCGTATTCCAGACGGCTGATGATCTGCATCGCGGCCTCGCGCTCCGCCCGGCGACCGGCAATGAAGACATTCAGGAAGCGCTCGCTGAAAGCGGCCGTGAGGGGAGCGCTTTCCTCCAGCAGCGTCAGGGCCTCGGGCCAGCTGTTGGTCAGGCTGGGCTCGAACTGATCATAGGCATTGCCGGTCACCGGCTCACCCGGGGAGATCCGATGGGTGATGCCATGGATGATGGAGGCCAGCAGCGTCGCCAGCAGCAGGTAGGGATTGACGTCAGCCCCGGCGACCCGATGCTCCAGCCGACGCGCCTCATTGGGGCCGGAGGGAATGCGGATGGCGACCGAGCGGTTGTCGAATCCCCAGGTGGGCGCCATCGGTACGTACAGGCCCTGCTGGAAACGGCGGTAGGAATTCAGGTTGGGGGCAAACAGCGCCATGGAGGCGGGCATGAGTTCCAGCAGGCCGCCGATGGCGTGACGCAGGGTCTCGGTGCCCAGAGGATTTTCGCCGGGGTCTGCGAAGACATTGTGTCCATCGCGGTCCACCAGGCTCAGGTGCGCATGCATGCCATTGCCGGCTTCATCACCGTACGGCTTGGCCATGAACGTCGCGTCGAAGCCATGACGCAGGGCGACACCCTTGATCAGGCGTTTGAGCAGGACGGCGCTGTCACAGGCCTTCATGACGTCGTCGAGATGAATCAGGTTGATCTCGAACTGACCCGGGGCGCACTCCTTGAGCGCGGTATCCAGCGGCAGCTGTTGGATGCGTGCGGCATTCTGGATCTCTTCCAGAAAGTCGGCATATTCATCCAGCTCTCCGATGGAGTAGAGCTGGCTTTCCGTGGCGCGCTCACCCGTGAGCGGAGAGCAGGGTGGCTGCACCATGCCCAGGTCATCGCGCTCACGATCCACGAGATAGAACTCCAGTTCCAGCGCGACGACGGCGGTCAGCCCCATCCCGGCCAGAATATCGACCTGTTTCTGCAGCTGATTGCGGGGGTCCGCGAAGAAGGGGCCGTCCCTGTCATCGCGCATGTTCATCAACAGCTGGCCTTGCTTGCCGCCGCGCAGCCAGGGGGCTGGCATCAAGGTGCCGGGGATCGGGCGGCAGACCTGATCCCCATCCCCGGTCTCCAGGCCCAGACCGGTCTCTTCGATGGTGTTGCCGGCGATATCGATCGCGAAGACGGAGCCTGGCAGGTTGATGCCCTGCTCGTAGGCCTTTTCCAGATTCTCGCGCGGGATACGCTTGCCGCGCTGGATGCCGCTGATATCACTGATCAGCAGGTCGATGCTCTCGATTTCCGGATGGCGGTCCAGAAACTCTCTGGCCTCATCGACGTGAAGGCTGTTCATGGGGGGTCCTGTGAGCGGGTGGTGGCACATCATATATCGCCACGCCATCCCGTGTTGTCAAATAATTCACAGCGCTTACCCGCTGCACCCTCGAGGCAGTATCATCAGCTGAGGCGCTTTCTTTCGATCTCTGTCCCGTAGTTCCCCTTGCTTGAGATTGCCTTCGTGCCTGATTGGCAAGGATGTCAGTTCAATTGATGTTGAATAAAACATACCAGATGACCGGGGTGCATGAGCGGCCCCTGAAGGAGAACCCATGACGTCTCGCCCTCTGGTGGGTGTGATCGCCTGCCGTCGCACGATTGAAGGCCATCCGGCGCACATGGTGACTGACAAGTACGTCAGTGCCCTGCGCGAATTCGGACTGGAGCCACTGGTGATCCCGGTATGGGAAGACGTCATGGCTGACTCGGCCAGAGCGCTGCTGACGCGACTGGATGGGTTGCTGCTGACGGGCAGCTATTCCAACGTGCATCCGGCGCGGTATGGCGAGGCCATCGCGCCGGAGAATACCTATGAAGACACGGCACGAGATGCGTCAGCCATGGCCTGGGTACCGCTGGCGCTCGAGTTGCAACTGCCGTTGCTGGGTATCTGTCGCGGCTTTCAGGAGCTGAACGTCGCCTTCGGTGGCAGCTTGCATCAGGCGGTGCAGAACGTGCCCGGCTTGAGGGATCATCGTGAGCCCGAGGGCGATCTCGACGTGCAGTTCGCCCCCTCCCACGGCATCAGCATCCTGCCGGGCGGACGGCTGGCCGAGTTGTACGCCGCGCCTGAGGCGCGGGTCAATTCCGTGCATCAGCAGGGGATCGCGCGGCTGGGCGAAGGGCTGCGTGTCGAAGCGGTCGCTCCGGATGGTCTGGTGGAGGCGATCTCGATCATCGCAGCGGGAGCCTTCACGCTGGCGGTGCAATGGCATCCCGAATGGAAGCCACGTCAGCATCCGCTGTATCAGGCGATTCTGGAAGGATTTGCCGCGGCCTGTCGGGACAGGTCCAGGCAAGCATCATCCGTTCAGGAGACACCTCGTCAGCCGTCGTGAAGATGACGACGAAGCCGCGTCCCGCGCGCCTGCAGACGCTGCAGGATGACACGGCGCTGGCTGCCTCTCCTGCGTTCTCGTGTGACCTGCCCCCTCTTACCTGACTTCGGAATCCTGATCATGAGCCGTCCCCGGACATTGACCGATTGGCAGGCGCTCGCCGCCCGTCTGACGCCGCAACTGCAAGGCAATGCCTTCATCAATGATGACTTCGTGCCGGCGGTCAGCGGCGAGACCTTCGAGTGCCTCAATCCGGCCACTGGGAAACGATTGGCGAAGGTGGCCAGCTGTGACGGCGCCGATGCCGAGATCGCCGTCCGGCATGCGCGCGCCGCCTTCAAGAGGGGGGGCTGGTCGCGCATGGCGCCTGTCGAGCGCAAGGGCGTGCTGCTCAGGCTGGCGGACCTGATGGAGAGACACCAGGATGAGCTGGCGCTGCTGGATACCCTCGACATGGGCAAGCCGATCACCAGCGCGCTGGATGATGTGGCGGGAGCGATCGGTTCGATCCGCCATCAGGCCGAGTCCATCGACAAGCTGTACGGCGAGGTCGCGCCGACCGGCGAGCAGGTGCTGGGCATGGTGCTGCGCGAGCCGCTGGGGGTGGTGGCCTCCATCGTGCCGTGGAACTTCCCGCTGATGATGACGGCCTGGAAGGTCGCGCCGGCGCTGGCCGCGGGCAACAGTGTCATCCTCAAGCCGTCGGAGAAGTCACCGCTGTCAGCGCTGCGTCTGGCGGCACTCGCACGTGAGGCAGGTCTCCCGAGTGGCGTCTTCCAGGTGTTGCCGGGCTTCGGGCATACCGTCGGGCGTGCGCTGGCCCTGTCGATGGACGTCGAGTGTCTGGCCTTCACCGGTTCCACCGCCGTCGGCAAGCAGCTGATGCAGTATGCCGGACAGTCGAACTTGAAGCGTGTCTTCCTGGAGTGCGGTGGCAAGAGCCCCAACATCGTGTTCGCCGATTGCGCGGATCTGGATCGCGTGGCGGAGAGTGCCGCTGCCGCCATCTTCTACAACCAGGGTGAGGTCTGCATCGCCGGTTCCCGCCTGCTGGTGGAAAACTCGATCCGCGACGCCTTCGTCGCCAAGGTGGCGGCGGCTGCCGAGCGCATGCAGCCGGGCGACCCGCTGGACCCGACAAGCTTCATGGGGGCGATGGTCGACAGCACCCAGCATGAGCGCGTGATGGGCTACATCCGCAAGGGGATCGAGGAGGGGGCGGTGCTGCGTGCCGGCGGCGAAGACGTTGCCGGGCCGGGGCTGTTCATCCGTCCGGTGGTCTTCGATGGCGTCACGCCCGAGATGGTGATCGGCCGTGAGGAAATCTTCGGGCCGGTGCTGTCGGTCTTCGGCTTCGAGACCGAAGAGGAGGCGCTGGCGCTGGCCAATGACAGTGATTTCGGACTGGCGGCGGGGCTCTGGAGCCAGGACATCGGCCGCATCATGCGCATGACCCATCGTCTCGAATCCGGCCAGGTCTTCGTCAACAACTGGGCGGGGGGCGATCAGAGCATGCCCTTCGGCGGCGTGAAACAGTCCGGCAATGGGCGCGACAAGTCCCATCACTCACTGGCGGAATACACCCAGCTCAAGAGTGTCTGGATCGCGCTGGACTGAGCTAGGCTGAACTGCGCTGGGCTGGGCTGAAACCGAACCGGGCTGTCACGCGTTGGCGGAACACCGTGCAGCACGAAAAGAGGCCACGCGATCGCGTGGCCTCTTTTCTGTTGTCATCTGCCGCAAGTGTTTGCCGCAAGGTCTAGAACATGCGCGCCGGCGTCGCACAGCTGACCAGACGGCACTCGACTTCGCCGATGTTGCGAAAGCGATGCGGCACATTGGTATCGAAGTAGTAGGCTTCACCGGCTTTCAATACCCGAGTGTCGCTGCCGATGGTGATCTCGATCTCGCCTTCGATGACCACACCGGCTTCCTCTCCCTGATGGGTGATCATCTCGCGGCCGGTGTCACTGACGGGCGGATAGGTCTCGATCATGAACGACAGATTGCGATCCTGACGCTTGGCCCCGACCAGCTTGAAGACCACCTCCCCGCTGCCCACGTTCGTCAGTTCCTCTTCGCCATAGAACACCTTGGCGGTGTTCTCGAGTTCCATGGTGAAGAAATCACCGATGCTCATGGGAATGGCGGCGAGAATCTTGGACAGTGAGCTGACCGAGGGGCTGACCTTGCCCTGTTCGATCAGTGACAGGCTGGAATGGGTCACCCCACAGCGCTTGGCCAGCTCGCGTTGCGAGATGCCCCGCAGCGTACGCAGCGCCCGCAGGCGCGCACCGACATCATCTGCCATCAGAACTTCCTTCGCGAAGCGACGATTGACTGGAAATGCCCTGAGTCCTGGAGCGACAACGGCCAGCCTCGGGATGTCCGTGACTGGCCGTTGCATGCAGCGACAGGATGACTCAGAGGCGCAGGATCAGCTGAGGCTGTCCAGCTTTTCCTTGAGCACCTTGTTGACCTGTTGCGGGTTGGCGGTGCCGCGTGAGGCCTTCATCACCTGACCGACGAAGAAGCCGATCATCTTGCCACGCTTGTCCGGTTCGGCTTCCTGATACTGGGTCACCTGAGCCGGATTGTCGGCGATCACCTGGTCGACCACTGCCTCGATGGCACCGGTGTCCGTGACCTGCTTGAGGCCACGTGACTCGATGATCTCGTCGGCGCTCTCGCCTTCGCCATCCCACAGCGCGGCGAACACCTGCTTGGCGGCCTTGCCGTTGATGGTCTCATCGACGATACGCTTGATCAGGCCCCCCAGCTGGGCTGCCGAGACCGGGCTCACGGTGATGTCGAGATTTTCCTTGTTGAGACGCCCGGCCAGTTCGCCCTGCACCCAGTTGGCGGCTTGCTTGGCGTCGCCGCAGACATCCTTCACTTCCTCGAAGAAGTCGGCCATCTCACGGCTGGCGGACAGCACGCTGGCATCATAGGCGGACAGCCCCAGTTCGCCTTCGAAGCGTGCGCGCTTCTCGGCCGGCAGCTCCGGCAGAGTCTGGCGCAGGTGTTCGATGTAGGCGTCGTCGACTTCCACCGGCAGCAGGTCCGGGCACGGGAAGTAGCGGTAGTCGTTGGCTTCTTCCTTGGTGCGCATGCTGCGCGTCTCGTCGGCATCCGGATCATACAGGCGAGTTTCCTGCACGACCTTGCCGCCGTCCTCGATCAGCTCGATCTGACGCTCCACCTCGAAGTGGATGGCGCGCTCGATGAAGCGGAAGGAGTTGACGTTCTTGATCTCCGCGCGGGTGCCGAAGGCTTCCTGCCCCTTGGGACGCACCGAGACGTTGACGTCGCAACGCAGGGAACCTTCGGCCATGTTGCCGTCGGAGATGCCGAGGTACGTCACGATGGCGTGGATCGCCTTCACGTAGGCCACCGCTTCCTTGGCGGAGCGCATGTCCGGCTCGGAGACGATTTCCAGCAGCGGTGTGCCGGCACGGTTCAGGTCGATGCCGGTCATGCCCTGGAAGTCTTCGTGCAGCGACTTGCCGGCGTCTTCCTCGAGATGGGCATGGTGGATGCGGATCGACTTGCGCGTGCCATCCTCGAGCAGGATCTCGAGTTCACCCGGCCCGACGATGGGCTGATCCATCTGGCTGGTCTGGTAGCCCTTGGGCAGATCCGGATAGAAGTAGTTCTTGCGCTCGAACACCGAACGGCCGGCCACGGCGGCATTGACGGCGAGGCCGAAGCGCACGGCCATGGCCACGGCCTGCTCGTTGAGCACCGGCAGGGTGCCCGGCAGGCCGAGGTCGACGGCGCTGGCCTGGGTGTTGGGCTCGGCACCGTAGGTGGTGGACGAGCCGGAGAAGATCTTTGACTGGGTGGCGAGCTGAGCGTGAACCTCAAGCCCGATTACGACTTCCCATTGCATCAGGCTTGCTCCTGTCCGAATTCCGGGCGCTGGCGGTGCCAGTCGGTGATTTGCTGGAACTGGTGCGCGACGCCCAGCAGGGTCTGCTCACCGAAGTGCGGGCCGAGAATCTGCAGACCCACCGGGCGCTTGCCAGCCAGACCGGCCGGCACGCTGATGCCCGGAATGCCCGCCAGGTTGATGGCGATGGTGTAGAGGTCCTGCAGGTACATGGACAGCGGGTCCTTGTGCGCGCCGAGATCGAACGCCGGGGTCGGTGCCGCCGGCCCCATCAGCACATCGACCTGGTCGAAGGCATCGAGGAAGTCCTGACGGATCAGGCGACGCACCTTCTGGGCCTTGATGTAGTAGGCATCGAAGAAGCCTTCGGACAGGGTGTGCGTGCCGATCAGGATGCGGCGCTTCACCTCGTCGCCGAAGCCTTCCTCGCGAGTGCGCTTGTAGAGGTCTTCCAGGTCCTGCGGGTCCGCGCAGCGGTGGCCGAAACGCACGCCGTCGTAACGCGACAGGTTGGAGGAGGCCTCGGCCGGTGCGATCACGTAGTAGGTCGGGATGGCCAGGTGGGTATGCGGCAGGGAGATTTCCTGCACGCTGGCACCGGCATCCTCGAAGACCTTGATCGCGGCACGCACGGAGGCTTCGACCTCCGCTGACAGGCCGTCGCCGAAGTATTCCTTCGGCAGGCCGATCTTCAGGCCCTTGAGGTCATAGTCCAGGCCTTCGACGTAGTCCGGCACGCCACGTACCACGCTAGTGGAGTCACGCGGGTCGGCGCCGGCGATCACGTTCATCAGGCGCGCGCAGTCCTCGGCGGAGCGTGCCATCGGGCCACCCTGATCGAGACTGGAGGCATAGGCGATCATGCCGTAGCGGGAGACGCGGCCGTAGGTCGGCTTGAGGCCGGTGATGCCACAGAAGGCGGCCGGCTGGCGGATGGAGCCGCCGGTGTCGGTGCCCAGTGCCGCCGGGGCGAGGCCTGCGGCGACGGCAGCGGCGCTGCCGCCGGAGCTGCCACCCGGGACGGCGGACAGGTCCCACGGGTTCTTGACCGGACCGTAGTAACTGTTCTCGTTCGAGGAGCCCATCGCGAACTCATCGAGGTTGGTCTTGCCCAGCATCACCACGCCTTCCGCCTTGAGCTTCTCGATCACGGTGGCGTCGTAGGGGGAGATGAAGTTGTCGAGCATCTTCGAGCCGCAGCTGGTGCGCACACCCTCGGTGCAGAAGATGTCCTTGATGGCCATCGGCACGCCGGTCAGCGGTGCGGCATTGCCGGCGGCACGCCTGGCGTCCGCGGCATCGGCCTCGCGCAGCGCCTCTTCACGGCACAGGGTGATGTAGCTGTTGAGCTCGCCGTCGAGGCGTTCGATACGGGCCAGGAAGGCTTCCGTCAGCTCGCGACTGGTGTACTCGCCGGCCTCGAGGCCTTGCGCCAGCTCACTGAGCGTCTTGTCATGTAGTGCAATGGACGATGACATGTTCGATTCCATCTGTGCACACGATGCAAAGGGCATCGCACGCGGAAATTCCGGGGGCGGACGGGGCGTGCCGCGTGGCGTGGTATCAGGTCTGGCGGTCTCTCACCTCACGTGAGGGATCGGCCAGGCGTGATCACTCGACGACGCGCGGTACCAGATACAGCCCCTGTTCTGTGGCCGGAGCCACCTGCTGAAAACGCTCGCGCTGATTTGACTCGGTGACTTCGTCGGCACGCAGGCGTTGCGTGGCTTCCAGCGGGTGCGCCAGGGGAGCGACGCCGTCGGTGTCGACCTGTTGCAGCTGGTCGACCATGGCGAGAATCCGATCAAGATCCGCGACATAGGCTTCGGCATCCTGCGAGGCAAGACCCAGGCGTGCGAGGTGAGCGGCACGCAGCACATCTGAATGTTCAAGGGCCATGGAAGTTTCCCTGTCTTGGCTTCGTGAGGCTTGAGGTAACGGCGAGTGCAGTCTGCTCGGTGACCTGGCGTTGGCCAGCGGTGAGGCAACTGCTCGCCCGTTGCGCTGTCACAGTGTGATTCGGCGTGAAATGTACCACATCTGCGGCGCGCTGGCAGGCGTGTCAGCTTGCCGCCATGGGGTGGCAATGGTACCGTTCGCGTCTGCACAGGGTTCCGGTCTGGACTAGGTGATCAACTTCCATGTTTAAACGTTTACGTGGGCTGTTCTCGAGCGATCTGTCGATCGATCTGGGTACCGCCAACACGCTCATTTATGTGCGCGGTCGCGGTATCGTGCTCGACGAGCCCTCCGTCGTTGCCATTCGCCAATCCGGGAATGCCCGCAGCGTCGCGGCTGTCGGTGCCGATGCCAAGCGCATGCTGGGGCGTACCCCCGGCAATATCACGGCCATCCGCCCGATGAAGGACGGCGTCATCGCCGACTTCACCGTCACCGAACAGATGCTCCAGCATTTCATCCGCAAGGTGCATCAGAGCACCTTCCTGACGCCCAGTCCTCGCGTTCTGGTGTGCGTGCCGTGCATGTCGACCCAGGTCGAACGCCGCGCCATCAAGGAATCGGCCGAAGGGGCCGGTGCGCGTGAGGTCTACCTGATCGAGGAGCCCATGGCGGCCGCGATCGGTGCTGGTCTTCCCGTCGAGGAAGCCATGGGCTCCATGGTGGTCGACATCGGTGGTGGTACCACCGAGATCGCCATCATCTCGCTCAACGGCGTGGTCTACTCCGAGTCGGTACGCATCGGCGGCGACCGTTTCGACGAAGCCATCACCTCCTACGTGCGTCGCCATTACGGCAGCCTGATCGGCGAAGCGACGGCCGAGCGCATCAAGGAAGAGATCGGCTGTGCCTACCCGGGCGGCGAGCTGCGCGAGATCGACGTGCGCGGTCGCAATCTGGCCGAAGGCATTCCACGCTCCTTCACGCTCAACTCCCACGAGATTCTCGATGCGCTGCAGGAGCCGCTGGCGGCCATCGTCTCGGTGGTCAAGAGCGCGCTCGAGCAGTCTCCACCGGAGCTGGCATCCGACATCGCCGAGCGCGGTCTGGTGCTGACCGGCGGTGGTGCGCTGCTGCGTGACATCGACAAGTTGATCGCGGAAGAGACGGGCCTGCCGGTGATCATCGCCGAAGACCCGCTGACCTGCGTGGCGCGTGGCGGTGGCAAGGCGCTGGAAATGATCGATCAGCACACCTTCGAGCTGCTGTCGAGCGATTGACCTCGTCCGGGGCCGGGCATGCTGTGTGCTGTACGGCTGGTCCCGGCCTGTCGGAGGAAGTGCTATCAAACCCCTGTTCACGCGTGGCCCCGTGCCCGGCTATCGCATGCTGTTGTGTGCGGTGCTGTCCTTCGCGCTGATGTTTGCCGAAGATCGCTTCAGCTGGATGGTCGACGTGCGTGCCAGCATGGCGACACTGGTTTCCCCTGTGCAATGGGTGGTCAGTCTGCCTACAGAGGGCCTCAGCTGGGGCGCACTGGTGTTTGCCGACCAGCAGAAGCTCGCCGATGAAAACCGGGCACTGCGTGAGCAGCTGCTCAATCTGTCCAGCCGTGTGCAACGCATGGCGAGCCTGTCTGCCGAGAATTCCCGTCTGCGCGAATTGCTCAATGCCGGTCAGCGCAGCGATATCCCCTACATCACGTCCCAGTTGCTGACGCTTGATGCTGATCCGTTCTCCCATCGCATGGTGGTGGATCGCGGTGAGCAGGACGGCGTGCGCATCGGCCTGCCGGTTCTGGATGCCTACGGGCTGGTCGGTCAGGTCATCTCCACGTCGGCCTACAACAGTCGTGTGCTGATGATCAGTGATGCCAGTCATGCCGTGCCGGTGGAGGTCAATCGCAATGGCCTGCGCTTCATTGCCCAGGGCAGCGGCAAGATCGATCAGGTGGATGTGCTGCACGTGCCGGATACCGCGGATATCCGTGTCGGGGACCTGCTGGTGACCTCAGGGCTCGCGCTGCGCTTTCCGCGCGGCCTGCCGGTGGCACGTGTCACCGAGGTCTATCATGACCCCGGCAAGCCCTTCGCTCGCGTCAGTGCCGAACCCATTGCCCAGCTTGAGCGTTCGCGCAACTTCCTGATCCAGATGCCACCCGCCGTCGACGTGGAGAGCCTCTACGTGGATGACAGTCTTGACGAGCTGCCCAAGGACAACCTCGCCGCGCCCGCTTCGGACGCGGGTGACGAGGACGCGGCGGATGCCGAGGCGCAGCAGAGCGCCAATGCGCCAGGGGAGAACAACTGATGGCCTTTCGTCCCCAGACCACCTTGCTGTGCTGGTTCTCGTTGCTGCTGGCCCTGTGTCTTCAGGTCATGCCCTTGCCGGATGTGTGGTTGATCTGGCGTCCACAGTGGCTCGGTCTGATGCTGGTCTACTGGTGCATCGTCTCGCCGCAGAGTGTCGGTGTCTTCCATGGCTTCCTGTTCGGCCTGGCGCTGGATGTCCTGCAGGGGGCACCGCTGGGGCACAATGCGCTGGTGCTCTCGCTGACCGCCTTCATGGGCGTGTTGCTCTACCAGCGCATCCGCGCCTACTCACTGCTGCAGCAGGCCTTGCTGGTGATCGTGGTGCTGGGCATCGCGCAGCTGGTGGACCAGTGGTTGCGCAGCATCTTCGGTGCCGGGCCAGTGAGTCTGTCCTTCCTGCTGTCGGCGGTGATTGGGGGTGCGCTGTGGCCCTGGCTCTACACCCTGCTGCAGATGCTGCGTCGTCGACTGACGGCGTGAGCCTGTGGCATATCGTATGCTTGAGAGCCGCCCCTTCGGGCGGCTTTCTGCTGTCTCATGATCAAGAAACCTGCCCAGGAGGGAGACATGTCAGCGTCGTCGTCCATTGTCGCAACCCCCGCAGCGCCCGAGATTCCCGGACGTTCGCCACGTCTCGTCCTGGCGTCCGGCTCGCCGCGTCGGCGTGAGCTGCTGGCCAGTATCGGTGTCAAGTGTGAGGTGGCCCCGGTCGACATCGATGAAACACCTCGTCCCGATGAGTCGCCGGAGCACTACGTCATGCGCATGGCGCGTGAGAAGGCACAGGCCGGATTCAGGCGATTGGACAAGGGGGAGGCTGAGGCGGTGGTGCTCGGAGCCGATACCGCCCTGGCGCTGGATGGCCGGATTCTGGGCAAGCCTCGCGATGAAGCGGATGCCCGCGAGATGCTGATGGCGCTTTCCGGTCGTCGTCATCAGGCCCTGAGCGCGGTGACGCTCTGCCATCGTCAGCAGGCGTCCGCCTCGAACGAGCCGTCACCATCCCTGTGCTGCGAAAGCGAGCTGGTCGAGAGCCGCGTGACATTTCGCGTCATCCATCGTGAGGAGGCCGCGCGTTACTGGGCCACGGGAGAACCCGCGGACAAGGCCGGCGGCTACGCGATCCAGGGACTGGGCGCCATCTTCGTCAGCCATCTTGAAGGCAGTTACAGCGCGGTGGTCGGGCTGCCATTGCACGAGACGTCCCGCTTGCTCATGGCCAGGGGCATTGCCTGCTGGCAGTCGTGACGGTGGGCGGGCGGGCAGGGGGCCGCCGAGGGGATTGTGGAAAATCAGCCGCCGGCGACATCGTTAGTCGATAGACCACAGCCGGGGGCTGCCTTGCTATGTCATAATCGCAAGCAACGACTTTACAAGGACTTGCGCTATGAGTGGCGAGGTATTGATCAACCTGACACCGATGGAGACCCGCGTTGCGGTCGTCGAGAACGGTGTTCTGCAGGAAGCGTTCATCGAACGCAGCGGTCGGCGCGGTATCGTCGGCAATATCTATCGCGGCAAGGTGGTGCGCGTGTTGCCCGGCATGCAGGCGGCATTCGTGGACATCGGTCTCGAACGTGCCGCCTTCATCCATGCGCAGGAGGTGATGCCCGCGCATACCCCGCATGATGAGCAGCTGTCGATCCGCGAGCTGCTCAGCGAAGGTCAGCCGCTGGTGGTGCAGGTCACCAAGGACCCCATCGGCACCAAGGGCGCGCGTCTGACCACACATCTGTCGGTACCGTCCCGCTATCTGGTCTACATGCCCGACTCTCCCCACACCGGGGTGTCGCAGCGTATCGAGAGCGATGTCGAGCGTGAGCGGCTCAAGGAGATGACCGAGCGCTGCCTGACCGAGCTTGACCCGGACGCTCCGGGGGGCTTCATCCTGCGCACGGCCGCCGAGGGCATCAGCGAGGCGGAGCTCAAGCAGGACATGCATTTCCTGCTGCGGCTGTGGCGCAAGGTCAGCGAGCGGCGTCTGACTGCCGCCGTGCCCAGCGTGATCTATGACGATCTGCCACTGTTCATGCGTACCCTGCGTGACGTGATGCGAGACGAGATCGAGCGTGTGCGCATCGATTCCCGCGAGAACTATCTGCGCTTGAAGGAGTTCTCCAGCGAATTCATGCCGGACATGGAAGGGCGCATCGAATATTACCCCGGCGAGCGGCCGATCTTCGATCTGTTCAGCGTCGAGGATGAGCTTCACAAGGCGATGGGGCGCAAGGTCCAGCTCAAGAGCGGCGGCTATCTGGTGATCGACCAGACCGAGGCGATGACCACCATCGACGTCAATACCGGTGGCTTCGTCGGGCATCGCAATCTTGAAGAGACCATCTTCAAGACCAATCTCGAGGCGGCCACGGCGATAGCCCGCCAGCTGCGTCTGCGCAACCTGGGTGGCATCATCATCATCGACTTCATCGACATGGAAGAGGCCGAGCATCAGCGTCAGGTGCTCAGAGTGCTCGAGAAGTCGCTGGAGCGGGACCACGCCAAGAACAAGATGACCGGCGTGACCGAACTGGGGCTGGTGCAGCTGACCCGCAAGCGTACCCGCGAGAGTCTGGAGCAGGTGCTATGCGAAGCCTGTCCGACCTGCCAGGGGCGCGGCACCCTCAAGACGCCGGAGACGGTCTGCTACGAGATCTTCCGTGAGATCATGCGCGAAGAGCGTGCCTACAGTCCGGATACCTACATGGTGCTGGCCTCCCAGAATGTGGTGGACCGTCTGCTGGATGAAGAGTCGGCCTCGGTGGCGGACCTCGAGAGTTTCATCGGCAAGACCATCCGTTTCCAGGTCGAGGCGCATTATACTCAGGAGCAATATGACATCGTTCTCATGTAAGGTGCCCGCCATCTGTGTTTCCGCCGGTGGAGTCTCGCCATCGGTGCATTGATACACTCGTTCCCCCTGCTGGCACAGCAGGGCGATGCATGGCCCTCGAGGTCGGGTGCCTCCCTCCTGCGTAGGCGTGAGGTAGCGTGTCATCATGTTTGCTCGGAGATCCGCGTGTGACCTCTTCCTCGGATGAGCCGCAAGTGCCACCCGCTGAGTCAGACAGGCTGACAGCGGCGGATGGACCGACGGAGTCGGCCGCCACGGCCGGTGATGCTCCGTCATCTCATCAAGCCTCGTCTCCCATCCCTTCGCCTTCACGGCGGCGGCGCTGGGGGCGAAGGCTCTTGATGGCGCTGGCGGTGCTGCTGGCGGTGCTGGCGATCGTGATCGGTGGCCTGCGCTGGTGGCTGACGACGCTGGAATCTCGCCGTGACGCGATCAGCGACTTCATCGCTACCCAGACCCATTCCAATGTCGGGATGTCATCGCTTGACGGGCGAATGGACTATCTCGACCCGGCCATCAAGCTCTCCGGTCTTAACCTCTTTCGGCCCGACGAGATGGAGGCGGCCCCGCTGTTGAGCGTGGAGCATCTCGAATCGCGGCTTGATGTGCTGTCCTCCCTGCGCCATCTGGCGCCCGTGTTTGACCGTGCGACCGCCACTGGCGTCATCGTTCACCTCTATCAGCATGACGATGGCAGCTGGGGCTGGCCGGGGCCGCCGCGCCCGCCTGAAGCCCTCGAGCCCAAGGGGAAGATGAGCCTGGAACAGCTCGAGCAGGGCCTGGCACTGCTGGCGCGTCAGCGCGTGAGGCTCGAGGATGTGCGTCTCGTGCTGCATGGACGCAACGATACGCTCAATCTGAACGCGGCCGAATTGTTGCTGGCCGGTGATGGTGAACGCGCTCATCTGGAGGGGCAGCTGCGCGTAGGGGAGTCGCCCCAGGCCGGCGTGAGTGCCGTGCTGGAGGTGCTGCCCGGCGACGCGGGGCTCGCCGATTATTCCGCGCAGCTGCAGGTGGAGCTGGATGCCGGTGCACTGGCCAGTGTCGGGCGCCTGATCGGTGAGCGCGACAGCCTGATGCTGCGTGATGCTGATGGCAACGCCACGCTGTGGGCGCGCTGGCGAGAGGCACGGCTGGAAGACGCTCGCCTGCGTCTCGATCTCAATCGTCTGACGCTGGATCACGATGGCGCCATGCTGGCCCTCAAGGACATCCATGCGCGGGGACAGTGGCTGCGGGATCTGTCGGGCGGGGATCGCTGGCAGGCGTGGCTCAATCAGCTCTCGGTGGGAGCCTCGCAGCTCGATGACGCCGTCGTGAGTGACGGTGAGGCACAGGTGGCCCAGCGCTCGGATTCTCCATCGGATTCAGATTCCGCTTCACAGGAGCCGCCTGCTCGATTGCAGGCCGCGCTTGCCAGCCTCCCTGAGCGTATCTCCCTGTCGGGGGATCTCGCCGATGGCAGTGTCTCGCTTGTGACCGGTCGCTTCGATCTGGCGCGGGTGGCGCGCTGGCGCAACGTGCTGGAGCTGGGCGAGCTGGGCGAGATACTTGAGTCACTCGATCCGCGTGGCACCGCCACCGGACTGTCCCTGTCACTGGCCAATATCGGCCTTGAAGCCCCGCTGAGCATGACGCTGGCGCTTGGCCTGACGGATACCGAGGTGGAACCCTGGGAGGGCGCTCCGGGGCTCGGGCCGCTGGCGGCGTGGGTCACGGCGCGGAGTCGTGATGAAGGGGGCATGCAGGGCAGTGTCACCTTCCAGGGAGCCCCCGGCATGCGATTCCATTTCCCGGAGGTCTTCGGTGACAGCTGGTCATTGGAGTCCGCGCAGGGGGTGGTGGACTGGCAGGTGGATGATGCCGGCAGCCAGATCAGCGGGCGTGATCTGGATATCTCGCGTCATGGCGCCAGGGTGACGGGACGCTTCGGGTTGCAGATTCCCACGGATGATGCGGACCGCTTCCAGCTGGATCTGGACATGCAGGATGTGGATGCTCGCAGCATCCCGCTGGCGGACTGGTTGCCGCTCAAGGTACTGGACCCCTCCCTGCGTGAATGGCTGACGCGTGATGTGGCAGGTGTCGTGCCAGAGGGTTCTCTGCATCTGGAGCAGGTCTGGGATGAGGACAATGGCGAGAATGGCTACGGCCCCGGGGACGCGATGGATCTCGAGCTTGCCATCGAGAACGGGCGGCTCGGCTATGTCGAGGGCTGGCCCGCGCTTGACGGCGTGAAGGGCAATCTCGAGCTGCATGACAATGATCTCACGGCCAGCGTCGAGTCGGCGTACTCACGGCCGGTCGCGCTGGGTAGCGCGCAGCGTCTGTCGGTGGATCAGGCCAAGGTCGACATGCACGATGACACCCTGGATATCCAGGGGGATGTCACGGGCAGTGTCGAGGCGCTGTTCGATCTGCTCTCGCATGCACCGCTCGAGGACACCGCGGAGCTGCTGGCCGAGTGGCAGGGCAAGGGCTCCGTGGCGGCGGCCATGAAGATTCGCGTACCGCTTGAAGATGCCGAGCAGGCGCGGGTGGAGGTGACGGGCAAGGTCGGTGAGAAGCAGGCGGCAAGCCTGGCCTTCCCCGGGCCGGGCATCGAGATCGCCGGCATTCGCGGCCCGCTGGCATTCGTGCATGACCCCACGCGTCCTGAAGGACAGCGCGAGCAATTGACCGGCGACCTGTCAGGGCAGCTGTTCGGTGGCGCGGTCAAGGCGGCACTCACTATCGGTCAGGCGGATTCGGCCAGCAAGGGGGCGGTGGCCTTCAGTGGCCAGGCGCCGCTGGCACCGGTGCTGAGCTGGCTGGGGGCTCCCGAGACGCTGCTCGGTGATGCGGCGCAGGATAGCCGTGCCGCACTGAATCAGGGAGATAGCCCGCGTGCGCTGGGCGGCACGTTCGATTATCAGGCGCGTCTGATGCTGCCCGAGGAGGGAGCCAGCCTGCAGCTGTCGAGTGATCTCAAGGGCGCGGCCATCAATCTGCCGGCCCCCTTCGGCAAGGCGCGTGATGAAACCGCGGCATTGTCGGTGGAGGTCGGGCTCGCCGAGGGCGGTGGCGATGTCGTGCTCGCCAATCGTGCCCGCGCTCGCTGGCAAGGCGGCAATACGCGTGATGATGGCAGCAAGGTGCCGATGACCGGCCAGCTGTGGCTGGAACGTTGGCCGAGCGACCCGCAATGGCCGTCCCGTACGGGGTGGGATATCGCCTGGCGGACGCCGACGCTGGCACCTGAGCTCTGGTCATCATGGGGCGGGGCGCTATCCGGCGCGAGTGGCGATGATGGAGCCAGTGGCAGCGGTGGCGATGCACTCAGCGAGCTGTCGCGGCTGCGCGTTGCCACCGATTGTCTGATGATCCAGGATCGGTGTACCGGCCCGATGACGCTTGAGGCAGCGCCTCGTCAGAGCTCTCAACAGCAAGCGCTGGGGCTGGCGGCCACTCTGGAGGGCAGGCTCGCCAGTGGGGAGCTCGTCTGGCAGTCCGGGGCCGCGCGGCCGTTGATTCTGGATCTCGATCATCTTGATCTCGACGCGCTGTGGCCGCCACAGACCCGGGAAACCCCCGAGCCTGCGCCAAGCAACTTCACCGAGGCCGTGGCCACCGGGGTCGAGCCGACTCCCTACCCAGCGGCGCTGGCCGGGCTGCCGGCAGGCAGCCTGCGCCTGGCACGTCTCATCTGGCGCGAGCAGCAGCTGGGGCCCATCAGTGCAGAGTGGCAGTCGGATCAACAGCGGCTGGTGGTGTCCCCCCTCGCCATTACTGTGGGCGACATGACGGCCCAGGGCAACATCACCTGGGAGGATGCCGGTGCCAACAGTCTGACGCGCGCTCGTCTTTCCGCGGATGGCAGCGATCTGGGCGGGCTGCTGGAGCGGTTGTCCCAGCCACGCGGCATCGAGGCCGAGCGCGCACGCGCCGAGGCCAAGCTGGCCTGGCCGGGGGCGCCGCAGGACTTTGCGCTGTCGCGCTCCAACGGGCGGCTCGAGGTCAAGCTGGACGACGGACGTTTCCTGAATCTCGGCTCGGCGTCCGCGCGGCTATTGGGATTGGTCAACGTCGACAATCTGCTGCGTCGTCTGTCGCTGGATTTCTCGGATGTGACCGACAAGGGCACGGCCTTCGACAAGGTGCGGGGCGCCGCGACTCTCTTTGCGGGGCGTCTGGAAAGCGATGGCCCCTTGCGTATCGAGGCGCCGTCCACCACCGTGACGCTCAACGGGCAGGTTGACCTGCTTCGCGGTACCCTTGATCAACACATGGCCATCACGGTGCCGGTCAGTCAGAACCTGCCGTTGGCCGCCGTGCTGGCAGGCGCTCCCGCCGTGGGCGGTGCGCTGTTCGTGGCCGACAAGATCTTCGGTCGCTTCATCGACAAGGTGACGCAAATTCACTATCGGGTATCAGGCCCCTGGGGCGACCCGAACATTACTCTGGAAAGTGCCGAATGACGCAAAATGCGAGTTCCGGTCGCGTGCTCGACGATGCCGCGGCCCTGTTGCTGACCCCGGGCGGACTCAGCCTGGATGATCTGGATGCCGGCCTGGCACATGCCATGGGTCCGGGTACCGACTATGCCGACCTCTACTTCCAGCGTATCTGGCAGGAGAGCTGGGTGCTGGAAGATGGTGTCGTCAAGGACGCCAGCTACAACATCGATGGTGGCGTCGGCGTGCGTTCACTGGCGGGAGAGAAGACAGGCTTCGCCTATTCCAATCAGATCGATGCCGCCGCGCTTGCCGACACCGGTCGCACTGCCGCCGGCATCTCACGCAGTGGCAGCAATGGCACGGTCGCCCGTTCGATCATCACCAAGGCACCGTCCTTCTATTCCGGCATCGACCCGCTCAATGGCCTGAGTGCCGAGGACAAGGTCGCGTTGCTCAAGGAAGCGGACCGCATCGCCCGCAGCCTTGACCCGTCCATCAGTCAGGTCTCGGCCTCGCTGTCGGCGCTTTACGAGGTGGTGATGGTGCGTGCCAGTGATGGCACCCTGGCCGCGGACCTGCGTCCGCTGGTGCGCTTCAACATCAGCGTGATCGCGGTGCGCAATGGGCGTCGTGAGCGTGGCAGTGCCGGTGGCGGCGGACGCTTCCCGCTGACCCGTCTGCGTGACGACAACGTCGCCGAGCGCTACGCGCGGGAAGCCGTGCGTCAGGCACTGGTCAATCTCGAGGCCGTCGATGCGCCCGCCGGGCAGATGCCGGTGGTGCTGGGCAATGGCTGGCCGGGCGTGCTGCTGCACGAAGCGGTCGGGCATGGTCTGGAAGGGGATTTCAACCGCAAGGGCAGCTCCGCCTTCGCGGGACGCATGGGCGAACAGGTCGCGGCGCGCGGCGTCACCGTGGTCGACGATGCGACGCTGGCGGACCGCCGTGGCTCGCTGTCGGTGGACGATGAAGGCACGCCGGGTCAGTACACGCCGCTGATCGAGGATGGCATCCTCACCGGTTACATGCAGGACAAGCTGAATGCCCGCCTGATGGGCATGGCGCCGACGGGCAATGCGCGTCGCGAGTCCTTTGCGCACCTGCCGATGCCCCGCATGACCAACACCTACATGCTGGGTGGCGATCGTGACCCGCAGGAGATCATCAAGAGCGTCAAGCGCGGCCTCTATGCGGTCAGCTTCGGCGGTGGCCAGGTGGACATCACCTCCGGGCGCTTCGTGTTCTCCGCAAGCGAAGCCTATCTGATCGAGGACGGCAAGGTGACCACACCGGTCAAGGGCGCGACCCTGATCGGCAACGGCCCGGAAGCCATGGGTCGCGTCTCGATGATCGGCAATGATCTCGAGCTGGATACCGGGGTCGGGGTCTGTGGCAAGGACGGTCAGTCGGTGCCGGTCGGGGTCGGCCAGCCGACGCTGAAGCTCGATGAGCTGACGGTCGGTGGCACCCAGTCATGAACCGGTGCGCTTGATCAGCAGAGAAGCGATATGACGACGCCGCCGTGGCAGGGCCGCGGCGGCGTCGATGAAGCGTGAGGTGTCAGAATTACAGATCGAGCTCGGCACGCAGCAGCCTGAAGAGCTTCTTGGCGCTGTTGGGCTGCTTGCCGGCATCACGCTCGGCGCGTGAATTGCGGATCAGCTGACGCAGTGCCTGGCGGTCCACCTCCGGGTAGTCCTCGACGAAGATCACGAAGGCTTCGTCGTCCTCGATCAGGCGATCGCGCCAGCGCTCCAGGCGCTGGAAGGAGGCATCCCGACGGATGCTCTGCTGCTCCATGCTCTGGAAGACGGCGTTGATGGCCTCGAGGTCTTCCTTGCGCATCAGCTTGCCGACGTACTGCATGTGACGGCGCAGGCCTTCATGACTGCGAATGCGTCCGCACTCATCGATGGCGGCCAGCATGTCATCGGAGAGCGGGAACTTGGCGCGCTGACCGGCCGGCATGTCGATGATCTTCTTGCCGAGGGCCTGAAGCTCGATCATTTCACGCTTCATCTGGGATTTGCTGGGACGCTCGACGAGCTCCTCAGGTCTTTCTTTACGCATGCCAATTCCAACGAGTCGGGGAAATTTGCGGCAGTATAGCACTGCCAGCGCCCCGTCTCCTCAGAAGGAGAACAACATGAGCCAGGCCTTTGATGCCGTTGCTCAGCAACAACTGCTGGAGCGCCGCGTCAGCGAAGCGCTCGAGCTGGCCCGCAGTCTGGGAGCCGATGCCTGTGAGGTGGGCGCCAGCGTCGATCAGGGCGTCAGCATCTCGGTGCGTGACGGAGAAGTCGAAACCGTCGAGCTGTCGCGTGACCAGGGGATCGGCGTGACCGTGTATCTGGGCAATCGCAAGGGCAGCGCGACCTCTTCCGACGCCGGTAGCGACTCGATTCGTGCCGCGGTCGAGAAAGCGGTCTCCATCGCTCATTACACCGGCGAGGACAGCTTTGCCGGATTGGCGCCGGCCGAACTGATGGCCACCGATTTCCCGGACCTTCAGGCGCATCACCCCTGGGCGATCAGCGTCGATGACGCGACGGATCTGGCGCTGGCGTGTGAGCGTGCCGGACTGGAAGTGGAAGGCATCGCGCAATCCGAAGGTGCCAGCTTCTCCAGTGGGGAAGGTGTGCAGGTCTACGGCAACAGCCACGGTTTCCTGGCCAGTCAGTGCGGCAGCCGACACTCGATGTCCTGCATGTTGATCGCCAGGGATGAACAGGGCATGCAGCGTGACTATGACTACACCAGCGTGCGCAACCCGGCCGACCTGCGCTCCCCGGAGGATGTGGGGCGTGAGGCTGCACGCCGCACGCTGGCACGCCTCAACGCGCGCAAGGTGGCGACGGGGCGTATGCCGGTCATGTTCGACCCGCAGATGTCGGCAGGCCTGGTAGGGCACTATCTGTCCGCCATCGCGGGTGGTTCGCTGTATCGTGAGTCCAGCTTCCTGTGCGACAGCCTGGGTCAGCCGCTGTTCCCTGACTGGTTCACCCTCGGCGAGAAGCCGCGTGAGGTGGGTGGCATGTCGAGTGCCGCCTTCGACAACGACGGTGTCGCCACGCGTGACAATGTCTACTTTGCCGACGGCAAGGTGCAGAGTTACATGCTGAGCGCCTACAGTGCTCGTCGCCTGGGCATGCAGACCACCGGCAACGCGGGCGGCGCGCGCAACGTGCGCATCATCGCGCCACTGACCTCCCGTGACGAGATGCTCAAGCAGATGGGCACCGGCGTGCTGGTGACCGAGCTGATGGGGCAGGGCGTCAACGGCGTGACCGGTGACTACTCACGTGGCGCTTCGGGCTTCTGGGTCGAGAATGGCGAGATCCAGCACGCGGTCGAGGAGTTCACGATCGCCGGCAATCTGCGTGACATGGCCGCCAACCTGCTGGCGGTCGGTGATGATGTCGATACCCGGGGCAGCATCCACTCTGGCAGCTGGCTGATCGGTGGCATGACCGTCGCGGGCATGTCGGAAGGTGAGGAAGACGCGCTGGAAGATTGAGCTAGAGATCATCCTTCGTGAAAAGACAGACGGCCGCTCCTGGGGGAGCGGCCGTCTTCGTTTCTGCAGGCTGCCGGATGACGCGTGACTCTCCTGGCGTGATTACAGGTAGAGCCAGGTCGCCAGGCCCAGGAAGGCCATGAAGCCGATCACGTCGGTCACGGTGGTCAGGATCACGCTGCCGGAGAGGGCCGGGTCGATATTGAGCTTCTTGAGCAGTATCGGCAGCAATGTCCCGGTCACGGCCGCGATCAACAGATTGATCATGATGGCGGCACCGATGATGGCCCCCAGCTGGACATCACCGAACCAGACGATGGCGATCCCGGCGACCACCACCGCCCACAGCAGGCCATTGAGCCCCGCGACGATGATTTCGCGCTTGAGAAGCCAGCGCACGTTGCCACTCTTGACGTGTCCCAGTGCGATGCCGCGAATCAGTACCGTCAGTGCCTGTGAGCCGGCAATGCCGCCCATGCTGGCGACGATGGGCATCAGGACCGCCAGCGCGGTGATCTTCTGGATGGTGCCCTCGAACATCCCGATCACGGCGGACGCCATGAAGGCGGTCAGCAGGTTGATGCCAAGCCAGATGGCGCGACGCCAGGAGGTGCGCATCACCGGGGAGAAGGTATCTTCATCCTCGTCCATCCCCGCCATCGACATGACCTGGTGCTCGGCATCGCCGCGGATGACGTCGACCACGTCATCGATGGTGATGCGCCCGAGCAGATTGCCATCACCGCCGACGACAGGCGCCGAGATCAGGTCATGCTTCTCGAACAGCGAGGCGACCTCGCTCTCCGGCATCAATGCCGGAATCACCACGCTGTCGGTATCCATCACCTCGCGCACCGTGACACCGGGGTCAGAGACCAGCAGGCGGTTGATGGGCAGGGCGCCGATGAATTCATCGCGGCGCGAGACGACCAGCAGAGTGTCGGTGGAATCGGGAAGTCGCTCGTGACGGCGGATGTAACGCAACACGACATCCAGGGTGATGTCCGGACGGATGGTGATGGTGTCCGTGTTCATCAAGCCGCCGGCAGTGTCCTCGGGATAGGACAGCACCGTCTCGACCCGCTGGCGTTCCTGCGCCTCCATGGAGTCGAGGACTTCGAGAATCACGGCATTCGGAAGCCGCTGGAGGATGTCGGCGACATCATCCGGTTCCAGATTCTCGGTGGCGGCCAGGACGTCCTCGGCATCCATGTCCTTGAGGAAGTCGCTCTGGATATCCTCGCCAAGGTATTGGAGCACATCGCCCTGAAGTTCGGCGTCGACCAGCTCCCAGAGCAGGTTGCGCTCCTTGGGGGGGGAGGATTCCAGCAAGTGGGCCACGTCCACCGGTGCCAGGCCGCGATTCAGCATGCGCCTTGCCTGATCCAGCTCGCCACTTTCCAGTGCCTGTGACAGGCGATCAAGTCTTGGCTTGAGTTTGCGTGACGTCTTGCTCATCTGTCGGCTTCCCCTGTCGACATGAAGGACAGCGTTGATTCTACCATTGGCGCAGGGGGGCGCGTCGACAAAAGAAAACACTGTTTCTTATCGGTAGGGCAATCAGCGCGGAAAAAGTGGCAGAAAGCCGGCGGGCGGGGGATGTCAGACGGCGTGCGGCGGCGTCATTCTTCCTCTTCGAAGCGCGCCTCGAACAGGGACTCGATCGCAGACAGGGCCTCATCTGCCTGTTCGCCCTCGACATCGATGATCAGCGCCGTGCCACACGGGGCTGCCAGCATCAGCAGCGCCATGACGTTGGCCGCGTTGGCGCGTCGCTCACCGTGACTGACCATGACCGTGGCCTCGAAGGGCGCACAGCAGTTGACCAGCTTGGTGGCAGCGCGAGCATGCAGCCCGCGCTTGTTGGTCAGAACCAGTTCACGACTGGGCATCGTGTGACTCCTGACGGGTATCGCTGATCGCCAGGGCCGTATGGATCCCCAGTTCCCGGTGGCGTAGACGCACCTCAGGAAGCTGCTTGGCGAAATGTTCGGCCAGCTGCTCGCAGAGATAGACGCTGCGATGCTGGCCACCGGTACAGCCCACCGAAACGGTCAGGTAGCTGCGATTGCTGGCCTGATAGGCGGGCAGCCAGCGTTCCAGCCAGCCGGCGATGTCATCCTGCATTGCCTTGACGTCCGGGTAGCGCTGCAGGAATTCCGCCACGCTGTCATCACGACCGGTATCGCTGCGCAGATTGATGTCCCAGTAGGGGTTGGGCAGGCAGCGGGCATCGAACACCATGTCGGCATCGGTCGGCACGCCATGCTTGAAGCCGAAGGACTCGAAGGTGAGTGTCAGATGACGAGAGCTGTGCTGTGCGACCTGTTCGGTGATGCGCGAGCGCAGGTCATGCACGCTGAGGTTGGTCGAGTCGATGACCAGATCCGCCTTCTGACGAATCGGGGCCAGTGTCTGCTGCTCGATCTCGATGGCCTCGGCCAGCGTGCGGTCATTGTCGCGGGTCAGCGGATGACGGCGGCGGGTCGCGGAATAGCGTTCGAGCAGGACACGGGAGTCCGTGGTCAGGTAGACGACCTGCACATCCATGCCGCTCTGACGAACGCTGTCGAGCAGTTCAGGGAAGCGACTCAGGGCATCGGGGAGGTTGCGCGCGTCAATGGAGACCGCGATGCGCCGGCGGGTGGGGCTGTCCTTTTCCAGCTGCTCGACCAATGGTGCCAGCAGCATGCCGGGCAGATTGTCGATGGCATAGTAGCCAATGTCTTCCAGCGCCTGGAGGGCAATCGATTTGCCGGAACCGGAGCGACCACTGATGATCACGATCTTCATGGAGTGCTCTCCCAGGGCGAGGTCAGCATGAGGTGAAAGCGGAGGGTGCCTGAGGCCAGTCAGCGACAAGCCCGGAGCGAGTCCGGGCTTGCAGGTTCAGCGCGCCGGCAATTCGGCGATGGCCGAGGTCAGGGCATCGAACAATGCTCGCTGACTGTCTGCCTGGCGCAATGCTGCCCGGTTGGTGGGCGAGTTGAGCAGTTCCGCCACCTGGCCGAGCAGAGTGAGATGGGTGTCATCTGCCTCCTCGGGGACCAGCAGCACGAACAGCAGATCGATGGGTTCGCCATCGATGGCGTCAAAGTCGATGGGGTCACCGAGCTTCATGAACGCCGCGATGGGGGTCTTGCAGTGTGGACTGCGTGCATGTGGCACGGCCACGCCGTGGCCGATACCCGTCGAACCCAGTCTCTCGCGCCCGATCAGGCGCGAGAAGACTTCCTGGCTGTCCAGGCTGGGAATGTTCTGAGCAATGAAGGTGCTGAAGAATTCCAGCACCCGCTTCTTGCTCCCCCCGGGGACGCCGTAGAGCGTGCGCTCGGGGGGAAGAATCTGATCAAGTGTCATGGCAGAAGGTCAACGGGTCCCGGTGCCCTGAGAGCGAGCCTGGGACTTTTCCTTGTGTTTGACCAGCTGGCGGTCCAGCTTGTCGGCGAGCGCGTCGATGGCAGCGTACATGTTGGGGTCTTCTGCCAGGGCATGGAGGTCGGCGCCAGCGGCGTGCAGGGTGCAGGCAGCTTGTTGGCGTTCCTTCTCGATCGACAGTGTCACCTGAACATTGGTGATGTTGTCGTAATGCCGTTCGAGGCGAGCGAGCTTCTCGTTGACATAATCGCGGAGAGGATCGGTGAGTTCCACATGATGCCCGGTGATATTCACTTGCATGGACACGCTCCTTTATCCAGCGGGTTGCCTTTGAATTGTAACCCTTTTTGACTGCGAGCAAACCCTGATTGAACGCGCGGCCACTTTCTGACTCCGGCCATGGTCTCGTGGCGATCATCTGCTGGCGAGAGCGGCGGTGCCGGTGTACCGAGCGTCTACCCCGACAATGCCCAAGCTTTGAACAAAGATCAACGCTGCGCTGCATCGTGGGGCAAGGCTTGTCTTCAACCCAGCGAGGGATATCAGCAGGTTCTTCATGAGCATCGCCTCGCATCACGGACGGAATGGGGCTCGAGAAACCGGCCGTTTGTGGCCAATGTCAGCAT
The DNA here is from genome assembly GCF_029846335.1 of Cobetia sp. 3AK. NCBI lineage: Bacteria > Pseudomonadati > Pseudomonadota > Gammaproteobacteria > Oceanospirillales > Halomonadaceae > Cobetia > Cobetia sp. 3AK. The sequence continues at coordinate 473,508 of NZ_JARWKR010000001.1, read as the reverse complement.
TTACGTCGACGTTCGTGTGGCAGGAGTCGGTGGCGACCCCTGGCTATCTGTCCGTGGGATGTGAGGGAAAAAGAAAGCACTCTGGAGAAAAGTGGCAGGAAAAATAGGCAATTGGGGGCGTGAAGTCACTCACGCAGTCGCAAGGACAGGCATTGCCAACCGGTATTCAGACGACCGATTGGCAGATGATGCCAGGATGGCAGGTGCAAGGGGGCGAGCTTCAGCGCTCCGACGTGTGGAGCCCGCTGGCTTGCGGGTATCCGTTATCGAGACTCACGCCAAGCGCTTGCGCTCGCTGGAGGAGGGGATGCCCATGGCCTCGCGATACTTGGCGACCGTCCGGCGCGCTACCTCGATGCCATCACTGGCCAGCAGATCCACCAGGCGTGAGTCGGACAATGGCTTGCGCGCCGGTTCTTCCGAGATCAGCTTGCGAATGCGCGCGCGGATCGCGGTGCTGGAGTGCGCGTCACCGTTGCCGCTGCCACCCACCTGACTCGAGAAGAAGAACTTGAGTTCGAACACGCCTCTCGGGGTGTGGATATATTTCTGGGTGGTCACCCGCGAGATGGTGGATTCGTGCATCTCGACCACTTCCGCGATGTTGGCGAGGATCAGCGGCTTCATGCCTTCTTCCCCCTGCTCGAGGAAGTCGATCTGGCGCGCCATGATCTCGCGGCCCACCTTGAGCAGGGTGTCGTTGCGTGAGGACAGGCTCTTCATCAGCCAGCGGGCTTCCTGAAGATTGTCCTTGAGGAAGGTGTTGTCCGCGGACTTGTCGGCCCGCTTGATGAGGGCGGCATATTCCGGCTGGATACGCAGCTTGGGCAGCGCTTCCGGGTTGAGCTCGACCTGCCAGCCGTGACGCGTATGACGGACCAGCAGGTCCGGGATGACGTAATCACTGGCAGGCTCGCCCCAGGCGGACGCTGGGCGCGGGTCGAGCGCCCGTACCAGACGAATGACGTGATCCAGCTCATCATCATCCAGGCTCAGGCGACGCTTGAGCAGCTTGCGATCGTCATTGCCCAGTGCCTCGAGGAATTGCCGCACCAGACGGCGGGCCTGGGCCAGCAGTGGCAGATCGTCCGGCAGCAGGGCCAGCTGAAGCAGCAGGCATTCCCGCAGGTCTCGAGCGAACACACCGGTGGGATCGAACTGCTGAAGGCGCAGCAGGACCTGCTCGAGTTCCGACGCCTTGAGGCCGGGCAGTCCCTGACCTCGCAGGCCATCGACCAGTTCGTCCAGGCTCATGCTCAGGTAGCCGGCCCCATCCACCGCATCGATCAGACTCTCCGCCATCTGGCGTTCACGCGCATCGAGGTCCGTCATCGCCAGCTGCCAGCGCAGATGGTCCTGCAGGCTTTCGACACTGGTGTTGCGATCGAAGTCCGGCCCGTCCTCGCTCGAGCTTCCGCTGCCGGAACTGGTCAGGCTGCCTGCGTGATCCTGGTAGAGGTCCGACCAGTCACTGTCGAGAGGGTATTCTTCAGGAATCTCGCTGTTGGTCTCGGAGGTGGAGATCTCGCTCTTGTCCTGTGTCTCCGCGACATCCAGCGACTCGTATTCCTCGTCAAGCTCCAGCATGGGGTTTGACTCGAGCGCCTGCTGTATCTCCTGACGCAGGTCCAGCGTCGACAACTGCAGCAGCTGGATCGCTTGCTGAAGTTGCGGGGTCATGGTCAGGGAAGTGCCGAGTCGAAGCTGCAAGGTGGGTTTCATGGGGTCTGTCATTCACGGCAAAGGAACGTGCATCTACGCTATACCGTGGGTCGGGGCACTGACAAGGGGCAGTCGAGAATATTCAAGCAACTTGCATGCCATGTTGCCACCAAGGTGGTATGGACGTCATGCATTCGAGTGAGGTGTGGCAGAGCAGGAAGGTTCACGGGGAGATCACGCAAGCGCATGTCGAGGCGCTTGCGTGAGGGGGCGGGGAACGAGGCCCCGACAGTGAAGCAGGAAGTGGCGGGTGCTGGAGGGTGCTGGTGAGAGCAGAAGAGGTCGGACGGCTCTCGTCAGGCTGACGGCTCTCACCAGGCTGACGGCACTCTCGGGCTAGAGCTTGAACTCATGGCCCAGGTAGACATCACGCACCTGCTGGTTGGCGAGGATGGTGTCGGCGTCGCCATGCGCGATGATCTGACCATCGCCCACGATGTAGGCGGTATCGCAGATGTCGAGTGTCTCGCGCACGTTGTGGTCGGTGATCAGCACCCCGATGCCGCGGTCACGCAGCTGGCGCACGATGCTCTTGATCTCGCCCACCGAGATGGGGTCCACGCCGGCAAACGGCTCATCTAGCAGCACGAAGTCTGGCTCGGTGGCCAGTGCGCGAGCGATCTCCACGCGGCGGCGCTCCCCGCCGGAAAGGCTCATGCCGGCACTGTCACGAATATGCGTGATGCTGAACTCGTTGAGCAGCTCCTCCAGGCGTGCCTTGCGTCCGTTGCGATCCAGATCCTTGCGCGTCTCGAGGATCGCCATGATGTTGTCGGACACCGAGAGCTTGCGGAAGATCGAGGCTTCCTGGGGCAGATAGCCGATGCCGGCGCGAGCCCGCTGGTGCATGGCGGCGCCGGACAGGTCGTGGTCATCGATGGTCACGCTACCGGCATCCGAGCGCACGAGGCCGACGATCATGTAGAACGAGGTCGTCTTGCCGGCCCCGTTGGGGCCCAGCAGGCCTACGATGTCACCCTGGCGGATTTCCAGCGAGATGTCCTTGACGACCTTGCGACCCTTGTAGGCCTTGGCCAGATGACGAGCGCTGAGGGTACGTGGGCTGGCAGCAGTCATGCTCATTGATCCTTGCTGGCATTGGCGCCACGTGGCGTCAGGGTCATGTGGACGCGTGACCCCTCGGAGGATGAGGCATCGGTGCCATTGCTGGCATTGACCTGGCGCTTGTCCAGGAAGTATTCCACGTAGCCACCTTCGAAGGTGTCATCGCCTTTCTCCAGGCGGGCATCGCCGACCAGTTCCACCCGGCGCTCCAGCGCGTGGTAGCGAATGGTATTCGCCCAGCCCTTGACCAGTCGCTCGTCGGTATCGGGTTTCTGCTCCATGTAGGCGCGCTGGCCGGTGGCCTTGACCAGGGAGATCTCGCCGCTGTCGGCGCGACTGATGTCCACGCGCGCGGCATCCAGCTTCATGCTGCCCTGGCGCATTTCCACGCGACCGGTATAGGTGGCCGTGCCGGCCTTGTCATCCAGTGACAGTGAGTCGGCGGCAATGTTGATCGGCTGGTTGGCATCGCTGTCCAGCGCCAGTGCGGTCGGGGAAAGCGTCGTCATGCCAAGTGCCAGGCCAAGGGCCATGACACCGGGTCTGAGTGTCTGGCGCCAGACCGTCAAGGGCGTGAGAGTCGTTGAAGTCATGGAGTGCTCCTTGGCAGAACTGGTAAGGCTTCACGATCACTCAGGCCATCGTGAAGCGGAAATCGGGGAGAGAGGATTCGGCGCATGCAGGGGCGCGCTCACTGATCCTGGGCCGGTGCGGCATCGAAGGTGCTGGAGACGCGGCCATCATCGTCACGGGTGGTGTCATTGCCGGTGTCGAGAGTCTCGGCTTCCCGGGCGGCATCGCTCTTGCCCTTGCCGGGTTGCAGGGTACTGCGGACGCGGCCTTCCAGCTGGGCGGAATCCTGAGAGAGGTCAGCGCTGAAGCGGTCACTCTCGACGCGTTGACCATTCTGGGTGATCACCACCGGCACGTCACTCCAGGCACGGTTCTGCTCACGACTGTAATGCAGCACGTCGGTGTCCAGTGTCCAGGCGTCCGAAGGCTGGCGCAGTCTGGCATTGCCCTCGAGGGTGAAGGTGTCGCCGCCGGCGCTCAACACGCCACTGTCACCCGTGGCGTACCAGCGACGGTCTTCGCTGTCGTTGGTCCGGATCTTCGGTGCCTGCGCACGCGTCACGTCATCGCCTGGCGTGTGTTCGATGTGCGGGGAGGTCATCGACTGGATCGACACTCCCCGCGCATCGAAGCGCGTCATGTCAGCCCCGTCGAGATAGTAATCCGGCTCATCACTGCTGGCGTCGACATCCACTGTCGATTCCAGACTGTTGCGCTGCTCGATCAGGGCCATGACGCCGCCGACCAGCAGGAGCAGCAGCATCAGCCACAGGCGCGGAGAGGGACGGGGAAGACGTGGCATCAGGCGCGCGACTCCTGCAGATAGGTATCCAGCACCGAGGCCCAGTGGCCCTGTGCCTTGAGCAGCAGATCACAGATCTCGCGCACGGCACCATCACCGCCCTGACGAGTGGTCACCCAGTTGGCTTCACTCATCACATAGGGCATGGCGTTGGGAACGCTGACCCCCAGACCGACGCGACGGATGGCTTCGCGATCCGGCAGGTCATCTCCGCAGTAGGCCACCTCATCCAGCGCGATATCGTGCTCGCGACACAGGTTGGTCAGCGCGACCAGCTTGTCCTCGCGGCCCTGAATGACGTCCTGGATACCCAGCTCCTTGGCGCGACGTTCCACCATCGGCGAGCTGCGACCCGTGATCAAGGCGACTCGGATACCGCTGCGCAGGATCAGCTTGAGGCCGTGGCCATCCTGGACGTGGAAGCTCTTGGTTTCCACGCCATTGGCATCGTAGTGCAGCCGGTTGTCCGTCAGCACGCCGTCCACATCCAGCGCCAGCAGGCGCACGCGACGTGAGCGGTCGATGATGTCCTGGGGGTAGTCCTCCGCCAGGGAAGTGATGTCATTCATGGTCTTTCTCCTCGCATTCCGTGCATGCGTGACGCATTCCTGTAGGCGACGACCGCCAACGGTTGCGTGCTGCCCTCGCCAGACTCACGGGACTGTCGTGCAGAGACAGCAATCCCGCGGGGGAGTTCAGATCACGCCGCTGGCCAGCAGGCCGTGCATGTGGATGGCGCCGATCGGGTGCTCATCCTCGTCACAGACTACCAGAACGCTGATGCGGTTTTCTTCCATGATGCGCACCGCCTCGGCGGCCAGCATGCTGGAACGGATGGTCTTGCCACCGCGCGTCATGACGTCATCGACCTTGAGCGCCCGCAGATCGCCGTGCTGATCCAGGGTGCGGCGCAGATCCCCATCGGTATAGACGCCGACCAGATGCTCGTCCTCGTCGATCACGCAGGTGAACCCCATGCCCTGGCGGGTGATCTCGAGCAGCGCATCGCGCAGTGGGCTGCCCAGCGCCACGCGTGGCAGGGCATCGCCTTGATGCATGACGTCCTGGACGCGCAGCAGCAGTCGCCGCCCCAGACTGCCACCGGGATGAGAGAGTGCGAACTCCTCGGCGGTGAAGCCGCGGGCTTCCAGCAGTGCCACGGCCAGCGCATCCCCCATCACCAGTGCGGCGGTCGTGGAGGCCGTCGGTGCCAGATTCAGCGGACAGGCCTCCTGGGCGACGCTGGTGTCCAGGTGTGCGTCTGCATCACGCGCGAGCGTCGAGCCGGGCTTGCCGGTCATCGAGACCAGCGGCGTCCCCATGCGCTTGAGCAGTGGCAGCAGGGCGGTGACTTCGGCGGTTTCACCGGAATTGGACAGTGCCAGCACCGTGTCCGACGAGGTGATCATGCCGAGATCCCCATGGCTGGCTTCGCCGGGATGCACGAAGAACGCCGGCGTGCCGGTGCTGGCCAGAGTCGCCGCGATCTTGCTGGCGATATGGCCGGATTTCCCCATGCCGGTGACGATCACCCGGCCCTTGGTCGCCATCATCAGCTGGCAGGCATGATCGAACTCTGCATCCAGCTGGTGCTCCAGTGCCGCGATGGCGGCGCCCTCGATCGCGAAGGTGCGTCGGGCGCTGGCGCGGAAATCCGCCTGCATGGCGGCGTGATCGCGGCCGCTGGAGGGCGAATCATCGGCAGTGGAAGACATGTCGGAGGTGGCGGGCTGGATTCTGGAGGACTTGGTCATGTTCAGATTGTTGCCTGTGTGTGGCCAGGACTCAAGGTACGTGAGAGAGGCGTCACTCACGCGCTGCAACGCCTCGGGCGTGATGCTGACATGGGGCGGATGGCCTGATCGTTCCGGCCTGTCCGCCTACAGGCGTCAGCGAGTCAGGCTGATGGCAAGCCAGGCCGTGTAGCCGAGGTAGCAGGCCAGCAGCACCAGCCCCGGACCACGGCCGATGCGGCCGCGACGCTGCCAGATGAGCAGGGCGGCCAGCATCAGGGTCAGACCGAGCATCACCGGGTAGTCGCGACTGATGGCGCTGCCATCCACCGGCCCCGGTGCCAGCAGGCCCGGTACCGGCAGGACGGCCAGGATATTGAAGAGGTTGGAGCCGATGACGTTGCCGATGGCGATGTCGTGATGGCGCTTGAGTGCGCTGGCCACGCTGGCCGCGAGCTCCGGCAGGCTGGTGCCGATGGCGATGACGGTCAGGCCGATGATCAGTTCGGGGACGCCGAGTGCCTGGGCGATATCGGTGGCGCCCCAGACCAGCGCGCGTGAGCTGGCGATCAACACCGCCAGTCCGAAGAGCAGCCAGAAGATGGCGCGTCCGGCGCTCATCTCGGGGACGTCATCCTGACTCTCGGCGTCACTCGGCGAGTCGACCTTGAACAGCCAGACAAGCGTGAACACCAGCAGTGCCAGCAGCAGGATGCCATCCAGACGCTCGAGCCCGCTGTTGGAGAGGGCATAGCCCCCCAGTGCCGTCGCGGCCAGCAGCAGCGGCAGTTCACGGCGCACCAGGCCGAAATGCACCGGGATGGGAGCGATGAGCGCCGTGACGCCCAGCACCAGACCGATGTTGGCGATGTTGGACCCCAGAGCATTGCCGGTGGCGATGTCGGGGGTGCCGTCAAGTGAGGCCATGATCGAGACCACGATCTCCGGCGCCGAAGTGCCGATGGAGACGATGGTCATCCCGATGAGCAGCTTGCTCATGCCAGCTCGCCATGCGGTAGCGGCGGCGCCTTCGACGAAGCGATCGGCGCTCCAGACAAGACCTATCAGGCCAAGGATGACAGCGAGGATGGGATATAGCATCGGAACTCTCGGGGCAGGAGGCAGGGCAGCGGCTTGTCGCCAGTGACCGCGCCATTAAACGCATCCCCCCAAGGCATTGCAAGGCAAGGGATCGCATCTGCGGGATGCGATGGACCCTGCAACGGACTGGTAGTGAGGGGGCGGGTTCGGATACGATGTTCGCTAACTAACTTGATTCCCGAATGACGTGATCCATGAACTCCAAGATTCGGACTCGCGGCACAGTGCCAGGCGACGGATTGCCCATGGCCAGTGTCGTGACTCCCTCACAGCGGATGCTTCTATGACTGAATTACCCGGTCAGGCTGCTACAGCGACCGCTGCGGCCGGCGCTGATGCATCGCCATCCTCTCGCCGTGGCTCCGCTGACATCGACCTCGACGACGCATTGATTCGTGTCGAAGGCCTGCGCTTCACCCGTGGAGAGCGCGAGATCTTCTCCGGGATAGACCTGAAGATTCCGCGTGGCAAGATCACCGCCATCATGGGGCCCTCCGGTACCGGCAAGACGACGCTGCTCAAGCTGATCGGGGGGCAGTTGACCCCGTCCGCCGGGCGTGTGGATATCGCCGGTCACCATGTGCATGCCCTGTCGCGGCGCGAACTGTTCCGCATGCGTCGTCGCATGGGCATGCTGTTCCAGAGTGGTGCGCTGTTCTCGGATCTCAGCGTGTTCGAGAACGTGGCCTTCCCGTTGCGAGTCCATACCAATCTCCCCGAGGCGATGATCCGCGACATCGTGCTGATCAAGCTCGAGTCCGTCGGGCTGCGTGGGGCGCGTGAACTGATGCCCGCCGAGCTCTCCGGTGGCATGACGCGGCGTGTCGCGCTGGCACGCGCCATCGCACTGGATCCGGACCTGATCATGTACGACGAGCCCTTTGCCGGTCAGGACCCCATCTCGATGGGCGTGCTGGTCAATCTGATCCGTCGCCTCAACGATGCGCTGGGCATGACGGCGGTGGTGGTCTCCCACGATATCAAGGAGACGCTGACCATCGCCGATTACGTCTATGTGATCGCCGATGGCAAGGTCATGGCGCAGGGCACGCCACAAGCCCTGAACGCCGAGGCGGACCCGCGCGTGGCCCAGTTCATCCACGGCAAGCCGGATGGACCGGTGCCGTTCCACTATCCCGCGCCGGATTTCGCCGGCGACATTCTCGATGGCAGAGAAGCGGCCAGTGGCACTTCACAGAGAGGGCAATCAGCATGAGCGGTCTGAATCGTGGCCCGCTGGGGGCCATCACCTCGCTGGGGCGCAGCACCATCGAGGTGATCTCTGCCATCGGACGCGCCGGCATGCTGCTGGCGCAGGCGGGCGTCGGCCTGCCATCCCGTGAGGGGTTCTCCCTCTGGGTGCGTCAGATGCACTTCGTCGGCGTGCTGTCACTGGCGATCGTGCTGGTGTCGGGGTTGTTCATCGGCATGGTGCTGGCCCTGCAGGGCTATACCATTCTGGTCGGGTTCGGTGCTGAGGAGGCGCTTGGCCAGATGGTGTCGCTGTCGCTGCTGCGCGAGCTGGCCCCGGTCGTGGCGGCGCTGCTGTTCGCCGGGCGCGCCGGCTCTGCCCTGACGGCCGAGATCGGCCTGATGAAGGCGACCGAGCAGCTCACCAGCATGGAAATGATCGGCGTGGATCCCCTCAAGCGGATCGTCGCTCCGCGGCTGTGGGCCGGTTTCGTGTCCCTGCCGCTGTTGACCATCGGCTTCAGCGTCGTGGGGATTCTGGGTGGCAAGCTCGTGGGTGTCGATTGGCTCGGCATCTACGAAGGGGCCTACTGGAGCAGCATGCAATCGAATGTCGACTTCGTCGGGGATGTCATGAACGGCGTCGTCAAGTCACTGGTCTTCGGGCTGGTGGTGAGCTGGATCGCTGTCTTCCAGGGCTATGACCTGATCCCGACCTCGGAAGGCATTTCACGCGCGACCACACGTACTGTGGTTTATTCATCGCTGGCGGTGCTGGGACTCGATTTCGTCCTCACAGCCGTCATGTTTGGAGATATTGGATGAAACGTACCCGCATGGTCGAGTTCGGCGTGGGCCTGTTCGTACTTGCCGGTTTTCTGGGCATGGTGTTCCTCGGGCTGCGCGTCAGTGGCGTCACCTTCCAGCAGGCGGATGACACCTTCGTGCTCAATGCCAACTTTTCAGGGATAGGAAGCCTCAAGCCGCGGTCCAAGGTGACCATGGCGGGCGTGGCGATCGGCAGTGTCGAGAAGATCGAGCTGGATCCCAAGTGGTTTGACGCCCGTGTCACGATGAAGCTGGACAGCAGCCTCAAGGGCAAGTTGAGCAAGGACACCACGGCTGCCATCCTGACCTCCGGTCTGCTGGGCGAGCAATATGTCGGCCTGACCACCGGGGGGGATCCGGAAACGCTGGAGGATGGCGACACCATCCGGGATACCCAGTCGGCACTGGTACTGGAAGAGTTGATTCAGCAGTTCGTCTCCAATTTCTCGAAGAGCTGACGCAGACCTGACTCGCCGTTGGCGCGATGCACATTTTCAAGGAGCAAATCCGATGACCCATATCCTCAAGCAGCTGATTCGCCCACTGAGCGTATTGAGCCTGTCTGCCATGATGGCGATGAGCCCGCTGGCCTCTGCCGCTTCCCAGGAGCCGGACGTGCTGCTGCGTGATACCGTCGAAGGCCTGACCACCAAGATCGACAGCCGCGAAAGCTATTACAAGGATCACGTCGACGAGCTGGAAGCGCTGGTCGACAACTCCCTCGAGCCGGTCGTGGATTACCGCTACATCGCGGCAAGCGTGATGGGCAAGTACTTCAAGGGTGCCTCTCCGGAACAGCGTACCGAATTCTCCAAGGTCTTCCATGACACCCTGATCGGTACCTACGCGAAGGGCCTGGTGAGCTTTGACTACGCCAAGCTCGAAGTGAAGGACAGTGAAGGCGAGCGTCGTTATGAAGATCAGGACACCGTCTACATGGACGTGATCGACACCAAGGGCAAGGTGTACCCGGTGGCCTATTCCATGCGTCTGCGCAATGACGAGTGGAAAGTGGTCAACGTGATCGTCAATGGCGTCAATCTGGGCCTGACCTTCCGCAATCAGTTCGACCAGGCCATGCGTGACAATGGCCGTGATATCGATGCCGTCATCCAGGGCTGGCAGCCGGATGTCGACCTGGAAAAGGACAGCGGGGAGAGCGCGGGCGACAGCGACAGCTGAGCCTGACCACTGGCGATATGACCATGAAAACACTCTTCGATGATGATGACGTGACCCTGAGCGCCGGCGATGGCTGCCTGACGCTGAGCGGTCAGCCGGATTTCGATCACGCCTCCGAGCTCGCCGAAGTGGGCTGCAAGTGGCTCGGGCAGCATGCAGAGGGCATCGAGATCGATCTCTGTGGCGTCGGTGGCGCAAGCACCGCCACGTTGAGTGTCCTGCTGGAGTGGCAGCGTCATCTGGCGCGCCATTCGGGGCATGTCACGCATCTGCGTCTATCGCCTGCGCTCAAGCGTCTGGCCTCCGTCTCTGGCCTCGATGTCCTGTTGCCGGGACTGGAGGCCACGGGTCAGGCGTCGGATTCGGCGCCTCGCCCTGAGGTCGATGCTGTCTGATCGTGCTCCGGCCGGGCTGCCCAGCCGCTCGATCACCACCACTGCGCGCGGGAACGTGGGAGGCAGGAGGCTGCCGCCAATCGCGTTCCCGCGCGCTTTTGATTACCATGTGCGGTCATATCTCCCAGGTCGAAGCGCAGCGTAATGTGCCTGGCCCGGACATGTACCGCGAAGGAGTCATCGCCCGTCATGCAACCGAATGATGTCAAGGCCCTGCTCGAGGCTCGAATCGAGAACGTCGATTTTCATATCCAGGGTGAAGGATGCAACTTCCAGGTCGTCGCCGTGGGCGAGGTCTTCGCTGACCTCAGTCGCGTCAAGGCCCAGCAGTTGGTCTACGCCGCACTCAATGACGAGATTCGCTCTGGCGCGCTTCACGCCATCAGCATTCGTACCTATACCCCGGCGCAGTACGATGCTGCCGTCGGCAACGCCCAGAGCTGATCGGAACATTTCATGGACAAGCTGATTATCACCGGCAACGGGCCGGTCAACGGGGAAGTCTGGGCCAGTGGTGCCAAGAATTCGGCCCTGCCCATCCTGGCAGCGACACTGCTGTCCGAAGGTCCCGTGACCATCAGCAATCTGCCGCACCTGCAAGACATCACCACCAGCCTGGAATTGCTCGGGCGCATGGGAGTCGAGCCGGTGATGGGCGACAACATGACCGTGCAGCTGGACGGCTCCAAGGTCGAGCACTGTCATGCGCCCTACGAGCTGGTCAAGAAGATGCGCGCCTCGATCCTGGTGCTGGGCCCGCTGCTGGCTCACTTCGGCAGTGCCGAAGTCTCGTTGCCGGGCGGTTGCGCCATCGGCTCGCGCCCGGTGGATCTGCACATCCGTGGCCTGGAAGCCATGGGCGCGGAGATCTCGGTCGAGAACGGTTACATCCGTGCCAAGGCGCCGGGTGGCCGCCTCAAGGGCGCTCGCATCGTCTTTGACGTGGTGACCGTCACGGGTACCGAGAATCTGCTGATGGCCGCGACCCTGGCCGATGGGCGCACCGTGCTCGAGAACGCGGCACGCGAGCCGGAGGTCGTCGATCTGGCCGAATGCCTGATCGCCATGGGCGCCAGGATCACCGGCCACGGCACCGATACCATCGTCATCGAAGGGGTCGAGAGGCTGCACGGTTGCGAATACTCCGTGATGCCTGATCGCATCGAGACCGGTACCTTCCTGGTCGCGGCAGCGGCCTCGCGTGGCAAGGTGCGCGTCACCCGCACGCGCGCCGATACCCTCGATGCGGTGCTTGCCAAGCTGGAAGAAGCCGGTGCCACCATCACCACGGGGGATGACTGGATCGAGCTGGACATGCAGGGCAAGCGTCCGAAGGCGGTCAATATCCGTACGGCGCCGTATCCGGCATTCCCCACGGACATGCAGGCCCAGTTCGTGGCGCTGAATGCCGTGGCCGAAGGCACCGGTACCGTGATCGAGACCATCTTCGAGAACCGCTTCATGCACGTGCAGGAGCTCAACCGCATGGGCGCGCACATCGCCCTGGAAGGCAACACGGCGGTGGTGACCGGTACCGAGCGCCTGTCGGGCGCCCCGGTGATGGCCACGGACCTGCGTGCCTCGGCCTCGCTGGTGATCGCGGCCATCGTCGCCGATGGCGAAACCATGGTGGATCGCATCTACCACATCGATCGTGGTTATGAATGCATCGAGGAGAAGCTCTCCGGGCTGGGCGTGATCATCCGCCGCTCCGCCGGTTGAGCCGAGTCCTGCCTCCATGCGCTGCCGGCCATCGCAGGTCGGCAGCGTCTGCTGAATTCTTACGCACAAGCACGGGCGAATACCCCATGAGCAAGCAACTGGTCGTCGCCCTTTCCAAGGGGCGTATCCTCAAGGAAACCCTGCCGCTGCTGGCGGATGCCGGCATCGAACCGCTGGAAGATCTGGACAAGAGCCGCAAGCTGCTCTTCGATACCAACCTGCCTGACGTCAAGCTGGTCATCATTCGCGCCACCGATGTGCCGACCTATGTGCAGCTGGGAGCGGCTGATCTGGGCATCGCCGGCAAGGACGTGCTGCTCGAACATGGCGCCGAAGGTCTCTATGAGCCTCTGGATCTGGAGATCGCGGCCTGTCGTCTGATGACGGCCGGGGTTGTCGGTCAGCAGCAGCAGGGCGCGCGTCGTCGCGTCGCCACCAAGTTCGTCGATGTCGCGCGTCGCTACTACGCGGAACAGGGCATCCAGGCTGAAGTCATCAAGCTGTATGGCGCGATGGAGCTGGCCCCGTTGATGAATCTGGCCGATGAGATCGTCGATATCGTCGATACCGGCAATACCCTGCGTGCCAATGGCATGGAGCCGCGTGAGCTGATCACCGACATCAGCACGCGTCTGGTGGTCAACAAGGCCGCCATGACCATGAAGCATGATCGCCTCAAGCCGTTGATCGACCGCCTGCGTCAGGCGGTGGAAGCACGTCGCGACGCATGAATGACCAGGTCCCGGCCTCGTGTCACGCGGCGGGACTCGTCAGCAACGACATCACTCAAGATCGCAGAGACGATCTGGCAGCAGCGCCCGTCCGGCTCAGCCCTCACTGCCAATGACATGACAAGAGGTTCGCATGGATACCCTGATCAACCGGCTCGATAGCCGCGATACCGATTTCACTGCCCGCCTGGATGCATTGCTGGCCTGGGAGGGGGTGTCCGATGCCGAGGTACAGCATCGTGTCACCGACATCCTTTCGCGCGTCAAGCAGGAAGGCGATGCCGCGCTGGTGGAGTTTTCCAATCGCTTCGACCGTCTGAGTGTCTCCAGCATGTCGGAGCTGGTGATCGACGCCGAACGTCTGGCAAAGGCCTACGCCGATCTGCCGGCGGATCAGCGCGAGGCACTGGCGGTCGCGGCGGAGCGTGTGCGCGTCTATCACGAGCATCAGAAGCCGGAAAGCTGGTCCTTCAAGGATGAGCATGGCAGCTTGCTGGGGCAGAAGGTCACGCCGCTGGATCGCGCTGGCATCTATGTCCCGGGAGGCAAGGCCGCCTATCCCTCTTCCGTGCTGATGAACGCGATCCCCGCGCATGTCGCCGGTGTGCGCGAGATCATCATGGTCGTGCCGACCCCCGATGGCGTGGTCAATGAACTGGTGCTGGCCGCGGCTCACCTGGCGGGTATCGATCGGGTCTTCACCATCGGCGGCGCCCAGGCCGTCGCGGCACTGGCCTATGGCACCGAGACGGTGCCGCGCGTCGACAAGATCGTCGGTCCCGGCAACATCTATGTGGCCACTGCCAAGCGGGCGGTGTTCGGTCAGGTCGGCATCGACATGATCGCCGGACCGTCCGAGATTCTGGTGGTCAGCGATGGCGTGACCGATCCGGACTGGCTGGCGATGGACCTGTTCTCGCAGGCCGAGCATGACGAGGATGCCCAGGCGATCCTGATCAGCTGGGATGATGAGCACCTCGCTGCGGTCGAGGCGTCAATCGAACGTCTCGCGCCGACCATGGAGCGTGCCGAGATCATCAAGACCTCGCTGCGCGAGCGTGGCGCCCTGATTCGCGTCAGCGGGCCGGAGCAGGCGCTGGAACTGACCAACCGTATCGCGCCGGAGCACCTGGAGCTGTCGGTGGCGGATCCGGAAGCGTGGGTCGAAGGTGTCCGCCATGCGGGCGCCATCTTCATGGGCTCCCACACCTCCGAGGCACTGGGCGATTACTGTGCCGGCCCGAATCATGTGCTGCCGACGTCCGGTACCGCGCGCTTCTCCTCGCCGCTGGGGGTCTATGACTTCCAGAAGCGCTCCTCGCTGATCCAGTGCTCGGCCGAAGGTGCCTCCATCCTCGGGCGTACCGCATCGGTGCTGGCGCGGGGTGAGTCGCTGACCGCTCACGCCCGTAGTGCCGAGAATCGCATCATCGAGTGAGCATGGTGTAGTTCATGAGCATGGTGTAGTTCATGAGCATGAAAAAGCCCGCCACGGTTTCCGTGGCGGGCTTTTCTGGTTCTGGTTCTGGTTCTGGTTCTGGTTCTGGTTCTGGTTCTGGCTCTGGTTCTTGCGTGAAAGCCGTTGGCCAGTCCGGCGGCCATTGTCAGCCGGGGGATGAGACGCCCGGAGCTGCGGCGGCAGGAGAGGGCGTGCTGTCGGGAATCGGCCGCTCACCGACCTTGACGCTGACCTCCATGGGCTTGCCATCCCGCAACAGATTGAGTTGCAGGGTGTCGCCCGGCTTGACCGCGGCGATGTCGGCCATGGCAAGGCGTGCATCGATCAGGCGCTTGCCGGCGACTGCCGTCAGGATGTCACCGGGACGCAGGCCGGCCTGCGCCGCGGGGCCATCCCGCAGCACGGCGGCGACCACCACGCCTTGCGGAGCGCTCAAGCCGAAGGAGTGCGCCAGCGACGGCGTCAGCTCCTGGACTTCCAGGCCCAGCCAGCCGCGAATCACCCGGCCGTGATCGACCAGTGATTCGAGGATGTCACGTGCCAGGTTGGCGGGGATGGCGAAACCGATGCCCTGCGAGCCACCGGAGCGGGAGTAGATGGCAGTATTGATGCCGACCAGTGAGCCATCGGTATTGATCAACGCTCCACCGGAGTTGCCGGGATTGATCGCGGCATCGGTCTGGATGAAGTCCTCGTAGGCATTCAGGCCAAGATGGTTGCGTCCGGTGGCCGAGATGATGCCCATGGTGACGGTCTGACCGACTCCGAAGGGGTTGCCGATGGCCAGCGAGACATCCCCGACGTGGACCTGGGTCGAGTCGGCGATCGCCACCGTCGGCAGATCTTCAAGATCGATCTTCAGCGCCGCGAGATCGGACTCGGGGTCGACCCCGACCACCTTGGCCAGTGTCTCGCGGCCATCACGCAGGGCGACCTGTATCTGGTCCGCGCCCTGAATGACATGGTTGTTGGTCAGGATATAGCCGTCGCTCGAGAGAATGACGCCGGAGCCCAGGCTCGACAGCATGCGCTGGCTGCGCAAGGCATTTTCCCCGTAGAACTGGTTGAAGAAGGGGTCGGACATCAGCGGGTGCTTGCTGTCGTCCTCGATCTTGCGCGAGGAGTAGATGTTGACGACGGCGGGGGCGGCGGCGTCCACGGCGGTCTGGTAGCTGGCCGGCCCGCTGTTGCGCTGCAGTGGCGGCGCTTCGCGCAGTACCGGATTGGCGGATTCCTCGCGCTGTTCGGCGGAGAGGGTCAAGGCGGGAGATGGCAACACCTGCTGATCTCGAGAGACGATCGCGCCGCCCTGTTGGCCGCCCTGTTGGCCGCCCTGTTGGCCGCCCTGTTGGCCAACCTCGGGCGCCGGCTCGGAATGTCCAAGTTCAGGGAAGCGATCCAGCACCACGATGGCAAGCAATACCCCGGTGACCACTGGCCAGAGAAGGGGGAGCAATGAACTGCGAAGGGGGCGTCGCGTCTGAGGCATCAGGAGTCCTGGTGAATGATCCGTGGTCCTGCCGGGCCGTCAGCTTTCCTGAGGGCAACCGCCGTGGGGCGGTCGGCATCCGCAGGGTTGCTGCTGGCAGGCGGAGGGTGAAGAGGAAGATTGATGACGTGCTCAAGACGTGTCACCCATGTCTCGGTACCCGGCGAAGCTGCCATGCGCTTACATGGTGAGGCTGCGCCGTTACAATGGCAGCCAGTGTAACACTCGATGAATCTGACTGCTGGAGGCTCAATGGCTGATCGTGACGTGCTGGTCGAGGCGCTGGATGGCTGTCTGGAGGCGCAGGCCTTCAAGGATTACACCGTCAATGGACTTCAGGTCGAGGGGCGGCGCGAGGTCCGCAGAGTGTTGACGGGCGTTACCGCCAATCAGGCGCTGCTGGATGAAGCCGTGGCATGGCAGGCGGATATGGTGCTGGTGCATCACGGCTATTTCTGGAAGAACGAACCCGCTCGGATCACGGGCATGAAGCGCCGTCGCCTCAAGACACTGCTGGCGAACGACATCAATCTGGCGGCGTATCACCTGCCCCTGGATGCCCATCCGACGCTGGGCAACAATGTCCAGCTGGCCGAGCGCCTGGGGTTGGTCAGTGAAGGATGCCTGGATGGCGTCCCCGGGCGTGGACTGGTGCATGTCGGGCGTCTCGCAGATGAGCTTGCGGCAGGCGGTGAGCTGGACAGTGCCGCGTTGGGGGCCGAGTTCAGTCGTCGTCTGGGGCGAGAGGTGCTCGTGATCGCCGGGCATGATCGGCCGATCAAGCGCATTGCCTGGTGCACGGGAGGGGCGCAGGACTATATCGGTCTGGCCATCGAGGCGGGAGTCGATGCCTTCCTCTCCGGTGAGATCTCGGAGCGGACCACGCACAGTGCGCGCGAAGAGGGGGTGACCTACCTGGCGGCAGGGCATCATGCGACCGAGCGCGATGGGGTTCGGGCGCTGGGCGAGTGGCTGGCGGCCGAGCATGGCGTCGAGCATCGCTTCGTGGATATCGACAACCCTGCTTGAGTCAGCTCATGGTCGCCCTGTGACGGCCTGAGTGATCCTTGCCAACGACAACGGCCACCCCTGGAAGGTGGCCGTTGTCGTATCCAATGGCCGTGAGGGAACTCACGGCAGGCGGAGGTTGCTCAGATGCGCGGCGGGTTGGCGCTCTGCGCTTCGCCTTCCGCGGGTTGTGGCTTGAGACCGAAATCCTCTGACAGCGTGCCGCGATTGTCGGCATAGTCACGTGGCAGGTCGACCTTCTCGCCCATGTCTTCTTCAAGCGTGGTGTCAGTATCCAGCAGGCGGCGCTTGAGCTGGCTGTCATCGCACAGTGAAGAGGCACCGCTGGCCAGGTGCTGGCGCAGCTCGTTGCCGGCACGTTGGATCTGATCCGTCAGATCACTGGCCTTGGAGAAATGATCATTCAGGGCGTCACGGAACTGGGTCAGTTCCAGCTCACGCTCCGCCAGCTTCTGGCGGGTCTTCTGATTGCGGGCCACGTTGGCATTCAGGAGGTGGTAGCACAAGGCGCCGATACCGATGCCAGCCAGAAAACAGGCGATGGCCAGGATCCAGTCAATATTGCTCTCGTTCACGTCGCTCTCCTTGTGTCACGACTGCGGTGATCTTCACCGCCGGGGCAGGCCATCACGATGATGTGCTGCCAATGTCCAGACTCTTGCAGTGTGTCCAGCGACGCTGGCCATGAGGCAAAGAGTGCCTGTATTTCAAAAGCGTACGCACTCCATTATATCGATGGGTTGGCGCGTCACGTCAATTCGTCATGAGAGAGACCTTGGTCGCCCCGAAGCAAGGGCGCCATTCGCCATCGAGGCGCGTCATGGCACTGAAGGGCCTGGGAAGCAGGACTTCCCGTCGGGTGTGGTGGGTAAAGTTGCACTCAGGGCGTATAATGCCGCGCAATTTCGTTCTTGCCTGATTGTCAGCCATGCTGGCGCAGGCGTGACCTCGTTTCACTTCGCGCCAGATGCAGCCCAGTGCTGAATCTGGCCTGCACCGGGTTTCTCCATGCCAGCACCTACGCCCCTCGAGAAGTACCAGGCAGACCTCAAGCGTGATGACTTTGCCTACGATGCCGCCCAGGAAGATGCCGTTCGTCACCTGCAGCGCCTTTATGACGATCTGGTGCGTACTCCGCGCCAGACGCCTGACAAGGTCGAAGATGTCACGGGCAATGGCGGGCTTGGCTCCAAGGTGCGTCGATTGTTCGGCAAGCCGTCGCGGCCGGCCGCCGTCGACAGGACCCCGGACATCATGGGGCTGTATTTCTGGGGTGGCGTGGGGCGCGGCAAGACCTATCTCGTCGATACCTTCTACGAGAGCCTGCCCTTCGCGGACAAGATGCGGACGCACTTCCACCGCTTCATGCAGCGCGTCCACAACGAGCTTGGCCATTACAAGGGCGAGAAGAACCCGCTGACGCTGGTGGCGGCCAAGTTTGCCGTGGAAGCGCGCGTGATCTGCTTTGACGAATTCTTCGTCAAGGACATCACCGATGCCATGATTCTCGCCACCCTGTTCGAGGAGCTGTTCAAGCAGGGCGTGGTACTGGTCGCGACCTCGAACATCGTGCCGGATGATCTCTACAAGGATGGCCTGCAGCGTGCGCGCTTCCTGCCGGCTATCGACCTGGTCAAGCGCCATTGCACCGTGGTCAATGTGGATTCGGGTATCGATTATCGCCTGCGCGCTCTGGAGCATGCCGAGCTGTTCCACAGTCCGCTGGGTGACGAGAGCGGTGCCAGACTGGCGCGTGAGTTCCGCTCCATTGCCGGAGCCGAAGGTCATGCCGATGAAGGCTTGAGCATCAATCACCGCGTGCTGCATGCCTTGCGTCGCCACGAGGATGTGGTGTGGTTCCATTTCGATGAGCTGTGCGATGGCCCGCGCAGCCAGAATGACTACATCGAGCTTGCGCGCGAGTTCCACACCGTGCTGGTGTCGGAGGTGCCGCAGATGGGGCGTGACAGCGATGATCAGGTGCGCCGCTTCATCAATATGGTCGATGAGTTCTATGACCGTGGCGTCAAGCTGCTGATGAGTGCCGAGACACCGGTCGAGCAGCTCTACACCGGCGGCAACCTCGACTTCGAATTCGAGCGCACCCTGTCACGCCTGCAGGAAATGCAGTCGCGTGAATACCTGGCGCTGCCTCACAAGCCATGAGGCGATGTCGGAAGACGAAATAGCCTTTGTGGTGCGGGCGTCTGGCATGTACAATGCGCGCTCGCTCGAATTGTTGTCCGGTCCACGAGTCGTCCTGGGTCAATCACCCTTGATGGGCGTGGGCAGTCTGGAGTCGAGTCGGCGGTGACCGCGCAAGCGGCCTGCCACTGACTGCCAGGCGTCGGACAACCAAGAAAAATAGGGATTGGTCGCGCACTCAAGTGCAAGACCCGACTATAGGTGATTCATCCATGAAGACGTTTACTGCCAAGCCGCAGTCCGTCCAGCGTGACTGGTTCGTCGTCGACGCAGCCGGCAAGACGCTGGGCCGTATGGCTACCGAAATTGCTCGTCGCCTGCGCGGCAAGCATAAAGCCGAGTACACTCCGCACGTTGACACTGGCGACTACATCGTCGTCATCAACGCCGAGAAAGTCGCTGTGACTGGTCGCAAGGCAGAAGCCAAGACCTACTACCGTCACACCGGTTACCCGGGCGGCCTGCGCTCCATGAACTTCAACCAGATGATCGAGCACAAGCCTGAGCGCGTGATCGAGCTGGCGGTGAAGGGCATGCTGCCGAAGGGCCCGCTGGGTCGTGCCATGCAGTCCAAGCTGAAAGTCTATGCTGGCGCCGAGCATCCGCACGCTGCGCAGCAGCCGCAAGAACTGAACATCTGAGGGAAGCATCGCCATGACACAGCAGCACTACGGTACCGGGCGCCGCAAGACTTCTACCGCGCGCGTCTTCCTGAAGCCGGGCACCGGCAAAATCACTGTCAACCAGCGTGACCTGAACGACTACTTCGGTCGTGTGACAGGTCGCATGGTTGTTCGCCAGCCGCTCGAGCTGACCGAAACTACCGAACAGTTCGACGTCTACGTCACTGTCGCCGGTGGTGGTGGTTCCGCTCAAGCTGGCGCCATCCGTCACGGCATCACTCGTGCCCTGATGGCTTACAACGAGGACTTCCGTCCGGCACTGCGTGCCGCCGGCTACGTCACTCGTGATGCTCGTGAAGTCGAGCGTAAGAAAGTCGGCCTGCGCAAGGCCCGTCGTCGTCCGCAGTTCTCCAAGCGTTAAGAGAACAGGCGTCGACCACAAGAACGTCCAGTACCCGAAAGGGTGCTGGGCGTTTTTTTTGCGATCTTGATAGGGGCGTCAAGCGCATGGTGCGAGCGCAATTGAAGAAAGCCGCTTCTGGTAAAGTGATTTTCTTGAGTTGTGAGCGGTGGGTTCTTGCCCTTTAATACAGTCAAGCGTCAAGTGCCCGGCAAGGGAATGGTCTGGCAGCATGCGGTGGTGTTCGGGAGACAATAACAATATGGCTAATCGAGGTGTGAATCGAGGGCGGCGCCGCTTCCTCGTCAGTGCGACCAGTGTCGTGGGGGCGATAGGCGCCGTTGGCATCGCGACGCCCTTTCTGGCTTCCTGGCAGCCGAGCGCACGGGCAAGAGCGGCAGGTGCACCTGTCACGGCGGATATCTCGCGCCTGGCACCGGGTCAGCAGATGACCATCGAGTGGCGCGGCAAGCCGGTATGGGTGGTGCGTCGCACCCCCGAGATGATTGATGACATCCGGGCCATCCCGCACGCCGAGTTGCAGGACCCCGAATCACGCCGTCCCCAGCAGCCAGCCTATGTGGATGCTGTCCTGCGCTCCATCAAGCCTGAGTACGTGGTACTGGTGGGAATCTGCACCCATCTGGGCTGCTCGCCGGGTTATCGACCCGAGATGGGGGCCGCGGATCTTGGCGCTGACTGGCCGGGTGGCTATCTGTGTGCCTGTCATGGCTCGAAATTCGATCTCGCGGGTCGCGTGTTCATCGGAGTGCCGGCGCCCTCGAATCTCGAGGTGCCGCCGCATCATTATGAAAGCGAGCAGGTGCTGGTGATCGGCGTCGATGAGGAGGCTGTGTGATGGGGAATCCAGAACGTGCCAAGGCGTCGCGAGGCATCATGCGCTGGATCGATGATCGCTTTCCGGCCACCCAGATGCTGCAGGACCATCTGACAGGCTACTACGCGCCCAGAAACTTCAATTTCTTCTATTTCTTCGGCTCGCTGGCGCTGCTGGTGCTGGTCAATCAGATCATTACCGGTATCTGGTTGACCATGAGCTATACCCCGACCGCCGAAGGGGCCTTTGCCTCGATCGAATACATCATGCGCGATGTGGAATATGGCTGGCTGATCCGTTACATGCATTCCACGGGGGCGTCCGCATTCTTCGTCGTCATCTATCTGCACATGTTCCGGGGGCTGATCTACGGCTCCTACCGAGCGCCGCGTGAGCTGGTGTGGATCTTCGGCATGTGCATCTATCTGGCGTTGATGGCCGAGGCCTTCATGGGGTATCTGCTGCCCTGGGGGCAGATGTCCTACTGGGGGGCGCAGGTGATCATCTCGCTGTTCACGGCGATCCCGGTCATCGGAGCGGATCTGGCGCAGATGATCCGTGGCGACTATCTGGTGTCCGGCATTACCTTGAATCGCTTCTTTGCCCTGCATGTCATCGCCTTGCCACTGGTCATCGTCGGGCTGGTGGTGCTGCATCTGGTGGCGCTGCATGAGGTGGGGTCGAACAATCCGGATGGCATCGAGATCAAGGACAGGAAGGATGAGGCGGGTCAGCCGTTGGATGGCATTCCGTTCCATCCCTACTACACGGTGAAGGATCTGGTGGGTGTCGGTGTGTTCCTGTTCGTGTTCTGTGCCGTGATCTTCTACTTCCCGGAAGGGGGCGGCTACTTCCTCGAGACGCCCAATTTCGAACCGGCCAACTCGTTGAAGACACCTGAGCATATTGCCCCTGTCTGGTATTTCACGCCGTTCTACGCGATGTTGCGGGCCGTGAACTATCCCTTGTTCGGGGTCGATGCCAAGTTCTGGGGCGTGGTGGTGATGGGGTTGGCGATCGCCATCCTGTTCGTGTTGCCATGGCTTGATCGTTCTCCTGTGCGCTCCATCCGTTACAAGGGCTGGCTATCGCGTATCGCGATACTCGTGTTCGTGGTCAGCTTCGTGACCTTGGGGGTGCTTGGCGTGATGCCGCCGACGTTCGAGCGCACGATCATCGCGCAGATCGCGACGGTGGCGTACTTCGCCTTCTTCATACTGATGCCGCTGTATACGCGATTCGAGAAGACGCGAGCGGTGCCGGACAGGGTGACAGGCCGATGAGCGGGCAAAAGGGTGGGTCAAGGGACTGGCTGAGGCATGTACTGGCTGCAGGCGTGGTGGTGGCCGGCCTGCTGGGGGCGGGAGCTGTCAGCGCGGCAGGGGGCGAGGCAGTGCGTGAGTCGATGCAGCCGGATCTGCATGACAAGCCCTCGTTGCAGCGCGGCATGCAGCTCTACACCAATTATTGCCTCGGCTGTCACAGCCTGCAGTATCAGCGCTATTCGCGTGCCGCAGAGGACCTGGAGATGCCCGAGGATCTGGTCGAGCGATATCTGATTTTCTCGCCAGAACTCAAGATCAATGACACCATGCGCATCGGGATGAAGACTGAGGACGCCGCGAGCTGGTTCGGTACGCCGCCACCGGATCTGTCTCTCGAGGCGCGTCTGCGCGGGACGGACTGGATCTACTCCTACCTGAAGAGCTTCTATCGCGATCCCGAGCGCCCCTGGGGTGTCAACAATGCTGTCTATCCGCTGGTGGCGATGCCCAATGTGCTGGAGACATTGCAGGGCGTTCAGGAAAAGGTCTGCGCCCAGAGCGACCTGGTGCCTCCGGGCGCGGAGCTGAACCCGGCAACGGGGCACTATGACTCCTGCGACGTGCTGGAGATCACCTCGCCGGGCAGCATGACAGCAGAGGAATTCGACCAGGCCGTGTGGGATCTGACCAACTTTCTGGCCTATGTGGGCGAACCATCGCGACTCAAGGCTGAGAGCATGGCCCCCAAGGTGTTAATATTCATCCTGATCTTTACTCTGCTGGCATATCTTCTCAAGAAGGAATACTGGCGCGACATTCATTGATGGCTCCCGGAGTGGCGCTCATTGATAATGGCGTGCAGGCAGTGACGGGCGCACGGCTGATCGGTCGTGCGCCCGCTTGCGTCGCTTGCGGGTGACGCAAGGTTGACCCTCTGGGCGCGTCACGCAGTTGATGAGGCGCCCAGAGGAAACTTATTCCCGTTCGTCAGGCCAAAAGCTGACGCGGGCATGGCTCGAACAGATGCGAGGACAGTTTCATGGGTGTTGTGGCCAAGCGTTCATCGATGACCTTCTACTCCGGTGGTGACGACCACTTCAGCCACCGTGTACGGATCGTGCTGGCCGAGAAGGGTGTAGCAGTCGATGTCATTGATGTAGATGATGACAACCGTCCGGCCGAGCTGGCTGATCTGAACCCGTACAACAGTGTGCCGACGTTGCTGGACCGTGACCTGGTCCTCTACGAGTCCAAGGTGATGATGGAGTACCTGGACGAGCGCTTCCCGCATCCGCCGCTGTTGCCGGTGTATCCGGTGGCGCGCGCCCAGAGCCGTCTGTGGATGCACCGCATCGAGCGCGAGTGGGTGCCGATGATGGAAACCATCCAGAATGGCACCAAGAAGGAAGCCGACAAGGCACGCAAGGAATTGCGCGAGAGCCTGATCGGAATCGCGCCGATCTTCGATGACATGCCGTTCTTCATGAGCGACGAGTTCTCTCTGGTCGACACGTGCATCGCCCCGATTCTGTGGCGTCTGCCGACATTGAACATCGAGCTGCCGGAGAAGCAGGTCAAGCCGCTGCTGAACTACATGGAGCGTCTGTTCGATCGTGATGCCTTCAAGGCGTCTCTCTCCGAGGCAGAGCGCGAGATGCGTATCTGATTCGCTTGAGCAATCCCGAAAGGGGTGCTTGAGTCGCTGGAACCCACTCCGGGGTGGGTTCCGGGCTCGGATCATGAGGCGGGGAGGGGCCGAGGTCAGGTGTCTCGACCGTCACGTGGTGTCAGTGCCCGCAAGCTGTAGCTCGGCGTCGCAGGACGTCGGTCATCGTGACATCCATTGCAGTTCAAGAGGTTCTCTCATGCTTTCCAGTCGCCCTTATCTGGCACGTGCGCTCTACGAGTGGCTGCTGGATAACGACAATACGCCGTACATCGTGGTGGATGCCGAGCAGGATGGCGTTCAGGTGCCGCGTCAACACGTGCAGAATGGCCAGATCGTGCTGAACATCGCGCCGGGTGCCGTGCGTGATCTGCTCATCGCCAATGAGGGTGTCAGCTTCAATGCCCGTTTCGGTGGTCAGCCGATGCACGTCAGCGTGCCGACACCGGCGCTGGTGGCGCTGTACTCTCGCGAGAATGGCGTTGGCATGGTGTTCGGGCATGAGCCTGTCATGCCGGGTGCGGATGACCTGGCCTTCGGTGAGGCAGCCTCGGATGAGGCGACCTCCGGTGAGGAGGCTCAGGCACCTTCACGTCCGACTCTGGCCAGTGTCGGTGGTGCCAGCAGCGCTGCTGATGATGAGCAGGGTGAGGAGGCGTCACGGGGTGATGCGGCGGCCGATGAGGTCGCGAGTGCCGAGGAGCAGGAGGGCGGCAGCATCTCCTCTTCCGATGAGGATGGCGGCGATGATCAGCCGAAGCCTCCCCGCAAGGGGCGTCCGTCGCTGCGAGTCATCAAGTAAGCGGACACTCCTCTTCAGTCCTCTTGGGCTGATAACGACGACGCCCCACAGGCCAGGCCTGTGGGGCGTCGTCGTTATCACCCATACGTCAGGGAGTGCGGTCGACGTCAATCAAGATACTCGAAGACCTTGGCGATACGCTGGATGCCACCGACTTCCGAGACCTTGCTGACGATCTGGTCGGCCTCCGAGCGGGTCACGATGCCCATCAGGTAGACGCTGGCATTCTCGGTCAGCACCATGATGCGCCCGGAATCGATGTTGGCATCGGCCGCGAGAGTCGCCTTGACGCGGGTGGTCAGCCAGGTGTCCTGGACGCGCTGGCTGGTAGGCGCATTGGCGCTGACTTCCAGGGCGTTGTGTACCTGGCGTACGCGACGGACATCCTTGGCGACTTCCGCGGCGCGTTGCTTGAGCTCGTCGCTGGGCACTTGCCCGGTCAGCAGGACCATGCCGTTGTAGGCATTCACGTTGACATGGGCGTCATTGAAGCGCGCATCGATCTTGCCGAGATTGACTTCGATCTTGGTCTCGATGCTCTCGTCTTCCACTTGAGCGCCCAGAGTGCGATCACCGTAGTCCTCGTCAATGGGACCACTGTGAGTCAGGTCGGCCACGGTGGTACAGCCCGCAAGGGATAGAAAGCCGGCGGTGGCCATGAGGGAAAGCAGGTACTTTGGCGTCATGCCGTAATCTCCTGGTGAGCGCCGTGTGTCGCAAGGCGTTATTCGTTGCTGCCGAACAGCTGGTGATCGATCAGATCACACAGGCAATGAATGGCCAGCAGATGGACTTCTTGAATGCGCGCGGTGGAGGTCGCCGGTACGCGGATCTCGCAATCTTCGCTGCCCAGCAGGGAAGCCATGTCGCCACCGTCACGACCGGTCAGTGCCACCACGCGCATGTCGCGGTCATGGGCCGCCTGGATGGCCTGTACCACGTTGGCGGAGTTGCCGCTGGTGGAAATGGCCAGCAGGATGTCGCCGGGCTGGCCCAGGGCGCGAATCTGCTTGGAGAACACCTCGTTGTAGCTGTAATCGTTGGCGATGGACGTCAACGTCGAGGTGTCGGTGGTCAGGGCGATGGCCGGCAGGCTCGGGCGTTCACGCTCGAAGCGATTGAGCAGCTCTGACGAGAAGTGCTGGCTGTCACCGGCGCTGCCGCCGTTGCCGCAGGCCAGAATCTTGCCGTCATTGACCAGGCTCTGGACCATCATCTGACTCGCCGCTTCGATGAAGGGCGGCAGCACTTCACTGGCGTATGTCTTGGTGTCGATGCTGGCGTTGAAGTGGCCGAGAATACGAGATTGGAAATCCATGATGGCTCTTGGTCGTTGGCTTCAGAACGCTTCGAATGCGTGGCGTATCCAGTGAATGGCGAGAGGGGGAGGACCCTCCACGCCGACCACGTCGAAGCGGCAGGAACATGATAGCCCGTGATGGGCCAGATAAAAACGCGCGGCCTTGATCAGCCGGCGTTGCTTTGTGTCGGTCACGCTTTCCAGTGCGCTGCCGAACCGGGAGCTGGCGCGGTAACGCACTTCGATGAACACCAGGGTGTCACCATCACGCATGATCAAGTCGATCTCGCCGCCCTTGGCATGCGAATTGCGCGTGACAGGCACGAGACCTCTGGCTGACAGCCATTTCTCGACCTCGGCTTCGATCACGGCGCCGCGCGCTCTCGCGCGACGCTGTGGTGGCTCCTGCCCGGTCGTTCCAGGGCGCGCCATGTCAGGGCGTGTAGGCTTCGACGGTGCGGCTGCTGGCGCCTTTCAGCGGCGGGCGTGGTACGCCGCCTCTGAACTCCGCCCACGGCAGCGTGCGTTCGATGCGTCCATCATGACGCGGGAATAGACTGCCGGTCGCTCCGAAGAGTTCCCCGCCGGCACCGGCCAGCATCAGCGGAACGCGCTGTGCCAGGCGATAGGCATCGACGCCCATGGCATTGAGCTTGAGCATGCGCGGAGAGGCATCCGACAGGGCGCGATAGGTATCGGCTTCCGGCAGAGTGGCCTTGCCGCCGGAGGAGGCCTGCGGCACTTCCCAGGGGATGTCGACGAAATTGACGCCATTGAGGTCGCCATCCTGAGCGGGCTGGGGGGAGCCTTCGTAAAGGTGTGAGGTGCCGTAGATCGGCAGGTTGCCCGCGTAGTAGAAGTCCAGCATCGGCGGCACCTGACGAGCGTAGCTTGGCAGCGCCAGCAGGAAGATCATGTCGATGTTGCCGGAGTGGGCGCGGCCATACTTGCTGCCGGATTTCTTGGCGGATTTCATGCGCGCCTGATCCTGGCTGGAGACGGAAAGCAGATCCTTGACCGCTTCACTGACCGGGCCCTTGGGGTTGTAGCGCTCGATGGAAACGATGTCGCCACCTTCTTGCTCGAAGCGATCACGGAAGGCGCTGTAGACGCGCTGACCCCAGGCATTGTCGGGAATCATGGCCGCGGCACCACGATGACCGTCAAGTGAGGCGCGCAGTGCGACCTGTCGCGCTTCGTCTTCGGCGGACAGGCCGTACTGGAAGAGATTGTCGGCCTGATTGCGCTCATGGGTGCCGTAATTGAGGGCCAGGGTTGGCAGCGGCAGGCTGCTCTGGGTCTCGAGCTGGCTGACCAGCTGCTTGTCCAGCGGGCCGAGCACGACCTGAGCTCCCTCCATGGTCGCGCGGGCATACAATGTCTTGAGATCGGCGCCTGAGGTATCGAAGAAGCTCAGCTGCGGCGTGGCTTCGGCATTGTCGATGGCGCTGCGATGGCGTGCCTCGATGCCCTCACGAATTGCCTGCGCGATACGCTTGAGTGGGCCGGACTGCGGAAGGAAGACCGCGATCTTGCGGACTTCCTGGCCGGAGAGCTCGCGCAGATCGAGGATGCCCTGCGGCATCTGGCGTGCGGCCGGATGCTGCGGATTGGCATCCGCCCAGTCGTTGATGGCGGAAAACATCTGGTCGATGTTGCCGCCGAAGCGCCGCTGCAGACGCAGCAGGTCCGTCCAGCCGCTGGCAATGGCGTTGGCGCTGGCCAGCTCGCCGAGCTGGCTGGGAGACAGGCGCGTGAGCTGTTCCCACAGGGTGTCATTGATGCTGAGGTCATCAGTGTCCGCCTGCAGGGCAATCAGCGTCTGGGCACTGGCCAGAGGTTCGCCGACCATGCCGAGCGCCAGTCCGCGACGCTTGCGCAGCGTGCGCTGATCGTCGCTGGACATCGTGATGTCGTCTTCCAGCACGGACGTGGCGAGTATCGTGTTCCAGCCATCCTGCTGCTCGAGGGCGATGCGCGACAGCAACAGGGCCCATTGCACGCGTTGCTGGGGTTCCAGACTCGCGGGGTCGATGTCCGAGGTGATGGTGATCGCCTGCGCGTTGTCGCCGCTGCGTGCTAGGATATCGGCGGCCTGCAGTCGGGTGCCGGCGGCCTGTTGGCCCTGTTGTTGCTCCGCTTGAGCCAGCAGCGCGTCCGCCCCCGGTCCGCTGGGACGGGAGGACTGCCCGGCACACCCGGCCAGCAGCAGTGCCGCGATGGCCATGCCGGCCAGTCCGCGCAGGCTGGTGCGTGGGAGGCGCAAGCTCTTGTGCCGAATGGTTGACGCAGTGCGCAGCACGTTGTCAGGCGCACGATTCCATGTCTGGCCCATGTACGACGGTCCCTTGGCTGATGGGCGATGAGGCCGTGGCCCGCGTCGCCGCTGCTGTAATGACGGATGAATACTGCAATGACGAATGAGACGGGTCTCGGAGTGGCTGCTCGTGCGGGCATGTCTGCCGCAGGTGGTCAGGCCACTCGGCTGTCTCTGACGTCCATATCTACCACTGAGTTCAACGAGTCGAAGCATTGAATGTCTGAGTCTTCTGAAGGCGTATTGTACGTGGTCGCCACGCCGATTGGTAACCTCGATGACCTCAGCCCACGTGCCGCGCGGGTGCTGGGCGAAGTGGATCTGATCGCGGCTGAGGACACCCGCCACAGTGCCCGTCTGCTGCGCCATCTGGGGCTGGAAGTCCCCATGATGTCACTGCATGACCACAATGAGCGCGGGCGGGTCGATCAGCTGTGCGAGGCCCTGGAGGCGGGGCGGCGTGTCGCGCTGGTCTCCGACGCCGGGACGCCGCTGATCTCCGATCCCGGCTTCATCGTGGTGCGGGCGCTGCGGGAGCGCGGCTTCAAGGTAGTCCCGCTTCCCGGCCCCTGCGCGTTGATTACCGCGCTCAGCGCTGCTGGCCTGCCGACGGATCGCTTCACCTTCGAGGGGTTTCTCGCTCACAAGGGTGGACCACGTCAGGCGCGTCTCACGGCACTGCGTGAGGATGGCGCGACGCATGTGCTTTATGAGTCGCCTCACCGTATCCAGGCGTTGTTGAAGGATGTCCACGACGTTCTCGGGGCGCGCCGAGTCGTGTTGGCACGTGAGCTGACCAAGACCTTCGAGACCTTCCTGGACGGGACGGCTGCTGAG
This sequence comes from Cobetia sp. 3AK, assembly GCF_029846335.1. Lineage (NCBI taxonomy): Bacteria > Pseudomonadati > Pseudomonadota > Gammaproteobacteria > Oceanospirillales > Halomonadaceae > Cobetia > Cobetia sp. 3AK. Next base: position 444,233 of record NZ_JARWKR010000001.1, on the reverse strand, counting down.
CTGCTGGCGATGATGGAGGCGGATGGCGATCAGACGCGCGGTGAATTCGTGGTCATGATCGAAGGGGCTCCGGCACGTGAGGGCGACGAGGCTGCCAGCGTCGAGGGTGATGCGCTTCTCAAGGTGCTGTGGGAAGAGGGGGTCGGCGTCAAGCAGATGGCGGCGATCGCCACTCGTCTGGTCGGCGGGCGCAAGAAGGCCTGGTATGCCAAGGCACAAGCCATGAAGGATGCGGCGGAACCACGAGAAGCGTAAGCGAGAGGTGTTTTCCAAGTGCTTGGCATGTCTGGCTTTTCGGCGTTCCTCCGGGCCAGGTGCACTGCAGCGCCAGCTTGTGGAAACGATGTGACACTGATAGTCTTGCGCGCTTGGGAGATGGCCAGACAGTCGCCGCCAGCGTGAGCTGGGGGAGGAAAGTCCGGGCTCCATAGGGCAAGGTGCCAGATAACGTCTGGGCGGCGTGAGCCGACGGCAAGTGCAGCAGAGAGAAGACCGCCTACGTCAGCTTCGGCTGGCCGGTAAGGGTGAAAGGGTGCGGTAAGAGCGCACCGCGCGTCTGGTAACAGTTCGCGGCGAGGTAAACCCCACCTGGAGCAAGACCAAATAGGCCCCCTATGCTGCTGCCCGCAGTGGGGGCGGGTTGGTTGCTTGAGCCCTGAAGTGATTCAGGGCCTAGATGAATGACTGTCCACGACAAGACCCGGCTTATCGGCCGTCTCCCGCCTAATATTGAAGATGTCAGCCCTGTGATGCGAAACGCGCAGTTCAGGGCTGACATGTGACACCGCATGACCGGCGCCGTCCGCTCCGTGCTCCGTGGCTGGCCATTTGCAATGGCGGCGGACATGAAGCCGTGACCGGCGCCGGTTGTCGATTGTGCCATCGATAATCATGCGAATGTCTCTGCTTTCCTGCGGTCTACCGCCAGACGACTGGCGTCCGCCTTTACTGCCCGCAACGCGTGCCAAGGTCCCGAATTTCGTCATGTCCAAGCCCAGCGCTCCCTCCGTTCCCGAATCAGCCGCTGCCATGTCAGCCGCCGAATCCGAAGCTGCGGATCGCTTCGCGCATGTCAGTGTCATGCTCGATGGCGCGGTGGATGGGCTGATTCAGGACGTCTCCGGTGTCTATTTCGACGGTACTTTCGGGCGCGGCGGTCACTCACGCCTGATCCTGTCGCGTCTCGATGACGGTGGACGTCTGATCGCCTGTGATCGCGACCCCCAGGCATTGGCGGAAGCCGCCACCATCGAGGATTCCCGTTTTTCCATTCACGCCGGTGAATTTGCCCGCCTGGGCGAATATGCCGAGCGGGAAGGCGTGCATGGTCAGCTCGATGGCATTCTGCTGGATATCGGCGTGTCCTCGCCGCAGCTGGATGATGCCGAGCGTGGCTTCAGCTTCATGAATGATGGTCCGCTGGACATGCGCATGGACCCCACCAGTGGCGAGAGTGCCGCTGAGTGGTTGTCACGTGCCAGTGCCGAGGACATGGCGTGGGTCTTCAAGACCTATGGTGAGGAGCGCTATGCCAAGCGTCTCGCACGTGCGGTGGTCGAGCGCCGCGCCGAGCGTCCCATCACGCGGACCGGTGACTTCGCCAGCCTGATCAAGGACGCGCATCCCAACTGGGAGAAGCATAAGCACCCGGCGACGCGTGTCTTCCAGGCGATCCGCATCCATGTCAACGGCGAGCTGGATGAGCTGACCCGCGCGCTGGATGCGGGCCTGGAAGCCCTGAAGCCGGGGGGAAGGCTGGTGGTGATCAGCTTCCATTCGCTGGAAGACCGCATCGTCAAACGCTTCATGCGCGACAAGGCGCGTGGCGATCAGGCGCCGCGTGGCATGCCCATTCGCGAAGATCAACTCAACAAGCGCCTCAAGCTGGTCGGCAAGGCTCAGAAGGCCTCCGAAAGCGAGGTGCAGGCGAACGTACGCTCACGCAGCGCCGTGATGCGCATCGCCGAGAAGCTGAAATAACGCCCGGTTCGTGGCGTGTATCGTAGTCATCCCAGCGCCTGCCTTTTGGCAGGCGCGCTCGCAAGGGGGCGCAGCGTTGTGCGACATGTGTGTCGGTGCCTCGCAACGCTTAACGACCAACGCCACAAGCTGACATAATGCGCCGGTCGTCGCCTGATGGTACCGCTGGTCATCACGAGTGATGAGTGGCCGGCATGTTGCGGCGATGAACAGGACAAGCCGTCAGCCATCGGGTGTTGCATGCCTGGCATGCATGGATCGACGGGTCGTCCCGCAGGGATAAATCGTGGTGCAGATCACCGCGTTCAGAGTGATAAGGGAGTCAGCATGGCGGGACGCAAGCAGCAGGGCAGCTGGAGAGGGAACTGGCCGATCAGGTTCCAGATGCGTTGGCGTCATCTGTGCTTCGTGGTGCTGATGATCTGCCTGCTGGGATCCGCCGCTGCTGTCGTCGTAAGCTCCCATCTCTCGCGCGGCCAATACGCGCAACTCCAGAAGCTCGAGGCGGCGCGTGATGATGCGCGTGCTCGCTGGGGGCGCCTGCTGCTTGAGGAAAGTGCCTGGTCCGCCCCTGCGCGTATCGAGAGCATCAGTACCGAGCGTCTCGAGATGCGCGTACCGGATGTCCACGATGTCGAGGTCATTCGCTGATGGCTACACGTCGACCTCCTTCCTCGGACCCCAAGGCCCCTCGCTCCCGCGGCGCACGCACTGCGCCACCCGGCGCGGCCAGTCGCGGCAAGACGGCTGGTTCTGCCGCCGCCGGGGCGCGCAAGAGTGCGCGTGGGCCCATGGGGTCCGCCCGCTATCGCATCATGCTGGGTATCGTGTTCGCAGGGCTCCTGGCCCTGGTGGGGCGTATCGGCTATCTGCAGCTCTTCGATCAGCAGTTCCTTCAGGATCAAGGGGATGCGCGCACCCTGCGCGTCGACAGCATCAACGCGCACCGTGGCATGATCACCGATCGCAGTGGCGAGCCGCTGGCCATCTCGACGCCGGTCATCACGCTGTGGGCGGACCCGCGTCTGGTGCCGGATGATCCGGTGCGCCTGTCACTGCTGGCACGCGCGCTCGGCCAGCAGCCTGACGACCTGATCCGCCGTGTGCGCCAATATCGTGATGCCGGCAAGGGCTTCATGTACATCAAGCGTCAGATGACCCCTCCTCAGGCACAACCCGCCATCGACCTGGATGTTCCGGGTGTCCACCACAAGCAGGAATACAAGCGTTACTACCCCTCGGGCGAGGTCTCCGCGCAGCTGGTCGGCGTGACCAATGTCGATGATAAGGGCCAGGAGGGGCTTGAGCTTGCCTACAATTCCTACCTCTCCGGTACGCAGGGCAAGCGTCGCGTGCTCAAGGACCGCAAGGGTCGCCTGGTGCGTGACCTGCATCTGATCAGCGAAGCCAAGCCCGGTGGTGATTTGACCCTCTCCATCGACCTGCGTCTGCAGTACATGGCCTACCGTGAGCTGAAGGCCGCCGTGGCCGAGCACCGTGCCGACGGTGGCACCCTGGTGATGATGGACGCTCGCACGGGGGAGGTGCTGGCGATGGTCAATCAGAAGTCCTACAACCCCAACAATCGTGCGGGGCTTGACCCTGCCGGTCTGCGCAACCGTGCGATCACCGATGCCTTCGAGCCGGGCTCGGTCATGAAGCCTCTGGCGATGAGTGCAGGTCTGGCCTCCGGCAAGTATCAGCCGGACTCGGTGATCGACACCACGCCGGGTTACATGCGGGTCGACCGCTTTACGATTCGCGATTTTCGCAATTACGGCAAGCTCGACATGGCCGGCATTCTCTATCACTCCTCCAACATCGGCATGAGCCGCATGGCGCTGAGCCTCGAGGATGACGCGGTATGGAATCGCTATTATGAGCTGGGTCTGGGGCAGGCACCGGGTACCGGCTTCCCGGGCGAGACGACGGGCGTTCTGCCGGCCCCGACCAACTGGTCGCGCAGCAAGCGGGCCTCCATGTCCTACGGGTACGGGATCAGTGTCTCGGCCTTGCAGCTGGCCAGCGCCTATACCGCGCTGGCCAATGATGGTCGCCGGCTGGCGCCGTCGCTGCTCAAGGTGAATACCCCGCCGGTGGGGGATCAGATCATCTCGCCCGAGAATTCCCATGCCCTGCTCGGGATGATGGAGAAGATCGTCCAGCCCAATGGTCCCGCCAAGCGTGCCGTGGTCGAGGGCTACCGTATCGCGGGCAAGACGGGTACGGTGCGTAAGGTGACCTCCGGTGGCTATCAGAAGACGGCCTATCGCTCCTTGTTCGCCGGCATTGCGCCGGTGTCCGACCCGCGCATCGTGACCGTGGTGATGATCGAGAATCCCAAGGGCGAGGAATACTACGGGGGCCTAGTCGCGGCTCCGGTGTTCGGTCGCGTGGTCGGCAAGGCGCTGCGCCTTCTGGATGTGCCACCTGACAGCGCCGTCGGCGAGTGAGCGGTGACATCTGCCGCCATGCATCCCGGAGACGGCGCGTGACATCCATTTCTTTCGTGTAGCGAATACGTCCCAGCTTCAGCAACAAGGAAGGTCTTCCAGCATGACTTCATCGCAAGATCTGGCCGAGCAGGCCTCGGCAGAGCCGCTGGGCGAATTTCTGGCACGGCCACTGGCGACAGCCAGCGAGCTGCTTGGCGCGCTCATGGCGCTGTGGCCCGGCGTGTTCAGCGATAGTCGCCTGACCGCACTCGTGATGGCGCAAGACGACTGGCATCTGACGATCGACAGTCGCCACGTGACGCCGGGGTCGCTGTTCATCGCGGTACCCGGTATCGGCAGCGATGGTCGCGACTACATTGCCTCCGCCCTCGAGAAGGGCGCGGCGCTGGTAGTGGCACAGCAGTCTTCCGAAGGGGAAGCCTCGCCTGAGTCTCACGCAGACGAGCGTGTCGTCTGGCTCGAGGGGCTCGGCGCGCAGCTCGGCGAGCTGGGACGACAGGCCTTTGGCGTGCCGGAGTCACTGACGCTGGTCGGCGTGACCGGCACCAACGGCAAGTCCTCCGTGACCCATTACATTGCCGAGTTTGCCGAAGCGCTCGGCATCCCCTCCGGCATGATCGGCACGCTGGGGATCGGCCGCCCTGGCGCGCTGGTCGCCGGCGAGCGCACCACGCCGGATGCACTCGCCGTCCAGGCGGCGCTCAAGGGCCTGAGCATGGCCGGTGCGGAACTGGTCGCGATGGAAGTCTCTTCCCATGCGCTGGACCAGGACCGTGTCAACGGCTGCCGCTTCACGGTGGCGGGCTATACCAATCTGTCGCGTGATCATCTGGATTACCACGGCAGCATGGCGGCATATGCCGCGGCCAAGGCCAAGCTCTTCAAGCGACCGGAACTCAAGCTTGCGGTGCTCAATGCCGATGATGCGCTGGCGCGTCTGATGCTGGCCGGCATGCAGCGCGGTGTGCGCGTGTTGGCGATGGGGCGTGACGAGGTGGCCACCCTGCGCGTGCTGGACGTCTTCCCCGAGCCGCTGGGGCAGGTGGCCGTGATCGCGACGCCTGACGGTGAGCGTGAGCTCGGCCTCAATCTGATGGGGCGCTTCAACCTCGACAATGCCTTGCTGGCGATGCTGATCCTGCATGGTCTCGGCCATTCGCTGGCGGACCTGTTCGCGGCGGCACCGCGTCTGACGCCGGTGCCGGGACGCATGCAGCGCCTGACCCGCGAGGGCGCGCCCGTGGTGGTGGTGGACTATGCCCACACCCCGGAGGCGGTCGAGACCGCGCTGACGGCACTGCGTGCCCATCTGCCGGCGCGTGATGATGCGCGCCTGTGGTGCGTACTCGGCTGTGGCGGTGATCGCGATACCGGCAAGCGCCCGCTGATGGCGACGGCCGCCGAGCAGGGCGCCGATCGCGTCGTCATTACCGATGACAACCCGCGCAGTGAAGAGGCCGCTGTCATTCGTCAGCAGATGATGGATGGCATCCAGGCCCGGGAGCGCGCCCGGGAAATCGCCGGGCGCGCCGAGGCCATTGCCCAGGTCATCCGTGATGCAGGCGAACATGACGTGATTCTCATCGCCGGCAAGGGCCACGAGGATTACCAGGAAGTGGCGGGCGAGCGTCTGCCGTTCTCGGATGTCGCACATGCGGTGGCGGCGCTCGAGCGTCGTGCGCTCTCCACTCAGGAAGGTCTGGAGAGCGACGCATGAGTGCGTCAGTGCAGTCTCCTGGCCTGGAGTGCTTCGATGAGGTGGCTCAGCTGCTCTCGGCTCGGCTGCCTTCGGCGCTGGTCGGCCGATCATTGGGGGCCATCGAGACGGATACCCGCAAGCTGTCCAGCCAGCGGGCGCCGCTTTTCGTGGCGCTGAAGGGCGAGCGTTTCGATGCCCATGACTTCCTGGCTCAGGCTCGTGACAATGGCGCGATCGCGGCGCTGGTCGAGCATCCGGTGGATGACCCGTTGCCGCAGATCGTGGTGCCTGACACGCGGCTCGCCTTCGGTCTGCTGGCGGCGGCACGTCGGCGAGCCTGGGGGCGGCCGTTGATCGCCGTGACCGGCAACAGCGGCAAGACCAGCGTCAAGGGACTGGTGCATGCCATCCTGGTGCGTGATGCCGCGCGCTTCGACGCCGAGAGCCTTGCCACACAGGGCAACCTCAACAATGACTATGGTCTGCCGATGACGCTGCTGCGCCTGAACGATGCGCATCAGCATGGCGTCGTCGAGCTGGGCGCCAATCATCTCGGTGAGATCGCCTGGACCACCGCGCTGGCACGGCCACAGGTGGCGGTCATCACCAATGTCACCGGTGCTCACGTCGGGGAATTCGGTGGCATGGGGCAGATCGCCCAGGCCAAGGGCGAGATTCTTGCCGGACTCAGTCCGCTGGGGGGGCGCCGTCCGGTGGCGGTACTCAATCGTGATGATGTCTATTTCACGCTCTGGCAGGCGCTGGCAGTGACGGGGCAGGCGATGGATATCATCGACTTCAGCGTCGCGGACCTGGCGGAGAGTTCGGCACGCCTGCAGGCACGCAAGCTAGGCGCGGATGAGCTCGGGCGTTATGCTTTCGAACTGACGTTTGACGGCCACTCGCTGGGGCGGGTCCAGCTTGCCCTGCTGGGACGGCACAATGTCGCCAATGCGTTGGCGGCAGCCGCTGCCTGTCTGGCGCTGGGCGTGGACAGCCAGCTGGTCATCGAGGGGCTCGAGAGCGCCGAGAGCGTTCCGGGTCGCCTGGGGGTCGTGGAAGGACAAAATGGGGCTCGTCTGCTCGATGACAGCTACAACGCCAACCCCGGGGCCATGCTGGCCGCGCTGGAGCTGTTGGCGAGCCTTCCTGCTCCGCGCTGGTGCCTGATGGGCGCCATGGGCGAGCTGGGCGAGGACGCCGAGCGGCTGCACGCCGAGGTGGGCGCCTACGCCCGCAAGCTCGGTATCGATTTCGTTGCCACCTGTGGTGAAAAGGCCAGAGCGACTGCCGAGGCCTTCGGCGCAGGTGGCATGCATTTCAAGGAGCGGGCGGAGCTTGAAGCTTACGCCCGTACCCATCTACCCACCGGGGCCAGTGTTCTGGTCAAGGGGTCTCGTAGCGCAGGCATGGAACATGTCGTTGCCGCGCTCAAGGTCGACGCATCAAGGTGAATGTGAGTCATGCTGCTGCTGCTTGCTGAGTTTCTGGCCCAATTCAATGGCGCCTTTACGGTTTTCAATTATCTGACCCTGCGTGTGGTGCTGGCCACGCTGACGGCCTTGTTGCTGTGCCTGTGGCTCGGCCCCTGGGTCATCCGCAAGCTGGTGGATGGCCAGATCGGCCAGGCCGTGCGTGATGATGGCCCTCAGTCCCACCTGTCCAAGGCCGGTACGCCGACCATGGGCGGCGTGATGATCCTGCTGTCGATGGCCGTCTCGACCCTGCTGTGGGGCGACCTGACCAATCTGTATGTCTGGGTGGTGCTGGCGGTCACATTGGGCTTCGGTGCGGTCGGCTGGGTGGATGACTACCGCAAGGTGGTGGAGAAGAATCCCCGTGGCCTGCCGGCGCGCTGGAAGTATTTCTGGCAGTCGGTGGTGGGCATCGGGGCGGCCGTGGTGCTGTACCTGACGGCTTCCACGCCTGCCGAGACAGCACTGCTGGTGCCGTTCTTCAAGGATGTCGTCATCCCGCTGGGCATCTTCTACATGGTGCTGACCTATTTCGTGATCGTCGGCAGCTCCAATGCCGTCAATCTGACCGATGGCCTCGATGGGCTGGCGATCATGCCGACCGTGCTGGTGGCCATGGGGCTTGCGATCTTCGCCTACGCCTCGGGCAACCTGAAGTTCGCGGAGTATCTGCACATTCCGTTCATCGCCGGTTCCGGCGAGCTGGCGGTGTTCTGTGCCACCATCGCGGGCGCCGGCCTGGGCTTTCTGTGGTTCAACACCTATCCCGCCCAGGTCTTCATGGGCGATGTGGGCGCCTTGGCTCTCGGTGCGGCACTGGGCGTGGTCGCGGTCATCGTGCGTCAGGAAATCGTGCTGTTCATCATGGGGGGCGTCTTCGTGATGGAGACCGTCTCGGTCATCCTGCAGGTCGGCTCCTACAAGCTGACCGGACGACGCATCTTCCGCATGGCGCCGCTGCATCACCACTTCGAACTCAAGGGCTGGCCGGAGCCGCGCGTCATCGTGCGCTTCTGGATCATCACCGTCGTGCTGGTGCTGCTTGGCCTGGCCACACTCAAGGTTCGCTGAGGACGCTTTCGCGATGACCCTCTCTGTCACCTCCCACGCACCGGCCCCGCCGGTGCCTGCAGAAGGACCGACCCTGGTGGTCGGTCTTGGTGTCTCCGGACAGGCGATCGCTCGCCATCTGAGTGATCGTGGCATCGATTTTGCCGTCGCCGATACCCGCAGTGCACCGCCGGGGCTCGAGAATCTGCGCGAGCATGCACCGCAGGCCGAGGTCCATCTCGGGCCGCTGGAAGCGCTGGATCTGTCACGCTTTGGTGAAGTGGTGCTCAGTCCGGGCATCGACCCGCGTCAGGCCGTATTTGACCCGGTACGCGAGCGCCTGGTCGGCGAGATCGCGCTGTTCGTGCGGGCACTCGATGAACGCCAGGCCCGGGATGCGCAGGGCAGGCGGCCGACGCTGATCGCCATCACCGGTTCAAACGCCAAGTCCACTGTCACCACGCTGGTGGCGAGGATGGCCGAGCGGGCAGGCCGTGACGTGGCGGTCGGTGGCAATCTGGGCACTGCCGCGCTGACGCTGCTGCGTGAGCAGCCCGATGCCGAACTGTATGTGCTGGAACTGTCATCCTTTCAGCTCGAGACCACGCCCGAGCTCAAGGCAGATGTCGCCTGCTTCCTGAACCTCTCCGAAGACCATCTCGATCGCCATGACGGCATGCGCGGCTATCAGGCCGCCAAGCGTGCCATCTTCCGCGGGGCGGGCCTGGCGGTCATCAATGCCGACGATGCCTGGAGCTGGCCGGCCGAGGAGGATGCAGTGGCGCGCGCCAGCTTCAGCGTATGCCTGGATGAGGGCGACTCTGGTGATGACAGCGAGGAGTTGAGTGAAGGGGCTGAATGGCGTCTGGCGGAGCAGAACGGCACGCTCATGCTGTGTCACGTGGCATCCGAAGGCCTGCATGGCGTGATGCCTGCCGGACAGGTGCGTCTGGCCGGGCGTCACAATCAGGCCAACGCGCTGGCGGCGCTGGCGATGGGCACGGCGATCGGTCTCGCGCAGGAGGCCATGGTGGCCGAACTCGAGCACTTCGCGGGGCTGCCGCACCGGGGCGAGCTGATCGCTGACGTGGCAGGCGTGCGCTGGATCAACGATTCCAAAGGCACCAACGTCGGCGCGACGCTGGCGGCGATCGCCGGTCTCGGTCCGACACTCGATGGCAAGCTGATTCTGCTGGCCGGTGGCCAGGGCAAGGGCGCGGACTTCACGCCGTTGGCCGCGCCGCTGGCACGCTTTGCGCGTGAGGCGGTGCTTTTCGGACAGGATGCAGAACGCCTGTCGCTGGCGCTGGAGGATAGCCTTCGCGTCAGCCGGGTCGCGACGCTGGCGGAAGGCATGGCGCATGCTCAGCGAGTCGCTCGGCCGGGAGATTGCGTGCTGCTGTCACCTGCCTGCGCCAGTCTCGATCAGTTCCCCAATTACATGGTGCGCGGCGATGCGTTTCGTGACTGGGTGTCGGAGCATGTGATGGACGCGGGCAACGAGGGCGAAGCGGATGGGTGACAAGGCCAGTCGAGTGCGTCAGGCGATGAGTACCGAGCAGCAGCCAGTGGATGGCTGGCTGGTCTTCGCGGCATTGGCGATTCTGTGTATCGGCTGGGTGATGGTCACCTCGGCTTCCAGCGAGATCTCCAGCGAGCGCTTTGACGGCAACGCCTTCTACTACAGCATGCGTCACGGCATCTTCATTCTGATCGGACTGGTGGCGGCCTATTGCACGCTGCGCATACCGATGTCGGCCTGGCAGCAACGCAGTTTCGCGATGCTGATGCTGGGGTTCGTGTTGCTGGTGGTCGTGCTGGTGGTCGGGCGTGAGATCAACGGCGCCAAGCGCTGGATTCCCTTGCCGGTGATCGGCGGGGTGCAGGCCTCCGAGGTCGCCAAGTTGTGCCTGATGATGTGGCTGGCGGGGTATCTGGATCGGCGTCTCGACAAGGTGCGCGCCAGTGTCGTCAATGGTCTCGTGCTGCCCTGCATGCCCTTGATGCTGATGATTCTCTTGCTGGCACTGGAGCCTGACTTCGGGTCCATCGTGGTGATGGGCGGTGCGGTGATGGGCATGCTGCTGCTGGCGGGGGTCGCCTGGTGGGGCTTCATCGTCCTGCTGGCAGCGGCCATCGGCGGCGGTTGGTCGCTGGCGATCGCCGAACCCTATCGCTGGGAGCGCCTGACCACCTATACCGACCCGTGGGCGAACATGTACGACAGCGGCTATCAGCTGACCCAGGCCCTGATCGCCTTCGGGCGAGGACACCTGAGCGGCATGGGGCTGGGCAACAGCGTGCAGAAACTCTTCTATCTACCCGAAGCGCATACCGATTTCGTGTTCGCGGTACTGGCCGAGGAATTGGGATTGATCGGTGCCACGGCGGTCGTCGGGCTGTTCGCGCTCCTGATCTATCGGGCCTTCAAGATCGCCCGACGTGCCGAGCTTGCCGGCTTGCCGTTCAGCGCCTACCTCGGCTACGGTATCGCCCTCGTGCTGGGGGCCCAGGCCTTCATCAACATCGGGGTCGCCAGTGGATTGCTGCCGACGAAGGGGCTGACGCTGCCGCTGATGAGCTATGGAGGCTCCAGCTTGATCGTCAGCTGCATACAGATCGCCATTCTGATGCGAATCGATACGGAAGTTCGTCTGCTGACGCGCGGCAAGAGTCCCGCGCGGCGCAAGACCGGCAAGTCGCCCGAGACCACGCAAGGAGCCAAGGCATGACGTCATCTTCTTCTGCAGTGCCTGCGGCTGATGCCTCGCGACCCGAGACCTCTGACGCCCCTGCTGACACGCCCTCTGCAGGCATCGTGCTGATGATGGCTGGAGGGACGGGGGGGCATGTGATACCGGCGTTGTCGCTGGCGCGTGCTCTCGCCAGCCAGGGACATGAAATCCACTGGCTGGGCAGTCCGCGTGGCATCGAGAACCGACTGGTTCCGGAGGCGGGGTATCCGCTGCATCGAGTGGAAGTGGCTGGGCTGCGTGGCAAGGGGCTTGCCGGCTATGCGGCGATCCCGTTTCGCCTGACCCGCGCCGTTCTGCAGGCGCGACGCATCATCCGTGAACTCAAGCCGGTGCTGGTCGTCGGGCTGGGAGGCTTCGCCAGCGGTCCTGGCGGACTGGCGGCACGCCTGGAGGGCATTCCGCTGGTGATCCATGAGCAGAATGCCATCGCCGGACTGACCAACAAGGTGTTGGCCCGGATGGCAACGCGGGTCTACGCCGCCTTTCCCGGCGCCTTCCCTGCCGCCATCGCTGCGCAGGTGGTGGGCAATCCGGTGCGCGACGAGATCGCCGCCGTCGGTCAGACGGCAGACACCGAGAGCGCTTCCCGGGAGCAGGCCATGCGCGCGCGACCGCTTCACCTGCTGGTGATGGGGGGCTCACTGGGTGCCCAGGCACTCAACGAGCAGCTGGCGCCGGCGCTGGCACTGTTGCCGGAGTCTTCGCGCCCCCTGGTGCGCCATCAGGCCGGGCGTGACAAGCAGGAGGCGACCGTTGCCGCCTATCAGACCGCCAGTGTCACGGCCGAGGTCAGCGAGTTCATCACCGACATGGCCGAGGCCTATGCCTGGGCGGATCTGGTGGTGTGTCGCTCGGGTGCCTTGACGGTCGCTGAGCTTGCCGCCGCCGGACGACCTGCCATCTTCGTGCCGTTCCCGCATGCCGTGGATGATCACCAGACCGTCAATGCGGCGGTGATGGTCACGGCCGACGCGGCGCGTCTGATTCCCCAGAATACGCTGAATGCCCAGCGTCTCGCCGAGACGCTGGGGGAATTGCTGGATCCCAAGATACTCACTGGCATGGCCGCTCGCGCCCGCGAAAGTGCGGAACTCGACGCGGTAGCGACCATGCTGGCAGGCTGCATGGAGACTCGCCTTGAACGCTAGGAATTCTGATCGTGGTGTCGGCATGCGCCGCATCCGTCGCATCCACTTCGTCGGCATCGGCGGCGTGGGCATGTGTGGTATCGCTGAAGTACTGAGCAACATGGGGTATGAGGTCAGCGGCAGTGACCTCAAGGAGTCCACCGTGACGGCGCACCTGCGGGATTGTGGTGTGCGCGTGGCGATCGGTCATGCGGCTGTCAACGCGGAAGGCAGCGATGTGGTGGTGGTCTCGACGGCAGTGGATACCAGCAACCCGGAAGTGGCCTGGGCGCGTGACCATCGGGTGCCGGTGGTACGTCGTGCCGAGATGCTGGCGGAGCTGATGCGATTCCGTCAGGGGATCGCGATTGCCGGCACGCATGGCAAGACCACCACGACCAGCCTGACGGCCACGCTGCTCGCGGAGGGCGGCATGGACCCGACCTTCGTCATCGGTGGCAAGTTGACCAGCGCCGGCACGAATGCACGCCTGGGGGAAGGGGAATACCTCGTGGCCGAGGCGGATGAGTCCGACGCCTCCTTCCTGCACCTGCAGCCGCTGATCTCGGTGGTCACCAACATCGATGCCGACCACATGGCGACCTATGAGGGTGACTTCAATCGCCTCAAGGACACCTTCATCGAGTTCCTGCACAACCTGCCGTTCTACGGCCTGGCGGTGCTGTGTCTCGATGACGCCAATGTCCGCGAGCTGCTGCCGCGCGTGCAGCGCCAGTTCGTGACCTATGGCTTCAGCGAGGATGCCGATTATCGCATCAGCGACTTCCGCCAGGGCGGCGGTCAGCTGAGCTTCACTGCGCTGCGTCCGGAGGGGCATGCGCCACTGGAGATCACGCTGGCCATGCCGGGTGAGCACAACGCGCTCAACGCTCTGGCGGCCATCGCGATCGCCACCGATGTCGGCGTGAGCGATGACGCGATAGCGCGTGCGCTGGCCAGCTTCGCCGGTGTGGGTCGTCGCTTCCAGGTGCATGGTGAATTCGCGGCACCCAATGGCGAGCAGAGCGTGATGCTGGTCGATGACTATGGCCATCACCCGCGAGAAGTGGAAATGGTGATCCGTGCCGTGCGTGCCGGCTGGCCGGAGCGTCGGTTGGTGATGGCCTACCAGCCTCACCGTTACTCGCGCACCCATGATCTCTACGAGGATTTCGTGCGAGTGCTGTCCGAGGTCGATACCCTGCTGCTGCTGGATGTCTACAGCGCAGGAGAGGCGATGATTCCGGGGGCTGACGGCCGCTCTCTGGCCGGCTCGATCCGTCAGCGTGGGCAGGTGGATCCGCTGTTCGTCGAGCACAAGCGTGCGTTGCCGAGTCTGCTCAACAATGTGCTGCGCCCGGGCGATATTCTGATCACCCAGGGGGCGGGTGATGTCGGTGGCATCGCCCTGTCACTGGCCGGTGCGGGTCTCAAGCTTTCCGAGGTGGCGCTATGACCGCGGTGAAGCCGGAAATGGCGACACGCTATGGTCGCGTCGTGGTGCTGTTCGGTGGAGTGAGTGCCGAGCGTGAGGTATCGCTGAAGAGTGGTGCGGCGGTGCTTGCGGCCCTGGAAGGGGCCGGCCTCGATGTGCAGGGGTACGACATGGCCCATGGCCTGGCCGGTCTGGAGGCGCTGCGCGCAGACCGCGTCTTCATCGCCATGCATGGACGTGGTGGCGAGGACGGCACTCTGCAGGGGGCGCTTGAGCTTCTGGGCATCCCCTATACGGGGAGTGGCGTGCTGGCCTCCGCGCTGGGGATGGACAAGCTGCGCACCAAGAAACTCTGGGATGTCGAAGGCTTGCCGACGCCACGCTCCTGTCGGCTGGCGGCGGACACTGACTGGCAGAATGTGCTCGAGACGCTCGGTACGCCGGTAGTGGTCAAGCCAGTGCACGAAGGCTCGACGCTGGGCATCCATATCGTCGAGGAGGCTGGCGCTCTCAAGGCCGCCTGGCAGGATGCCTGTCGTTTCGATGGTGTCGTCATGGCCGAGCAGTTTATCAAGGGGCCGGAATATACGGTCTCGGTGCTGGACGGTGAGGTGTTGCCGGCCATTCGCATCGAAGCGGACAGCGGTTTCTACGATTACGATGCCAAGTACCTGACCGATACCACTCGCTACCTGCTGCCCTGCGGTCTGGAGGCTGCGCGCGAAGCCGAACTGGCGACTCTCTCGCTCAATGCATTCAACGTGCTGGGCTGCGAGGGCTGGGGGCGTGTCGATGTGATGGAAGATGCGGACGGCGCCTTCTGGCTGCTGGAAGTCAACACCTCGCCGGGCATGACCGATCACAGCCTCGTGCCACAGGCAGCCGCGCATGTGGGGCTGGATTTCACGGCGCTGGTACTGCGGATTCTCGACACGACGCTGACCGAGCGTCATGACGTCGCCGCGTCCGCCTGCCCACAGAGCGAACACTGACCCATGGCGGCGCGTAGCTCTGCAGGTGCACTGTTCGGCCTGGTGCTGGGAGCGGCACTGATGGTGGCGGGTGGCCAGGCATTGTGGACCTGGCTGGACCGCCCCATCGAGCGAGTCACCATCAAGGGTGACTTCGAACACGTGAGCGCCGCCTATCTCCAGCGCCATATCGCGCCGTTGATTCGCGGACAAAGCTGGCTCTCTGTCCCGCTGGGGGAAGTTCGGCGTCGCGCTCTGGCGATCGACTGGCTGAGTGAGGTGAGCATTTCGCGTCGCTGGCCGGATACACTCGAATTCGAGCTGTTCGAGCAGCAGCCGGTGGCCTACTGGAATGACGGTGAGTTGATCAACGTGAGAGGCGAGGCCTTCAAGGCAGCCCCTGTCACCCAGCTGGGAAATCTGCCGAATCTGGCAGGCCCCAAGGGTAGCGGTTCCGAGGTGCTGGCCGAGCTGGACGCGCTGCAGAGCCAGTTGGGCGGTCTGGGGCTCAATGTCTCCCAGTTGCGTCTTGAACCACGTGGCGCCTGGCGTTTTCAGGTCAATGACAGCGTCTGGGTCATGCTGGGTCGCAATGACAGGGAGGCCCGTCTGGCTCGCTTCATGGCAGCCTGGCAGCGTCAATTGGGGGGGCAGGCGTCGCAGATTCGCTACATTGACCTCCGCTATCCCAACGGCGTAGCCGTGGCATGGCATGGCGAGACGACAGCACTGGAAGAAAGCAACGGTTGAGGGAGAATCGGCGACACTTCAGAACGAAGGTCTTGAGGCGCTGATATTAGTGAAATGGAGTTATCTCCAGTTTCATTTCGGGACAATCCCGCCTATTCTAGCGGGGATTTGCGCCTCCTGGTATTTTCAGGCTGGTGTGCCGTTAGTGGTGACTTCTATACTATGAAGGCAAATTCATCTTCGGGTTAAACGGAGCGTTAACCTGACTGGGTGGTTTCTGGCATTCTTGCCGCCGCCGATCGCGCTATTTTTTTCATGACGAACCAGAATCAAGGAGCTGGCCCGACCTATGGCAGGACATTCCAAATCACAGGATATGGTGGTCGGGCTGGACATCGGAACCTCCAAGGTGGTCGCGATCGTGGGGCAACCGACCGACGATGGTGGCATCGAAATTGCGGGTATCGGCTCACATCCTTCACGCGGCATGAAGAAGGGTGTCGTCATCAATATCGAGTCGACCGTGCAATCGATCCAGCGCGCGGTGGAGGAAGCTGAATTGATGGCGGGCTGCGATATCCACTCGGTATACGTGGGGATTGCCGGCAGTCATATCAGCTCGATGAACTCCGATGGTGTGGTCGCGATCAAGGATCGTGAAGTGACACCGTCCGATATCGAACGAGTCATCGATTCGGCGCGTGCACGGGCAATCTCCGAGGGGCAGCGGATTCTTCATGTGCTGCCGCAGGAATATGCCATCGATCGTCAGGAAGGTATTCGTGAACCGCTCGGGATGTCCGGTGTGCGCCTTGAAGCGCGGGTGCATCTGGTCACGGCGGCGTTGAATGCCGTACAGAATATCGAGAAATGCGTTCGTCGTTGTGGTCTTGAAGTCGACGATATCATTCTCGAACAGCTCGCCTCGAGTCATGCGGTATTGACCGAGGATGAGCGCGAGCTGGGAGTCTGCATGGTGGATATCGGTGGCGGGACGACCGACATCGCGGTGTTCACCGAAGGTGCCATTCGTCATACGGCCGTGATTCCCATCGCGGGAGATCAGGTAACGAATGATATCGCGATGGCACTCCGTACGCCGACCCAGTACGCTGAAGAAATAAAGGTCAAGTATGCCTGTGCTCTGACACAGCTGGCGTCCAGCGACGAGACGATCAAGGTGCCCAGTGTCGGTGATCGACCGGCCCGTGATCTGTCCCGCCAGGCGTTGGCGGAAGTGGTCGAGCCCAGGTATGAGGAACTCTTCACCCTGGTCCGCGATGAGCTGCGTCGCAGTGGTTATGAAGATCTCGTGGCAGCGGGTGTGGTACTGACGGGCGGTACATCACGCATGGAAGGTGTGGTGGAACTGGCGGAGGAGATCTTCCACATGCCGGTTCGCATTGCCTGCCCGCAGAATGTGCGTGGACTGGCAGATGTGGTCCGTAATCCGATTTATTCCACGGGTGTGGGTTTGCTACATTACGGGATGAAACAGGAGCGGCATACGCCATCCTCGACTGCGGTCGCGGTGCGCAGGGAGGAATCTGCCGCACGACGCGTTCACGGCCATGAGCACGACACCTCCACGCTGGAGCGGATCAAGGGCTGGTTCAAGGGAAATTTCTGACAGGGATTACAGAAAGACTGTGATCCAGGAGACAGGGCATATGTTCGAACTGGTAGATAACGCACCCTCCAGCAGCGCGGTCATCAAGGTGATCGGTGTTGGTGGCGGCGGTGGTAACGCCGTCAATCACATGGTCGAGAGCAATATCGAAGGCGTCGAATTCATCTGCGCCAATACCGATGCTCAAGCGCTCAAGCGCGTGGCCGCCAAGACAGTCCTTCAGCTCGGCAGCGAGATCACCAAGGGTCTCGGCGCTGGCGCCAACCCGGAAGTGGGTCGTCAGGCGGCGATGGAAGATCGCGAGCGTATCGTCGAGCTGCTGCAAGGCGCCGACATGGTCTTCATCACCGCAGGCATGGGGGGTGGTACCGGTACCGGGGGCGCTCCTGTCGTGGCACAGGTAGCCAAGGAACTGGGCATCCTGACGGTCGCGGTCGTGACGCGTCCCTTCCCGTTCGAGGGGCCGCGTCGTCAGAAGGCGGCCGAGCAGGGCATGAAGGAGCTGTCCGAGCATGTCGATTCCCTGATCACCATCCCCAACGAGAAGCTGCTCTCGGTCCTCGGCAAGAGCGCCAGCCTGCTGAGTGCCTTCAGTGCGGCCAACGATGTACTGCTGGGCGCTGTCCAGGGCATCGCTGAGCTGATCACCAGCCCGGGCATCATCAACGTCGACTTTGCCGACGTGCGCACCGTCATGTCCGAGATGGGCATGGCCATGATGGGAACCGGTGATGCCGTCGGTGAGAACCGCGCTCGCGAGGCGGCCGAGAAGGCCATTCGCAGCCCGCTGCTCGAGGATATCGATCTGCACGGCGCGCGCGGCATCCTGGTCAACATCACGGCAGGCCCGGATCTCTCCATCGGTGAGTTCAACGATGTCGGTGCCACCGTGCAGGAGTTCGCTTCTCCGGACGCGACCATCGTGGTGGGTACCTCCATCGACATGGACATGAGCGACGAGCTGCGTGTCACCGTCGTGGCGGCGGGTCTCGATGGCCGTGTCGAGAAGCCGGCTGCGCGTGAAACCGCACCGGCCAAGCGCACGGTGGAGAAGCCGGCTGATTATCGCAGCCTCCAGACGCCGACGGTCACCCGTCAGGCCAAGGAAGAGCAGCAGCAGGCCGCAGCCAAGAAGCCAGAACCGCGCAAGAATCGTGACATGGATGACTATCTCGACATTCCTGCCTTCCTGCGCCGTCAGGCGGATTGAGAGGGAAGCGCACGTCGACAGGGTGTCCATGACATCTTCTGGTGACAGCGCGGTCAGATAGAGGCGCTTTGCCTTTCTTCACCCACCCGGGGCGACCCGGGTGGGTGAAGTCGTTCTGGGAGGCGCGAAAAGGCATTGCAGGCGATTCAGGTGGACAGCATGACAGGCAGGCTGAAGAGGAAAGGCAGGCATCCGCCACGGCGGTTGCCTGCGTAAGAGAGGGAGGAACCTGGCAGTTCTTGCACATTGATTATCGATTGATGTCGCTGAGAGTGAGAACTGTTTTGGGTTTGCGCGTTCATAGTCAACATGGCTCCAGTCAGCATCTTGAAGGGTTGAATGGTGCCCCCGTGGCAATGTTGAATTTCCCTATCAGCGGTAGGTGACAATTTGTTGAATACCTGCTTTGCTGTTATCATGAACACTGTTTCCAAATTCAGGCTGACTGGCTATCTCCTATGATTCGACAAAAAACGCTTCAGAATACGATCCGCGCAACAGGCGTTGGTCTGCACTCCGGTGACAAGGTCTATCTGACCCTGCGCCCGGCTCCGGTCAACACGGGTATCGTCTTCGTGCGTACCGACCTCGAGCCGCATGCACACATCCGTGCCGATGCCACGGGCGTGCGTGACACCACCATGTGTACTGCCGTTTCCAACGGTCAGGACAAGGTGATGACTGTCGAGCACCTGATGTCCGCCTTCGCCGGTCTCGGGATCGACAACTGCTTCGTCGAGCTCTCCGCGCAGGAAGTGCCGATCATGGACGGCAGCGCCGGTCCGTTCGTCTTCCTTATCCAGTCCGCGGGTATCCAGGAGCAGTCCGCGCTCAAGAAGTTCATCCGCATCAAGCGCGAGATCGAAGTGCGTGATGGCGACAAGGTCGCGACCTTCCTGCCGCACAACGGCTTCAAGGTGTCCTTCACCATCGACTTCGATCACCCGGTGTTCGAGCAGCAGAAGCAGACCACCACGGTCGACTTCTCCACGACCTCCTTCGTCAAGGAAGTGTCTCGCGCTCGTACTTTCGGTTTCATGCGTGATCTTGAATTCCTGCGCTCCCAGAACCTCGCGCTGGGCGGCAGCCTCGACAACGCCATCGTGGTGGATGATTACCGCATCCTCAATGACGAAGGTCTGCGTTATGACGATGAGTTCGTCAAGCACAAGGTGCTGGATGCCATCGGCGATCTGTATCAGCTGGGCCACAGCCTGATCGGGGAATTCCGTGGCTACAAGTCAGGCCACGGCCTGAACAATCTGCTGTGCCGTGCCCTGCTCGAGAATGCAGACAGCTATGAGATCGTGACCTTCGACAATGCCGAAGCGATGCCGATTTCCTACGCCTCACCGGCACTTGCCGTCTGATCACGAGATGGTGACAAGCACGACCTGAAGAAAGTTGACTGTGACCTAGCCCGTCCAGCCTGATGTCAGACTTCGGTCCTTGCCAGCCGAAGCATGGAAACGATCACAAGCGCGCCGCCCTCATGGGCGGCGCGCTTGTTTGTCTTCATGAAATAGCGCCGGCGCGACGGTCGCCCGCAAGAGAGAGGGATGTCGCGCAACCATCAATCGTCGCCAGACGGGGTGTCCTGCAGATCATCAGCATGTGCTGCCAGACGCTCAAGCGAGCGGCGCAGGTGTTCATCCCGGGTGTGGGAGGCACAGTCCAACAGATGCTCCGCTGCCGCAGCAGGGAGATGCCTGGGCTGTTGAGCCGGTACGAAGACAGGACGAACGGGGCGGACCTTGAAGTTGAGGCGCGTGAGTGCGGCAAGCTCGGGGATCTCGCGCAGGACGCTGATCAGCCTGCGCTGCTCATAACGTAGCCAGGTCAGCCAGGAGGCACGATTGGTGATCAGTGTCAGGGTTCCTTCGTGATAGCCCCCGACGAAGACCTGCTCCTGCATGTCCTTGGGCAGGGCCTCACGCAGATGCCACTGGGCCTGCTCCAGCATTCGCGCCTGGCGCATGACGTTGCCAAGCTGGCCCTTGCCGTTCAAGAGGCGCGCCGCGGGCTGGGCGCGGAAACGCTTAGCCTTTATACTCATGGGCTTGCATGCCGGTTCAGTGGTTTCCGGCAATCTATCATGAGCAGGAGTCCGGCAACAGCATGAGCCATGACGACGCCATAGCACGCTCGAGACCGTTGCCGGCTTCCGGTAGCGGCAGCGCGCGTCGCTGGTCGGTGCGCACGGCACCGCGCTGGCTGCTGGCCGGCCTGCTGATCAGCTGTCTGTTCCCCGCAGGCTTGAGCGCTGCGCAGGTCGAGCGCGTCAATCTGACCCTGGCCAGCATCCAATTGCTGGCGCCGGGCGTGATTCGCGCCGAGAGCCGCCGCCAGAGCCTGCGTTCACTGCGCCGACTCATCCGTCCCGGTGCTCAGAGAAGTCCCAATCTTTCGCGTCAACGACGCTTTGTCTCCTGTGCTCGCGTACTGCTGCGCGGATTGGCGAATGCCATGTCCCCGCGCGCACCACCTCTGGTGTCCTGAGAGAGTCTGCCCGTCACCTGGCCCTCGGCGCCGGTGATGGTGATGTCGTTTCCTTTTCGCGTGTGCCGTTTGCCAGTTGTCATCTGCGGGATGCTTCTGGCGCGTGAAGCGCACGCGTATATCTCAAGATTCTAGAAGGCGTGCCCACCGGGCACGGACAGGGATAGATGATGCTGGGTAAATTTCTGACCAAGGTAGTGGGCTCCAAGAACGACCGTGAGGTGAAGCGACTGCGCAAGCGGGTCAATGCCGTCAATGCCCTCGAGGAAAGTCTCGAATCACTGTCGGATGAGGCGCTGACGGGCAAGACGGCTGAATTCCGTGAGCGCCTTGCGCAAGGCGAGAACCTCGACAAGCTGTTGCCGGAGGCCTTCGCCACCGTGCGTGAGGCCAGCAAGCGCATCATGGGCATGCGTCACTTCGATACCCAGATGGTAGGCGGCATCGCGCTGCATGAAGGGCGCATCGCCGAGATGAAGACAGGCGAAGGCAAGACGCTGGTGGGGACACTCGCCGTTTACCTGAATGCCCTGGCTGGTGAAGGCGTTCACGTGGTGACGGTCAATGATTACCTGGCCACGCGTGATGCCAACTGGATGCGTCCGCTGTATGAATTCCTCGGGCTGAGCGTGGGCGTCATCTTCTCCGGCCAGAACAACGAGGACAAGCGTGCCGCCTACCAGGCCGACATCACCTACGGCACCAACAATGAATACGGTTTCGATTACCTGCGCGACAACATGGCATTCGCGCTGGAAGACAAGGTCCAGCGCAAGCTGCACTACGCCATCATCGATGAGGTCGACTCCATCCTGATCGATGAGGCGCGCACGCCGCTGATCATTTCCGGTCCGGTGGAGGAGAATACCGACCTCTACAAGATCATCGATCGCATGGCGCGTGAGCTCGTGCAATGCACCGACGAAGAAGATCCGGAGAGTGGCGATTTCACTCTCGATGAGAAGCAGAAGCAGGTCGAGCTGACCGAGCAGGGCCATCAGAAGGTCGAGTCACTGCTGCGTGCCCAGGAATTGCTCGGCGAGGAAGACTCTCTTTACGCCGCCCAGAACCTGAGTCTGCTGCATCATGTGCACTCCGCGCTGCGTGCCCAGAATCTGTTCGTGCGGGACGTCGACTACATCGTCCACAACGGCGAGGTGGTGATCGTCGACGAGCATACCGGCCGCACCATGGTAGGTCGTCGTTGGTCCGAGGGCCTGCATCAGGCCGTCGAGGCCAAGGAAGGCGTGGCGATCCAGAAGGAAAGCCAGACGCTGGCCTCGACCACCTTCCAGAACTACTTCCGTCTCTACGAGAAGCTGGCCGGCATGACCGGTACCGCCGATACCGAGGCCTTCGAATTCCGTCAGATCTACAACCTCGACGTGATGGTGATCCCCACCAACAAGCCCATCGCGCGCAAGGACATGAATGATCTGGTCTATCTGACCGCGGAAGAGAAGTTCAACGCCATCATCGAGGATGCCCGCGAGAAGGTCGCCGAAGGCCGTCCGGTGCTGGTCGGTACGGCGTCAGTCGAGACGTCGGAACTGCTGTCCCAGATGATGCACAAGGCTGGCGTGAAGCATCACGTCCTGAATGCCAAGCAACACGTCAGTGAGGCTGCCATCATCGCCCAGGCGGGTCGTCCGGGCGCGGTGACCATCGCGACCAACATGGCGGGTCGTGGTACCGACATCATGCTGGGCGGCAACTGGGAAGCCGAGCTTGCCGAGCTGGAAGCGCCGACCGAAGAGCAGATCAACGAGATCAAGCATGGCTGGCAGGAGCGTCACGAAGCCGTGCTGGCGGCGGGCGGTCTGCACGTGATCGGCTCCGAGCGTCACGAATCGCGTCGTATCGACAACCAGCTGCGCGGTCGTGCCGGTCGCCAGGGTGACCCAGGCTCCACGCGCTTCTTCCTGTCGCTGGAAGACAGCCTGATGCGCCTGTTCGGCTCCGATCGCGTTCAGCGCCTCATGGGCGCGCTGGGGCTCGAGAAGGGCGAAGCCATCGAGCACAAGATGGTCTCCAATGCCGTCGAGCGCGCGCAGAAGAAGGTCGAGGGTCGCAACTTCGACGTGCGCAAGCAGCTGCTTGAGTACGATGATGTCGCCAACGATCAGCGCAGCGTGATCTACGAGCAGCGCAACGACATTCTGGAAGCCGACGAGATCGCCGAGAACATCGCCGGCATCCGCCGTGAAGTGCTGGACGACGCCATTTCCATGCGCGTGCCGCCGCAGAGCCTGCCGGAGCAGTGGGATCTTCCGGGGCTCGAGAATGACCTCAAGACGGACTTCAACCTCGACCTGCCGCTCGTGCAATGGGCGGAAGAGGATGAGCACTTCCATGAAGAGACTCTGCGCGAACGACTGCAGACGGCACACGAGGAACTCTATGCCGGTAAGGTAGAGGCTGTCGGTCCCGAGCTGATGCGCCGCTTCGAGAAGCAGGTCATGCTGCAGGTGCTCGATACGCGTTGGAAAGAGCATCTGCAGGCGATGGACAACCTGCGGCGCGGTATCCACCTGCGTGGCTACGCTCAGAAGAATCCCAAGCAGGAATACAAGCGCGAGGCGTTCGAACAGTTCCAGTCATTGCTGGTCAACATCAAGGCTGACGTGGTGCGCATTCTGAGTCACGTCCAGGTACGTCGTCAGGAAGAGGTCGACACGCTGGAAGAGGAGCGGCGTGCCAATCTCGAGCGCGAGCAGGCCAGTGCCGAGACGCGTCGCGTGGAAGATGACACCGTCAGCGATGAGAGCGTTCAGGCTGCCGAGGAGATCGTCGAGGCGCAGTACGGTGCGGCACCGCAGGCGGAGGGCGACAATGAGCCGATGCGCCGTGATGTCCCCAAGGTTGGCCGCAATGATCCGTGCCCCTGCGGTTCCGGCAAGAAGTACAAGCAGTGCCATGGCAAGCTGAGCTGAGATTTTCAGCGTTGAGCATAGCTTTTCAGTACTGAGTATCGAATGCATCGCGGAGCAGCACCGTCTGTCCCGCGATGCCGTGTAGTGACAGGACAACGCGACTGGAGACGTGAACGATGGCGGTAGGGCCTTCCACTTTCCCCGCAGACATGCCGGAAATTTCCGGCCTGCAGATCGGGGTTGCTGAAGCCGGTATCAAGAAGCCGGGGCGACGTGATCTGGTGATCATGGCGCTCGATGCAGGATCGCGTCTCGCGGGAACCTTCACGCGCAATGCCTTCTGTGCGGCACCGGTGCATGTCGCGCGTCGACATCTCAAGGCCGAGATCGATGGGCCGCGCTATCTGGTGATCAACACCGGCAACGCCAACGCGGGGACAGGTGAGCAGGGCATGACAGACGCGCTTGCTACCTGTGAGTTCCTGGCCGATGTCGCGGGTTGTGATGCACAGGCCGTTCTGCCGTTCTCCACCGGCGTGATCGGTGAGCCCTTGCCGATGGATCGTCTGACCGGCGCACTGCCGACGGCCTTCGCGGCATTGGGCAAGGGAGATTGGTCCGACGCGGCACACGGCATCATGACCACCGATACCCGGCCCAAGGGCAGCTGGCGTAGCGTGACGCTGGCCAATGGCGAGTGTGTCACCATTGCCGGGGTTTCCAAGGGCTCTGGCATGATCTGCCCCAACATGGCGACCATGCTGGGCTTCGTGGCCACTGACGCGGATCTCGGCATCGATCAGTCTGCGCTGGATGAGATGCTGCGCCGGGTCGTGGTCAGAAGCTTCAACAGCATCACGGTGGATTCCGATACCTCGACCAATGATGCGTGCATGCTGGCTGTCACGGCCAGGGCCGCTCGGGTCGAGGGTGAGGATCTGGTCGCCTTCGAGGCTGCGCTGGCCGACGTCATGCTCGAGCTGGCGCAGGCCATTATCCGTGATGGTGAAGGGGCGACCAAGTTCGTCACCCTCGAGGTGGAGGAAGCGCGCTCCGTGGAAGAGGCGCGTGCGGTCGGCTTCACCGTGGCTCACTCGCCACTGGTCAAGACGGCTCTCTACGCCAGTGATGCCAACTGGGGACGAATTCTGGCAGCCGTCGGACGGGCGCCGTTGGAGAATCTTGAGGTTGACGGCGTTGCGATCACGCTCAACGGCGTGAGCATCGTCGAGCAGGGCGGACGAGCCGCCAGCTATACCGAGGCTGCCGGCAGTGCTGCCATGGCCGAGGAAGAGCTGGTGATCGGTATCCGCCTGGGGCGTGGCCAGCAGAAGGCGCGTATCTGGACATCGGATCTGTCCCACGATTACGTCTCGATCAATGCCGATTATCGTAGCTGATGCCTGAGGGCAGAGGCTTACGCTGAAACGGTAATGCAACATCTCCCGCAGGCTTCGCCTCATCAGGGTGGAGTCGGATGTACAACGCGAGTCAAAGGTACAGGCATCATGCCGAAGCGAAGGGTTCACGTGGCGGCTGCCGCCATCTTAAACGAACAGGGCCAGGTCCTGATTGCACGCCGTCCCTCGACGGTGGATCAGGGCGGCTTATGGGAGTTTCCGGGTGGCAAGCTGGCGCCCTACGAAACCGGTCTGGAAGCGCTCAAGCGTGAGCTGTGCGAAGAGCTGGGTGTCGAGATCACGCGTGCTCAGCCGCTGATCCGCATTCATCACGAATACCCGGACAAGCATATCCTGCTGGACGTGTGGGAAACGCGTCAGTTCAATGGCGAGCCCTTTGGCCGCGAAGGGCAGGCAGTGCGTTGGGTCGAGATCGAGGACCTTTACAAATATGCCTTCCCGGCTGCGAATCTGCCGATTCTGCGCGCGGTCTCGCTGCCACGCGAGTATCTGATCACGCCGGAAGAGGCTGATGAGGGAATCTTCGAGACACGCTTGATCCGTGCATTGGATGAAGATGGCGTGCGCCTGGTACAGCTGCGTGCCAAGGAACTCGATGAGGCGGCGTACATTGCCCGGGCCGAGAAGGCGCTGGCGATCTGTCATGCACGTGGTGCGCGTCTGTTGCTCAATGCCGAGCCTTCCATGCTCGACAAGGTCGATGCGGACGGTATCCACCTGACCAGCGTGCGTCTGGCGGAGCTGGCAGAGAAGGGCGAGCGTCCGATCGCGGCCAACAAGTGGTTGTCCGCCTCGACGCATGACCAGGCACAGCTGGATCAGGCGGGACGGGTGACCTGTGATTTCGTCAGCCTTTCACCGCTGCGTGTCACGCCTTCCCATCCTGAGCGTGCGCCACTGGGGTGGCATGACTTCCAGGAGCTGGTCGAGCAGGCCTGCATGCCGGTCTATGCCCTTGGGGGCATGTCGCGCTACGACAGTGACCATGCGCGCGCCGTCGGCGCCCAGGGTATCGCATCGATCCGTGACTTCTGGAAGTGATGATCGCGCGTTGATGGCAGTTGCCTGAACGAAAAAGACCCTCGAGGCCAGCCTCGAGGGTCTTTTTTTGGCGAGCATCTTGAGCGTCGAGCTTGAGCCAGTCTGAACCAGCAGGGCTCTCTCGAGCGCTACTGCTGATTCATGTCGCGCTCCATGCGTGCCACCATCTCGTCGATGCTGGTCTCGTCCATGGCCGGCTCGCCGGCGATGCTGTGGGACTCATCAGCCCAGGCGCCGAGGTCCAGTAGCTGGCAGCGCTTGCTGCAGAAGGGACGATATTCGCTGGCGGCGCTCCATGCCACGGGGGTTCGACATTGCGGGCAGGCAACGGACAAGGGCGCCTTATGGGGCTGTGAGGACGCGGAGTCAGACATCGGGAAGCTCCTGAAATGATGCATTGGAGGCGGCCAGCGAGCGATAGCGGACATCCATGGCCGCGACCTGCTCACGCAAGCTCGCCTGATTGCCGTTATTGTCGATGACATCGTCGGCCTTGGCCAGTCGTGTCTCGCGCGGCAGCTGGGCCGCGAGGATGGCGCGTACCTGCGCTTCGCTGACACCATCGCGGCTCAGCGTACGCGCCAGCTGAACATCCTGGCTGACATCCACCACCAGGGTGCGTGAGACGAGGCTGTCCTGGCCGGACTCAAACAGCAGGGGAGAGACCAGCAGGCGATAGGGGCTGGTCATGGCCGCCAGGTGTTGCACGATGCGCTCCCGGATACGCGGATGGGTGCAGCGCTCCAGCCATTGACGCTCCTCGGAGGCAGCAAAGATCCGCTCGCGCAGCGCGGCGCGATCAAGCTCGCCCTGCGCCGTGACGATCGACTCGCCGAAGTGGGCGATGATCTCGGCCAGTGCGGTTTCGCCGGGACGCACGATCTCGCGCGAGACATCATCGGCGTCCACCCACTGGATGCCGAGCTCTCCGAACATCCGTGCCACACTGGATTTTCCGCTTCCGATACCGCCCGTCACCCCGATGATGGGGCCTTGATTGAACGCAGTCGTCATCAGGCACCTATCACGCTGAGGTAGAGGCTCATTAGCGGGGTGCCGAACAACAGCGCGATCCAGCCTGCCACGGCCAGATAAGGGCCGAATGGCATGGGGGCTCCCCGCAGGCGCGGCACCAGCAGTTGCAACAGGATGCCGAGTACTGCGCCGAGTCCCGCAGAGAGGATCAACAGCAGTGGCAACCACTGCCAGCCCAGCCAGGCGCCCAGTGCCGCCAACAGCTTGAAATCGCCATAGCCCATGCCTTCCTTGCCAGTCACCAGCTTGAACAGCCAGTAGAAGCTCCACAGCACCAGATAGCCGGCCATGGCACCAATCACGGCACTGGGCAGCATCAATGGCTGGAAAAGCAGTTGGTAGGCGAGACCGGCCCACAGCAACGGTAGCGTGATGGCATCAGGCAACAGCTGGGTGCGGAAATCGATCACTGACAACACCAGCAGTGTCAGACAGGCGCCGAAGATCCACAGGCTCTGTGCTTCCAGGCCGTAGATCAACGCGATGGAAGCGCCGAGCGCGCCACCGGCGAGCTCCACCAGTGGATACTGTGCACTGATACGGGTATTGCAGCTCGCGCAGCGGCCGCGGCGTTTCAGCCAGCCGATGACAGGGAGATTGTCATGCCATTTGATTGGGGTGTCGCAGCTAGGGCAGCGTGAGGCAGGCACCAACAGATTGAAGCGTGGCGACGCTTCCGGCTCCAGCTCCAGCGCTTCACGTGCTTCTGCACGCCACTGACGCATCATCATCACCGGCAGGCGTGTGGTCACTACATTCAGAAAACTGCCGATCAACAGGCCGAAAATCCCCGAGAGGCAGGCCTGAAGAGCGGGGGAGAGGGAGGCGAGAGAATCCACGGAACATCCTTGTCAGAAAAGCTGGACTGGAAATGAGGCGGCCGCGCCCCTTCGGGTGTCGCGGCCGCCTGTCATGATGAAGCATCTGACCGTGAAGTATCAGATAGCGTTGCCGAGTTCGAAGATCGGCAGATACATCGACACCACCAGCCCGCCAACCAAAGTGCCCAGCACCACGATGATCAGGGGTTCCAGCAGTGAGGTCAGGGCATCGACCTTGTTATCGACGTCTTCTTCATAGAAGTCGGCCACCTTGTTGAGCATGGCATCCAGAGAGCCGGCTTCTTCTCCGATGGCCACCATCTGCACCGCCAGCGTGGGAAATAGCTGAGTATTGCGCATGGCAAAGTTGAGCTGCTGACCAGTGGAGACATCCTCCTTGATCTGGGCGATCGCGCGTTCATAAACCTTGTTGCCGGAAGCGCCTGCAGCAGTATCCAGTGATTCTACCAGCGGCACGCCAGCCTGAAAGGTGGTGGCGAGAGTGCGTGAATAACGTGCCACGGATGACTTGTCGAGAATATCACCCAGCACCGGAATCTTGAGCATGAAGCGATGCATGGCATAGGCGAACTTGTCGGAGCGCTTCATGCCTTGAGCGACAAGTATGCCTGCCAGAATTATTGCCATCAGAGCGATATACCAGTAGCTCTGAGCATACTCGGATAACCGTATAGTCATTTGGGTGAATGCAGGTAGTTCAGCACCAAAGCCCTGGAACAGGCTCTCGAATTGGGGGACAACCTTGATCAACAGAATCGCCGTCACCCCGATGCCTACGCCAATGACGGCGATGGGGTAGTAGAGCGCTTTTTTCACGCGAGCCTTGAGGGATTCGATCTTCTCCTTGTAGGTCGCGACGCGGTCCAGCATCTTGTCGAGGGCTCCGGCCTGCTCACCTGCGGCGACCAGGTTGGAGAAGAGATTGTCAAAATGTTGCGGGTGCTGGCGCAGCGCTTCCGAGAAGCTGGCGCCCGCACCGACCTGACTCATCAGATCTTCCACCAGGTGGCGCATGCCTGGACTTTTCATGCTCTCGGCAACGATACCGAAGGCCTGTAGAACGGGGACGCCGGCGCGAATCATCGTCGCCATCTGTCGAGCAAACATGGTGACATCCTTGCCGCTGACTTTCTTGCTGCCACCGAACAGGGCGGATTTCTTGCGCAAACGCTTGACGACGATACCTTGGCCGACCAGCGTATTCTTCACCTGGTCGACATTGGCGGACATCAACTCGCCCTTGACCTTTTCACCACGCGAATTCTTGCCCGTCCATTGCCAGGTTTCTATGCCCGCCTTCTTCTTGTCTTTCTTGGCAGTTCTGATCGTCGCCATGTCGGTTGTCATTCCCTGATGAATGAGAGTCCCCGTCTTGACTCGCGAGACTCATGTTACACGTGAGCAGGCCAGTGGCTGCTCCTTCCCTTTGCCGCGATTTACACTGCTGGCAGTCAGTGCATGAGTGACCTGCTCATCGCGGTGGGAGGTAATCCATGTTCAATGTGCCTGATGACTGAGCAAAAGTCAGCGCTGGTGAAGATTGTTCACATCGGCGCTGTCAACGCTCCAGCGTGCTGTCATCAATCCTTGGTGATACGGTTGACCTCTTCCAGCGAGGTCATGCCCGCCATGACCTTGCGCAGGCCGCTGCGGCGCAGATCCGATAACCCTTCCTTGCGCGCCTGGTCCGCCAGTTCTATCGCGGTGCCTTCCCGCATGATCAAGCGGCTCATCTCATCAGAGATGGGCATCACTTCATAGATGCCGACGCGTCCCTTGTAGCCCAGCGTGCATTGGCTGCAACCCGTTGGGCGATAGATGGTGGCATTGTCCAGATCTTCCGCACTGAAGCTATTTTCTGCGCTGAAGCCCATCGAGGCCATGGCTTCCTGGGGGATCTCGGCAGGTTGGCGACAGTGGGGACACAGGCGCCGCGCCAGGCGTTGCGCGATGATCAAGGAAACCGAGCTTGCGATGTTGAAGGGCGCAATTCCCATGTTGCTGAGGCGCGTCAACGTTTCAGGGGCAGAATTGGTATGCAGGGTCGAGAGCACCAGGTGGCCTGTCTGCGCGGCCTTGACGGCGATTTCCGCGGTTTCCTTGTCCCGAATCTCCCCGACCATCACCACGTCGGGATCTTGGCGCAGGAAAGCGCGCAGTGCCGAGGCGAAGTCGAGTCCTATCTTGGGTAGTACGTTGACCTGATTGACACCCTCCACCTTGAGCTCGACCGGGTCTTCCGCGGTCGAGATATTGCGCTCAGGCGTGTTGAGGATGTTCAAGCCGGTATACAGGGTGACGGTCTTGCCGCTACCGGTAGGGCCGGTGACCAGAATCATGCCCTGAGGCTCGGCAAGTGTCTTCTCGAACATGGCACGCTGTTCCGGCTCGAAGCCCAGCGCCTCGATCCCCATCTTGGCGGAACTGGGGTCAAGAATACGCAGTACCAACTTCTCCCCGTAAACGGTTGGTAAGGTGTTGACACGAAAATCGATGGAGCGTGACTTGGACAGGCGCAGTTTGATGGCGCCATCTTGAGGCAGACGTCGCTCGGAGATATCCATGCGCGACATCACCTTCAATCGCGCCGAGATACGGTTGCGCATGTTGAAGGGCGGACGAGTATTCTCGACCAGCATGCCATCGATACGAAAGCGAATCCGGTACGTGGATTCATAAGGTTCAAAGTGAATGTCCGAGGCGCCACGTTTGATGGCATCCAACAGTACCTTGTGAACGAATCGCACGACTGGCGCATCATCACTATTGGCCGTGATGGCCATATCATGGTTGTTGTCTTCTTCGCCTTCGAATTCGAGTCCATCTAGAGCCTCGCCATCTTCGCTCAGCATGTCCATGGCGCTTTCTTCGCCGGCTTCCAGATATTGCTCTAGCGCAGGTGCGAGTTGATCGGCTGCGACCAGTACGCTTTCAATCGACAGGCCGGTGGCAAACTGCAATTCATCAAGGTGAGTCAGTGTCGATGGCGAGGGCACGCCGACGGTCAAACGATGTTCGCGTCGATAGAGCGGCAGTACGCCCAGCTTTCGCAGTACCTTCTCTGGCAGCTCATCAATGCTCGGGAGTGAATCGATACGTATTGCATCGAGATCCACATAGGGCAGCCCGTATTCCCATGCTGCCACCAAGGTGGCCTCACGTGCCGAAGCCAAGCCATGAGTGATGACATGCAGCAGCAGACTCTCGCCAGCTTCATTGGCCTCCTGCTCAGCCAGCAAGGCAGCCTGAGGCTCCAGCAAGCCTGATTCCACCAGGCGAGCGGCAAATCCCTTCAATGTCTGATCACTCTGGGGCATAGAAAAGTCCTGTGGCGAATCTGAAAGTCTGTCTTGCGGCTAGTGTCGATGAGCGCCGCGATACCTGACAGCCCCCAATACCGTTGCACGCTCTCGCCATGGTGGTGAGTTGCGAGAGTGCTGATGTTGTCTCCAGTGTAGCCTGATTGGCACTTGGCAGAAATGCCGGCACCCTCACTTTACCAGCCCACTCCCGAGCTAGAGGCTTGGAGGCAGCCGTCAGTGCCTCAGTCGGACTCGGCGATGTTCGAGCGGTGGCCAGGAGAAGATCCACTGATGGCGTGTCTTGAGAGGCTGACTTGCAGGGCAAAAGAGGGAGGGTAAAAAGGAGAGATCAAAACTGGCCCTTGAACGCCGTCTTGTCATCAGACTGCCATCAAGGAGGGGAAGTCTGATGTAGTCAGGCAGTTGCAGTGAGCGTTGAGCTGCGTTGGTTTGATGGGCTGAAAGAATTTCATGGTGTTGCTTGCAATGTGACCGAGTGTAATCTATTGTAACTCACAAGCAGCCGTCAGCGCCGCCTTGAAAGCGACTTGCGACATGGCAATGGCACCTGAACTGTGGCTGTGGTATCAATCGTCCCGTCCGGTCGATACCCCGTGATATCAAAATGTTATGCTAACAATGGTGAGATGCTGATACAGAGTCGCAACGCTCGACACGGCATGTCACCCTAAGTAACAGTTTGGTGTTCAGGGACAGTAACCGGGGTTTCAGGACGTACGACCTGATCTCACTACGCAAAGGCAAGGGAGTCACAACATGACACGCAAGCAACAGGCAGGTTTTACATTGATCGAGCTGATGATCGTGGTCGCGATTATCGGTATTCTGGCAGCCATCGCGATTCCGCAATATCAGAACTACGTTGCTCGTTCACAGGTTGCGCGAGTAATGAGCGAGACTGGCACGCTGCGTACTAGTGTAGAAGAGTGTATTCTTAATGGCAGATTAACTGTTGGTGAAGCATCAGGCCAATGTGATATTGGCGCTACTGACTCAAATCTGATGACTAATAGTCGCCCGGCTATTACTAGTCCTCTTACAGAGACTTCTACTATCGTAGCCACATTTGGTGGTAATGCAGCCGCTGCATTGAGTGCTGATACGCTCACTTGGACACGTGACGATGATGGTGGTTGGTCTTGCTCTACTACTGTCGATGCCAATTACGTTCCTAATGGTTGTGGGGCTGGTTCTTGAATATCCTTGCATTTTGATGAAAGCCGCGCCTTGAGCGCGGCTTTTTATTAGTCATATTGTTATGGTGTAATATGTTTAAGATATTCTTCCTTTTATTCCTTTTTGTCTATCCATTATCGTCTATTATATTGAATAGTTTTGGTGGGCGATTTATAAATCGTTTTCCTGAGATTGATGTTAATTTATCCAGTTTTTCTTTAGAGGATTATCTTTCTGTTATTTCCTACTTTATGATTATAGTGTCGTATTCGCTATGGCTTGCTTGCATTGCCAGTTTTTTTATGAATATTAAAGAAAAATATCTTAGTAAGATCAACAATGCCTTGGCTTTTACGCTTATTTATCTTTCTATAATATATCTGCTCGAAACGATAAACGGCATAGAGTTCCCTGGTTCAAATTATAAACATTTTTATTCAGATAAAATTATAGGTTATTCTTTTGTAAATTTAGGTACGGTATTCATGATGTTTGTAGGGGGTGGAATTTTCCTTTTTAACCGCCTTAGTTGTAGAGAAAAGGTCTACGGCGTTATGCTATGTGCAATACCGCTAGGTTTATTGCTATTCAATTATTCGATAAATTTTGTTTCAAGGGTCATCGCTCCTAATAAAGTGAATGAAATTGCTTATTTAATAGGAATTGATGCTGTTAGAGCGGATGCTTATGAAGATTTAAGAGAAAATTCTAAATTTATCAACGATAATCAAGAGGTTTACTTGAATGCCTATACACCGGTAGGTAGAACCTATGCTTCATGGAATGTACTAACTACAGGTGAAACTCCATTAAATAATGGTATAAGATTTAATCTGTCAGCTAAAGCTCCTAAATGTACACTTTTTAAGGAATTCGAAAAGAATGGGTGGAATATCATATATGGCTCAGATGAAAAAAGGTTTAATCATATAGGTGATAACTGTAAATTAAAAAACAATATTGGAGCTTCGGCGCAAGCTTTAGATTTTATAGGAGCATCACCATTTTTTGATTACCCTATGCTTAATTTATTATCCGGATATGATTATTTGTTCAAAAAGCTCCTCCCGTTTCATGTCCATAACCGAGCAAACTATATCACTTACGATCCTAAAAGAGCAGCAGAGTTTTATGCCAATAAAATAGGTGCAATGTTGACATCTGGCGATAACTTAGTTGTATTTCATTTAACGCTTCCTCATCTTCCTTGGGAGCATAAGTGGTCCTATGATAAAAAAAAGACTAATCATGAAAAATATGAGCAAATGGTGATGGATGTTGGTTCTGCAGTTGATAAGTTTATGGGGTTTACTGCTGTGCCAAGTAATAGACTGAGTGGTGTGATCTGGTCCGATCATGGAGAAAGTTTTTCAGGTGTGCATTCGCATGGAAAGTATTGTTGTAATGATGTATCTGGCCATGGTACTTCCGAAAAGATTGTTGAGCAATACAATAATTTTATTTCATTTTCTAAAAACATTGATAGAGAAATAGCTTATAGACATGATAGCTTTATAACTACGATGGATGTGTTTCCCACGCTAGCTAAGTGGTATATAGGTATAGATATTTCTAGCGATGGTTGTAATTTGTTGGATAGTTCCTCTTGTGAAAAAAGAAGGGGGCTAACTATTGAGACTGGTTATACTCTAGATGCTATGCTTAAAGCTAAAGTTAATATTGACGAGATTGTTCACAAAAGTGTAGGAGGATACCAGATACAAAACGGACGTTTATCCCTAAAGCCAGAGTTTGAGAAATCTTTAACTCTTGAGAAAAGATATAGTATAGTGAGTGGGGATACTATCCTAAGAAATTAAATAATGCTGCCCAAGAGGGCAGCATTAAAAATCAATAAAGCGCCTCTTCCTCTTCCACCACATCCTTCAGCAGCTCCAGGAACAGCTTATCCGCATCGGAATGTTCTGCCGGATCTTCCGGGATATGGATACTGGTAGTGTCAGAAATCTCGTTGGCGATGATGGCCAGCACCGCTTGCTCGCTTTTTCCTTGTTCTGCTCCTTCCTTGAGGCGCGCTCGCGCCACCACCAGTGACTGCTCGAGAATCTTCGGGTCTTGCAGCAGCTTGCGAATGAAACCTTTCAGTTCATTGATGATGCGTGTCTTGTGCATTTCGCCGGATGCGTTGCTCATGGCGTGCTCCTTGGGTGTTTGTGTGATCACTGAAGATGGGCAAGGTGACGAACATCATCGTCACTAGTGGGTTCGTTGAGGCACTGCACCGCCGCGCAGACTGCTGTGTATCGCAAAGTGTAACTCACGTTTCGGCGTCTTGGGCACGCGAAATGATGCTGAGTCTTACCGTTCCCAGCCAGCGGATGTCCTTTGCCAGGCGTTGCAGTTCGTCGACAGTCGTGTTGCGTGAGGCAGGTGCCAGGTTACATTCGCTGAGCGAAGTGAGTGCCTGATCGGCAACCTCCAATTGGACATCGACATGTGGAGCACTCGAGGGAGCAGAGGGGGGTGTGGTGACATGATTGACATAGTGAAGCATCAGCCCGCTGCGTTCTTGCCATACAGGGTGTGACTGCCAGCAGACATCAAGTGCAGTGATGATCTCGCTGCGCAGCGGCAGTGGCTGCATGGGTGTGGGATGTGTCGTATCCGCCTGGCCGATATGTGAATCGTCTTCGGGGTCGATGTGGTAGAGCACATCGCTGAGCTGGGGGAATTCTGACTTGAGGCGTGCCACGGCGTGATGGCCGATGGCATGACCTTCGGAGACGCTGATGCGTGGCGCGACCAGCAGGTGGACTTCCAGCACGATACGACCCGCGAGCGTGCGACTGCGAAGATCATGTGCGCCACGCACTTCCGGCAATGACAGCAGGCATTCACTCATGGCGCGTTGTTGTTCGCGTGGCAGAGCGGTGTCGATCAATTCCCGTGAGGCTTCCCACGCCAGCGATACGCCGATCTTGCCGACCATCACCGCGACGATGATGGCAGCTATTCCATCCATCCAGCCTGCCCCGAGCTGAGTGCCGATCAAGCCCACCAGCACGGCGACGGTCGAGAGCGCATCGCTGCGTGAGTGCCAGGCATTGGCTTCCAGCAGTCTGGACTTCTGTTTGCGAGCCACCTTGAGCGTTGCACGAAAGATGGCTTCCTTGGCGATCAAGGAAATCACCGCGACGCCGATGCCCAGAGCCCCTGGCAGCGGAATGCTCAGCGTGCCGAATATCAGCTCCCAGCTGCGCAGCACACCTTCCCAGCCGATTGCACCCGCCACGGCGATGAGCAAGCTGCCAAGCACCAGCGTGCCCAGCGTCTCGATGCGCTCATGCCCCCAGGGGTGGGAGCGATCCGGTGCCTGACGACCGAAGTGAGTGGCCACCAACACGAAGGCATCCGTCACCAGGTCTGACAGTGAATGGATGCCATCGGCGATCAAGGCTTGAGAGCCGACCAGCTTCCCGACGATCAGCTTAGCGATGCCCACCACCCCATCCAGCGCCGCGCCGATCAGAGTGATGCGCTGCGCCTCACGTCTGGCCTGTGCGGCAGAATCTGTCTTCATCTGAGCGGATGTCGTCATGGGAAGCTCGCGGCAGGCCGGGTGTGAGGGAAGTGACTGCTTGCACATGAATCGAATGCAGGTCAGCAAGGAGTGAGGTCAGCGAACGCAGCTGTCTTCGGCGATTTCATGCGTCGGACGCAGACGGCGCGCGACGCTGTCCACGACGATATTGAGTATTGCGGTCAGCAGCAGCAATGCAAAGGCCTGGTCGAACATCAGATACTCGAAGCTCGAATCGATATGGAAGCCCAGCGTTGCCACGCCGAGCATGCCGAGAATCGCCGTCTCGCGAATGATGGTCTCGGCGCGATAGAAGAGTAGTGCGAACATGCCGGGCGCGACTCTCGGGTTGATCTCATACAGCCAGCTTTCCAGTCGTCCGCGGGGCTTGCCGGGCGGCAGCTGGATCTGGTTGGCATGCCGTGCACACAGAAAGGCGATGATGGCGCCATTGTGCAGGGACAGTGCCAGCCAGGCAGGCAGGAGCGAGGGGCCCAGCAGCAGCAGCAGAATGAAGGCCAGCATCAGCTCAGGGGTGGTGCGCAGGAAGATCATCAGCCCTTGAGTGGCCTGTCGGGAGACACGATTGCCCACATGTCGGCTGGCCAATGGCCACAGCAACATGGCGATCAGCAGGCTGCCTGCGGTGCCCAGCAGGCCGAGCAGCAGGGTGTTGCCCAGCGCGGACAGCAGGTGGGGCAGATGGCTCGCCCAATCCAGCAGATCAGCAAGTAGCTGGCCGGAGATCAGTGATTCGACGCTGGCATTGACCAGCGGCGCTGGCCATATGTCGTGGCTGAGGAAGCGCCACAGCAGTGTCGAATTCACGTCCGGCCACGGCCCCAGCCACCAGAGACTGGCGACTCCCAGAAAGGGCAGCAGGCGACGATGTCCCCACCATGGCAGCGTGGCGATCAGCAGGTAGAAGATCCACAGCAGAGCGCCGGCTTCATGGTAGCGCCCTTCGCGGAAAGCACTTTCCAGATAGAAGCCCAACGTCGGCAAGCCGACGAAGCCCAGCAGGACGCTGGCGCGTAGCGCGCACTCGAAACGGTAGCGGGTATAGCTCGCCATTCGCGACCATGCCAGTGGGAGTTCTGCATACACGAAGCACATCAGGCGTGATGTGGTGGCAGGCAGAGCGCGGCGCGGTGCCTGGGGGACCTGTTCCAGTATCTCGGCGTAGACCTTGGCGAAGGTTGCCGCGTAGGGGATGGTGATCGCGGCCAGCGCCGTGATGGCGGACAGGCCGAATACCTGCAGCAGCAGCAGTGCCCAGAACAGCTCATGCACGGCCCGCAGGCCGGCGCAGACAGCGCGCAATGCTCGTGAGCGGGAGTAGAGCAGCGCAAGGGGCAGTCCCAGCAGCGCCCCCAGCAGCGTCCCCCATAAGGCGAACGCCACCGTCAGGATCAAGGCATGCACTGGTGATTCCAGTGCACTGGGGGCCGGCATCACCAGGCCATTCAGCATGCGGCCAAGTTCCTGCCATGGCTCCCGTGAGGTAATGGAGAGATCACCGAAGGGTGCCAGTATCAGCATGGCAGCCAGCAGGCCGATACCGAGCCGCAGCAGGTGTGAGCCTTCACTGCGCGCCTGCCACCAGCGTGGCGGCTTGCGCAGTCTGGAGAGCGCGAGGCCGGGTTCAGTCGACATCAAGTGGCTCACTGCTGGCGGCAGGGTAGAGGCAGTCGAGGTCCTGCGGCTTCAGGTCGTCGGTATTGGCGTCGAGCAGTACCTTGCCGTTGCCGTTCTCATCCTTGCCCAGACCGATGACACGAGTGAAGTGAGTGAGTGCCAACTCCTTCTGGTGAAGCGCTACCACGCTGGTGGCATGGCGAGAGTGAATCCAGTGGATCAATTGACTGGCCTGATGCGGGTCCACGCTCGCCACGGGCTCGTCCCCGAGAAACAGATCATGTCCCTGATAAAGTGCCCTGGCGATGGCCACCCGCTGACGCTGTCCACCGGATAACGCCTCGACCGAGCGCTCCATCAGGCCGGCGATGCCCAGAGGTTCACATACGGCGGCGACTGCCTGCCAATGAGCGGGCCTGGGGCGCAGCAGATTGAGCAGGTTGGTCAGCGACGATTGCTGATCCAGCCTGCCCATGAAGATGTTGTGATACACGGAGAGCTGAGGCACCAGTCCTTGACGCTGAGGGCACCAGGCTGCAGGCGTACCCTGCTCGTGCAGGGCGCTGCGCAAGGCTTCCAGCAGCGTGGACTTGCCCGCACCGCTGGCGCCAAGCAGAGCGACGCGCTCGCCATGCTCGAGTTGAACGTCCAGATCGCGCAACACCACCTCGGCGCCATGGCCGAGGTGGTGTCGTGACAGGTGCAGCAGGGGAGAGGGTGTTGCCTGGGTCATGACTCAGCGCAGCAGACCGAGTTGCTCGCCAACCGTCTTGATCGGGTCGTAGTCATCATTGCTGGCCGGGATGAAGCCGGAGCGCGGGAAGCTTTCCAGCAGGTCCGGATCCTTCATGTCCAGCAGCGCCTGAGTGAGGTGCTGCGTGAAGTCCGCACCGTAGTGGCTGTCGGCATCGCCGCGCACTGTCCACTGATAGTCGGGGTAGGCCGGAGTTTCCCACAGTACCTGGACCTTGGCGGGATCGACCTTGCCATCCTTGACGGCGGCTTCCCACACGGCGTAGTTCACGGCGCCCACGTCGTAGGTGCCGGCGGCAACCAGCGCGATGGTGCGTGAGTGATCACCGGAGAAGCCGACGCGCGAGAAGACCTTCTCGGGGGCGTCATCGAACTGTTCGCGCAGATAGTATTCCGGCATCAGGCGCCCGGAAGTGGAGGTCTTGGCACCGAAGGTGAAGGAGTGGCCTTCCACGGATTCGGGCAGCGTCTCCAGCGGCGTCTGTGCATCGCCGGCCAGCTTGAGATCACGTCGTGCGATGAAATAGCTGCGGAAGGCGGCATCTTCCACACCCTGGGCGATCGCCTGGGAGCCCGGCACCA
Source organism: Cobetia sp. 3AK (assembly GCF_029846335.1). Classification (NCBI taxonomy): domain Bacteria; kingdom Pseudomonadati; phylum Pseudomonadota; class Gammaproteobacteria; order Oceanospirillales; family Halomonadaceae; genus Cobetia; species Cobetia sp. 3AK. Next base: position 405,030 of record NZ_JARWKR010000001.1, on the reverse strand, counting down.
GCTGGCGGGCCTGGACACCGGTGAGGCCGCCGAACCATGCCATCTGGATCTGATCATTGCGGAAGGCACTGACCGCGGCGCTGTAGGACTTGACCGGCACGTACTCGACATCCACCCCGAGCTTCTCTTCCAGGTAGTCGGCGACCTTGTCAAAGCGCTCCACCAGACGCGACTCATCTTCATCGGGAATGGCAGTGAACTTGAAGGTCTCGGCTTGCGCCAGACTGATGCTGAAAGGCAGGGCAGAGAACAGGGTCAGAGCAGCAGTGGCCAACCAGCGCATGGGGGCTTCCTCGGCATTCACGACATGGGAGATCATGCAGCCAGCGGCCGCATGCAGGTTCATGGCGCGTATTGTTGTGCCTTGGCGGCATCGGTGCAAGTCCACCGCTGCTTGAACCGTCAGGATTCCGGCGGAAAACGGGTGTCCTTGAGGCTATCCTTGATCTTCTTGAGGTGATGCTGGAAGTCCACGCCACGCCTGAGCGTCACGCCGGTCGCCAGCACATCGATCAGAGCCAGATGGATCATGCGCGAAGTCATCGGCATGTAGATGTCGGTGTCCTCCGGTGCCATGACTTCCAGCACCTCGGTACACTCGCGCGCCAGCGGAGAGTCCGGCGCGGTGATGCCGAGCACGGCGGCACCGTTGCCGCGCGCCAGCCTGGCGATATCGACCAGTTCCCGCGTGCGGCCGGTATAGGAGATGATCACGATCACGTCACCGGTATGGCAGGCGGCCGCGACCATGCGCTGCATCAGCACGTCTTCATAGGCCATCACGGGCAGATTGAAACGGAAGAACTTGTGCTGGGCATCTGCCGCCACCGGCCCGGAAGCCCCCAGACCGAAGAAGCAGATCTGCTTGGCCTGGCTCAGATAATCCACCGCACGTTCGATGCGCTTGGCATCAAGGGCGCGGCGCGCATCATCGAGAGCGGCAACCGTGGCGCCAAGTATCTTGTCGCCATAGGATTCGGCGTCATCATTCTGCTCGACGCTGCGCGAGACATAGGGCGTGCCACCGGCCAGACTCTGGGCCAGCTTGATCTTGAAGTCCGGGAAGCCCTTGGCGTCGAAATTGCGACAGAAACGGTTGACGGTCGGCTCGCTGACCAGCGAGGCCTGAGCGAGTGCCGCGATGCTCATTCCCGTGGCGGCCGACGGATCTGTCAGAATGACGTCAGCGACCTTGCGCTCTGAACGATTGAGGTCGTCGAGACGTTCGCGGATGCGGTTGATGAGGTCGTGTACTGCCATTCGCCGATTACCTTGCCATTGTGTAGTGAAATAACTACGTAATCTGGGCATCCTAGCCTCACTCGTCTGGCAGGCCAAGCATCCCTTTGCCTCGGACGATGCTCCAAGCTCAGTGAAACGTCCGCCGGCTACCACTTTTAGGTAAGTTTACCTACTTGTTGGGCGATTTGTCTTGAGAGAGCGCGACGTTATCGCTACATTTGTTGTTAATATAACCAGCCATGTATCGCCACAGCCGTCCCGGTGTCCCACATGCCTCTTGAAATCCTGCGTGCTGCGCCCCTCGCGTCGCGCTATCGGAGATTCAGGGAGGGCACCACCGTATCGGCCAGCCAGGCATGCAGGGCAGTTTCGACGGGAGAAATCGGCTGCATGAGTTCCGACACCATTCCGGGCGTGGATATTGCCCTGTTCGGCGCCTTGGGCGACCTCGCCAAGCGCAAGCTGTATCCAGCCCTCTATCACCTTGATCGCGATGGTCTGCTCGACAAGGCAACTCGCCTGATCGGCCTGGCGCGTCAGGACGTCAGCCTCGAATCCTTCAAGGAAACCGTGCAGGCCTCGCTCAAGGAGCGCGTCAAGCCGGAGCATTTCGAGAAGGCTGCCATCGAGCGCTTCCTCGCCCGTATCAGCTACGCCGCGCTGGATTTCAGCACGGTGGAAGGTTACTCGGCCATCGCCGACTGGCGGGTTGACGCCAAGGGCAAGCCTTCGCCGCGCCCGCTGATGATCTACCTCTCCGTGCCGTCACGCATCTATGGTGACATCAGCAACAACCTGCAGGCCGCCGGTTGTCTGGATGAGAACTCGCGTGTCGTGGTCGAGAAGCCGATCGGCTCCGACCTGGAAAGCTCCGGTGTCATCAACGATGCCATCGGCGCGGTATTCCACGAGTCGCAGATCTATCGCATCGATCACTATCTGGGCAAGGAAACCGTTCAGAACCTGATCGCACTGCGTTTCGCCAACCCGATGTTCGGCAATCAGTGGAACCAGAACCACATCTCTCACGTCGAGATCACCGTGGCCGAGAAGGTCGGTATCGAGGGACGCTGGGGCTACTTCGATCAGGCGGGTCAGCTGCGTGACATGGTGCAGAATCACCTGCTGCAGCTGCTGTGCCTGATCGCGATGGACCCGCCGTCCAATCTGGACGCCGATGCCATTCGCGATGAAAAGGTCAAGGTGCTCAAGGCCTTGCGCCCGATCACCGGTGAGCGTCTGAACACTGATCTGGTACGTGGTCAGTACATCGCGGGTGCCGTCGATGGTCAGCACGTGCCGGGGTATCTGGAAGAAGAGGGCGCCAATACCGAGTCCTCCACCGAGACCTTCGTGGCTTTCAAGACCGAAGTGTCCAACTGGCGCTGGGCAGGCGTGCCGTTCTACCTGCGTACCGGCAAGCGCATGCCCGAGAAGCTGTCACAGATCGTGATCCACTTCCGTCAGCAGCCGCACTACATCTTCGATCCGGACCAGCGCTCGCTGGCGGCCAACAAGCTGATCATTCGTCTCCAGCCCTCCGAAGGCATCTCTCTGCAGGTGCTGACCAAGGACTCCGGTCTCGACAAGGGCATGCGCCTGCGTCCGGGTCCGCTGGATCTCGACTTCAACAGCGCCTTCCCCAAGCGCCGGATTCCGGAAGCTTACGAACGTCTGCTGCTCGAGGTCATCAAGGGTCAGCAGTATCTGTTCGTGCGTCGTGACGAGATCGAACACGCCTGGCGCTGGGTCGATACCCTCATCGATGGCTGGGAGTCGCGCGCTGCCACGCCGCGTCGTTACCCGGCGGGCTCCTGGGGGCCGGTCTCCTCCATCGCGATGATCACGCGTGATGGTCGCAGCTGGTATGAGGAGTATTGAGATGGCTGTCGACATGACACAGAGCACCACCCAGGACCCGCGCCAGCAAACTGCCGAGTCTCTGGCCGAGTATCTCGCGGCAGCACTGACCGCTGACCTGGCGGCGCCTGAGGCTCGCGCACTGCTGGTGGTCTCCGGGGGCTCGACGCCCAAGCCGTTGTTCGCCGCATTGCGTGACAAGCCGCTGGACTGGTCGCGCGTGGACATCACCCTCGCGGATGAGCGTTGGGTGAGTGAAGACGCCGACGACAGCAATGCCCGCTTCGTGCGTGAGCATCTGTTGAAGGGCGCAGCCGCTGCCGCGACCTTCCATCCTCTGACCAACGCCGAAGCAGAGCCAGAGGCGGGTTGCCAGGAAGTGAGTGCTCGCATCGCGGCACTCTCCTGGCCGGCCTCCGCGGTGATTCTCGGCATGGGGGGCGATGGTCACACGGCTTCGCTGTTCCCGGATGGGGATCGCCTGCAGGAAGCGCTGACCAGCCGTGATTGCTGTGTGCCGATGCGTGCCCCCAGCGTCCCGCAGGCGCGCATCACCCTGAGCCTCGAGCGCTTGCGCCAGACGCGCCGTACCGTGCTGCATCTGACGGGCACCGACAAGCAGGCCGTGCTGTCACGTGCGCTGGGCGATGTCGAAGCCGTCAGCGAGTTGCCGATCCGCGCCTTCCTGTCCGCGCCCCTGGCGCTGTACTGGGCCCCCTGATCCTATCGGCCACGGCGCTATCAACCACATCAGCGCCGTGGCGTACTAGACAACATCAGCGCTGCGGCGCAAGGAGAACGCCATGAGCTTCGAAAAACAACTTCCCTCGACGCGCACGACCGAGATCGACAGCATCTGCCAGAAGGCTTCCGTGCTGCCGGTGATCGCCGTCGAGCGCATCGAGGACGCCGTGCCGCTGGGCAAGGCGCTCTATGAAGGCGGCTTGACCGTTCTCGAGGTCACCCTGCGGACTGACTGCGCTCTCGAGGCGATTCGCCGCATGCGTGAAGCGCTGCCCAATGCCAGCATCGGTGCCGGCACCGTGCTCACGCCGGAACAGTATCGCAAGGTGGAAGAGCTGGGCGTCGATTTCGTGGTCACGCCGGGTACCACCGAAGCGCTCTATCAGTATGGCGTGACCAGCAGCGTGCCGATGCTGCCGGGCGTCGCGACCGTGTCCGAATTGATGACCGGCTGGCAGTACGGCTACCGCCGCTTCAAGTTCTTCCCGGCCGAGGCCGCGGGTGGCGTGAATGCCATCAAGTCCTTCGGTGGCCCGATCAGCGAAGCACGCTTCTGCCCGACCGGCGGCATCACGCTCAACAATGCCGGTGACTATCTGGCACTCAAGAACGTGATGTGTGTCGGCGGCAGCTGGGTGGCGCCGCAGAAATTGATCGATGCAGGCGACTGGGATGGCATTCGTGAGCTGGCGCGCGAAGCGTCCGAGCGTTTCCACCACTGATTTTCGTCAGGTCAGCGGGTTGCCATACGGCAATCGGTGGCCTGACGCGCAAGACCGAACATTGCTGCTCTCTCTCGACAGCTTGGCTGTTGCTTGTGACCCGTCTCTCGCGAGGCGGGTCTTTTTTTGGCCGAATGCCAGAGAATGACGTCGAGGCGGGCCAGCAGTCACAGGTCTGAGGCTATGGCTAAGGAGGGGGCGGGGATCCAGCGCTAAGCGCTCAGGGCTGTTGACTGCTCAGGTGAGTGTGGAGTTGCTCGAGCAAAGGCAGGTCATCGGTCAGTGACAGCCCGTGACGGAGGGCAGCGTGTCGCAACGGGCCAAGGATGGCCTCCACTTCCGTGGTGCGACCTGCCAGCACATCCTGAAGCATCGAGGCACGGTTGTTCGCCGTGGCACGGATGACCTGGTCGACCAGGGCCTGCCAGCCATTCGTTGGCGGGGCGATACCCTCGGCTTCCAGCACACGAGTGATCTCGTCGACGGCCTGGCGCACCATCAGGGAAAAGGGACGATCACGCAGCTGTCCATTGCGAATCCGAAAGCGTGCCACGAGTGGATTGATGGCGGCATTGACCGCCAGCTTGTGCCATAGGCGAGTGCCGATGTCGGCACTGAGGTCACACTCACGGCCAGCCGCCTGCAGCCAGGCAACCTGCCTTTCTGCGGCCGCCATGGCAGAGGAGGAGGATGTCGGGTCGGCCTGCGATGACCAGGTGCCCAGCCAGGTCTGGCCATGGCCGGCGTGTTGCACGGCCAGGCGTTCTGGGAGAGTGTGCGTGGCAAGCGCGGTCGATTCCGGAATCCAGGCACCCTCGGTAGTACTGGCGCACAGCAGTTGAGGGTGCTGCTCTGCCAACCAGGGTTGTGCGCTCAGCCCGTTTTGCCAACAGGTAACCGGTGTCCGTGAGTCTATCAGCGGCGCGACGTGTGCCCAGGCGGACTCGATGGCATGTGACTTGGTGGTCAGCCAGATCGCGGCAGGTGGCGGATATGGAGAGATTTTCAGCTGGTCAATCGAGGCATAAGTTATCTCTGCGCTAACAGCTTGGCCTTCTGGTGAGGTCATATCGATCGTCACCATCTCGCTGACGGATGCTCGGCGACCCACCAACAGAAGGTTTGGCAATGTGCTCCTTCCCTGCGTTGCCATTTCGTGCAGGCGGGCGTGAGCGAGCGTGACCGCCAGCAATCGACCGATGGCCCCGGGGCCGACGATCCACAGCCAATCGCCTGCAGCGGCAGGACGCTGGGAAAGTGAATCGAAAGCCGTCGAGAGTGTGTGATTGTCGTCAGCCGGCGTGGAAGTCGTCATGCGTGATTTCTCATCATGGGTGAGCGGGCACAGAGGCGAAGTGGCTCATTGGCTGGGGGATTTGCGGCGGGAGCCGGCCGGCTTGCGAGTGCCGCTAGAGCGTCGGGTGCTACCGGAGCCGGCTTCCTTGCTTGTGCCGGTCTTGCTCGTACTGGTCTTGCTCGTGCCGGTCTTGCTGCGTCGAGAGATTCCGCTCTTGCGCCGCGCACCATTGCCCTTGCGTGCCCCGGAATTCTTGCGCGGTGTCGCGCCACCCACACTGGCCAGTGCAGCGCTCAGGCGGCTGGCCGAGCTGTCAGCCAGCAGGGCACGCAGGTCATCGACCAGCTCGCTCAGAAAAGGCGCTGCCGGATCGCCCTGCTCGTGAATCATGCTCAGGCGCTGCTCCCACAGGGCGGTACGTTCGGGGCGGGAGACGGCGTCCGGCAGCGCATGGATCAGGGCGCGACCGATACGCGTGGAGCGCATGGCCTGGCCATCGCGCACCAGGTAGCCGCGATTGATCAGTGTCTCCAGCATGCCCGCACGTGTCGCCTCGGTGCCCAGGCCATCCACATCACGTAACGTCCGGCGTACCGCGTCATCTTCCACGTAGCGGGCGATGTTCATCATCGCCTGTATGAGACTGGCATCATTGAAGGGCTCCGGCGGGCGGGTCTCCTTCTCCTCGATACCGCAGTCGAGTACGCAGGCCGGCTCGCCTTCCTGCAAGGCGGGCAGAGGAGGCGGGGCCTTGTCGTCTGCCGGGGCCTTGTCGTCGGATGCCTGTGCCGCGCGCTGGAACAGCACCTTCCAGCCTTCGTCGATGACGCTGCGGCCACTGGCGCGGAAGGGCTCCTTGGCGAAACGCAGCTCGACCTTGACCTCACGATAGCGGTAGGCCGGATAGAACTGGGCCAGCACGTTGCGGGTGATCATGCGGTAGAGGTTAGCTTCGTCACGCGACAGGCGTGCGTAGTCCGGCTCGCGCCCTGTCGGTGCCAGGGCATGGTGGGCGCTGACCTTGGCGTCATTGAAGGCGCGTGAGCGCAGGCTGAAATCCGCGCCGCCACTGAAACGCTCAAGCTCATCATCGCCACTGCAGGCACTGATCATCAGATTGGCCATGCCGGCATGATGCTCGCGGGGCAGGTAGCGGCAATCGGAGCGCGGGTAGGTGATCAGCTGATGTCGCTCGTAGAGGGCCTGGCAGGTGTCGAGCACCTTCTGGGCCGGCAGGCGATAGCGGCGAGCGGCATCGACCTGAAGCGCCGAGAGCGAGTAGGGCAGCGGCGCGGGCTGGGACTTGTCGCTGGCCTCGACGCTCTCGACGTGACCATCGCCCGGGGTCTTCAGTGTCGCCAGGTGGCGGGCGAGGCGCTCGGCGGGGCGGCTGTCCAGCAGGCGGCCCTTGTCATCCAGTGGCAGTTGAGTGCCCTTGGTCGCGAGCCGTTGCAGCCACGGGGAGCTGGGGGCATGCCACCAGGCCTTGAAGCTGCCGGTCGCCACGCCGGCCTCGATCCACAACGGGAAGAAGGCACGCGGCTCGAAGGCCTCGATCTCCTCGTCGCGACGCACCACCAGCCCCAGCAGCGGTGTCTGCACGCGCCCCACCGACAACACGCCATCATGGCCGGCCTGACGGCCCGTCAATGTCCAGGCGCGTGTCAGATTCATGCCATACAGCCAGTCGGCGCGCTGGCGAGCCAGCGCGGCTTCGTACAGGGGTTGCCAGCGTTGATTGTCATCCAGCTTGTCGAGGGCACGCGTGACGGCGGGGCGGTTCATGTCGCTGATCAACAGGCGTTTGACCGGCCCACGCCAGCGCATGTGCTCGAGCACTTCCTGCACCAGCAACTGGCCTTCGCGATCCGGGTCGCCGGCATGTATCACCTCGTCAGCCAGCTTGAGCTGTTCTCGAATGGTCTTGAGCTGGCCGCGTGCCTGACTGCGTGGCTTGAGTTTCCACTGTGCTGGAATGATCGGCAGGTGATCCAGTGACCAGCGCTTGAAGCGCTCGTCATAGTCGTCCGGCGGCGCCTGTTCGAGCAGGTGGCCGATACACCAGGTGACGCGAGTGTCTCCGGCATCGATATAGCCGTCGCGCTTGCTGCTGCGCCCGGGCAGGGCCTCGGCGATGGCGCGGGCGAGGCTGGGCTTTTCGGCGATGATCAGGCGCATCGGTCATCCTGGCGGTCAGTGGCACGTTGCATGGTGATCCATACAGTATGCCGCTGGCACGGCGCGGGGATCAATCGTCGTCGAGGGCACGGCGTGCCTGAACGAGCGCACGATACCAGTCGCGGTTGGCGGTCTGGATCAGCGGCGGGCGGTTGGAGAGATAGCTGATCGGGTGGTGATCCGCCGGCTGGTAGTTGCTGAGCATGTTGAGCGTCGCCTCCCGCGCCCCGAAGGTGTCGCGCAGGAAGTCGATCGCCAGCGGTTCCAGTTCAACGCGATAGTGACGCACCAGCGCGATGGCCAGCGATTCGGCGGTACGTGACAGGTCGTCGTCGATCTCGCGCACCATGGCACTGCCGAGTGCCGCCTTGGCGGCGGCGGACTGGTTGGGCTCCAGCTGGCCGAAGTAGGCGGCATTCGAGCCATTGATGGCGCGCTGGACGGCCGGGCGTGAGAGGTGGATGTGCGGTTCGAGCGCCAGAGCGATCTCGATCGCCATGGCCTTTGCCTTGTCGACGCCGACGCGCAGGATCGTCTCGCGGGCCTGAGAGGCGATCTCGCTGTCGACCCGCTTGATGTGGCTCTTGCTGAGGTGATCCGCGAGGTGCTTGCAGACCTCCGCCTTGGCCTCGTCATCCAGCGCAATGGTCTTTTCCTGGATGCGCAGACCGCGCCGCCCCGGCCCGACACGCAGGCGCGTGGCATCGTCGGACATCTGCGAGGAGATATTCTCCCAGCGCTTGGACATCTTGAGGAAGACGGCGTGGCTGCGACCGACCTGCTCATAGGCACTGGTGACCGTCTTGTAGAGGCGAATGGCGTTGGTGAGGATGTCGGCGCGCGTCCGCAGGGCGCTGCGATGTTCACGGTCACCCTCGTTGACGGCGATCGCCAGGTGCGTCACCTGCTCGGCGAGCGCGTCCATGGCCTGGGTGGAGCGCTCCAGCAGTACCTCGGCCCTGAGCCCGGAGGCGGCATCTTCCACCAGAGTGCCGGACTGCTCCGCCAGATAGACCGTCAGGGCCTTGAGACGTGACAGCCCCGTCGCCTGGCGGATGCGGTAGCGGGAGCGGGCGTGCTCGAGATTGTCCAGCGTGCGAGCCAGCTTCCAGCGTCCACGATATTCGAAGGTCAGCAGCGGGATCTTGCGTCCGCTGATCAACTCGAAGGCCAGGATCAGCATCTCCTCCACGTCCTGCATCGTCATCAGCAGGTCGTTGTCCTGCTCGATGGCGGCCAGCACACGCTCGATGAAGTTCTCGTCACGAGGCACGCCCTTGTGCAGATCCGGCGCTCGGCCCTCGAAGCGCTCGCGCAGCAGGCCGATGGCCTCGGGCGCCAGCTCCGCCAGCTCATTGAACTGGGGCTCGAGCCATTCGCGGTTCAGGGTGTTCATGTCGCGGATACGGGCGTGCAGACCGATGCGACGATAGACGTCGATCTGACTGATGATGCGGGCGGCATCACGATCATCCAGCAGCTCCAGCGCCGCCAGCTCCACGCCTTCCGGTGCGAGATCCTGCTTGCGCAGCAGCATGGCAGCGGCTTCGCGGCGACGGGCATCGCCTTCCAGGCTCTCGACGATCAGGTTGCGCGTGGCGAGGATCAGCTCAGGCACGGTATCGATGACGCGCTCGATCTTGGCCTCGGTGCGGTCATAGCGGCGAGAACTGGTCAGGTTGTGGGCGATGTTGGCCACGATCCCCGCGACACCGGTGATGACGGTGTAGGAGATGAAGAAGATGTAGTTCTCGAAGGTGGGTTCCTTGCCATACCCGAGCAGATAGCCCCCCCAGGCACCGATCAGCGTCACCGGGCCGGCCGTCCACAGGATCTGCATCAGGCTCACTGACCATGGCACGCGCTCGACGGCCTGGGTGATGCGGCGAATCTCGTCCCGGCCTTCACGCTCAAGACGCACCTGGGGTGCATCATTGGCTGGGTTGGCGCGGGGACGAAAGAGACTCGGCAGCAACAAGACAGACTTCCTTCAATCAATGGGGCACGTCCGCGAGACGCGGCATGGGCTTGCGGGGCAGGCAGGGGCAGCGCAAGGGATCGCTGGCGAAAGGCGCTGCTAACAGTAGCACTGGCGACCCATTTCGCTCCAGTGAGCGGCACGCCGTCACGCGCCTGACCATGCTAGAATTTCGCCGCGGCTGACAGCCAGGCGTAGGCCGCCAGTTCATCAGTTCAGATGCTGCAGAGACATCGAATCGCTCAGGAGGTCGTGTGGAACAAGTCGCAGTAACGGGGGCGCCAGCAGGGGAAGGGGCGCGCGCCGGGGATGTCGTGCTGCTGGACGGCGGCATGGGGCAGGAGCTGGTGCGTCGCAGCGGTCGTGAGCCGACACCGCTGTGGTCCTCCCAGGTCATGCTGGATCAGCCCGAGCTGGTGCGTGATCTGCATCTGGATTTCATTCGTGCCGGCTCCCGGGTCATCACGCTCAATACCTATACGGCCACGCCCCAACGCCTGACGCTGGCGGGAGTCGGCGAGACCATCGGCGCCGTGCATGCGGCCGCTGGCAAGGCGGCGCGGGATGCCATCGCCCTGAGTGGCGAGACGGATATCCGCGTGGCCGGTTGTCTGCCGCCGCTGGTCGCGACCTATCGGCCCGATGTCGCACCGGATCAGGAAGAATCGCTGGCCAGTTATCGCACCCTGGTGGCGCTGCAGGCGCCCTTGGTCGATGTGCTGCTCTGCGAAGCGTTGTCCTCGCATGACGAGGCACAGGCCGCCGCCACTGCAGCGCTGGAAAGTGGCCTGCCGGTGTGGGTCTCGTTGACCGTGAAGGACGATCTGAATGCCACCCTGCGCAGCGGTGAGCCGCTGGCGGACACCGTCGCCATGCTGGAAGCGCTCGGCGTGGATGCCATTCTGATCAACTGCAGTGCGCCGGAGGCCATACAGGGTAGCCTTGACACGCTGCTTGGCAGTTCGCTGCCGGCGGGCGCCTATGCCAACGGCTTCACGTCGATCGCGGCGCTCAAGCCCGGCGGTACCGTCAAGGACCTCAAGGCGCGCGAGGATCTCGGGCCCGAGCAGTATGCGGCCCATGCGCTGGGCTGGGTGCAGCGGGGACTGCGTATCGTCGGCGGCTGCTGCGAGGTCGGCCCGGCGCACATCGCGTGCCTGTCCGAGCAGCTCAAGGCGGCCGGTCATCGCTGTGTCTCCCGACTGGGGGAGTGAACGATGAGGCGTGAGGCATCATCGTGATAGACTCCGCCTCCTGCTTCGCAGGCCCCGTCGGGCGCCATGTCCGCGGGGCCGTGAAACGTTTTTTCTAGGGAGATGCCATGCTTGCCGAGTGGGTCGAACGGCTCTTGAGTTACGCCAGTGGGGCACTTGATGCCATCCGCTCTGATGAATCCTTTCCTGCCTTCATGCAGTGGGCGCATTCGGAGGGGGTGAATTACAGCGGTGGTGATGAGGCGCTGGCGGTAGCACTGGCACCGGTGCTGTGGAGCCAGACGCCGCTGGTACGCCTCGATTTCGCCTGCGAGCCGCTGGCACCGCCCGGTCGCAACGAGCCCTGCTGGTGCGATTCCGGCCGCAAGTACAAGCAGTGCTGTGACAAGGTCCAGTTGCCGCCGATACCGGAGCACCTGATGTGGATGCTGTCGCTGCGCGAGTTCAAGGGCGAGCAGCTCAAGGCCGCATTGGCTTCGCGGCTCGCGCCGGCTCAGGCGCTGCTGGAGGCGGGACTGATCAGTGCCGAGGCCGGTAGCCGCGGGCGTGCCCAGCAGATCATGGAAGCGTTGTTTGACACCAGTGACTGGTCGCGCCTTCCGGAGCAGGCCGAGCCTGGCTTCGAGCTGCTGCTGGATCTCTATCAGGAGCGCGGCTTCACCCGCAAGAAGGCCCTGTTGCTGGATGAGGTGCTGGAGCGTGGTCCCGCCTTCCTGCGCGGTGTGGCACTGGAGCATCAGTGCCTGCTGCATCTGGACAGTGATGACCTCGGCTCGGCGCGAGCCGCCTTCGTCCGCGCGCAGCAGACCCTGCCGGACTCGCCGACGCTGGCCTATATCGAAGCCATGCTGCTGCTGCATGAAGGGCAGCCGGAAGAGGCGCAGGAACGTGCGCGCTTCTGGTGGCGGCGTCTTTCCAAGCAGAAGGATATCGAACCGGGGCAGCTGGAGTTCCTGGCTGATCTGGCCGAGAACCCGCGTGCGACGCTCGCCGAGCAGATGGTCAATTCCGACGAGTCACTATCGGATTCACTGGCCTCGCTGCAGGCGTTGTTCGAGGTGATCGAGCACCCGTCGCGTCTGGCGCTGGAGACTCAGGACGACGGCAGTCTGCTGTTTCGTCAGAATGCCGAGCAGGCGGTGACACTGGGGCTCTGGGAAGCGGTATTCCCGGCGCGGATCGAGGAAGAGGCAGCGCTGGCGCTGGATGTCGACCCGTGGGAAACCCAGGACCCCAACGAGTGGCTGCAACAGCTGTGTGCCAGTCCCGAATGGCTGGATGTTCCTGCGGTCTGTCAGGGATTGATCCTGGCGCTGGCCAGTCGTTTCGGCAGTCTGCCGTGGATGTCGGACACCTTCTTCGTGCCGTTGGCGCGTCGTTTCGAGCGCTGGCTCGACCAGATCGAACAGGCCGGCGGCCTGCTGCGCTGGGAGGATGGTGACAACGCCCAGTTGCTGCGTTGTGGCCTGGGACTGGTGATCGGCATGGAGCGCGGTGAGCGCGAGCGCTCACGTCAGCTGGCGGAGCGCCTGCTCAAGCTGGACGAGGAAGACAGTCTCGGTCTGCGCGAGCTGGTGCTGGATCAGCTGCTGCGCGAAGGCCGCGATGATGAGGCCGTCACCCTGGCGGAGCACGATATCTCACGCCGTGCCCTCGAGGATGAAATGCCGTTGCTGGGCATTCTGATGGGGCATGTGCTGGCACTCTATCGTCTGGGACGTCAGGCGGATGCCGAAGAGGCACTGGTGATCGTGCGCGAGGCCAACTCCCATCTGATCAGCCTGCTGGTGGCGGAGCACCCGCGACCGGTGAGTCTGGCGGTGGAAGCTCCGGAGCCCGGCACGCGAGGCGAGGCCTGGCAGTATCGCACCCTGATGCGCGATCAGTGGAAGCGCAGCGAAGGCGCACTTGCCTGGTTGGCCAAGCACCGCTGAGCCGGTGTCAAGGGGCGCTCATGCTGCCTGGCGAGTGATCGCAAGCGCTCACATGACAAGGCCTCGTGTGCCAAGGTCCCGTATGCCAAGGTCCCGTATGACGAGGCCCGAAGGAAAAACCCCCGCAGTGCTTAGGCACTGCGGGGGTTTTTTGTACCTCGCCTCGTATCGTGAGGCGGGCTCAGGGGGATGCGTGTAGGGGGGCGATCACTGCTGCTTGCCTTGCTGGCGCAGCCGCCAGGCTTCCCGCAAGGCTGCGCGCAGGCCCGGGGTCTGCCCGACCTGAATGGCCTCCAGCGTCGCGGCGAAGGCGTCCGGTGTGGCACGCCAGTCAGGAGGCTGGAGAGCCCCGGCGCTGCTGACGCCGACTCGGTCCAGTGGGGGCGGGGCATGCTCCGGCAGTATGCCCAGCAAGCGCATGTGACCGTTCTGTACCTGGCGAAGACGATGCACGAGCGCCTTGTGGCGCGCTCCCAGAGGCCGGACCGCCACGCTGATCAAGCCGGCCAGGAGACGTTCCTGCCATTGAGGACGTGCCGGGTTGCGATAGGCCACGCCACGCTGAGAGGCTGCTCCCGCCTGGCGTCGGTCCTTGAACCAGTGGGGGGCGCGCTCATCGAGTGCCTCCCCTTCAAACAGGATGCCGGCGGTCATCTGTTGACCACCATGCACACGGGTGAAGGGCAGGATGACGCAGTCCTCGAGCATGGCGCCTTCTTCCACATAGCTGCCCTGCTCGACACAGCAGCGTCCCTGCAGCAGCACGCCGGGCTCCACATGGGTGGTGATGCCGGCAAAGCCTCCGCTGAGGCGCGATTCATCCAGGCGCGTCGCGCCGGCGGCATAATAGACGTGGTGCAGGTCCTGCTCGCCGGGCAGCACACCGCGCTCCCCATGGGGTGACAGGCGTGTGTCGTCGGTCGCCAGAGCCTGCATCACCAGAGCGTGGTAATGCGACAGCGAGCCCAGCAGGGCTGGCCCCAGCCGGGAGTTGTCGCGCACATCACGCCAATGCAGTCGGCCAAGGGCCGGGTCCTTGAGAGAGGATGGCAGGCAAAGCGGTGCCTCAAGCGTCATGGCCAGCTCACTGATGTCCAGACTGTCGGGCATGAACCACTCCGGCATCAGCAGTACATCGGCGCGCAATACCGGGGCGGGCAGGGCCGCCATGGCCCCGAGGCGCTTGAGCTGCTCACGCGGGTCGCGCTCCCCGGGCATCGGCAGGATGTCGAGCTCGATCCCCCAGCGTGAGCCATCGGCGAGTCGTGCCCGGAACCATTCGGGGTCACGGGCGATGATCAGACTGATATGCGTCACGCCGCGCCCGACCAGCAGATCGAGATTGCGTTCCAGCACGCTGCGGCCGGCGATCGGCAGCAGGGCCGGAGAATAACGGCGGTCAATCGGCGCGATCTCCTGACCGAGGCGGTCTGCCAACAGGATCACATGCATCGCAGACCTCCTTGGCATGCGTCGTGAGAGTGACGCGCTGCAGGGCGCGTGGCGAGGTGGGTATCACGCATCAATAGGCTCCGCGACTGGTCAGGACGGCAGGAATCGTGCGCAACAGCAGCTTGATGTCCTCCTTGATGCCCTGACGGTGCAGGTAGAAGAGATCCAGATGAATCTGTTGCTCGAAGGACAGATCGGAGCGTCCGGACACCTGCCACAGGCCGGTCAGCCCCGGGGTGGCGTCCAGGCGCATGCGGGCGCGAGCCTCATACAACGCCACCTCGCGGGCGAGCGCGGGGCGCGGCCCCACCAGCGCCATCTCGCCGCGCAGCACGTTCCACAGTTGCGGCAGTTCATCGATGGACAGCTTGCGGATCACGCGTCCCACCCGCGTGATCCGCGGGTCCTGCTTCATCTTGAACAGCACACCGCCCTCACTCTCGTTGGCGGCCTGCAGTTCACGCAGGCGCTCTTCCGCGTCGATATACATCGAGCGGAACTTCCACAGCTTGAAAGGCTTGCCATGCCGTCCGATGCGCTCTTGTCCGAACAGGATGGCCCCGGGGGATTCCAGGCGAATGGCCAGCAGAGTGCCCAGCAGCAACGGTGACAGCACCAGCAGCACACCGCTGGCGCCGACGATGTCCATCGTGCGGCGTGCGCGTGGGGTCAGCCAGTTGCTCACTCGCCATCGAAAATGCCGCCAGTTGGAGCGTGACTTCATCCACAGGCCTCGGCCGGGGATGGCCTCCTCGCCATACTTGCGCACGCTCAGCAGGAAGCTCGGATTGCCAAGCACATAGCGCTTGAACATGCGGCGTGGCTCCATCAGCAGACGCCAGGCCCACTCCATGCCAAGCTTGCGCACGACACCTGGCGCACGCGGAATGCGTTGCGAATAGAAGTCGAACAGGCCACCGACGCCCATCACCACCGGTACCTCGAGGCGTTCTCGGTGTGCAGCGATCCATTTTTCCTGAGCGGGCACGCCCATCGCCACCAGCAGCAGGTCAGTGCCCTGATTGATCTGTGCCAGAACGTCCTCGATGATTTCCGGCCCGATGAAACCATGGTGCACGCCACTGATCTCCAGATCTGGCCAGCGCTCCTTGAGTTTCTCCGCCATCCGCTCGGCGACGCCTGGCGCGGCCCCGAGCAAAAACAGCCGCTTGCCATCCGCGACCAGCATGTCGCACAGATGCGGCAGCAGGTCGGTGCCATTGAGGTTGGCTTCCAGCTCCTGGTCGAGCATGCGGCAGGCCAGCTTCACGCCACTGCCATCCGGCAGCAGCAGGTCGCTGTCATGCAGTACCTGCAGGTAATACCGATCATGCTGTGCCACGTTCAGGCAGTGCGCATTGACGAAATTGACCGTGCGCGGCTGCGGGTCGCAGATCCAGCTATTGAGCAGGCGCAGACAGGTCTCGAGACTGGTGTTGACGAAGGGCACGCCCAGCACCTTGACGTGTGGCAGTGTCCTGACGTGCTCAGTGGTGAAAAGCGTCTGATCGATGGATTGACTCATCATGGCGACTCCGCTTCGTGAGCGTCCTGCTGGCGTTCTGGCGTGACGGACCGTGGGCGTGGATCATTGTCGATCTTCTTCTTCTGGGCCTTGCCGATGATGCCTTGGGCGAGCCCTTCACAGCGCAGATAAAGGCGCTCGGGCATCACGCGCAGCATCAGTGCGGCGCCTGCCGTGGCCGCAGTGCGGCCGAATTCGGCCTTCCAGATGCCTGGCCAGGCCTTGATGGCGCGGCGGACATAATCCCAGGCGGCCTTGCCGTCACGCAGTCGAATCGCCTGGCGTGCCAGATAGCGCAGCTGGTAGGCCTGGGCGCGGGGATACCATTGTTCGATGAAGTCGGGCGCATAGGCGCGTGTCAGCTCGACGATCGCCAGCCAGCTCTGGTACTGGCGCTCCAGCTGTGCGGAAAGCCCGCCTTCATTGAGGCGGTAGCGGGTCAGCGGCTCGGGAATGCCTTCCACCGTGGTGCCGGTCTTGAGGGCGATGCGTGTCCAGCACTCGATGTCTTCGCTCTGACGCAGGCTTTCATCGAAGTAGCAGGGCAGCACGCCACCTCCCTTGACCTCGCAGTCGAAGGCGATGGCCTCGAGAATCTCGCGGCGGATGACTGGCGCCGAGCCATTGCCCACCGGGTTGCGACAGAACAGCAGCCCCGGCGTGATGTCGGTCAGGCTTGGCATCTGGTAGTAGTCCAGCGGTGCGCCGTCGGCATCGATGAAGGCCGAGCGCGAGAAGGACAGGCCTACCCCGGGGCGTGCCTCGAGGTGCTCGCGGTGGCGCGCAAGTTTCGCGGGCTCCCAGATGTCATCGGAGTCGAGGAAGGCCAGATAACGGCCCTGTGCGGCGCGCACGCCGGTATTGCGGGCCCCGGCCAGCCCGCGATTGACCGGATGAGGGATCAGAGTGATGCGTGGGTCGTCATAGGCCTCGCAGATCGCCCGGCTGCCATCGGGGGAGCAGTCATCGATGATGAGCAGTTCAAGATCGCCATCCTCCTGCGCCAGCACGCTGTCGATGGCGGCCGCGACGAAACGTTCGACGTTGTAGATCGGCATGATGACCGAAAAGGTCGGGGTCATGGTCTGGCCTCCTGGACGTCCCTGTCTGGGGGAAGCGATGCGGTGGATGCTGCGTGAGGTGTGTCTGGCGAGTCTGGTGGCTGGGTCGATGTATGTGTCATCAAGCCGTCCTGAGCGAGGATCAGTCGGCGTGTCCACAGATAGCCGGGCAGGGCGGCCAGGCTGATGCCGACCAGAATGCCGGCCGCGACGCCGTTGATGCCGAAGGGCACGCCAGCGAACATGCCGGCGCCGAGCATCAGCGTCATGAAGATCTGCAGCTTGAGGTCTGCCCCGGGCATGCCCTGGGCGCGCAGCAGCTGGCCGCAGCTGTCGAGCAGAATGCGCGGCAGGGCCGAGAGGCAGATCAGGATCAGGATCGGCAGGGCACCACGCTCGACCCAGGCCTCCCCGAACAGGATCGGCACGTACCAGGGCGCCAGCAGGCTCTGGGCGATGATGGCGGGCACCGCGACCAGCGCGAACAGGCGCATGCCGTGGTGCATGCGCGCCAGTCGCTCACGCGAGGTCATGTCGCCACACAGCTGCGGGAAGATGGCGGTGGAGTAGGCGCGCAGGAGGCCAAGGCTGATACCGAGTCCGGCATTGAAGGCGAAGAAGTAGACCCCGAGCACGTCCATGGCGAACAGGGCGCCGACCAGCAGGTAATCCATCTGCTGACGTAGCACCGAGACCACTTCGACGCCCATCATCGGGCGCGCGAAGCGCATCAGCGGACGCGACCACAGCGTGGAGGGGCGCTCATCGATGCGCCATGACTCGCACCAGCGGTAGCTCAATGTCCAGATGGGCGTCACGATCAGCTTGGGCAGGATCAGCGCCCAGAACCCGGCTCCCATGGCGGCCAGCAGCATCACGCCGAGTGCCTCGCCGATGCTCTGGCCCATCTCGATGCGCGCCGTGACGTGCAGGCGGTTGCTGCGCAGGATGCGCGCCGCATTGATGGCGGCGGGGGGCAACATCGGGAAGATCAGGGCCAGCGCCATCAATGGCAAGGTCAGATCGGGAGCGTCATAGAGGTAGGCCAGCAGCGGGGCCAGTAACATCTGCAGCACCATAAGGCCAAGGCACACCACCCAATTGAACCAGTAGGCATCGCGACACAGACGCTCATACCCGTCGCGACCGGCCTGCACCAGGGCAGGCACCACGGCGGCATTGGAGATGGCGTGCATGATCTCGTGTGCGGTGAGCACGATGGCGGCGATACCGAAGGATTCCGGCGCGATCATGCGTGCGGCCACCAGGGTGGCACCCAGCCGGGCGATGCGGTGAACCCCTTGCGACATGCCCATCCATGCCAGGTTGCGGATCAGTCGGCCATTGCCGCCTTCTCCGCCACCTGACAGGCGTGTCCTGAGTCGCGTGATCACTCCCATCGCCTGGCTCCCTGCCTTGTCGTGCCCTGTGCAGGCATCTGATCTTGTCAGTCATGCGGATTGATGACTTGTGTCCCCACTCTAGCGCAATGGACTGATGAATTGGCGTGATCTGACGCAGTCCTGTTCCACTATCGGGTCATTTCGCTGCATCACCGTTGCCTGCGCTGGCGGGGTGGGCATCGGGCTCGGGATGAGATGCCTCCACATCCACCGGCCCCCTGTTGTGGATATGCCCCTCACTGGCGGGCAGGCTCGCCAGCTGGTGTGCCTTGCCGATCAGGATCAGCCCCGGCCAGATCAGATAGGCCAGGATCTCCAGGTTCTCGCCGAAGGAGTAGACGAACAGCAGCCCGACCATGATCAGTCCCAGCTGCACGACAGGCCGGCCGACCACGAAGCGCAGCAGATGCAACAGGCTGACCAGCATCGGAATCAACAGCGCGAACAGACCGAAGATGCCCTTGACGAACAGCAGTCCATACCAGCTGTGGTGCGAGCCGATCGGCATGTACTCCACCAGGTGCGGGCCGCGCTCGACGATGCCGTGACCGAACCACGGTGCCTCGTTGCGCCAGCGATCCACCGCGATGCGCCCGAGCGCGGCGCGCACGCGGGTCGAGTCCGCCCGTGAGCCCTTGAAGGCGGCGATGAAATTGTCGATGGCTTCCAGAATCGGCGCGCCGAGAAAGCCGCCGATCAGACTCGCGCCGGAGAAGCTGAACCACAGCCACGGCTTGTGCAGGCGCTTGAGCAGGAACATCCCGGCGCTGATCAACACCAGCGACACCAGCGCCATGCGCGAGCCGGACATCAGGATCATCAGAACGCTGCCACCGATGCCGATCGCCTTCCATATCGGGTGCTTTTCCAGCAGGGCGCAGGCGAAATAGATGCTGGCGACAAAGCCCACCGCCGGTGCCCAGGGGGTGAAGAGTCGCCAGCGTGGCATGCCGCTGCCGGGGTCGATCTCGTAGAGGGAAACGGCGAAGAATTCCGGTCCCGGCCCCCCGATGGCCTGCAGTGGCGAGACGAAGGGCACCTGGGGCAGCCCTGCCAGCCAGGCGCCGACGAACACCGGCAGCAACAGCATGGTATGCAGGCAGACGTGCATGGCCGCGCGGATGATCACCGCCGGGCGGATCGCCAGGCAGCCGATGATCGGGAAGACCGCCAGCAGCGCCCAGCCCTTGGCCCAGCCGATGGAGGACTTGATCAGCTTGCCGGTGCCCAGATTCTCGATCAGATGGCCGGCCAGCAGCGAGAATTCCATCACCAGCATGCCGATGATCCATACCCACAGTGGCCAGGGGAGGCGCGGAAAGCGTTGACGGCCCTTGAGGTGCAGCCAGGCGGCGCGCATCACCAGAGACCAGGCCAGCACCGGGGCCAGTACGTAGAGTCCACCGATCAGGTAGAACAGGTAGGTCGCGGTGATCGAGAACCAGATGATGCGCTCTTCCGGGGTCTCGGGGCGGACATCCGCCTCTGGCCCGGCCTTCAGGGAAAACATCGGCGGCTCACACGCTTTGCTGCAAGCGCAGCAGGTAGGGTTTTCTGATCCACAGGAGGATCAGGCCGATGATGCTGAAGACGCTCGCGGCCAGCGCACCGACGATGGCCAGCTTGATGCCCAGCGAGTCAGCCTTCTCGGGCAGTGGCGGCGGGTCGAGGATCTGCAGCATCGGGTAGCTGGCGAAGGGGTCGATCTGGCCGATGTCGATCTTGGCCAGTGCCGTGGTGTAGACCGCCGTGGCGACCTGTTGCTCGCGCAGCAGGTCCTGCAGCTGGGCCGCCTTGGCGACACTGTTGTCCAGTCGTTGCTGGCGAGCTGCCAGATTGGCGCGTCCGGTCTCGAGCTCGCTGATCACGCCGCGCCGCTGGGTGTCCAGGGTGATCAGCTCACCGACCAGGCTGTCCTGGTTGGCATGGCCGGCGGCGGCCCGCAGTGCATTCTGGTTGCGTGAGGTCTGGCGGGGCAGCAACTCCCGCATGCGTGAGGCCAGCGAGCGTTCCAGTGAAGCGAGCCCCGCGGCCAGATTGATGACTTCCGGGTTGCGCTCGCCCCATTTGCCGCGCGCTTCATCGAGACTGGCTGCCTGCTCCGCTGCCTGCGTCAGCAGCGCCTGGTAGCGAGCATCACGCTGCAGTGCGATCACGCCCCCCGCCTGACTGGCATCGAGCCCCAGTCGGCTGGACAGGGTGGTGAGGCGGGCGTTCAGCGCCGACAGCTCGCCATCCCGCATCTCGAGGGTGTCCTTGAACTCCTCGACACTCAGTGTCAGCTCCTTGAATTGCTCCATGGAGACCAGGCCTGACGTGGACTGGAAGTCCAGCAGCTTGCGCTGGGTGTCCTTGAGCGTGCGATCGTAGGTCTCGAGCGAGCGACGGATGACGGCTTCGCGTCGCGCCTGTTCATCGTTGCGCAGCTGTTCGATCACCTCATTGAAGGCATCGATGTGCGCATTGGCGCGTTCAAGCGCGGCCTTGGCGCTCGGTGCGCTCGTCTGGAAGGCGATCAGGGCGGTCTGGTCGGTCAGCTTGATCTTGGGCTTGGCGTAATCGTCGGGATGCATGTCGACCGTCCTGGCGGCACGCTCCAGCACGGCAGGGCTCTCGGCGATGGCGCGGTAGTTGACCTTGGGGTCCAGCGAGGAACTGGAATAGGACGAGTTGGCGCTGGTGCTGGCCTGGCCGATGCTCTCGAAGTTCACCGAAAGCCCCGAGCCGGTACCCGGCAGGATCATCGTCCAGCTGGTGGTATAGGTGACGGGTGCCACGGCGATGAAGGCGATGGTCAGCCCCCAGATGACACTCAGGATGGCGGTGGTCAACAACAGATAGGCCGCGCGGCGGGTGCGCGGGCGCATGCTGGAGCCACGAGCTGCCCAGCCCAGCAATACGCCAAGCATTCGACGCCCCAGTGAGGGCTTCGCCGTGTCTTGCGGCGTGTCGGGTGAGCGGGACTCTGTCATGCACATCCTTGTCGCGTGGTAGTGATCAGTTGCCTTCCGGCAACGCACAGGCGAAGCGTTACAGCAGAGTGGCCGGCGTCAGCAGGTCCGTCAGCGTTCTGGCGATATCCCGGATGTTGGTGACACCTGAGTCATAGCAGCCGACGACATCTTCCGGCATCAGATACGGGTTGACGCCCACGTCCGCTGGATTGGCCAGCAGGTCGTCGATGCCGCGATCCACCACGACCGGTTGATGCGTCATCGGATTGGTGCTGACCAGCACGGCGCGTCGCGAACCGGACGTCGCCTGGATACCACCGACACAGTTGGCGTTGATCACCCCCTGCAACATGCGCACGCCGTAAGGCACCTGGGAGCGCAGCACCGTGTAATTGCTGACATTGTTGTTGTTGGCCGGTGTGGTCAGGTTGGAGGCATAGATGACGATGCCCGGCGCGGTGATGGGGGACGGGCGCATCAGCGCTGCCTGGAAGGCACCGCTGGAGGGCACATGGATGCGATCCCCTTCACGCAGCCAGGGGTTGGCGGCATATTCGCCATCGATCAGGCCGCGCATGTCGAGAATCTGTGTCTGGTTGTCGCGAATCAGTTCGACGTGGCTCAAATCCGCGTCCGGCCGCACGCCGCCAGCCGTGGTCAAGGCCGCTGACAGCCGCCGTTGCTGGCTGGCATCGCCTCCGGCAAAGTCGCGACGCACCATGCGCTCTTCCGGTTCGCGGGCATTGACGACGGCTTCGCCCGGGAAGAACACTGCCCCGGAGACGGCGACCGCCAACGGCGCCCATTCCTCGAGACGAACGCTGACATGGGCCAGCCCCGGGCGGATCAGCTCTTCCTGTATCAGACGCTCGGTGATCTCACGTGCCAGGGCATCGATGGTCTGGTTGGAGGCATCGACCGGCGAGAGCCAGGGCAGGCGCAGACGCCCATCGTGATCCACCTCGTAGCTGCCATCGAACAGCTCGCTGCCGGCGACCCTGACGTTCACTCGATCGCCGGCGGCCAGGCGCTGGTCATCGCTTGCAGGCCGATGGGAAAAGCGATCATCGGCCTGCGGCGTGGGCAGCTCCAGGGGCCAGTAGGTCACCTGTTGCCAGTGCTCTTTGGCCGGAGTGTCGTCCAGCATCAGCGGCGTGCAGCCGCTGATCAGACCGGCGAGCATGGCAATCCCTGAAAGGCGGCGTGAGACTTGGGTCCATGAGGTGAGGCGTGCCAGGGAAGACGTCATCAGGCTACCTCGCGAGAAGACCCTGGCGCGTGGGCATCTGGCACCAATAGCGGGTCGCGCTGATAGTAGATGTCGAAGAGTTCGAACAGGCGCACGCGTTCCAGCTCGGTCTGCATGATGGGAGAGGGTTCCACCACGATCAGAGCCTGCGGTGACAAAGCATCATGCAGGCTGACCAGCACGGAAAGTCCGTCGGCATCGATGGCTGTCACATGACTCAGATCCACTGCCAGCTTGCCGGTGTGGTCAGGGATCATCGCGAGCATCTCCTCGCGGAAATAGCGCGCGACCTCGCCTGTCAGCTGAGCCGGCGGCGTGATCATGGTGCCTTGGTCAATTCTGGTGGTGATGGGCATGGCGAATTCCCTGTGCCTGCCGTCACCGGCTGGCGCCATGTCGGGCCTGCGGTGCGACTTGTTATCTTTATGCACTATGCCGCACAAGCATCGTTTGCCTGTCGTCGCGGTGTCAACGACATGACGGGAATTGTCTCAGTCCTGACTGATGAGATGTCTGGTTTCTTCTCCTTTCTTCACCCTTCCTATCTTCCTTTCTTTCATCCTTCCCTGCTTTTCTCTTCTTCCGGCTCAGCCTGTCGACGGCCGAGACAGTTCAGGGAGCTTGTCTCTCAATCTCCCGACATCGCTGGCGCCTTGTGGGGCGTTGCCAGCATGGCTCCCCAATGACGGAAGCGCAGCAGCAACAACAGCCCCGGGATGGCGGCCAGGGTGCAGATCCAGAAGAAGCTGTCCCAGCCGGCGGCATCGGCCAGATAGCCCGAGGGGGCGGCGATCACCACGCGTGGCAAGCCCATGATCGAGGAGAGCATGGCATATTGGCCGGCGGTGAAACGCTTGTCGGTCAGTGCGCCCATGAAGGCGATGAAGGCGGCGCTGCCCATGCCGGCCGCCAGGTTCTCGAATGCCACCACTCCGGCAAGCCAGGCCAGCGAGTCACCGACGTGATGCAGCCAGATGAAGCCGGCTGTGGACACCATCTGCAGGATGCCGAACCACCACAGTGCACGGTAGATGCCGATTCGCATGATCATCAGGCCGCCGAAGAAGGTGCCTGCCAGCAATGGCCACAGGCCGAACAGCTTCACGGTCGCGCCGATCTGTGAGTTGCTGAAGCCGATCTCCTTGTAGAAAGGCGTCGTCAGATTGCCTGCCACGGAATCGCCGAGCTTGTAGAGCAGGATGAACAGCAAGAGCCAGATGGCCCCATCACGTTTCATGAAATGGCGGATGGGGTCCCAGAGGATCTCGTGCAGGTGATGGGCACGCGGCGCTGCCTGTGCCTCGGGTTCCGGCGCCAGCAGGGTCACCAGCATGCAGGCTCCCAGGGTCGCGGCCATGATCAGGTAGGTCATGCGGAAACCGATCATGTCTGCCAGCACCAGGCCACCGGCCGAGGCCATCAGCATGCCGATGCGATAGCCATAGACATAGAAGCTGGAGCCCAGCCCCAGTTCGTTGTCCGGCAGATGCTCACGTCGGTAGGCATCGATCACGATGTCCTGGGTGGCACTGAAGAAGCTTACGGAAAGCGCGATGGCCCCCATGGTCAGCGGCGACATGTGCGGGTCCTGCAGGGCCAGCAGCGCGATCAGCGCGGTCAGGGCCAGCTGCGCGATCATCAGCCAGCCGCGTCGCCGCCCCAGTGCGGGCGGCATGATGCGATCCAGCAAGGGGGCCCACAGGAACTTGAGGGTATAGGGCAGGCCGACCAGTGCCAGAAGGCCCACGGCGTCCAGTGATACGCCGGCATCCGTCATCCAGGCCTGCAGGACACTCCCGGTGAGCAGCAGCGGCAGGCCTGAGGCGAATCCCATCAGGAACGTGATACCATGACGGCCAACGAGTAAGCGTAAATCCTTTGAAGTCAAAGCCTTGCCTGTCCTTGCAGAGAGTGTATCCGCGCGGGAGTCGCGCGTGACCCATGGCCATGCGCCACATGCATCGTCAATGGCGGGATTGTCGCACTGCCTGAGCGCAAGGGCCATGCATTGTCCTGAGGTGCCGCTGACCATCAGCTGGCTGGCGTGATGAAGGGCTTGCGTCGGGCCCCTGTGGGCAGGTAGGCAATGAGAGGTCATCATGAGTGAAGTCCGAGACGCTGCCAAGGCGCACTGGTATCTGATCCAGTGCAAGGGTGGAGAGTCCTTCCGTGCGGCGGAGAACCTCACCAATCAGGGATTTCACGTCTTCCACCCCCTGCTGGAAGTGGAAAGAAAGCGCGGCAGCAAGCTGCGCTGGGTGGAAGAGCCCCTTTTCCCCTACTACCTGTTCATCCGTCTGGATCAGGTGGACGACAACTGGCGCCCGATTCGCTCGACACGTGGCGTGCTCAAGCTGGTCAGCTTCGGCACGACCCCGACACCGGTCCCCACCTCGCTGGTGGAGGCGCTGATCGCCAATGGTGAGCAACGCCAGGAGCAGCCAGCCGAGAACCTCTACTTCCGTGCCGGCGAGCAGGTCGAGATCATCGATGGGCCGCTGAGTTCGCTCAGTGGTGTCTTCGAGAGTGCCAAGGGCGATGAGCGCGTCATCGTGCTGCTCAATCTGATCAATCAGCAGCAGCGCGTCGAGCTGTCCAGTCGTCAGCTGCGTCGTCGCGAATCCTGAGTCTCGGTGCCTGCGCCCTCCGGGGAGGGCGTGAGCTCACCGCACTTGTCATTTCTGGAGTTGTTTCATGTCGATTACCGTTCAGCAGGTGGTCAGCCTGCACTACACGCTGCGTACCGCAGATGGCACCGTCCTGGACACTTCTCGTGATCGGGAACCGATGGATTACCTGCATGGCCATGACAATATACTTGCCGCTCTGGAATCCGCGCTTGAAGGTTGCAGCGTCGGCGACAGCAAGGTCGTCAACCTGACGCCGGCGGAAGGCTTCGGTGAGCGGGATGAGGGGCTGGTCCAGTACTTCGGGCGTGATGCCTTCGGCCCGGGGGAGCTTGCACCGGGCATGCGCTTCCAGGCGCGAACTCCCGAAGGGCAGCGCTCGGTGACCGTACTGGAAGTCGGTGATCAGCAGGTCAAGGTCGATGCCAATCATCCCCTGGCCGGTCAGGCCCTCAGCTGG
Organism: Cobetia sp. 3AK; assembly: GCF_029846335.1. Lineage (NCBI taxonomy): Bacteria > Pseudomonadati > Pseudomonadota > Gammaproteobacteria > Oceanospirillales > Halomonadaceae > Cobetia > Cobetia sp. 3AK. Next base: position 379,130 of record NZ_JARWKR010000001.1, on the reverse strand, counting down.
GATGTCGAGGTGCTGGAAGTGCGCGATGCCACTCGGGCCGAGTTGGCAGCAGGCCATCCGCTGGGGCTTGAGGTGAGCCATACCGAAGTGGAAGACAAGAAGGTGCGTCGCTGAAGTCGCGCTGATGCCGCATGCCGCATGCCGCATGTCGCTTCAGGGGTCTCCCTGTCGCTGATCAGGAAGGCGCTTTCGATGATGATCGAAGGCGCCTTCTTCGTTTCGGGTCTGCTTCGTTTCGGGTCTGCTTCGTTTCGGGTCTGCTGCGTGTCATTCCGGGACGGATTCATGGGAGCGAAGCGCCCATGAATTGACGTGGATCATGAAGGCAGCGGCATGATGCCACCCAGGCTCACGAAATTGACGCATGTCATCTTCGCCTGCCGATGATCGCGATAGAGTGCTCATGTCGAGACGGGCGGCGTACGAGGATGCCGCATGGGGCATCATGCTTCGGGGGAGATACTCTTCGAGGTGTCGGAAAGCGGCGCAGGCCACCGTCTGGTCAGGGAGGAGTTGCAGGGCGTCGGTTGCCGGCAGAGGCAGGCGCTTGAGGAAGCCCCTTGGGGAAGGGGAAAGCCAGGGATGGCTTCACTGCCAGAATCGGGCATGCAGGTGCCCGATTCACCGTCAGGGGAGGGGGAAACCCCGCTGGCCGGCCTTCGGGTCGGCTTTTTTTCGTGGCAGGAAAGCAACGCCTCATGTAAGCCGTGCTTCTCGGGCACCGTCGTGTTGACCCCGACGATGAAGCAGCGCCGCAGGAAGTCTGCGGCGCTGCTTTTGTCGGAACTCCCCTGCCGCTGGCCAGGCTGGTCTTTCGCCGGTGGATTCTCACCACCTGCAGGGTGGCGGGAGTCGAGACCTTACCTCGGCCGTCTTGGTCAGCTCTGGTTGCTGGTGATCTCCCTGGGCGTCGCCTCACCGGATGTCTTGACCTTCGGCGCGGCCTTGTCGCTGACCGGCTGACCCGTCGTTATGGCGCTGTTGCCGGTCTTGTCGAGCGTCAGTGTGGTCTTCATGCGTTCGAGCGTGTTGGCACTGATGCCCTTGACCTCAGCCAGCTGATCGACGCTGGTGAAGGGGCCATTGGCCTTGCGCCAGGCGACGATGGCCTGTGCCTTCTTGTCACCGATGCCCTTGAGCTGAGTCAGTTGCTCAGGGGTGGCGGTGTTGATGTTCATCTCGGCAGCCTGCGTCAGAGGGGTGAAAGCCATCAGGCCTGCGACGACGAGTGATCCCATCAGAGTTTTCATGAGCTTTTCCTTGTTTCATGATGATTGTCGGGGCGTCCGGTCGGGCCGTGATGCCCTGTGCCCAGCACGTGAATCACTGTGGCTGAAGGATGAGTTTTGTAGTCATTAAGAATTAAACGGTTCCTCATCCCTGGGGCCGCTTCAGCGCTCAACGCGCGAAAGTGCTAGCGCGAATAGCGAGCTGATTCGATTCGGCTTTCTCTGAGCTTACAGGTGCGTTGGTGGGCGCTATAATGTCGCCCCGAGCCCATGACCCCCTGTCATCGCGCCTAGTCTCATTGCCCGGAGCCCGGATGCCTGCCACGACTTCCCCCCTGATCATCGCCCTCGATTACCCGGATATGGCCGCCGCACTGGCCATGGCGGACCAGCTGGATCCGACGCGCTGCCGCGTCAAGGTGGGCAAGGAGCTGTTCACGCGAGTAGGGCCGGACATCCTCAAGGCGCTGCATCAGCGCGGCTTCGAGGTCTTTCTGGATCTCAAGTTCCACGATATTCCCAATACCACCGCGCAGGCCGTGCTGGCGGCTGCCGAGCACGGTGTCTGGATGACCAACGTGCACGCCGGTGGTGGCGCGCGCATGATGGAAGCCGCCGCCAGTGCACTGGCCACGCGCCAGCTCGAGACGCGCCTGATTGCCGTGACCGTGCTGACCAGCATGGAGCAGAGTGATCTTGCGGGTATCGGTCTGGATGTCACGCCACTGGCCCAGGTCGAGCGTCTGGCGAGCCTTGCCCAGCAAAGCGGCATGCACGGTGTGGTGTGCTCGGCGCGCGAGACACCCAGTCTCAAGGCGCTGTGTGGGCCGGACTTCCTCAAGGTGACGCCCGGTATCCGCCCGAGCTTTGCCCAGGCCGGTGATCAGCGACGCACCATGACGCCGGGCGAGGCAATGGCGGCTGGCAGCACCCACCTGGTGATCGGGCGTCCGGTCACTCAGGCCGAGAATCCCATGGCAGCGCTTGCCGCCATCGAGACGGAGCTTGGTGGCCGGGCGTAAGTCAGCGCCCGAGGGGATGTGAATCGCGGGGTGTCACTCTCGAGATAGGCCGAACTTCATGTCACGCGTGGACGCCAGCGGCTCTGGACAAGCGGCTGGCGTCTTGAGAGTGGCGTTCGGGGTGTCGACGCTCAGTCGGCTGATGTCAGTCCCCAGCTGACCTGCACATCACTTTCCAGTGACAGCTCGCCGGGACGATACTCGTTGCCACCACTCTTGCCTTCTGCCATGTCGGCGCGCATGGCCATCATCGGCGGGCGAGGGCTCTGGGAAGATTCATTGATCGACTGCACATCACCCAGTGTCGCTCCCAGCGTCTCGGCCATCAGTTCGGCCTTGTGGCGTGCCTTGGTCAGGGCTTGCTGCAGTACCTTGTCCTCGAGTGCTGCACGATCACTGAGCTGATATTGCACGCCCGCCAGCTGATTCACCCCCGCTCCCAACAGCAGGTCGATCACCTCCGGCACCTGGTCCAGATTCTTCAGCGAAATGCTGATCGGGCGCTCGAGATGGGTACGCTGCCATTGCTGCGGGTTCTGATCATTGGCAGTGCGCTCGTAGTAGCGCTCCGGTCGCAGGGTCAGGCTGCCCGCCTTGATCAGGCGACTCTCGATACCGGCGCTTTCCAGTGCCTGGATCAGCGAGCTCATGCGGCCTTCCAGTGTCTGGCGGGCCTGGCGCGCGGCTTCTCCCTGCTTCTGACTGTCCGGTGCCTTGTCGTCCACCTTGCTGGCCGGTGTCTTCTCCCAGAGACGCGCCTCGATGCTGGCCTTGTCCGGCGCGGCTTCGATGCTGGCACTGGCACTGACATGGACAAGCGCCGGTGCAGGTGTCTGGTCAGCCTGTGCCGTACTTACGGCGCTGACGGCACTCAGTGCCAGCACCAGCCCTAGCCGCAAGAAGGAATGCTGGACGCCTGAACTCGCGTCGGCAGTTACGGATGGCAGGATGCGGGGCATGGAAACTCCTTTTTGGCACATGGCGATATTGTCATATGGTGATATTTTCATATGTCGATATTGACACAGAATGATGGCGTGAACGTCCGACATCGCGTGGATCACGATAGCACTTCGCACGAGACGCGCTGAAGCGATCGTGTGCCTCGATCAGGCATCTCATGGCGTCAGGGACGTCGCGGTCATACAGGAGCGATACCATCAATACCGTCACGCTATCTCAGGGGCGACGCGCGCTCCTCGGGGGACTGTCAGCGTTGCTGCTCACCGCAATGCCGTCGCTCGCCTGGGCGGCGAGTCTTTCCGTCGTGGATGATGGTGGCGAGACGGTGACGCTTTCCCGGCCCGCTCATCGTGTGGTCACCCTGGCGCCCCATGCCGCGGAGCTGGTCGCGGCGGCGGGAGGGCTTGCACATCTGGTCGCCGTCAGCCAGGGCAGTGATTACCCGCCACAGGTCAAGACACTGCCGCGTGTCGCGAGCTATCAAGGGCCGAATCTGGAGGCGGTGCTGGCGACCAGACCCGCGCTGATCGTGGCGTGGGGCAGCGGGCTGTCCGCGGAAATGCAGGCGCGCCTGGCGGCGCTGGGGCTGACGACCTTCCTCAGCGAGCCCAGGACATTGGCGCAGGTACTCTCCAATATCGAGCGCCTGGGGGTGTTGATGGGCACCCGGCCCGAGGCAGAGGCCTACGTGGCGCGTCTCGAGAAGCGCATCAGTCACCTGGAGGCACGCGATGGCATGGAGGGCGACGCGCCCTTGCCGGTCTTCTTCCAGCTGGGCGAGAGCCCGATGACGACTCTGGCAGGAGGGCATCTGGTCAATGAATTGATTCGCCGCTGCGGGGGAGAGCCGTTGTTGTCTGACGCCCCCACCGTGGTGCCTCAGATACGCCGTGAAGCGCTGTGGCTGGCAGGGCCTCGGCTGATTCTGCATCCGGTGGCCGCAGGCGCCCCCCGTGAGCGTTGGAAGGCAGCCTGGCGAGCCAGGGGTGGCCCGCTGGCCTCGGTGGCGCTTGTCGGACTGGATCCGGACCCGGTCAGCCGTCCGGGGCCGCGCAGCGTCGAGGCGATGGCGCAGATCTGCCATGCCATCTCGGTGCAGCGCGCAGCGCGGTGACGTGGGTCGAGCTGCTCAGAAGTCGATGCCGCGGCGCGCCTTGAGGCCATGATTGAAGCCGTGACGTATCTCGGTCATCTCGGTGACGGTATCGGCACAGGCAACGATCTCGCGGTTGGCATTGCGTCCGGTGATGATGACGGTCTGCTCCTCGGGGCGACCTTCCAGCGCCGTCATCACCTCTTCCAATGGCAGGTAGCCGAACTTGACCATGTAGGTCAGTTCATCAAGCACGACCAGATAGACGCTTTCATCGCGCATCAGGCGCTTCGCTTCCTGCCACACCGCCTGACAGGCCGCGGTATCGGCGTCACGATTCTGGGTGTCCCAGGTGAAGCCGGTGGTCATGGCGTGGACTTCCAGATTGGCATCCTCGGCAAGGCGCTCACGCTCCCCGCACTCCCACAGTCCCTTGATGAACTGGATGACACCGACCTTGTAGCCATAGCCGAGTGCCCGGGTGATGGTGCCCCATGCAGCGGTCGTCTTGCCCTTGCCGTTGCCGGTGAAGACCAGCAGCTGGCCGCGCTCCTCATTGGCCTGTGCCACCTTGTCGTCGACATGTGACTTGAGCTTTTCCATTGCCGTCTTGTGGCGGGTATTGCGGTCCGTCATGCGTGTGCTCCGTCAGTCATTGTCACTGCGCCGCTCTCGGGGCGGCGCAGTGAGGAGTGTGGCCCGTCGTCAGTCATAGGTGCTCAGAAATAGAAGGTCACGCCGCCTTCGACGTAACGCCCCTGGGTGTCGTAGCCGTTGACCAGCTGATAATCACGATCGAAGACGTTCTCCAGCTTGGCGCTCAGCTTGACGTTCTGCATCACCTGCCAGCTGGTGCGCAGGTCGAAGACGCCATAGCCGGCGGTGCGAGTGTCCGTGTAGGTATCGGCATCGGTATCGCTGCGGCTGGCACTGCCACGCAGCGTTGCTCCGAAGCTCCAGTCGGCGAGGGCGTAATCGGCATCCAGGCGCGCAAAGCGCTTGGCCCGACGTTTCAGCTGCTCTCCTGTCTCGCGGTCTTCCGGGTCCTGCCAGGTCATGGCGAGATTCACGCTGAGCGCGTCACCTTTCCAGCCACTGCTCAGCTCGATGCCACGGATGCGTGAGCGGTCGATATTGATCGGCGTGAAGTCGGCGCCTTCGTAGCTGATCAGATTGTCGATATCCGTCTGGAAGGCATTGACGCCCACATGCCACCGCTGCTCCTGCAGACGCCAGAAGAGTTCGGCCGTGGTGGAGGTCTCGGCATCCAGATCCGGGTTGCCTGAGCCGTAAGGGCTGTAGAGATCGATCAGGTTGGGGGCCTTGAAGGCGCTCGAGTAGCTGGCGCCGAGCTGCTGTGCCTGAGTCAGGTCATAGGCATAGCTGGAGCCACCGGTCATCTGATGACCATAACGATTGTCATCGTCATACCGCAGGCTGGTGGTGACGTGATGGCGTTGTTGCTGGAGCTGCCAGCTGCCATAGACCCCCGTGGCATAGCGGCTGTCCACTTCATAGCCGTCGGCGGTGAAGTAGGGGCCATCGGCGTCCAGACTTTCCTCGCGGTGATCCACCCCCAGGCTGAGCGTGCCGAGGTCGGTGTAGAAGTCGTGGCGCAGGCCGATCTCGTTGCGGGCACTGGCGACACGCCCGGCATCGCTGCCGGCTTCAGTGTTCTCGTACTCGTCGCGCGTACGCGCCACGCTGACCGTCATGTCCCAGTTCGGGTTCAGGTGGGTCAGCAGGCTGGCATCCAGTACCAGCTGGCTACCTTCTCCGCTGCAGTCTTCAGAGGCACTGAAGCTGCTGTCGTAGCAATCGTCGTAATCGTAGTCCGTGTCGGTCTTGGCGACGCCGAGAGACAGCGTGGCTCGCTGGCCGAAGTCGTGCCCAAGGCGCAGTTCGGCGCCCGTGGCCTCGTAGCCATCATCTTCACTGCCGGTATCGCGGGCGGAGAAACCATCGCTTTCATCATGATGGAGATTGGCGGAGAGACGCGTGTCATCTTCCACCGAGCTGAACTGGGCGTTCTGGCGGAAGGTGCCGTCGCTGCCGGCGCGCAGCGTGACTTCCGCGTGCTGGCCGACTTCGCTGCCGCCACGCGTGATCAGGTTGATCACGCCGCCGATGGCATCGGCGCCGTAGACGCTGGCGCGCGGCCCCCGCACGATCTCGACACGTTCGATGGCAGACAGCGGCAGAAATTCGAAGTGCGCCAGGCCATCGGCGCTGTTGGCGATGCGCTGGCCGTTGACCAGGATCAAGGTGTGATCGGACTCGGTGCCGCGCATGAACAGGCTGGTCTGGCTCCCCATCGGACCGCTGCGCGCGACTTCGATGCCATTGCGCGACTGCAGAAGGTCCACCAGCGAGCTGGCCTGCAGGCGTTCGATCTCGTCACGCGTGATGACGTCGGTGCTGGCCAGCACATCATTCTGCAGCTGGGGGATGCGATTGGCGGTGACCTGAACGGTCTCCAGGCTATCCGATGAAGGGGCGGTGGTCTCCTGTGCCGCCAGGGCAGGAGGTGTCAGCAGTAGACTGCCCACGAGGGTGTACTTGGCCTGCGCGTGCGCGCGACCACGGGTCTTGTAAGTATTCATGAATGATCCTCAAGCGTCAGACGCAATGAGGAGGACAGGCGTGACAGGGTGCGTGGATGCACATCGTCGCGGCGTGCCCCTTTGAAAAAGGACATCCCGACGAATTTGCCACTGGTGAGGCCCTCCGCATCAACCAGTGTGGAAGCGAGGGCCGGTCTCCGGACTGACGCCTGGCGGACGTCCTGTTGGAACGTCTCACCCCCTCATGCGCCTTCCCACCTCCTTCCCTTGAGGGTCGTCACGAGGACGTCCCGGAGGCAGTGGCTGGTCATCTCGACCGGCATGAGCGTTGCGATCACCGTTGCGGGGGCAGTACGGGGCTTTCACCCGATTCCCGAGCACCCAGGCTTCTACCCGAGCTATTGTCTGGGGAGGGCGACAGGGAGTCAATCGGCAGGCCATGTCGTATGCCGGTCTGGCGTTCGCTGGCTCGTGACGCGGGCTGGATACGACAACGCCCGCACTGGGCGGGCGTTGTCGAGAGGTCACCTGACGGCGTGTCTCACTCGCATGCGAGGCTTGCGATGAGCGTCACAGCGACAGGAACAGTCCGGCAAGACTGGCTGACATCAGGTTGGAGAGCGTACCGGCGAGAATCGCCTTCATGCCCATCTGCGCGATGTCACTGCGGCGGTTCGGTGCCATCAGTCCCAGGCCGCCCATCAGGATGGCCACGGAGGACAGATTGGCGAAGCCACACAGCGCGAAGATGATGATCGCTTCGGAATGCTCGGACAGCTTGATCTGATGGCTGGCGAGGTCGGCGAAGGCGACGAACTCGTTGAGCACCAGCTTCTGACCGATGAAGCTGCCGGCCTGGATGGCTTCATGCCACGGCACGCCGATGACCCAGGCGACCGGCGCGAAGGCGTAGCCCAGCAGCAGCTGCAGCGTGATGTCCTGATAGCCGAACAATCCACTGACCCAGCCGATGATGATGTTGCCCAGCGCGATCAAGGCGATGAAGGCCAGCAGCATGCCGCCGACATTGATGGCCAGCTGCACGCCGGATGCTGCGCCGGACGCGGCAGCATCGATGACGTTGGTCGGGCGATCGATGTCCTTGCCCAGGGCTTCCTCGACACTCTGGGTCTTGGATTCGGTCTCCGGGATCAGCATCTTGGCCATCAGCAGGCCACCCGGGGCTGCCATGAAGGACGCTGCCAGCAGGTACTTGAGGTCAATGCCCAGCGAGGCATAGCCCACCAGCACGGAACCGGCCACGGAGGCCAGGCCACCGGTCATCACCGCGAACAGTTCCGAGCGGGTCATGCCGGCGATGAACGGACGCACGACCAGCGGTGCTTCGGTCTGGCCGACGAAGATGTTGGCCGCGGCGGACAGCGATTCGGGACGACTGGTGCCGAGAATCTTCGAAAGCCCACCACCCAGCACACTGATCACGACGTTCATCACGCGCAGGTGGTAGAGCACCGCGATCAATGACGAGAAGAACACGATGATCGGCAGCACGCGCAGAGCGAACACGAAACCACCGCCACCGAAGACTTCGAACATCTTGTCGCTGACCAGGCCACCGAACAGGAAGTCCATGCCCACGTTGGCGCTGGACATGACGGCCTGAACCCCTTCGCTGAGACCGAGCAGCATGCTCTTGCCGGCGGGAACGTAGAGTACGAATGCCCCCAGCAATGCCTGGATGGCAAAGGCCCCCAGTACGGTGCGCAAGCTGATGGCGCGTCGGTTTTCAGATAATAGGAAGGCGATCCCCAGGAGGGCTAAGACGCCCACCAGGCCCATGACGATCTGCATCAAGCAGCTCCTGAATGCGTAGGTGTTACGTTGAGGACAAGGCAATAGCGCTGGCTGCCGGACAGGGCTGCCAAAACTGGCGCGTACTCTACCAGCATTTTGGGCGGCTGTCGGAGTCTGCCACTAACGTTTTAGGCATTTTTTGTGAATCCCGCTTCGCGGCTGTGCGCCATTCGCCACGAGGCCCGCAGGAAGCGGGCCTCGTGGTCAGGGGGTTGGCATCATCTCCGGGCGCCGTGCTGTCTGCGCGCATGCCGTTTTCGGGATGCATTCAAGCCGTCATCAGGCTCGGCCACCGGGGAGACGGCTGGCGGGCAGGGGGCCGGAGCCCGTGGCGGTGCCGGGATTCGCGGTGGAGCGGGTGGAGGAACTCGCGTCAGAGCCTGCCCCTTCTGCGGCCTGGGATGACTTGCTCGATTCGGCCTTGTCCGCCTTCGATTGTGCCGGTCGGGTCAGCTCAGGCGAGTCGGCATAGATCAGGCTGATCAGCGTCTCACCGGCCTTGGGTTCCAGTGCGACGGCGGAATTGGCGATGCGAATCCGGCCCTGGCTGCTGATGCAGAACAGGGTCAGCAGGCGGTCATCATGAATCCGGCGATAGTCCTCGAGACTGAAGTTCTCGCTGATGCGGGCACGCCGGAACTCCGCCCCCTGTGACAGCAGGCTGGCCAGCTTGGCGTAGGTGATCTGACCATCGAACAACAGTGGCAGGTGGCCGAGCGCCTGGTCCTGCTGGCGCTTGGCATTCTTGCCATTGTCCTCGGCGAGCCGGAAGACCCGGCCGTGGCCGAGAATGTGCTCGAAATGCAGCGCCGCGAGGCTGTTGAGCTCTCGATAGGGCGAGAGCGGCATGAGATGGCCGATGCCCGTCAACTCGAGATGCTGTGAGGCATGCTCGGACAGCGGGTTGCCGTAATAGACCGGCAGGCCTGCCATGCGGGCTTCCTGTACCGCGTCCCAGTTGGTATCGGTCAGGCGTACCGAGAAGCCGGCATCCACCAGCTCGCGGGCGACCAGGCGCGACACCGAGTTGGCCCCGAGAATCAGGAAGCCCGAGGGCGGTGGCTCACCGACACCCAGCACCTTGACGATGGGGCGTGACAGCAAGCTCTGGATCACCACCGTGCCGATGATGACCAGGAAGGTCATCGGGACCAGCATCTCGGCGCCTTCGATGCCCTGGGATTCGAGCTTGAGCGCGAACAGCGAGGCCACGGCGGCCGCGACGATACCGCGAGGAGACAGCCAGGCCAGCAGCGCCTTCTCGCGCAGCGTCAATTCGCTGCCCAGGGTGCACAGCCAGACAGTCAGCGGGCGCGCGACCCACATCAACACGGCCAGGAAGACCCATGCCGGCCAGGACAGCAGCGAAAGCTGCTCGACGGTCAGGCGCCCCGCCAGCAGCAGAAACAGCCCGGAAATCAGCAGGACGGTGAGCGTCTCCTTGAACTCGATGATCTGCTGGGTAGGCACGCCGCGCATGTTGGCCAGCCATACCCCCATGACGGTCACGGTCAGGAGTCCGGATTCGTGAAACAGGGTATTGGAGATGGCGAAGAGTCCCAGCATCACCATCAGGGTGCCGAAGTTGTGCAGCTTCTGGGGCAGCCAGAAGTGGCGCAGCACCAGCCCCCAGCACCAGCCGCCCAGCGCGCCCATGCCAAGGCCGAGGCCCACGGTCTGGGCGAACAGCACCAGGGTATGTGACACCGCATTGCCGGTCATGCCGAGCGCGACGTACTCATAGACAAGTACCGCCAGCAGCGCGCCCACCGGGTCGATCATGATGCCTTCCCAGCGCAGGATCTGGGTCAGGTTGCCGCGCGCGCGCAGGGTCTGCAGCAATGGCATCACCACGGTCGGGCCTGTCACCACCAGCAGGGCCCCGAGCACGGCGGCCATCTCCCAGCGCATGTCGAGCAGATAATGCGCCGCCACGGTACCGATCACGCCGGTGATCACCACCCCGGTGGTCACCAGTCGTCTGACGATGTGCCCGTGTCCCCGCAGGTCCTTGAAGTCCAGCGTCAGACTGCCCTCGAACAGGATCACCGCCACTGCCAGCGAGACCAGCGGGAACAGCAGGTCTCCCAGCAGTTCATCCGGCTTGAGCCAGCCCGTGACGGGGCCGGCAAGGATGCCAACGATCAGCAGCGGCAGGATGGCGGGCAGACGCATGCGCCAGGCCAGCCATTGACAGCCGAGAGCCATCAGACCGATCAGGGTCAGGGCCAGTGCGGGTTCCGTCATCGGGAAGCTTCCTTGGAGTCAGCGAAAATGAGCGGTGCCACTGACGCGGTCACCGCTCATCGAATCGTCTTGTCTCGGCCAGGTGCCAACATCACGGCTGGCCGGAAGGGCGCAGACTAGCGATTGATTCCGTGGTATGCAACGTCGCGTTGCCTTATCGCGCTCCCCTCATGTCATTCCTCCTGCACGGCCACTGGGCCCCCTGGCTGTCACTGCGCGCGACGCACCAGTGGCAGCAGCGCCTGGAGGGGATGCGGCAGCTGACGTTCGGAGAAGCGTTTGCTCTGGCTGCGACAGGAATAACCACTGGCCACCAGCTTGCCCTGATTGGCCTCGTCCTCGACCACCGCCTTCCACGACAGCTCATAGATGGCACGTGAGGTCTCGAGATTGCGCGCTTCGTGACCATAGGTGCCGGACATGCCGCAGCAGCCGGTGGAGAGTGTCTCGAGGCTGAGACCAAAGGCGGCATACACCTGCTGCCAGGCCTTGGCGGACCCCGGCGCATTGGTGCTCTCGGTACAGTGGCTCAGGAGTGTCAGGCCCGGGTCCATCTTGCCCAGCACCGTCTTCGTGACACCCACCGGCAGCAGCTTGCGCAGGCTGATCAGCCACTCCTGAAGCAGCAGGACATCCGGCACGGCGTCCGGGCCGAGGGTCTTCACATACTCCTGACGATAGGTCAGGGTCATCGCCGGGTCGATGCCGACCAGCGGCACGCCGAAATCGGCGATCGCCTTGAGACGCTTGGCCTGGGCGCGCGCGGTGCGCTGGAAGGCGCCGGTGAAGCCCTGTACCTGCAGCGGCTTGCCATTGGGGGCGAAGGGCGCGACGAACACCCGAATGTCGAGTCGTGACAGCAGCTCGATGATGTCCATCACCAGCTGGGCCTCGAAGTGGCTGGTGAAGGCGTCCTGCACCAGGATCACGCTTCTGGCCTTCTGGGACTCGGTCAGGCGGCCGAGCTGGGTCGGGGTCGCCTCCGAGACGCCCCAGCTCTTGAGCTGTCTGCGCAGACTGGCGCGCGACAGGCGTGGGGCATCGACCATGCCGATCGGGCCTTCCAGCAGACGACTGACCAGGCGATTGGACAGCAGGCCGTTGTAGAGCGGGGTGACGCGCTCGGCCCACGGCAGCACGAACTCGAGGCTGCCGATCAGGTAATCGCGCAGCGGACGCTGATAGCGATGGTGATAGACCTCGAGGAAGCGGCTGCGGAAGTCCGGCACGTTGACCTTGATCGGACACTGGCCCGCGCAGGACTTGCACGCCAGACAGCCGGCCATCGCCTGATAGACCTGCTGATCGAAGCCGGCCTCCTGAGCGCTAGTCTGCGTCTGTCCACCACGACGCGCCTTCAGCGAAGCGCCGATGCGGGTCGGCAGACGCGCCAGCCACAGGCCGGCCCCCTTGAGGCCCGGCGTCCGGGCGGCCTGCGCCTCGGCGATCACGTCCCGTCCGGCATTGCCTTCCAGGCGCAGCCATTCACGCATCAGGCTGGCGCGTCCCTTGGGCGAATGGATGCGCTGACGCGTCGCCTTCCAGGACGGGCACATGGCGTCGTTGGGGTCGTAGTTGTAGCAGGCACCGTTGCCGTTGCAGTAGACGGCGCTGGCGTATTCCTGCCACACGCGCTCATCGATCTGACGATCGAGATCGCCGCGCATGGTCACGTCATCGATGCGCATCAGGTGGGGGTCGAAGGCCTCGACGGCGCTGTCAGCGTGATCACGCTTGTCGCTCTCGCTCTCGCTCCCACCTTCGCTGGCGCCAGCGTCATCGACCAGCGTCACTGACAGGCGGGGCGAGGTGATCTTGCCCGGGTTGAGCTGATTGCGCGGGTCGAAGGCCGCCTTCACGTCCTGCAGCGCCCCATAGAGGCTGCCGAAGAAGCGGGGGGCATATTCCGAGCGCACGCCCTTGCCGTGTTCGCCCCACAGCAGGCCACCGTACTTGTGGGTGAGGGCGGCGACCTCGTCGGAGATCTCGCGAATCATCGCCTGCTGGGCGGGGTCCTTCATGTCGAGTGCCGGGCGTACGTGCAGCACGCCGGCATCGACATGCCCGAACATGCCATAACGCAGGCCGCGGGCATCGAGAGCGGCGCGGAATTCGGCGATGTAGTCCGCCAGATGCTCCGGCGGAACGGCCGTGTCCTCGACGAAGGGCAGCGGACGGGCTTCTCCCTCGACATTGCCCAGCAAGCCCACCGAGCGCTTGCGCATGCCATAGACGCGACTGATCTGCGCACGCCCACGCGCTTCGGTGAAGCCGAGGCGCTCGACGCTGGTGTCACTGGCCAGATGCTCGCTGAAGGCGGCCACCTTGGCGTCCAGTGCCGCTTCGCTGTCGGCATTGAATTCGATCAGGTTGATGCCGCCGATGGCCGGGGAGCCCTCGGCACTGGCCGGAAAGAATTCCTCGACGCTGTCCCACACGAAATCCTGCATGGCCAGGTTGAGCACGGTGTCATCCACCGTCTCGATGGAAGTCGGACGGTTGCCCTCGACCGCCATCAGCGTCTTGGCGTCGCGCAGCGCGTCCATGAAGCTCGCGTAGCGCAGGTTGATCAGCGTCGAGCAGGGCGCGATGGGCAGGGCATTCAGTTCGGCCTCGACCACGAAGCCCAGCGTGCCCTCGGCGCCGCACAGCAGACTGTTGAGGTTGAAGCGCCCATCGGCCTCGCGCAGGTGGGCGAGGTCGTAGCCGGTCAGGCAGCGATTGAGCGGCGGGAAGATGTCGGCGATTTCCTCGGCACGCTCATCGGCGATGGCGCGCGCGGTGCGGTAGATCTCACCGACGCGATCCTCACGCGCACACAGTGTCTCGAGCTCGGCATCGTCGATGGCATGGCTCGCCAGTCGCGTGCCATCCAGCAGCACGCTGTCGAGCGTGATCACGTGGTCACGAGTCTTGCCGTATTCACAGCTCCCCTGGCCGGACGCATCGGTATTGATCATGCCGCCGATGGTGGCACGATTGGAGGTCGAGAGTTCCGGGGCGAAGAACAGACCATGCGGCTTGAGCGCGGCATTGAGCTGATCCTTCACCACGCCGGCCTCGACCCGTACGCGGCGCTTCTCGACATCGATCTCGAGAATGCGGTTCATGTGGCGCGACACATCCACCAGCACACCATCATTGAGTGACTGGCCATTGGTGCCGGTACCGCCGCCACGCGGTGCCAGGGTGACCGCCGCGAAGCGGGGGTCGTTGGACAGCCGCGCGATGCACTGGATGTCCTCGGCATGACGTGGATAGACCACGGCCTGAGGCAGTACCTGATACAGTGAGTTGTCAGTCGACAACACGGTACGGTTGGCGTAGTCCGGACTGATGTCACCGGCAAAGCCTGCATCGCGCAGGGCGGCCAGGAAGTCCAGGTAGAGGGCATCGACGGGGGCAGGCGTATCCAGCAGGCGTTCGGTCATGATCTCGCTCGGGCAGTGAGTCGCGTCAGGCAGGCCACGTGGGCCGATGTGCCTAAGCTTACCTGAGCTGAAGGCGTGGCCCCAGCATCAAGGGGCATCCTGCGCTGTTCCGTCAGGATAATCCGGTCATCCGAGTCAGGACTGACTACGCTAGAAAGGGGCTAGATCGCCGGGAAGTTCCCGCCACGTCTCGTTGTGGCACGCCCCTTCATGCGGGAGCTTCTCGAGGCAATCCCCCTTGCCGCATCCTCTGCCGTGAAGGAGCTACCGATGCAGGATATCGGCAGAGGCACCATCGACCGACACCCTTGTGGTTTGCTCGTTTCCTTTCTCTCAGCAGGAGCCGTTCCATGGCATCGTCATCCTATCCCTCGACCTCCACCTGCCATCGCGAATCCCGTCAGCCTCCTACGCGACTGGGGGTGCTGGGCGTGGGAGAACTGGCGGAGTCTCTTCTGGTCGCGCTGGCGCGAGGCTGCCTGCGCGATGGGCGCTCGCGGCATGATCTGGAGTTCCACCTCTCGCCGCGCAATGATGTCCGCAGCCACCGTCTGGGCTGGCGTTTCGGTGCCGTCCGCCACGCCAGCAACGTCGCGGTATGCGAAGCCAGCCTCTGCGTGTTGGTCGGGGTCCGACCGCAGCAGCTGGAAGCGCTGGCCATGGAACTGCGTGAAAGCCGCGCTCTGAGCAAGGACCATCATCTGATGGTGATGGCGGCCGGTGTCTCACTCGCCAACCTGCAGCGCTGGTTCGCGCCGGCCAGGGTGGTGCGCGTAATGACGGGGCTGGCGGTGTCCGAGGGGCAGAGCGCGCTCACGCTCTATCCGGAAGACCCCCTCACGCGGGACCTGCTCAGTCCGGCAGTCCGGCAGGTGATTGCCTTCGAGGAAGAGGCCGCCTTCGAGGCCAGCATGCTGGCAGTCTGCGTGAATGCCTGGCAGCTGGCCCAGCAGCAGGCGCTGCTTGACTGGTTCCAGACTGTCCCCGGCATCACCGGGCCGCAGGCCCGCCAGTTGTTGATGACCCAGATGCGTGATGCCCTTGCCCTGATGGAAGCCCACCCCGATACCCCGCCGGGCGAGCTTGCCTCGCGCATCGGCACGCCCGGCACCTGGACGGCACGCGGGCTTGAGCAACTGGGCGGCAAGGACGGTGCCCACCATCGGTGGCAGCAAGTGCTGGATGGGCTGAGAAGCGAGCTGAACTGATTCCATGGCCGTCGGTCATCACGGGCGGCGAGTCATGCTTTGCTGAACCCGTCTTTCCCGTGACCCGAGTTCCCCGCGTCCCGCGATTTTCTTACACTGGCAGTCAATGACATGCCTCAGGTGCGGCTGCGTACCTGAGGCATGGTCTTGTATTTCGACAGCTGGACGAGCCGTTGGCGGCTCATGACATGAGGCAGATGCGAGACATGGGAACCTGGTTGGCAGTAGCAGCGGGCGGCGCCATCGGCGCTCTTGGACGTTATCTGGTCAGTGGCTGGATCACGGGAACGGCGGGTCGAGGGTTCCCCTGGGGGACGCTCGGGGTCAATCTCCTCGGCAGCTGCCTGATGGGCTTCCTGTTCATCTGGGTCACCCAGGAGCTCAAGCTTGCGCCTGTCTGGCAGGCGATCATGGTGGCCGGCTTCACCGGCGCCTTCACCACCTTTTCCACCTTCGCCCTCGAAGCGCTCAATCTGATGATCAGCGGGCGCATGCTGGCAGGGCTGATCTACGTCGCGGTGAGCGTGGTGGCCTGTCTGGGCATGGTGGCGCTCGGCATGAAGCTCGCCCGCGCCCTGCTGTGAGCGACGGCCTGCCCCCGGGTGGCTGCCTCGGCATTGCGGCGGCTGCGAAGCGGGGCGTGGCTGAGGTAGACTAGTGCGCATGACCTTACCGTGCCGCGATGCGGCCTGAGTGAACTGACGAGAGAGCCTTCCCACATGCTGGACCCGAAACTTCTGCGCGCCGATCTTGACGCGACCGCCGAGCGCCTCGCACGTCGTGGCTATCAGCTGGATACCGAGGCCTTCGCCGCCCTGGAAGCGCGTCGCCGTGATCTGCAGATCGAGACCGAATCGCTGCAGAACGAGCGCAACACTCGCTCCAAGTCCATCGGCAATGCCAAGGCTCGCGGTGAAGATATCGCACCGCTGCTGGCGGAAGTCAGTGATCTGGGCGAGCGCCTCGACGCCGCCAAGAAAGAGCTCTCCGAGCTGCAGAGCAAGGCGGAGGCCATGGCCGCCAGCATCCCGAACCTGCCCAACGCCGACGTGCCGGAAGGCGCCGACGAGAATGACAATGTCGAGTTGCATCGCTGGGGCACCCCGCGTGAGTTCGATTTCGAGGTGCGTGATCACGTTGACCTCGGGGAACTCAAGGGGCAGCTCAACTTCGAGCTCGCCGCCAAGATCACCGGTTCACGTTTTGCCATCATGCACGGCTCCATCGCACGCCTGCATCGTGCGCTGGTGCAGTTCATGCTCGACAAGCAGACCCTCGAGCACGGTTACGAAGAGTTCTACGTGCCCTACATCGTCAACCGTGAATCCTTGATGGGCACCAGCCAGCTGCCCAAGTTCGAGGAAGACCTGTTCAAGCTCAATGACGATCGCGAATTCTTCCTGATCCCGACCGCCGAAGTGCCGCTGACCAACATGGTGCGCGACGAGATTCTCGACGCCAGCGATCTGCCGCTCAAGTTCACCGCGCATACGCCGTGCTTCCGCAGCGAGGCGGGTGCCTATGGTCGCGATACCCGCGGCATGATTCGCCAGCATCAGTTCGACAAGGTCGAGATGGTGCAGGTGGTCGAGGCGGACAAGAGCTATGACGCACTGGAAGAGATGCGCGGCCATGCCGAGGCCATCCTGCAGGCGCTGGAGCTGCCGTACCGTGCCGTGACGTTGTGCACCGGCGACATGGGCTTCGCGGCGGCCAAGACCTATGACCTGGAAGTCTGGCTGCCGAGCCAGAATACCTATCGCGAGATTTCCTCCATCTCCAACTGCGAAGACTTCCAGGCACGTCGCATGCAGGCACGCGCCCGTGTCGAAGGACAGAAGAAGCCGCAGCTGGTACACACACTGAATGGCTCCGGCCTGGCGGTGGGACGTTGTCTGGTCGCGGTGCTCGAGAACCATCAGAATGCGGATGGTTCCATCAGCGTGCCGCAGGCGCTGCGCAGCTACATGGGCGGTGTGGACACCCTCAACGTCTGAGGCCCGCCGCGCAGCTCCGCTCGCGCCCCGAACCCCCGCTTCCTGCCGGAAGCGGGGGTTTTTCGTCTGCGGCTCTGCTACAACGTGCCTTCGGGGTCGTTATGCTTATTGGTTATTTTAGAGAGTGTTTCTTATGCTCTAAAATGCCGTTCATCGAAGGCTGCTACCCAGCCTCGCCCCGTTTGTGGATATGCCCATGGAATTTCTCAATCTCTCTTGTGATCCTTCACGACTCCAGCTGTGCCTGATCGGCGGTGGCCAAGAGGCGCTGGCGCTGGCCGAGCGCTTTGCCGGCCTGGGGGCGGATCTGTGTGTCTACGGCGATGCCCGAATGCCGGCGCTGGAGAGACTGTGCGGTCAAGAGGGCTGGGAAGTGGCCGATACGCTGTTGCCGGTGCCTGCACCCGGCCAGCTGTGGCTGGTCGTCACGGGTAGCGAGGGCCGGGACCGCGGTATCCTGCGCCACGCGCGTGAGCAGCATGTCATGGTGTTTGCGCCGCGTCATCCAGCGGACTCCAGCGTGCGTCTTCCGCCCCGGCTGGTCGCGGGCGAGGCGGTGTTGCCGGTGAAGGAGGAGGATCGCTTCACCGGCACGCATGGTCAGGTGGCGCTGGTCAGCGCCGGCCCCGGCGACCCGGAGCTTCTGACCCTCAAGGCATTGCGTCATCTGCAGCAGGCCGACGTGATCATCCATGATCGGCTGGTGAGTCACGAGATTCTGGCACTGGCCAGGCCTGAAGCCCGCCGGCTGTATGTCGGCAAGGCGCGCAGTGACCACAGCGTGCCCCAGGAAGGCATCAATCAGGCACTGGTGGACTATGCGCGCGCTGGTCATCGCGTCGTGCGCCTCAAGGGCGGCGATGCCTTCATCTTCGGGCGTGGTGGTGAGGAACTCGAGACGCTGGCGGATGCCGGGATCAGTTTCGAGGTGGTGCCAGGTATCACCGCGGCCTCCGGTTGCGCCGCCTACGCCGGGATTCCGCTGACTCACCGAGATCATGCCCAGTCGGTGCGTTTCGTCACCGGGCACCTCAAGGATGGCAGCTGTGACCTTGACTGGGAGGCGCTGGCACGTCCCGCCCAGACCCTGGTGTTCTACATGGGGCTGGGCAGTCTGGCGCTGATCTGCGAGCAGCTGATCCACCATGGTCTGGCGGCCAGCACGCCGATCGCGCTGGTCGAGCAGGGCACTACCGCGCGTCAGCGCGTGCATGTGGCGACTCTGGCGGAGATGCCGGCACAGGTGGCGGGGCAGGGGCTCAAGCCGCCGACGTTGATCATCGTCGGGGATGTCGTCAGGCTGCATGATTCCCTCAAGTGGTTCTCGCCGACAGCCGACAGCAGCCTTGGCTGGGAAGATGGCAAGCACCCGACGCCGCTGGCCCAGGTGAACACTGCCTGAGAGAGGTGAGGCTTCGAGCATTCAAGTAATCAAGACGCCGCCCCGGTTCCTGCCGGGGCGGCGTCTTGTGTCATGAGGTCCCGTGGCGCGCAGCGAGCGTCGCGCGGTACGCCTTGGGCCAAGGTCGAGATGACGCAGACAGCGATTGCGCCTATTGTTTCAAGCAATCGTTTGAATCGCGGGTCGGACCCTGTCAGCGCTCCAGCGGCGCAGTGTCACGGTATTGCAGTGTCACGACGGAAGGCTCGCGGCCGACAGCACGCCATCACGAACCACGCCGTTGCAAGACGTCGTCGGAAGAGACCTGCAAGGAGAGTCACATGGCCAAGTATCAGGCACCGCTCAAGGATGCACGTTTCGTGCTCAACGAGGTATTCGCGGCCGAGCAGGAATGGGCGACCATGGAGGCCACTTCCGAGGTGAATGCGGAACTGGCCGAGGCGATACTCGAGGAAGGCGCGCGCGTGACCCAGGCAGAGCTGCTGCCGCTGAACCTGAGTGGTGATGCCGAGGGCGCGCGCTTCGAAGAGGGGCGTGTCACCACGCCCAAGGGCTTCAAGGAAGCCTATCGGGTGCTCGCCGAGGGTGGCTGGATGGGGTTGGGTGGCAACCCTGAATACGGCGGTCAGGGCATGCCAAAGATGCTCACCGTGGCCTTCGAGGAAATGCTCTACGCCACCAATACCAGCTTCGCGCTCTACCCGGCACTGAATGCCGGGGCCTGTCTGGCGATGGACAGTCATGCCCCTGAATCCGTCAAGCGGGTCTTTCTGCCGCGCATGTACGCCGGCGACTGGCTGGGCACCATGTGTCTGACCGAGCCTCACTGCGGGACGGACCTGGGCATGATCCGCACTCGTGCCGAGCCCCTCGAGGGTGATGACCCACTGCTGGGGCTGCCACGTTATCGCATTACCGGCACCAAGATCTGGATCACCGGTGGCGAGCACGACATGGTCGACAACATCGTGCATCTGGTGCTGGCCAAGCTGCCGGATGCGCCTTCCGGCACCCGCGGCATCTCGCTGTTTCTGGTCTCCAGGCAACTGCTCGATGCCGAGGGACAGCCCGCGGCATCGAATGCGGTCAGCTGTGGGTCCATCGAGCACAAGATGGGCATCAAGGGCAGCGCGACCTGCGTGATGAACTTCGATGGTGCCGAAGGGGTGTTGATCGGCGAGCCGCACCAGGGGCTGGCGGCGATGTTCACCATGATGAACTACGAGCGCCTCTCCATCGGCCTGCAAGGGCTGGGACTGGGGGAAGTGGCCTATCAGAGTGCGATGGACTTCGCTGCTGAACGTCTGCAGAGCCGCGCACCGACGGGCGCACAGGCACCAGACAAGCCGGCTGATCCGATTCTGGTTCACCCTGATGTTCGCCGCATGGCGCTGGAAACCCGTGTCTGGAACGAGTCCGGACGGGCCTTTGCCGTCTTCGTCGGTCAGCAGCTGGATCGCGTCAAGTATCACGCCGATGAAGCGGTGAAGGCTGATGCGGATGCACTGGTGCAATTCCTGACGCCGATCGCCAAGGCGCTGCTGACGGATCGTGGCTTCGATGCCACCGTCATGGCGCAACAGCTCTATGGCGGCAATGGTTATTGCGTGGAGTGGGGTGCCGAGCAGTACGTGCGCGATGCCCGCATCGCGATGATCTACGAAGGCACCAATGGGATCCAGGCGATGGATCTGGTCGGACGCAAGCTCTACCGCAATCGCGGGGCGTACGTGGCACGCTTTGCCGAGCAGGTCAGGGCCGAGCTTGAGGGGCAGGATGACGACGAGCGGACCCGGCCGTTCGCCGAGGCCTGCCAGCAGGAACTGGCGCGCCTGGAGCGTGTCGCCGAGCAGTTGCTGGCCCGCGCGGATGACAATCCCGAGGAATTGGGGGCAGCGGCCTGCGATTTCCTCGACCTGGCCGGGCTGTGTGTCTACAGCTATCTGTGGTTGCGCATGGCGCGCGCCGCGGTACAGGGATTGGCGACATCGGGAGCCAGCGGGGAGGATTTCTACCGTCGCAAGCTGGCCATGGGCAACTACTTCGTCCAGCGGGTCTTGCCGCGCGCCGTCGCGCTGGAAGCCCAGATCGCGGCAGGTGCTGCACCGCTGATGGCCTTCCGTCTCCAGGATTTCGATCCAGCGCAGTGAGCCGTGCCGGTACGGCGAGCCATGCGATGATTCGGGCAACGGCTCATTCGTCACATTCTGAAAGCAACGCCCAGCGATCCTTCCGGATCGCTGGGCGTTGCTTTCAGGCGTTTGCGTTTCAGGCCTTTGCATTGCAGACCTTTGCATGGCAGAGGGCGGACTCAGGCGTCGTCAGAGGAGGATTTGGATGCGAGAAGCCAGTCGCGCAGGTCGGGAAACAGTTCGACAAGTACGAACAGCGGACCGATGAGAAGCTGGCGCAGGTCATCGAGAAATGCGGGTTTTCGCCCCTCGAGCCGATGGCCGATGATCTGACCGACCCAGGCAAGCAGGAAGATTGCCACCATCAACGGGACCACTGGCCAGCGTAGGCCAAGCATCGCGAACATCGCGGCAAGACTGATCAGGCTCCAGACCAGCATCACCAGCGATGCGCGCCACGAGAGTCGGGCATAGAACCCGAGCGCAGCGAGGGTCAGCAGGCCGCCGGGCAGCATCCACAGTCCCGCGCCGGGTTCGCTGGACATCCCCTGGCCCCCCAGCAGCCGCCAGACAAGGATCAGCGTCGCGGTGAAGATGAGCGGTACACAGATGAGATGCAGACGAATATTGTCGGGGTGCCGATGGCTGGCCGAGTAGTGGGCCAGCGATTCCTTGAGGCGCGCCTGAGCGCCAAGACCCATGTGCGAGTGCGATGAGATGCCCATGTGAAGATCTCCTGACAGACATGATGAGTGCCCGGCTGGCGCGTGCGCAGCGGGATAGGTGGCGTGGGGAGGTCAGAGAGCATTGGCGTGATGCAGCAAGGTCCGGCAACCCTGCTCACTTTCATCATAGCGTATCGTGTCGGCCGGCAGGGCACAGCGCGGCTGTCAGCCTGGCCGGTCTGGGGTCTGTTGCGCCAGCGCGGGCGAGAAGGCGACAGCGCTGGCGGCGAATTCAGAGGTGGAACTGACCACAGGCCTCAGGCTGATGCAGGATGGCATCGACACGGATGATGTCGCTCAGGCCATCCTCGCAGGGCAGGGTGATCTGCTCGCCGACAGCCAGTCCCAGCAGGGCGATCCCCAGGGGGGACATGATGCATAGCGGGGCTATGGCCGGCTGAAGGGAAGGCGCGGTGGAGCCGAAGGCGAACGGAATGCACTCCTCGCTTGCGGGGTCTGGATAACGCAGCATCAGTTCATGATGGCCAGAGCGAGAGCCGGTGAGGCGCAGATGACTGCGCATGCTGACGTGATTGTTCGGGAAGTCATCCGGTGGCACGATCTCCGCCTGAATCAGGCGGCTTTCCAGGCGGGTTGCCAGCTCGTCATCATGCTGCTGGCTATCGATCAGGCGCTGAATGCGATCCGCATCCAGACGGTTGATGATCAGACGTGGCCGAGTCATCTGCAGGTTCCTTGTCATCACGTCGCGTCGCGCTATGCTGCGCCGCAAGACGTCGCCAATCCTGGCATTGTTTTCGTGGGAAGCGGTTGGCGTCCGGGTGGCCCCGAGGTTCCTGTCAGCCGCAGGTCAATCCTATTCGCTTTTTCTCGTACAGGGGAGTCGTCTGATCACGACAGGTGATGAGGCGCTGTCATCTTTCCCTGCAAGGATATCGTCATGGCAATCGTATGGATCTATCCCTTGGCGGCACTGGCGGAAATTGCCGGCTGTTTCGCCTTCTGGGCGTGGTGGAAACTGGATCGCAGCCCTTTGTGGCTGATCCCGGGCATGATGAGCCTCGGTGCGTTTGCCTGGTTGCTGTCGCTGGTGGATGTCGATCAGGCGGGGCGAGCCTTTGCCATCTATGGTGGGGTATATATCGTCACCTCGCTGCTCTGGCTCTGGCTGGTGGAGCAACAGGTGCCGGGTCGCTGGGATCTGCTCGGCTCGCTGGTCTGCCTGCTGGGCAGTGCGCTGATTCTGTGGGGAGGGCGGGCGCAGTGAGTCCGCGGGCGGGCTCGCTGAGCCGGTCCCTGAACGCCTGGCCCTGATGGCATGATCGTCCGCTGCAGCAGGCCGATCTTGTAGGACGAAGGTCTCATGACGGATGTCGGGAATGGAGGATTCCGTCAAGGCGCTACACTCCGTGCGCACCAGCGCGTTAGTATCAGAAGGACTCATGCTTTATTACCAGGATGCTGGATCACTGATGGATGCACCGAGACACCAACATGACAAGTGAACTGCTGTGGGGCCTTGGTGGGATAGTGCTTGGCGGCCTCGTCGGATTCTTGCTCGCACGCCATCTACCGCGTCGTCACGAGTGGAATGCTGCCGTGAGGCCACTGCTTGCGACACTTCGCGAGGCTGAGCCCGAGGTCATCGCCGGCAGACCGCTTGAGGTGCCCGGAGATCAGCTCGAGGCATTCCGTGCCGTGGCCTCGCACAAGGCGTTCTATCGCTTCACCAGCGGTGTCGAGTATCTGAATCTGCAACTGGCAGCGGCCGGTGAGGCGCATCATGATCGTCATGAGCAACAGGCACTTCTGGACGATGCGCGCCTGACGCTGGCGACGCTGCAGGACAGGCTGAGGCCTCGTTGAGCCAGACAAGAACAGAGAGGATGTCGTTTCCTCGATGCAAGCGGTTGGACGCTGAAAGGGGGCGCTGAAAGGGGGCGCTGAAAGGGGGCGCTGAATCCGACAGGGAAACGACTGGAGTGTGACGACAGAGGGAGAAGCCAGGGGGAAACGGCTAGCGAGAACGGCAAGGGGAAATGACGGAGTACACAAGCCCGACGCCATGGGAATGCAGCGTGTGGCAAGCCACGACGAGAGAAGCGATACGCGTGGGCGCAGCACATGGAAAGTCGTATCCCATGAAAGGTCGCATCACACAGCACGTCGCATCATGTGGACAGCGGACTGATGGAGCAGGGGATAGATCAGGAAAGACAGAGAGGATGCTTCGAGAGGGCATCAGCAGGATGTGCTGATGGTGCGGAAGGGGGGACTCGAACCCCCACACCTTGCGGCACCAGAACCTAAATCTGGCGTGTCTACCAATTCCACCACTTCCGCGAGAAGCTGGCGTGCATTTTACCTGCGATGCCTTTCAAGTCAATCGCTTGTGGCCAATTATCCCTTGAGGGAGGCCACAGCGACGGCTTGTCAGTCATGGTGGCCATGTTGGCTGCGTGACTCGAGTCCGCAGGGCAATTGCAGATAGCTCGCGGCGCGTTCTGCCGCATGGCGGCTGTCAGTGAGGTCATCATCACGCACCCAAGGCACCACGCCGAGACAGGGCGCTTTCAGCGTGCGCGACAACGTCGCCATGTTGTCTTCACTGACTTCCATGTCGGCTTCCAGATGGTTGATGACATAGCCTGCCACCTCAAGCCCATCGCGCTCGATGGCTTCCAGGGTCAAACGTGCATGATTGATGCACCCGAGTCTCAGGCCTACCACCAGGATCACCGGTAGCCCCAAGGCGATGGCCAGATCCGAGAAATCTTCCTCGTCATTGAGCGGAACGCGCCAGCCGCCTGCTCCCTCGATCAAGGTCAGGTCACGCGGGGCCCTCTCGCGCTGGTGACGAATGTGTCGAGAGATTCTGGCCACTTCGAGACTCACGCCTGCCTGGCGTGCGGCGATGTGTGGCGCGATGGCCGGAGCGAATCGCCAGGGATTGATGCTCTCGTAATCCGCGGGCGGCTCGCACTGTGCCTGCAGCGACAGGGCATCGGCATTGACCAGCCCGTCGTGACTCTCGAAACAATCTGACGCCACGGGCTTGAGCCCGAGAGTGCTCAGGCCTCGCATGCGGGCACGAGCCAGCAAGGCGCTTGCGATGAAGGTCTTGCCGATTTCCGTGTCGGTGCCGGTCACGAAGGCCGCGATACCGTGGGGGGTGTCATGGCAGGCGGAAGGCTGGCTGGTATTGCTCAAGTGCGCTGATGGCATTTCGTTATCTTTCTGCAAAGTGTTCGCGTTGATGTCTGTCAGTCTGTGACTGATTTTTCCATGACAAGTTCAATGACTTGATAGCTTACAGGCAATCCTTGCGATGTGCGAAGCGCCTCGTGTCGGGCGGTCGCCTGGGCCAGATCCGCACGTGTCAGGCGATACCCGCTCGCTGTCTGGGCGCCTATTCCCTTGATGGAGCGCATGACGGCCGAGACGTCAGGATAATGGAATACATGACGATGTGTCTGGCAATGCACCTTGAGGCCAGTGCGCCGTGCCCAGTCGATCAGCTGCTCTCGGGAGGGAAAGTGTCGGACCGAGTCATCCTGTCGCTGCCAGGCATGGCGGATCTCTGCCAATGTGCCTGGTCCGAGCGTATTGATGTGCGCCCTGCCACCCGGCTTCAGTGCACGCGCAAGCTCCCCCAGCCAGTGGCGGGGGGTGGGGCACCATTGCACTGCCAGGCTCGAGAACACCAGGTCCAGACTGTTGTCGGCCACTGGCAGGCGCTCGGCATCGCCGCGCAACCAGTGGATAGGAGGTTGCGCGTTGCCCGGTGTCATGTGCCGAGGCGGCGTGTCGGGGGATCTCGAGGCCTCTCTGAGCATGGCCATCGACAGATCCAGCCCCAGGCAACGTGCGGTGGGGTAGTGGCACGCCAGCTCACGTGTCCACTGGCCGGGGCCGCACCCCAGATCCAGTACCACCGCAGCATCTGGAAGCGTTGTCGGCAAGGTCTCGAACAATCGGCTGGCCATGACATGCTGGGCGCGTGCCAGGGTGAGGTATTCGCTCGCGCCGCGATCGAAGGCCTGAGCGATACGCTGGCGCGACGACGCGTGGGGCAGGGTCACCATCTGCATCTCAGCCTTCTTCCCTTGCAACGACGACATGGCCCATGCGAGTCAGCAGGGCATCGGCCAGGTCATCATGGTGACTCAGTGGCAGACAATGTCCGCCGCAATATTCCACCACCTGATGGCCGTGATCACGCAGTGCCTCGGCAAGTCCCGGTGCCAGCAATGGATCATCCCGGCCCAGCCAGAATTCGAGATTCGGAACTGCTCGTGTCAGTGACATTCGCCGCGTGGCCAGCTCCTCGAGCCCTGCCGAGAGTGCATCGACAGAGCTTTCAGGGCGAGTGCCGATCAATTCACGCAACTGCCGCAGGCAGTCGCGCGGGTCAGGCTCGCCACTGGCCTGCCAGCGCAGGAAATGCTGCCAGCTGGCGAGCGGAGAGCGGGCAAAGGCTGTCTGGAAAGTGGTGAGCGTGGTGCTGGGCAGTGCCGGAAGGGGCGCCGGGGACCTGCGATGAGCAAGAGTCGTCTCGGGAGTCGCGTGATCCGGCGTGATGAACGCCGGCCCCATGGCCAACGCGATGAGTGCCGCGGGCCGTTGGTCCATCGGCAGCGCAGTCGCGAGTGCCTCGGCGCGTAGCGCCCCCAATGACCAGCCCAGCCACAGCGTGTCCGCTCCGCCGAGGTGCGAAGGAGCTGCTTCGGGATCGTCAGGCGCCGCAAGGGGCCAGTCTGCCGTCACGATCTCGATCGGGCGTGTCGCAGGTCCGGCAGTCCGCTCTCGTTCGGCAGCTTGCTGTCGCTCGGCCAGTCGCGTCTTCAAGGGTTGCCAGATGCGGGCATCGATACCCCAGCCGTTGAACAGCACCAGACGTGTCAATCGCGTCATGTCTCGGCCCCCGTGGTGGGTCTGGTAGTGCTCGATTCCAGCACCTCCCTGAGGGCGGCCAGCAGAGTCTCGACATCGTTCTCGCTGTGCGCGGCACTGAAGGTGAAGCGCAGGCGTGAACTGCCGGCAGGGACCGTCGGGGGACGAATGGCAGATACCAGAATGCCTCGCTCGCGCAGTGCCGCGCTCCAGGCAAGGGCACGAGTCTCGCTACCGAGTATCAGTGGCTGGATCGGTGTCATCGGGTCAGTGAGGGGTGAGGGGGTGCCTGCCGTCACCGGGGGCAGGCCGAGCGCCAGACCACTGCATGCCAGCAGAGCTGCACACCCCTCGCGAAACTGTCGTACGCGCGCCGCCAGGTGCTCGCGTCGCTGTGGTTCCTGCTCGACGATATCCAGCGCTGCCAGGGTGGCGGCAGCGACGTGCGGGGGTTGCGCCGTGGTGTAGATATACGGGCGGGCCAGCTGGATCAGGCTTTCGATCAATGCCTCGCTGCCGGCGACGAAGGCGCCAGCGCTGCCCAGGGCCTTGCCCAGCGTGCCCACCAATACCGGCACTTCGGCCAGCGGAGTGTCCCGTCCGACCAGTCCTTCGCCGTGCTCGCCCAGCACGCCCACCCCATGCGCATCGTCGATCATCAGCCAGGCGCCATGGCGAGCACATGCCCGAGCGAGGCCCGTGATATCGGCACAGTCGCCATCCATGCTGAACACGCCATCGCTGATCACCAGTCTGTCGTCGGCCTGTGAGCGTGCCAGCTGGCGCTCGAGATCCTCGAGGTCGCGATGATGGAAGCGGCGCGAGCGCACGGTTGAGTTGCCGGAGGATGCCAGCCGCGCGCCATCGAGGAGGCTGGCGTGGTTGAGACGGTCATGAAAGATCTCGAGAGTGCGCCCGGCCTCGCGCGAGGCGCTCGCGAGCGCATCGATCACGCCGAGATTGGCCATGAAGCCGGTGGAGAACAACAGCGCACGCGGGCGTCCGGTCAATTCGGCCAGACGGGCTTCCAGTCGGTGATGAAGCGTCTGGTGACCATTGACCAGATGGGCACTGCCGCTGCCGACACCGAATTCATGCGCCGCGCGACAGCCGGCCTCGACCAGTGCCGGGTGGTTGGCCAGTCCCAGGTAGTCGTTGGCGGTGAAGTTGAGCAGCGGACGTGCCTCTTCACCTGCTGCCTGTCCGGCGAGGCTGACGTGGGGCCCCTGTGGCGAATCCAGTGTCAGGCGCCGGCGATAGCGCCCGACCTGCTCGCGTCTGGCGAGCAGGTCGTCCAGGTGGGCGAAGCTTGCGCCGCCACTGGAGCGCGTGCGTGAGCGGGTGGGCATGTCGGTGGCCACGTGAGATCAGACCACCAGACCGCAGGGCTTGCGTTCACGGACGTGGCCTTCATCGCTGGCGGGCGTCGCCTCGCGGGTGGCATCGTAGAACAGGCTGCCTTCGACGTTGGCGCGCGCCTGTTCTTCCATGGCCGCCTTGAGCGCCGCTTCCCGCACATCGTCACTGGCGACTTCCTGGCGGGTTTCCGGGTGCAGGCCAAGGCGCTCGAACAGCTCGCGGTCACGGTTGGCCTGCGGATTGCCGGTGGTCAGCAGGCGCTCGCCATAGAAGATGGAGTTCGCACCGGCGAGGAAGGCCAGCGCCTGGGTGGAATCGTCCATCTGCTCGCGACCGGCGGACAGGCGCACGTGACTCTTCGGCATCATGATGCGCGCCACGGCGATGGCACGGATGAACTCGATGGGGTCGAGATCCTCGACATTTTCCAGCGGTGTGCCCGCCACCTTGACCAGCATGTTGATCGGCACCGATTCCGGCTGTGGTTGCAGATTGGCCAGCTGGCGCAGCAGGCCGGCACGATCCGTGGTGGTTTCCCCCATGCCGAGAATGCCGCCGGAGCATACCTTCATGCCGGCTTCGCGCACGCTGGCCAGGGTGTCCAGGCGCTCGCTGTAGCTGCGCGTGGTGATGATCTCGCCGTAGTACTCCGGTGAGGTGTCCAGATTGTGGTTGTAGTAGTCGAGGCCGGCATCCGCGAGCTTTCTGGCCTGATCGGTATCGACCATTCCCAGCGTCATGCAGGTTTCCAGTCCGAGTGATTTCACCTGACGCACCATCTCGGTGACCACCTCGAGATCGCGCTCCCGCGGGCTCTTCCAGGCGGCACCCATGCAGAAACGGCTGGCACCGGCATCCTTGGCGGCGCGGGCCTGCTCGACCACCTTCTGGATCTCCATCAGCTTTTCCTTGCCCAGGCCAGTGTTGTAGTGGCCTGACTGCGGGCAGTACTTGCAGTCCTCCGGGCAGGCGCCGGTCTTGATCGACAGCAGGGTCGAGACCTGGACGGCATTCGGATCGAAGTGCTGGCGGTGGACCTGCTGGGCCCGGAACAGCAGGTCATTGAAGGGTAGGGCGAACAACGCTTCGATTTCCTCGACGCGCCAGTCGTGACGTACCTCGCCATCTGCGTTGGTCCGTTCGTCGTGCGAGGTTTGCGTGGTCACGCTCGGGGCTTCTACGGTCATGGGAGTGAGATCCTTCTTCAGGCAGGCAGTGAGACGCGTCAGGTGGCAGTCAGCGCCGGACGATCGCCAGTGTCTTCGGGTCAGGCGCACGCCGCCATTCAGTCCCGCGAGCGACGGCTGTCGGTCAGTCAACGCGATTCATGAATGAGGGTTGACTGAAATGATAGAGTTTTCGCGAGTGCTGTCAACGCTGGAAGTTCTGCTGGTTGACAGGAGGCGTGTGTCACGCCCCTGTGCCTTCTGCCTGCAGCAGCAACGAGGGCATGAGCATGGCAGGCGCCCGAGGGGTCGCCATGGCGACTGGTGCGAGGCCTGTGAAGAGCGGATCGTGCGCAATCGTCATGCCTGCCCGTGCTGTGCCGAGCCGGTGGCCTCCGAGGCATTGAGTCAGGTGGCCTGTGCACGGTGTCTGCGGACGCCACCGGCCTATCAGCACGTGTACGCTCCATTGCGCTATGAGGGGCTGATCGCGGGTCTCTTCCAGCGTTACAAGGACCAGCATCAGAGGCGTGCCGGGCTCCTGCTGCGCCAATTGATGACGCGAGAGCTGGCCCCGTTCTGTCGGGAGTGGCTGGCAGCACGTCCCGAGGCATGGGTCATCCTGGTGCCGGGGGATTCGCGACGGCGACGAACGCGGGGGCATGAGGTGCTGGTGGAGCTGACGCGTGGTCTGCGGGTGCGTGAACGACAACGCGGTGACGTGGTGCGGATTCGCTCGGGACATGCGGCCGATGAGGATCAGCGTCTGCGGGGGCGGCGCGGACGTCTGAAGGCGCAACGCGGACGTTATGACATCAGCGCTCCTCTGCCGGAAAGCGTGCTGTTGATCGATGATGTCATGACCAGTGGCGCGACCCTCGACAGCCTGGCGCAGGCCTGTCAGCGGGCGGGGGCTCGAGAGGTCGCCGCCTGTGTGCTGGCGCGTACGCCGCCTGGTTCGCCATGATGCTATTGGTCTATGGCCTGCGGGACTGGCGGTGTGAGGGTCTAATCTCATAGCATGCAAGGTCCGGCAGCCGTTTGCTGGTCCATGCCCGAGGAATTGCCATGCCTATTGATCCTGTTACACCTGCTGATTCGCAATCATCCGGCACCTCGCGCGAGCTTGATGAGCGCGCCAACGGCAACACCTGGGAGGCTGCGTCATCCCGGGAAGGCGAACTGGACAAGCGTTCACATCCCTTTGATGCGCTTGCGCCGGATCGTGTCGTGGCCGCCGTCGAGTCGCTTGGTTTCTGGTTGCCCGGCGAGCCCTTCGCGCTCAACAGTTATGAGAATCGGGTCTATCACCTGGCCGATGATGACCGGCGGCGCTGGGTCGCCAAGTTCTATCGTCCGGATCGCTGGAGCCGCGCCCAGATCCTCGAGGAGCACGCCTTTCTGGCCGAGCTGGAAGCCGAGGGCGTTCCCGGTGCGCCCGCCTGGGCGGATGCCAGGGGTGAGACCTTGCATCATCACGAAGGCTTCGACTTCGCGCTGTTTCCCCATGTGGTCGGGCGGGCTCCCGAACTCGAATCTCCCGAGCACCTCTACCATCTGGGAGAGCTGATCGGTCGCGTGCACGCCGTCGGACGTCAAGGCCTCTTCCAGGAGCGTGAAACGCTCACGCCACTGCGCATCCTCGAGGAGAGTCGTGACAGCGTGCTGGCCTCCGACTGGCTGAGTGAGCGTCAGAGTGAAAGCTATCAGCGTGTCATCGCGGCGTTGCGCCCCCTGGTGGCGGAGCAGAGCTGGCCGCAGAGTGGCTTGCTGCGTGCGCATGGTGACTGCCATATCGGCAACATGCTGGGGCGGGATGACAGCTTCGCGCTGGTGGATTTCGATGATTGTCTCAATGCGCCTGCCATTCAGGATCTGTGGATGCTGTTGACGGGAGAGAGTGACCCCGAGCTCCACATGCAGTTGTCCGAGGTGCTGGAAGGATATGAGCAGCACTGCGACTTCAATCGCGGGGAGCTGAAGTGGATCGAGACACTGCGTACGCTGCGCATGGTGCGTCACAGTGCCTGGGTGGTACGGCGCTGGACGGACCCCGCCTTCCCGCAGGCCTTCTCGCATGTCGCGAGCCTGGGGTACTGGGATGACCACATCCGCAGTCTTGAGCAGCAGCGAGTCGTGCTTGATGCTCCTCGCTGGCTGGCGTGAGCCGCCCGCGCCGGAGACCGGTGGGCCATTCTTGAGTCCCATGACCCGACGCCCTCGACGCCTTGCGTTGAGGGCGTCGTCGTTGCGGCCTTGCGGGAAAGACGTGATCAGGCCTGCGTTGGAGGCGGGCCTGAGGTAGAATCTGCGCTGACATTGAACACTAACTTATACAATATCAATTCAACGTTAAAATATTGTATAAGTTATGTGCTTTACCCCTGCTATGCGTGCGCTCATGCGCGCCCCTGACCGATACCATAGGCAGACGGATGACCGAAGAGATTGCCAACCATTACCGCCAGATCATCACTGCATTGGGTGAGGATCCGCAGCGCGAGGGCCTGCAGGACACGCCCATGCGTGCTGCCAAGGCCATGCAGTTCCTGACCCATGGCTATCATCAGTCGCTGGAGGAGATCGTCAACGGCGCCGTCTTCACCTCGGACACCGACGAGATGGTACTGGTCAAGGACATCGAGCTTTACTCGATGTGCGAGCATCACATGCTGCCGTTCATCGGCAAGTGCCATATCGCCTATCTGCCGGCGGGCAAGGTGCTGGGGCTGTCCAAGTTCGCGCGCATCACCGACATGTACTCGCGCCGCATGCAGATCCAGGAAAACCTCACCAAGCAGATCGCTGAGGCGGTCCAGCAGGTGACCGGCGCACGGGGTGTGGCGGTGGTGGTCGAGGCGCGCCACATGTGCATGATGATGCGTGGCGTGGAAAAGCAGAATTCCAGCATGAAGACCTCCGTGATGCTGGGGGCCTTCCGCGAGAATCAGCCGACCCGTCAGGAATTCCTGACCCTGATCAGCTGATCCGATAGCCACGACGCCGCCTCTCGAGGCGGCGTCGTCGTCTGTGAGTCGTTTGTCTGACATCTCTTGTTCAGGAGTCCCCGTCGATGCCGATGCATGCCTTGCACGATGAACATCTCGATCATGATCTTGCCACCATTCGCATCAAGAACCTGCGTCTGCGCACCTATATCGGGATCAACGATGACGAGATCCAGAATCGTCAGGATGTCGTGATCAATGTGGTGATCCGCTACCGCGCCGCGCGTGCGGTTCAGTTCAACCACATCAGCGAAGCCCTCAACTATCGCACCATCACCAAGCAGCTGATCGCGCATGTCGAGGACGGGCGTTTCGCATTGCTCGAGCGCATGACGCGGGAAGTGCTGGATATCGTGATGCAGCATGAGCAGGTGCTGACGGCTCAGGTCGAGATCGACAAGCCGCATGCGCTGCGCTTCTCCGATTCGGTGTCCATCACCCTGTCGGACAGCCGGGAAGACCATATCCAGACGGAAAGTGTCGGACGCTAGACAGTCAGGAGAGACGGGATGTCAGGAGGGGCAGCATGATCGGAGAGATCACTCGGTTCGATGATGCCACCCAGGAGGGTGTCATCACGGATGACAGGGGCGCCGAGTACGTGTTCGATCTTGTCGGTTGGCGCGGTCGCGGTCTCCCGGGGCCGGGACTGGCGGTGGATTTCGAGGTGCGTGACGGGCGTGCGAGTCAGGTGTTCAATGCGCGGGTCAAGCAGCAGAAGGCGCGGCGTGTCGTGTCGATGCCGCCGGAGCGCGAGCTCGGTGAGGTACCGCCGTCGTCTGTCGGGGCCGGCAAGCAGCCATCCGGCCGACGCGAGTGGCCCATGGGGCGTGTGATCACGGGGCTGGCCATGGCAGGACTGGTGCTGGCAGGGTTGTGGTTCTGGCACTGAACCCGCATCTAGGTTCTATTAGGCTAGTCTTGAATAGTCTCGGCTAGCGCTCAACGCCGCCTCGATCCACCTGCATGCTTCTGGAGTCTTCATGGAACATCTCAACGATACCAGTCTCTTTCGCCCCTTTGCCTATATTGATGGTGGTTGGGTCGCCGCGGATTCCGGTGAGCAGATAGAGGTCGACAATCCGGCCACCGGCGAGATCATCGGCCGAGTGCCTCGTCTGGGCTATGCGGAAACCGAGCGTGCCATCGAGGCGGCCCAGAATGCCTTCGCTGACTGGAAGGAAACCCCCGCGCTGGAACGTGCCGACATCCTGATGAAGTGGTACGCCCTGATGCAGGAGCACAAGGATGACCTGGCGCAGATCATGACCCTGGAGCAGGGCAAGCCACTCGCCGAATCCGCCGGTGAGATCCAGTATGCCGCCAGCTTCCTGCGCTGGTTCGCCGAGGAAGGGCAGCGAGTCTACGGTGACACCATTCCGGCAGCCAAGCGTGATCAGCGCATCATGGTGCTCAAGCAACCCGTCGGTGTCGTGGGGGCGATCACGCCGTGGAACTTCCCGTCATCGATGATCACCCGCAAGGCGGGTGCCGCATTGGCGGCGGGCTGCCCCATCGTGGTCAAGCCGGCCAGTCAGACTCCCTTCTCGGCGCTGGCGCTGGCGGTGCTGGCGGAGCGCGCTGGTGTGCCGCGTGGTGTCTTCAACGTGGTGCCGGGCTCTGCCAGGGATATCGCCAAGGCGATGACCGATTCGCGTCTCGTGCGCAAGGTCACCTTCACCGGCTCCACCGAAGTTGGCCGCGGACTGATGGCCAATGCCTCACAGCATATCCAGAAGATCTCGCTCGAGCTTGGCGGCAATGCGCCCTTCCTGGTGTTCGAAGACGCCGATCTCGATGCGGCGGTGGAAGGCGCGATGGCAGCCAAGTTCCGCAATGCCGGCCAGACCTGCGTCTGCACCAACCGTTTCCTGGTGCAGTCCAGCGTGGTCAATGCCTTCAGCGAGAAGCTGGCAGCGGCGATGAATGCCGAGTTGACCGTGGGCAACGGCATGGAAGAGGGCGTCAAGGTCGGCCCACTGATTGATGGTGACGCCGTCGAGAAGGTCACGGATCACGTGCAGGATGCGCTCGACAAGGGGGCCGAGCTGCTGCTGGGCGGTCATCCGCATCCGCTGGGTGGCAGCTTCTTCACCCCGACGTTGATCTCGCAGGTGACGCCGGAGATGAAGGTGGCCCGTGAGGAAACCTTCGGGCCGCTGGCAGCCATCTTCCCCTTCGAGAGCGAGGAAGAGGCCATCGAGATGGCCAACGATACCGAGTTCGGGCTGGCCAGCTATTTCTACAGCACGGATCTCAAGCGTGTCTGGCGCGTCTCGGAAGGTCTGGATTACGGCATGGTTGGTATCAACACCGGACTGATCTCCAACGCCGCCGCGCCCTTCGGCGGCACCAAGGCATCGGGGCTGGGCCGTGAGGGCTCCAAGTATGGCCTCGAGGAGTACATGGAAACCAAGTATCTGTGTCTCTCACTTGGCTGAGCCGTTCGTCATCGGGTCTGCGCCGTCGATCCCTGCTTGAGCCTGCATCCTTGAACGTGGCATCGTCGATGGATGGCCAGCGCTCAAGGCAATGACCGGACACGACATCAGTTGCAAAAAGCCCGCCCGGGACACCGGGCGGGCTTTTTCATGTCATTCAGTCATCCGGCCTGTTGCCGCCAAGCGTGTCTGCAACCTATGGAATTTTCGCTGCTGCTGAGAGCGATCTTTCGCTGCTGACGAGAGAGCGGCATGCGCGAGAGGGGGCAATCTCGCGACAAAAGGCCCATGCGTCATTGGTCGTAGAGGTGAGGTGTCTCGGGCATTGATCGCGCTGCGTGTGTCAGACCAAAGCGGTATGCCGCCGTCTTTTACCGCAGATCAGGGACAAAGACAGGTGTGCTTTGTCGGCATTCTCTTACTTGTGGATATGCTTATTTACGCTACAGTTAAAGAGCGGGACCTGTGGTGATAGTCTTCAAGGATTGAAGACAGGGCGAGTGGCGTGGCGGACGCGACTTGCCCTTTTTTATGGCCGGTTCCCAGCTCAGTATTGTCAGCCCGCACTTCTCAGTTCTCCCTTCTCAGCCCTCACTCCTCACTCCTCGCTCTTCAGCCCAGCGGTGACAGCCCCATACCCGCCACCAATCCTTCCAATGCATGCCGGCCGGCAATCGAGTTGCCATAGCCGTCCAGGCGCGGCGACCACACACAGATGCTCATCTGTCCCGGCAGGATGGCGATGATGCCGCCGCCGACACCACTCTTGCCCGGCAGGCCCACGCGCCAGGCGAAGTCTCCCGCCGCGTCATAGAGCCCACAGGTCAGCAATAGCGCATTGAGCTGGCGTGTCTCCAAGGGTGAGACCACTTCCTTGCCATCCAGTGGGTTGACGCCGCGATTGGCCAGGAAGGCGAAGCTGCGGGCCAGCTCCACGCAGTTCATCGATACCGAACAGCTGTGGAAGTAGGTGTCCAGCAGGTCATCCACATCGGAGTGCACGTTGCCATAGGCCTGCATCAGGTAGGCGAGCGAGGCATTGCGTGCCTTGTGGTCCATCTCGGAGCGCGCCACCTTCTCGTCGAAGCCGATGTCGGGGCTGCCGGACAGGCGTCTGAGCTGTTCACGCAGCGTGTTCTGGATCGAGACGATGCGCGAGACCAGCAGGTCCGTGATCAGCAGTGCCCCGGCATTGATGAACGGGTTGCGTGGAATGCCGTTCTCGACCTCCAGCTGCATGATCGAATTGAACGCCTGGCCAGAGGGTTCACGTCCCACGCGTGACCAGATCTCGTCGCTTTCCAGACGCTGCATCGCCAGTACCAGTGCGTGGACCTTGGAGATCGACTGGATCGAGAAGCGCGTGTGTGCATCCCCGGCATACTGGACGCGGCCATCGACATGACAGACGGCAATCCCGAACTGATCCGGGTCCACCTGCGCCAGGGCCGGGATGTAATCCGCGACCTTGCCCTCGTTGAAGCAGCGGCTGGCATCATTGGACAGGCGTTCAAGCAGCGTCTGGAGGGCATCAGAGTCGAGTGGCGGCGTCATGGCGACCTTGAGGAGACAGAGTGGATGGGAATGCAATCGCATGGTACGGCTGCGCATTCTACCCAATCCTGTGGGCTGTGGCGCGTGGTGATCCGAGCGCTTGATAGCCAGCCCTTATCAGCGGGGTAGGGCAAAGTGATTTCAAGTTGCAGATGAGACTCACTATCATTCATTACATCGAGGCAACAACAACAGGTTGCCCACCAAGAGACACGCGACGCGCTGGGGTTCAGCGTCTCGCTGAGCACAGACCGCCCGGAGGGCAGCCAACATGATCAAGACATTGACCTTTGCCAGCATGCACTTCTCCATCGCCTTCGGTGTCACCTACCTGCTGACCGGTGACATCGTGGTCGGCGGTCTGGTCGCCATCGTCGAGCCTGCGGTCAACACCGTCGCCTTCTTCTTCCACGAGAAGGTCTGGAATCGTGTGACTGCCCGTCGTCAGCAGGCAGCTGAACGGCAGGGAAGCCGCCCCTCCGGCATGAATGGTGCGGTATTGGCGAGCTGAGGACACTTGCGCCGGCAAGGGTGGGCACCGCAGAATCGAGCGATCTTTCCTCGGAGCCACCCATGCTGAAGCTTGCCTCTCGCCCCGTCCGTTTCTCTCGCCTGTCCTGTCTGCGCCAGCGTCCTCTCCTCCAGGGGGCGCTGGCGTTGCTGTTGGGGCTTGCCGGCAGCATGGCTGTCGCCGAGCCCGTGGCTGCCGATGAGACACGCGATTATCACTACAGCGACGCCCACCTGCACTTCGTCGACTTCTTCCAGCAGGGCGATGGCCTGGGGGCCTTGCTGGATGCCATGGATGAGGCGCAGGTGGATCATGCCCTGATCACGGGCATCGGTGTCGCCAAGAAATGGCAGCAGGACGCGCCCAAGAAGCCGCGTTACTACATGGGTGATGATGGGCCGGTCTACTGGTACTCCGGTACCGACTACATTCTGGCCGAGGCGTTGACTCGCGCTCCCGAGCCGGTCCAGGCGCGTTTCTCGCCGTTCATCACCGGCTTCAATCCCACTGATCTGAATGCTGCCGATGAGATTCGCCAGTTGATGGCGATCTATCCCGGCTTCTGGAAAGGCATCGGCGAGGTCTTCACGCGTCATGATGACCTGACGCGCCTGACCGAGGGCGAGACGCCACGAGCCAATCATCCCGCCTTGAGAAAGGTCTATGCGCTGGCGGCGGAGAAGGGCCTGCCGGTGATGGTGCATTCCAATGTCACCAGCAAGCGTGAGGGGCATGAGGGGCTGTATCTCGAGGAATTCGAGAGTGCGGTGCGCGACAATCCGGACACGACCTTCATCTGGGCACATGCGGGTACCAGTGCCGAGCTCAATCGTCGCCTGGGGCGCATGACATGGCTGCACGGCGAGATCGAGCGCATGCTGGAAACCTATCCCAACCTGAATATCGACCTGTCCTGGTCAGTGCTGGAGCCGTATCTGCTGGATGACAAGGGCCAGCCGCGCCCGCGCTGGGTCAAGCTGGTCGAGCGCTTCCCACAGCGCTTCGTGCTTGGCAGTGACGTGGTCGGGCGCTTCGGCTCGGTGGGCGATATCCTGGCAAGTTACACGCCATTCCTCGATGCCCTGTCGCCACAGACGGCGCACAATGTCGCCCGTGACAACTTCCTGCGCCTGGTCAGACTGCCTGTCGAATAGGGGCAGGCGTTGATGCCCCGGCATACGAAAAGCCCCCGTCAGCGATTCGCTGGCGGGGGCTTTTTCGTGAGCGTCAGAGAGGCTCACACATCATGTGTCAGAGCCGTCGATCAGTGACGGAAGTGACGCATGCCGGTGAAGACCATGGCGATGCCGGCTTCGTTGGCGGCATCGATGACTTCCTGATCACGCATGGAGCCACCCGGCTGGATGACGGCCGTGATACCGGCCGCCGCCGCGGCGTCGATGCCGTCACGGAACGGGAAGAAGGCATCGGAGGCCATCACGGAGCCCGGCACTTCCAGCCCTTCATCGGCGGCCTTGATGCCGGCGATCTTGGCCGAATAGACGCGGCTCATCTGACCGGCGCCCACACCGATGGTCTGGCCATCCTTGATGTAGACGATGGCGTTGGACTTGACGAATTTGGCCACTTTCCAGGCGAAGGTCAGGTCGTTGAGTTCCTGCTCGCTCGGCGCGCGCTCGGTGACGACCTTGAGTTCATCACGGCCGACCATGCCCTGATCGCGGTCCTGCACCAGCAGACCGCCGGTGACGCGCTTGAAGTCGTGACCGCCGGTACGCTCGGCCGCCCAGGCCTCCGCGACGTCGAGCAGACGCACGTTGGCCTTGGTGGCGACGATGGCAGCGGCTTCGTCGCTGATTCCCGGGGCGATGATCACCTCGACGAACTGGCGCGAGACGATGGCCTGCGCGGTCTCGGCGTCCAGCGGCACGTTGAAGGCGATGATGCCGCCGAAGGCGCTGGTCGGGTCGGTCTGATAGGCGCGCTCGTAGGCGGCCAGGGCAGACTCGCCGATGGCGACGCCACACGGGTTGGCGTGCTTGACGATGACACAGGCGGTCTCGTCGAAGGCCTTGACGCACTCGAAGGCGGCATCGGTATCGGCGACGTTGTTGTAGGACAACGCCTTGCCCTGGACCTGCACGGCCGTGGCGACGCTGGCCTCGGTGGCACCGTCCTCGACGTAGAAGGCCGCTTGCTGATGCGGGTTCTCGCCGTAACGCATGTCCTGCTTCTTGCTCAGGCTGACGTTGTACTGACGCGGCAGACCTTCACTGCCACCCTCGACCCGCTGACCCAGCCAGTTGGCGATGGCGCCGTCGTAGGCGGCGGTGTGCTCGAAGGCTGCCACGGCCAGGTCGAAGCGCGCCTCGTCGCTGACGGCGTTGTCATTGGCATCCATCTCGGCGATCACGCGGTCGTAGTCGGCCGCGTTGACGACGATGGTGGTGTGCGCGTGGTTCTTGGCGCAGGAACGCACCATGGTCGGGCCGCCGATATCGATGTTCTCGATGGCGTCTTCCAGCGAGCAATCCGGGTTGGCCACGGTGGCGGCGAACGGATACAGGTTGACGATGACCATGTCGATGGGGTCGATGCCG
Source organism: Cobetia sp. 3AK (assembly GCF_029846335.1). Lineage (NCBI taxonomy): Bacteria > Pseudomonadati > Pseudomonadota > Gammaproteobacteria > Oceanospirillales > Halomonadaceae > Cobetia > Cobetia sp. 3AK. Next base: position 339,848 of record NZ_JARWKR010000001.1, on the reverse strand, counting down.
TGCTCGGCCATCACCGCATCATCCTGACCGCGTCGACCGAGAATACCGCCGTGGATCTTGGGATGCAGGGTCTTGACCCGGCCATCCATCATTTCCGGGAAGCCGGTGTGCTCGGAGACTTCGGTCACGGCCAGGCCGTTGTCCTTGAGCAGACGGAAGGTGCCGCCGGTAGACAGCAGGGCGACGCCACGGGCGTCGAGGGCTCGGGCGAATTCGACGATGCCGGTCTTGTCGGAAACGCTCAGGAGGGCGCGACGGATGGCTTGGGGCTTGGCTTGCATGATGCTCCACTCGTGGATCAACAAAAAGACGCCGGGGCACCTGTGAGGATGCCCCGGCGGGGTCAGATCAGATCAAACTGCTTGAGCTTCTTGCGCAGCGTGCCTCGATTGAGGCCCAGCATATCGGCGGCGCGGGTCTGGTTGCCCTGGGCGTGGGCCATCACCGCTTCCAGCAGCGGCGCCTCGACCTCGGCCATCACCATGGCATGCAGGTCGGTGACCTGCTCGCCATCCAGGTGGGCGAAGTAGCGCGCCATGGAATGCTCGACGGCTTCGCGCAGGGTCTGATGGTGCCGAACGGGCGTCATCAGCGTGGCCTGGCTTGCGTCGTCAGGGGATAGAGGGTGCCTGCTGGTCATGCTGCGTGACTTCCTTGCGTCTCGGTGCGGGCGATGCCTTCCGGCTCGCCGAACAGGCGGGTCAGGAACTGGCGCTGTTCATCGGGCTCCTCGAGAGGATTGAAGCTGCGCTTCAACTCACTGCCATCCTCGCGGGTCGCCAGGTACCAGCCCACATGCTTGCGCGCGATGCGCACGCCCATGTAGTCACCGTAGAATTCATACAGGGCCTCGAGATGGGTGCGCATCACTTGGGCACGCTCCGCATCGCTCGGGCCGGAAGCTACCTGGCCAGTGGCCAGATAGTGATTGATCTCGCGGAAGATCCAGGGGTTGCCCTGGGCCGCACGGCCGACCATCACGGCATCGGCGCCCGTATAGTCAAGCACATGTCGCGCTTTCTCGCCGCTGTCGATATCGCCATTGGCGAAGACCGGGATCGAGACTGCCGCCTTCACCGCAGCGATGGTGTCGTATTCGGCCTCACCGGTATATTTCTGCTGACGGGTGCGACCATGCACGGAGAGCGCCTGGATGCCGGCACTCTCGGCCATGCGCGCGATGGTGATGGCGTTGCGTGTTTCCTCGCACCAGCCGGTGCGCATCTTCAGCGTGACCGGCACCTTCACGGCACGCACCACGGCCTCGAGAATCTCGCCGACCAGACGCTCATCACGCATCAGGGCAGAGCCGGCGGCCTTGTTGCAGACCTTCTTGGCCGGGCAGCCCATGTTGATGTCGATGATCTCGGCGCCCATCTCGGCGTTGAGTGCCGCGGCCTCGGCCAGCATCGCGGCATCGCCCCCGGCGATCTGCACGGCACGCGGGCCGGGTTCACCGGCATGATTCATGCGCGTGCGCGACTTGACGGTGTTCCACAGGCGCTTGTCACTGGTCACCATCTCCGAGACCACGAGCCCCGCGCCCAGCTCACGACATTGCTGTCGGAACGGGCGATCGGTGACGCCGGCCATCGGGGCCAGAATCACGCGATTGGGCAACTGGTGCACACCGATGCGCGGGAGCTCGGCGTGAAGGGATGTCTCGGTCATGGGGCTCGTGTCATGCAGTGGGGTGGCGCGCGATGCAGGCATCACGGGGGCGTCATGATACCTAGAGCGCCGCAGGGTTTGAAGGGCTATTTCATCCGTGGCGCGTTCCGGAGGTCTTCCTTTGCGCCGTGGATTCCCTGCGCTGCGGCACTCATGGTATCGCGTGGCTCAGCCCTCGAGCGGGCGCTGGCCGTTGAGGCGCACCCAGCCATCGCGCTCGGTGGGCTCTTCCATGATCAGGCCGGCCTCACGATAGGCCTCGAGCACGTCTCCCGCCTGGGGCGCGAGAATGCCGGAAAGCGCCAGGAGGCCACCCGGGGCCACACTGCCCGCGATCTGCGGGGCCAGCTCTACCAGCGGGCCGGCCAGGATGTTGGCGACCACGATCTGATAGCCCGCGTCCGGCAGGCGGTCCGGGTAGCACAGTGTCAGCCTGTCGCTGACCTCGTTGCGCTGGGCGTTGTCGCGGGAGGCCTGCAGGGCCTGGGGATCGATATCGGTGCCCATGGCATCCACCGCGCCGAGCTTGAGTGCGGCGATGGCCAGGATGCCGGAGCCGCAGCCGAAGTCCAGCACGCTGTGCCGGGCGAGCTTGCCCTCCACGGCCAGGCCATCGAGCCATTCCAGGCACAGGGCGGTGGTCGGGTGAGTGCCGGTGCCGAAGGCCAGGCCCGGGTCGAGCATCAGGTTGACGGCGTCCTGTTCCGGCGCGTCATGCCAGCTGGGCACGATCCACAGCCGCTGGCCCATCTTGAGCGGCTCGAAGCCGTCCATCCACTCACGTGTCCAGTCGCGGTCCTCGAGAATCTCGACCTCGATCTCCGGGCAGGGCTCATCGGGAATCAGTGCCGCCCAGCCGGCCTTGACCCGCTCGCGCATGGTCTCGATGCCTTCGGTGCCATCCCACAGGCCGGTAAGCACTGTCTCGCTCCACAGCGGCGTGCTGCCGAGATCCGGCTCGAACAGTGGCTGATCCTCGGCGTCCTGCAGGGTGATGGCGCAGGCACCTTCTTCCATCAGCAGATGCTCGAGAATCTCGGCGTGGTCGGGGGCGATACGCGCCTTGAGTTGCAGCCAGGACATGGTGGCTCCTGTCGAATAGGTAGGGAGTGAAGAGAATAGACGAAGCGGCAGTGGGGGCAGGGGCGCTCGGATGCCGGCATGACCCTGAGCGCACTCAAGGGCCCCTGCGCAAACGACAGAAGGGCGGCCGAGGCCACCCTTCTGTCATGTGTCGACCGATGCTGCCAGTCTCAAGCAGGGCAGATTACAGGCCCAGCTTCTTCTCCAGATAATGGATGTTGACGCCACCTTCCTGGAAGCCGGCATCACGCACCAGATCCTTCTGCAGGTCAGTGTTGGTCTTGATGCCTTCCACCAGCAGCTCATCGAGGGCATTGCGCATGCGCGTCAATGCGATCTCGCGGCTCTCGCCCCAGGTGATCAGCTTGCCGATCAGGGAGTCGTAGTGCGGCGGCACGGTGTAGCCGGAGTACAGGTGCGAGTCCATGCGCACGCCCAGACCGCCCGGCGCGTGATAGAGCTCGACCTTGCCCGGAGACGGCATGAAGGTGCGCGAGTCTTCGGCATTGATGCGGCATTCGAAGGCGTGGCCACGCAGCTTGACGTCTTCCTGCTTGATGGAGAGCGGCAGGCCGGAGGCGATGCGCAGCTGCTCCTTGACGATGTCGACGCCCGTGACCATCTCGGTCACCGGGTGCTCGACCTGAACGCGGGTGTTCATCTCGATGAAGTAGAACCCGCCGTTCTCGTACAGGAATTCGAAGGTGCCGGCGCCACGATAGCCGATCTCGATGCAGGCATCGGTGCACGACTTGAGGACCTTGGCACGGGCTTCCTCATCCAGCTGCGGTGCCGGCGCTTCTTCCAGCACCTTCTGGTGACGACGCTGCAGGGAGCAGTCGCGGTCATACAGGTGAATGGCGTTGCCCTGGCCATCGGCCAGCACCTGGACTTCGACGTGACGCGGGTTCTGGAGGAATTTCTCCATGTACACCGTGCCGTCGCCGAAGGCCGCGGCGGCTTCACCCTGGGTGATGCTCACCGAGGACAGCAGGCTGGCCTTGGAGTGCACCACGCGCATGCCGCGACCACCACCGCCAGCGGCGGCCTTGATGATCACCGGGTAGCCGATACGCTCGGCGATGGCGAACATCTCGTCTTCATCCTGCGGCACCGGACCATCGGAGCCCGGTACGGTCGGGACGCCGGCCAGCTTCATCGCTTCGATGGCCGCGACCTTGTCACCCATCATGCGGATGGTGTCAGCGCGCGGGCCGATGAAGGCGAAGCCTGAGCGTTCGACCTGCTCGGCGAAGTTGGCGTTTTCCGACAGGAAGCCGTAGCCCGGATGGATGGCGTCGGCGTCCGTCACCTCGGCGGCTGCGATCAGCGCCGGGATGTGCAGATAGGATTTGGCAGAGGAGGCCGGGCCGATGCAGACAGCTTCGTCGGCCAGGCGGACGTGCATCAGATCGCGGTCGGCCTTGGAGTGCACCGCTACCGTCTTGATGCCCAGTTCCTTGCAGGCGCGAAGGATGCGAAGTGCAATCTCGCCGCGGTTGGCAATCAGTACCTTGTCGAGCATGGTGACGTGTCCGTTGGGATCAGGAAATGACGATCATGGGCTGGTCGAATTCAACCGGCTCGCCGTCTTCGATCAGAATGGCTTCCACCACACCATCCTTGTCGGCTTCGATCTGGTTCATCATCTTCATGGCTTCGACGATGCAGACGGTATCACCTTTCTTGACGCTCTGGCCGACTTCGATGAAGGCCTTGGAGCCCGGTGCCGGAGAGCGATAGAAGGAGCCGACCATCGGCGAATTGATGGTGTGGCCCTGCGGCGCTGCCGGAGCGGCGGCTGCCGGTGCCTCGACGCTGCCGGCTGCCGGTGCGGCCTGCTGCTGCATCGGTTGCTGCTGCATCATCATCGGGGCCTGCATCATCGGCTGCTGGGCGAAGCCCTGCGGATGGCGGCTGATGCGAACGGACTCTTCGCCTTCCTGGATCTCGATTTCGCTGATGTTGGACTCTTCGAGCAGCTCGATCAGCTTCTTGACCTTGCGGATATCCATGAAATTCATCCCGATATAAAGGTGGCTGGAAATGGGGTGTGCAACCGAGACGTAACTGGTTGCGGGTGACAGCGATATTGGCTGTCCCGACCGATGGGCCGGTCAATCCTTGTCTCAGGCAGCTATGAGGCCTGCCGTGCCTGAAGGCTGCGCCGGGACTCTCCTGCTAGGCAAGATCGGCCAGGGCGGCATCAAGCGCCATGTCGTAACTTCGAGCGCCAAACCCCATGATCACGCCGCGTGCCACATCGGAAAGATAGGAATGATGGCGGAACGCCTCGCGGGCATGGGTATTGGACAGGTGCAGCTCGATGAAGGGCAGTGCGACCCCCAGCAGGGCATCGCGCAGCGCTACGCTGGTATGGGTAAAGGCCGCGGGATTGATCAGGATGATGGCGGTGCCATCCTCACGGGCCGCATGCACGCGATCTACCAGCACATGCTCGGCATTCGATTGCAGCCAGTCCAGCTGGTGGCCAGCCTGGCTGGCCCGTGTCTCCAGACGTGAGCGGATATCTTCCAGGGTGGTCGTGCCGTACACCTCGGGCTCGCGGGTGCCCAGCAGATTGAGGTTGGGGCCGTTGAGTACCAGGATGCGCGCCATGAAAGTCCTCTTGTCAGCGGAAGCAAGTGCGTGACTCGCTGAGCTGTTAACCCTGGGTGAAAATGCAAAGATACCGTCACTATCCGCGACGTTTACCTATTGAGCCTAGACTGTTGTCGCAGTGACGCGGATTCTGCCGAAATTCTCGAACGCTGTCCAGTTTGGCACCGAACCGGATTTCCTGCCGCTTTTATCCTGATTGCCACGCCGACTCTCCCGCACTGCCATCCCGTCAACATCGCGACGTCATCTGCCGGTGTCCGGCATGGCTGACTCCCGCCAGATCATGCACCCGCGGCAGTGCGATGGTGACGCAGCACCTTGTCGAGATGCTCGCCCAGCTGCTCGGCATCGACCTCTCCCTGAATCCGCGCTTCGGTCATTTCCTGTTGTCCTGCGAAGAACAGCAGGCTGGGCGGTCCGAAGAGGCCGAACGATGACAGCAGCTCACGGGTGGTGGCATCCGTCTGGGTGACATCGGCGCGAATCAGATGAAACTGGCGCAGCTGGCTCGCGACGCGCGGAAAGACCTCGCGCTCCATCACCTTGCAGGAGATGCACCAGTCGGCGTAGTAATCGACGAAGACCGGTTGCCCGCGACGGTCAGCCAGTGCCAGCTCGCGCTTGAGGGCAGCCAAGTCGGTGACGGTGGTGAAGTCCAGCGTCTGCTCGGTTGCCTGTCCCGAGGCAGTTCCGCCTCCGGTGAAGGGGGCCAATGGGCGTAGCGGATCGCTTGCGCCGCCGGCCACGCCCAGCAGGCTGATCATCCCCCAGCCGAGTGCCAGCAGCCCCAGTGCTTGACGGGCGCGGGCCCAGCCGTGGTTTGAGGAGCTGATCGCGCCGAGCGCCACCCCGGTGCCGATGGCCAATGCCGCCCAGCCCAGCACCGCCAGCGAGGCCGGCAGCAAGCGCTCTACCAGCCACAGCGCCACGCCCAGCAGCAGAATGCCGAAGGCCTGCTTGATGCCTTCCATCCAGCCGCCGGCCCTGGGGAGGAGACTGGCGCCGAAGGTGCCGACCAGTACCAGCGGCACCCCCATGCCGAGCCCGAGCGCGAACAGCGCCAACCCGCCACTGGTGGCATCGCCACTGGCGGAGAGATAGACCAGCGCTCCGGCCAGAGGTGCCGAGACGCAGGGCGATACCACGAGTACCGATAACGCGCCTGCCAGCGCCAATCCCCCCGGGCCGGCATTCATCAGGCGCCCCTGCAGCGTGTCGAGGCGCGAATGCAGGCGGCCGGGCAGGCGTAGATTGAAGGCGCCGAACATGGCCAGCGCGAACAGCACGAACAGGGCGGCAAAGGGAATCAGCACGACGGGAGATTGCAGTTGGGCCTGCAGGTTGAGGCCGGCGCCGAACAGACCCATCAGCGTGCCGGCCGCGGCGTAGGTGAACGCCATGCCCAGGGCGTAGCTTGACGACAGCAGCAAGGCGCGCGGGCGGCTGGGGCGCTGGCCGACGATGATCGAGCTGAGAATCGGGATCATCGGCAGCACGCAGGGCGTGAAGGTCAGCCCGAGGCCTGCCAGGAAGAACAGCCCGAGCAAGGTGACGAGGCCGGCATCCGTGAACAATGCTCGAAAGCTGCCATCCGTCCCCGGGATAGCGGTGGGCTCGCCGGCACGATGTGCGCCAGTGTCGTCGGCAGCGCCGTTCTCCAGGGCGGCGGCATCAGGCATCAGGTGGGCAAAGGCATCGGGCGCACTCTGCTCACCGGCCTCGAGCGTGACGGTCTCGGGGGGGTAGCAGAGGCCGGCGTCGGCACACCCCTGGAAGGTGATGGATATCGGTACCGGACCACTGATCGATGACGCCTCGTCCGGGGCATTCTGACGGTCTGCGGCTGTCAGAGGCAGGCGAATGACCAGTGGGTCATGGAAGACGTGCACGTCGCCCAGATAGGGGTCCTGCTTGAATTCGCCTGGGGGCAGGTCCGCGGCACCGAGCCGGAGGTCGTCACGGGAAGTCGCGAAGTCGAATTGATGGCGATAGAGGTAATAGCCCTCGGCACTGGTGAAGCCGACATAGAGGGTGTCGCCTTCACGCCATGCGCGGGGCGTGAAGGCCTCGCTGACCGGCAGGAAGTCGCTGCTGGATGCCTGTCTCGTGAACAGCCCGGTAGACGATTCGCTGCTGGAGGAGGCGGCCGGACTGCTGCCGAACAGCCCGGCATGGGCTGGCAGGGCGAAAGTGGTCAGGCTGAGGAGCAGCACAATGACCAGCAGCACCCCGGGGCGCATCGGTCGGGCGAGGGCGAGACTGGCGCGAATCTGGCGGGAGATCGCGTCATTTGCGGGAAACGGACGAAGCACGAAGGCATCCTTTTGCAGTGCCGGGAGAAGAAGCCGATCTTGCGAGTGCCTGTGCCCTCTGCGCGATCAGCTCGCTTGAGGTGTTCGTCACGGAAAGAGGGCCGGCAATGATGCCCACGATGATCACGGGTCGCGACTTGCACCAGGATGAATGCGCCACCATGTAGCGATGATCTCCCCCCGGTTCTGACGTCGCGATGAGCGCGACTGGCACACGCAGGGACGCATGATAGGATAGGACGTACGTCATGAGTACCGGCGCTGGAGGCAACGCGGGTATCGACACCGGTTCACGGTCTTCTGACTCGTCTTTTTTCACACGGCTTTTTACAAGGCTTCATACAAGGAAGAACGCATGGCCCTATTCGGTAAAGGCAGCAAGCGTGGCGCGGGTCGCGACGTGCTGGAAACACCTCAGTATGGCTGGATCTGGAAACCACTGGTCGGGCTGTTCGTCATTTACCTGCTGGTCTGCGTTGGCCTTGGGATCTACTGGAGCAGCGAGCCGGACGAATTCAATGTCGACCAGGCCACGCGCACCGAACTGGCCCGCGTACATGGGCTGGCGGCACCCGTTGCCAGTGTCGATGGCGAACAGCCGGCACCGGCCTTCGAGGTGCTGCCGACGGGCACGGCGACTGTCGCGACCCTGATGAAACTCAACGATACCCTGCTGCACAAGCCCGGCGGCTATCTGAAGAATGACGTGGCACCCCCGGGGCTGTGGCTGGACAACATGCCCAACTGGGAATATGGCGTGCTGGTGCAGGTGCGCGACATGACGCGCGAGCTGCGCAAGGAATTCAGTCGTTCACAGTCTCAGTCCAGTGATGACAAGGCGCTGGGCAAGGCGGAATCGCTGCTGTTCATCGACGCCAATGCCTGGATGCTGCCGGAAGCCGAGCATGAATATGCCGATGCCAACCGCCAGTTGGGGGACTACCTCAAGCGTCTGAGCGATGACACCCAGAACAATGGCCAGTTCTATGCGCGCGCCGACAATCTGGTGGCCTGGCTGTCGGATGTCGAGAATCGTCTCGGTTCCCTGTCACAGCGACTGTCCGCGAGCGTCGGCAAGTCTCAGCTCAATCTGAGTCTGGCCGGTGACAAGAACGCGACCTCGGCCAAGAGCACCCAGACGGAAGAAGAGATCAAGACGCCGTGGCTCGAGATCGACGATGTCTTCTATCAGGCGCGCGGCACCTCCTGGGCGTTGATCCATCTGCTCAAGGCGGTGCGTCATGACTTCCAGGGCGTTCTGGAAGACAAGAATGCCCTGACCTCCATCGACCAGATCATCCGTGAGCTGGAGTCGACCCAGACCGATATCGGCAGCCCGGTGATCCTCAACGGTTCCGGCTTCGGTTTCTTCGCCAATCACTCGCTGGTCATGGCCAACTACATCGCACGCGCCAATTCCGCGATCAGTGACCTGCGCAGCCTGCTCGAGAAGGGCTGAAGTCTGACAGCGAGGCTGGCGGACCCTGACGGAGGTCATGTCCCGCCAGCCTCGTCAGCCTGAACTGGATCGGGCTGAGCCCAGAAAACGAAAAGCCCCCGTCAATGACGGGGGCTTTTTCATGAGCGGTCAGCAAATGAGGGTCAGTTGGCGACCGTCACGGGAAGGATCAGTCCTTCTGGTAGGCAGCTGCTGCCTTCTCGATCGCGGCACGCGCGGCATCAGCGCCGTCCCAGGAATCGATCTTGACCCACTTGCCCTTCTCGAGATCCTTGTAGTTCTCGAAGAAGTGCGCGATCTGCTGACGCAGCAGTTCCGGCAGATCAGTGACTTCCTGGACGTCGTCGTACAGGGAGGTCAGCTTCTGGTGCGGTACGCAGACCAGCTTGGCGTCTTCGCCAGCTTCGTCGCTCATGTTGAGCACGCCGACCGGACGCGCACGGATGACGCTGCCCGGCGCGACCGGATACGGAGTCACGACCAGCGCGTCGAGGGCATCGCCATCGTCAGCCAGGGTGTTCGGGATGTAACCGTAGTTGGCCGGGTAGAACATCGGAGTGGCCATGAAACGATCCACCATGAGTGCATCGATGTCCTTGTCGATCTCGTACTTGATCGGCGCGTGATTGGCCGGAATCTCGATCGCTACGTAGACGTCGTTCGGCAATTCCTTGCCAGCGGGGATCTTGTCGAAACTCATTGTCGAGTCCTTGGGTTTGCGGGTTGAAGGCCTGCGGGTCAAAATTCCGCTGAATTATACGAACTGGCAGACCGTTTTGCCATTATGCCACGCTCGATCGCCTTGCGTTGCACCAACGAGTGGTGGCACTGCAGGCTGACTCGGGTAACACTTGGCAGCGCGCGAGCCCATGTGGAGGCCATCCATCGACACTCTGGCCGATGGTGTGCCCGTTGTTCAAGGATCGCCGCGCGACTCGCGGTGCCGTGCAGACACTGTGACGAGGCCTGTCGTGGCCGGCATGCACCAGCAGGGTCGTCACCGCAGGACAGACATGCAAGGAGACCGCCTTGGCGGATGCAGAGCTTTCACTCAGTTATGGTCAGGCCTTCGTGGCACCGGACCGCAAGCGCCACCGCAGCTCGATGTCGCTGGAAATTCCTGTCGAGCGTGGCCCGCTGGCGACCAAGGGCGGCTGTGCGTTGATCGCGGATACCACCAGCAAGAACGCCATCGCCAAGCAGGCGGGCGATCTGGCCGTGCGTGGCTTTCTGGCCGACTACTTCGCCACGCCCGACAACTGGAGCGTCAAGTACTCCGCGACTCGTGTGCTGCGAGCGCTGAACAGCTGGTGCTACAGCCAGAGTCGCTTCGTGCGTGGCGGCAGTTACGTCACCTCGATTTCCGCGGTCATCTTCCGTGGCCAGTCGGCGCATCTGTTCCATGCCGGCGATACCGTGGTGTTCCGTCTGCGTGGTGGCGAGTTCGAACAGATCTCGCGTGATCATGTCACGGACCTGGGCGGTTATCGCTATCCCTCACGGGCTCTGGGCATGGATGTCAGTCTCGACATCGATTACATCGAATTGCCGCTCAAGCAGGGCGACATCTTCCTGCTGACCACCCAGGCGGTGCGCGGCACCTTGCTGCCCTCGGACTTCGTGTCACTGATTCGTGATGATGTCTCGGATCTGGACGCCGCCAGCGAGCGTCTCGCGCATGCCGCGGCGGACCGTGCCGACGAACGTGGCTATACCGCGGATCAGTTCTGCTTCCAGCTGGTGCGTATCGATCGCCTGGCCAGTGCCAGCGAGGACACGCCGGGGCGCATCTATGGGGATCTGCCGGTGCCGCGCGAGCTGGAGCCGGGGGATCGCATCGATGGGCTGGAAGTGCTGGAGGTGATGTCACGCAGTGCGCGGGTGCGCGTCTACAAGGTCCGCGATCTCAAGAGCCGGCGCGTGATGGTGATGAAGGCGCCGAGTCCGGAGCTCTCGCTCAAGAACGCCTATCTCGAGCACTTCCTGCTCCAGCAGTGGGTGGTGGATCGCGTCAACTCGCCCTTCGTCGTCAAGGTGGTGGAACCCTCGCGCCCGCGGGATCACCTCTACTATCTGCTCGAGCATCTGGAGGCGCAGACGCTGACCGACTGGGCGCGCCAGCATCCCCAGGCCAATCTCGAGCAGCGCCTGGATATCGCCCGCCAGCTGGGCAAGGCGGTCCACGCACTCAATCGGCGTGAAGTGCTGCATCAGTTGATCCACCCCGACAACGTGATGATCGACCGTCACGGCAAGGTAGTGCTGGTGGACTTCGGGGCCTGTCATCTGCGCGAAGGGGATGGGCACGAGAGTGCCGGTCCCCTGGTGCGCCAGGTCGGGCTGACCGAGCACAGTGCGCCGGAATATGCGCTGGGGGCCGAGGTCAGTCGCCGCAGCGATCAGTACGGGCTGGCGTCGGTGATCTACTGGCTGCTGACCGGCATGCAGCCCTACGCTCAGTCGATGGATCAGCTGCGCACCCAGACGGACCTCGAGCTGCTGGAGTATCAGCCGGCACGCATGCGCAACCCGCAGGTTCCCCAGATGCTGGACGATGCCCTGAGGCGTGCGCTGGACCCCCAGCGCACCTTGCGCTTCCGGCGTCTGTCGGAGCTGCTCTATGCGCTGCGCCTGCCACAGCAGGACCCCGGCAAGGCCATCACGCCATCCGAGGCCATGCGCGAACCGGCCAATTTCTGGCAGGGCGTCGCCGGCATCCTGCTGTTGCTGCTGGTGCTGTCCTGGTTGCTCAAATAGCACTGCGTGTGTCGGTGGCGTGCGGTTGTCGAGAGCAGCCTCGCGTCATGAACGAGAAAGCCCCGCACAGTGATCTGTGCGGGGCTTTCTCATGGGTGCCGCAACGGCGTTGGCACAGCGCTGCCCGGGGAAGCGGGCAGCGCGATCAATCAGATCGAGAACGGCGTGAGCTTCTTCTCGACCTTGGCCAGCGTGAGGCGGGCGACCGCCGGCAGACCATTGACGAAGGGCGGGAAGTCCTCGCCCTGGATCAGCGGTGACAGGTACTGGCGGCAGGCGTCGGTAATGTAGAAGCCGTCTTCGCTGATGAACTCCAGCGGCATGAACTTCTCATGGTTGGCGATCTGCTCCAGCGGCGCCTCGATGATGTCCCAGGCGTAGTCAGCGCCATCGCCGAGGCGACGGATCGCCGGCATCACGGCGTTCTTGCCGGCCAGGGCCATTTCCACGGCAGCACGACCCGTGGCGTACGCCTGCTCGACGTCGGTCTTCGAGGCGATGTGGCGTGCCGCGCGCTGCAGATAATCGGCCACGGCCCAGTGATACTTGTAGCCGAGATCCTGCTTGACCATGCCGGCCAGCGTCGGCGCCACGCCGCCCAGCTGACGGTGGCCGAAGGCATCGGTGTTGCCGGCATCGGCCAGGAAGGTGCCGTCTTCATAGCGGGCACCTTCGGAGACCACCACCACGCAGTAGCCGTGGTCCTTGACGCACTGGTCGACACGCGCCATGAAGTCCTTGCGGTGGAAGGCGACTTCCGGGAAGACCACGATGTGCGGCGGCTGAGTGGCATCTTCGCCAGCCAGGGCACCGGCGGCGGCGATCCAGCCAGCGTGACGTCCCATGACCTCAAGGATGAACACCTTGGTGGAAGTGGCGCACATGGAGGCGATGTCGAGGCCGGCCTCGCGGGTGGAGGTGGCGATGTACTTGGCCACGCTGCCGAAGCCCGGCGAGTTGTCGGTGATCGGCAGGTCGTTGTCCACGGTCTTGGGTACGTGGATGGCCTGGATCGGGTAGCCCATGGTCTCGGCCAGCTGGGAGACCTTCAGGCAGGTGTCGGCGCTGTCGCCGCCACCGTTGTAGAAGAAGTAGCGGATATCGTGGGCCTTGAACACCTCGATCAGACGCTCGTACTGGGTACGGTGATCCTCGATGCTCTTGAGCTTGTAACGGCAGGAGCCGAAGGCACCGCCCGGGGTGTGGCGCAAGGCGGCGATGTTCTCGTCGCTTTCCTGGCTGACATCGATCAGATCTTCGGTCAGGGCGCCGATGATGCCGTTGTGACCGGCGTAGAGCTTGCCGATCTGGTCGCCGTGTTCACGCACGGCTTCGATCACGCCACAGGCGCTGGCATTGATGACGGCGGTAACGCCACCGGACTGGGCGTAGAAGGCATTGTGCTGGGGCATGGGCTTCTCGTCTCTGCTTCCTTGTCATGGTCTTGAACGGGCTGGCGCTTACCCGCCGCATCATATCCGAAAGACATGACCCCTGCACGACGCCCGGATGCCACGTGTCTGTCGTTCTGCCCCGACACGCCCGTGCTACTCGCCGCCTGGCGGGCATGCTAGGCTGCTCGGGCTTCCGGATTGGAGAAACAGATGCACCTTCACGTCATCGGTATTTGCGGTACCTTCATGGGCTCTCTGGCACTGCTTGCGCGTGCGCGCGGCCATCGCGTCACCGGCAGCGATGCCAATGTCTATCCGCCCATGAGCACACAGCTGGCCGAGGCCGGTATCACCCTGATGGAAGGGTATGCCGCCGACAATCTCGAGCCCGCGCCAGAGCTCACGGTGGTCGGCAATGCCGTCTCGCGCGGCAATCCTGAAGTCGAGGCGCTGCTCGAGCGCGGCCTGGCCTACACCTCCGGCCCGCAATGGCTGTGTGACGAGGTGCTGACGGGACGACCGGTGGTCGCCATTGCCGGCACCCACGGCAAGACCACCACCGCGACCATGACCGCCTGGATTCTCGAATGCGCGGGCCTCACGCCGGGCTACCTGATCGGGGGCGTGCCGCCGCAGCTGGGCGATTCCGCGCGTATCGGCGACCCGCAGGCACCCTTCGTGGTCGAGGCCGATGAGTACGACACGGCCTTCTTCGACAAGCGCTCCAAGTTCGTGCATTACCGTCCGCGCATCGCCGTGCTCAACAATCTCGAATTCGACCACGCCGACATCTTCCCGGATCTCGCGGCCATTGAACGGCAGTTCCATCACCTGGTGCGTACCGTGCCGGCTGGCGGCAAGCTGGTGGTCGCGGCGGACGCCGTCGCCGGTGCCGAGGCGCTGGAGCGCGTGCTGGATCAAGGCTGCTGGACGCCGGTGACACGCTTCGGCGATGAAGGTGGCATCGAGAACGCCGGTGGCGACTGGCGCTATCGTCTGATCAGTGCCGATGGCAGCCACTTCGCGCTGGCGGCGCCGGCCGCCGTGTCCGGCGAGGCGGACCGCTTCGTCGAGTGCCAGTGGGCGATGCGCGGACGCCACAACGTGGCCAACGCCTGTGCCGCGGTGGCCGCTGCCGTCGAGTGCGGCGTGAGTGTCGAGGCGGCGCTGCAGGCGCTCGCGTGCTTCGCGCCGCCCAGGCGCCGCCAGGAGCTGCGCGGTGAGGTGGCCGGCGTCAAGGTCATCGATGACTTCGCGCACCACCCGACCGCCATCGCCACCACGCTTGAGGGCCTGGCGCCGGGCGTGGCAGCCGAAGGGCAGGGCGGTCGTCTGTGGGCGGTGATCGAGCCGCGTTCCAACACCATGAAGCTTGGCACCATGAAGGCTCGCCTGCCGGCAGCGGTCACCGCAGCGGATCGGGTCAGCTGGTTCGCGGGCCCGACACTGGGCTGGTCACTGGACGAGACGGTCAGCGAGTGTCGTGCCCTCGGCGTTGAAGCCGATGTCGAGCAGGACCTCGACGCCCTGATCGCCAAGATCGCCAATGACTCCCGCGCCGGCGACTGGGTGGTGGTGATGTCCAATGGTGGCTTCGGCGGTATCCACGAACGTCTGTTGAGTGCACTGGCAGCACGGGAAGGTGAGGCATGAGCCAGCAAGCGAAAGCCCCCGAAGGGGAGTTCAAGTCAGCGGTCACCGTCGCGCTGACCGGGGCCTCGGGTGCCCAGTACGGCCTGCGGCTGATCGAATGCCTGGTCGCGGCGGGTCATGAGGTGATGGTGATGGTCTCCAAGGCCGCCCACATGGTGATCGCCACCGAGACCGATGAAGAACTGCCGGCGCGCCCGGCTCGCCTCACCGAGGTGCTCACCCAGCGCTACGCCGCCAGGCCCGGTCAGATTCGCTGCTTCGGCCGCGAGGACTGGATGGCGCCCGTGGCGTCCGGCTCCGGCGCGCCGAGTGCCATGGTGGTATGTCCATGTTCCACCGGCTCGCTCTCGTCCATCGCGACCGGCGCCAGCAACAATCTGATCGAACGCGCCGCCGACGTCGCCCTCAAGGAGCGTCGCACGCTGATCCTGGTGCCGCGCGAGACGCCGTTCTCGGCGATCCATCTCGAACATATGCTGAGCCTGACGCGCATGGGGGCCGTCATCCTGCCCGCCGCCCCCGGCTTCTATCACCGCCCGCAGACACTCGATGACATGATCGACTTCATCGTCGCGCGCATTCTCAATCAGCTGGGAATCGCGCATGCGCTGATGCCGCGCTGGGGCGAAGGGCATGTCAGTGGTGACTAGTGTCGTCATCTTGATCATCGGATTGTGCAGGGAGAGCAGGGAATGCTGAATTGGTCATTGTTGTCGGTGTTCGTGCCGACCTTCTTTCTGGTGTCGCTGACACCGGGCATGTGCATGACGCTGGCCATGACCCTGGGGATGACGCAAGGGGTGCGCCGCACCCTGTGGATGATGGTGGGCGAGCTGCTGGGGGTCGGGCTGGTGGCGGTCTCGGCCGTGATCGGGGTCGCGACCATCATGCTGCGCTATCCGCTGGTGTTCTCGGCCTTCAAGCTGGCTGGGGGCGCCTATCTGGTGTGGCTCGGCATCCAGATGTGGCGCTCGCGAGGGCGCCTGGCGCTGGGGGCCGTGGGCGAGGCCAGTGCTGCACCACGCGCCTCGCGGCGGACATTGGCGGCACAGGGCTTCGTCACCGCCATCGCCAATCCCAAGGGCTGGGCGTTCTTCATCGCGCTGCTGCCACCGTTTCTGGACGCGAGCCTGCCGATGACGCCACAGCTGGTGGCGCTGGTGGGCATCATTCTCACGCTCGAATTCAGCTGTCTGATGCTGTATGCCGGTGGCGGCAGTGGACTGGCGCGCTGGCTCGGTCGTGGTTCGCGCGTGCGGCTCATGAACCGGGTCGCGGGGACCCTGATGGTCGGCGTGGGCATCTGGCTCGCCACCGGCTGACCTCGGCATGCCAAGGCGCTGACCGACACACCCCGAACACACGAAGGCCCGCCAATGGCGGGCCTTCGTGTGTTCGCCGGCTGGAGCAACCGCGACGACGGGGACTATCGGGGCGGCTGGCGCAACGCCGGCAGCTGTCTCAACGGTGGTGTGCGAGTCAATTGCGTCGCAGGGTCTCCAGTGCCGCCGCCGCCACGATGAAACTGCCGCCCACCAGCGTCATCCAGGTGGGAGCCTCGCCGAGAATCAACCAGGCAAGCAGCACCCCATACACCGGCTGCAGACAGCCGATCATGCCGACGGTCTTGGCCCTGAGGCCGCCCAGGGCGAAGGTCATCAGGGCATGGGGGGTGGCCGTGAACACGACGGCCAGTACCAGCATGGCGATGCCTGTTCCCGGGCTTGCGTCCATGATCTCGCCGGAGGCGAACGGCAATGTCAGCACCACCACGCCCAGCGCCTGCAGGCTCATCGACAGCACCGGGTTGAGGTGGCTGAGACGGTAGCGCACCAGCAGATTGCGCGCCGCGAACAGCAGGCCCGAGAACACGCCCCACAACACTCCCGCCAGGCTATCGCCCTGCGTGCTGCTGTCGCCGCCGGGAACCAGCAGCCAGACGCCGATGCACACCAGCCCCGCTGCCGCCAGATCCCCGGCTTTCAGGCGCGTGCCCTCCACCCAGGGTTCCAGCAGCACGATGAAGATGGGATAGGTGAACAGTGCCAGCATGCCGGTGGCCACGGACGAGACCTGCATCGCGTGGAAGTAGCTGACCCAGTGAGCGGCCATCAGCGCCGCGGCCACGCCCACCAGCGCCCAGTCGCGGCCGCTCAGGCGCAGCGAGACCTGCCACTTCAGCCGTGCGATCCACAGAAGGAACAGGCCGGCCAGCAGGCTGCGCCAGGTGGTGATGTCGAGCGCCGAGAGTGGCAGGCCCTTCGAGAACAGCGCCGTGCCGCCGAGCAGCGCGATGCCGAGATGAATCGACATGAGCGCCTGGGGCTGGTTGGCAGGGGGAGCGGCAGGACCGGGCATGGGTATCCTCTTGGGCAGAAGGCGAAGGTGGCGGTGGTGATGACGTGCAGCGATCACCTTGAGGGTCGATCGTGAGTGTCGGGCTAGAGCGGCAGCCACAGCAGGCGCGCCGTCAGCAGACCCAGACTCGCCAGGCTCAACCACACCACGGGGGCGGCCGGCGAGGGGCAGGGTTGCTGGACGAAGGCAGGGTAGCTGATGCGCACCAGAGCACACGCCAGCAGTCCCAGACAGGCGCCGCCCAGGATATCGCTCAGATAGTGCACGCCGAGGAAGATGCGAGACAGCCCGATCACGCTACAGGCGATGATGGCGCTCCAGTAGATCCAGCGTCGGCGTGGAGAGGGTTGCCGTTCGGCGATGAAGGCGGCTGCCAGGCCGAATACCGCGACGGCACCGGCCGTGTGGGCACTGGGGAACGACATCGAGCCCTCGAGGAAGGCGGGAGTGTCCGGACGGGGGCGCTGGATCAGATACTTGAGCACGGTATTGGCGCAGGCGATGCCGACCCAGGCGGCGCTCAGATGGATCCATATCGCATGGCGGCGCGTGAGTGCCAGCCACACGAGCCAGGGCGCCACGAGTGCCGCGAGCCCCGTGCCATCGCCGAGCTGCGACAGCCACAGGCTGGCCTGGTGCAGAAGGTTCTCGGGCAGCAGGGTGTGGAGTCTGTCGGCGAGCGAGGCCGCAACGACGTCGATCTGCCAGGGCCCGGGGTGAGCGAGTGCCGCCAGACTCATCGCGGGCACGCTGATGACGGCAAAGACCAGCAGTGCCATCGAGGCCAGCGGGAACTCGCCTTCCGGGTCGGGGTGGCGCAGCTGCCACCACAGGCGACGGCCGGATGCCGAGCGACGCATGCGGCGCGCCAGCCAGTGATAGAGGCGGCCTTCGCGGCCCAGCTGGCGGCGCAGAAAGGAGAAGGCAAAGGCGCAGGCGATCAGGCCGCTGGCCAGGCCGATCAGCAGGCCGTTGGCGCCCGGTGGCAGCGTGAACAGTGATTGCCAGGTCTGGCCCAGCAGGTAGCCCGGCAACAGATAGGCGGGAGACCACGCCAGTGCCGAGAGACCATTGACCATGAAGAAGCGCGAGGCCGGCATGTCCAGCATGCCCGCGACCAGCGGGATGATCGGGCGTACCGGGCCGACGAAACGCCCGAAGGCGATCGACCAGCTGCCGTGACGATGGAAGAAGCGCTGACCGTGTTCGATCCATTCGGGGTGGCGCGAGAAGGGCCAGCGCTGCGGTAACTGATCCCGATGATGGACGCCGAGCCAGAAGCTCACGCCATCGCCGATCACGGCCCCCAGCGCACCGGAAAGCAGCACCAGTGGCAGGGAAAGCTCAAGATGCCCCGCCAGCGAAGCGCCGGCCGTCAGCATGACCACACCGGGGACCAGCAGGCCGACGATGGCGAGGGATTCGAGCAGGGAGATGAAGCCGATGATGACAATCAGCGCCACGGGGTGCTCGCTCAGCGTGGCCATCAGGGAGGTGGGGTCCAGCCAGTGAGTCAGTGTGGCAAGGGTGTTGCTCATTCATTGAGGTCCATCAGGGTGAGTTGGGCGGCCAGCAGGCGTTGTTCGAGTTTCTGTACCGTGTCGCCCGCCTTGTAGTTGACGAGACGAGCGTGAGCGATGATCGAGCCGGTCTCGGGCTGTGTCGTCGCCGCCAGGGCGGCCGTCAGGCGTTCACGCATGATCAGAGCGCCGGCCTCGCCGGTATTGGGGAGCATCAGCCAGAACGTGGCCTTGTCACTGCGACACAGCAGATCGCCCTGACGCGAGATGCCCTGCATGACATCGCAGGCCGAGGAGAGACACTCGATGCGGCGGTCTTCCCCGAATTGCTCACCGAGCATCTCCAGCTGCGGCAGGTAGATGACCAGGATGCTCAACGGCTGCTCCAGCGCACTGGCGCGTGCGGCCTCGCTGGTCAGCCGCTGCTGGCCGGTGCGCGCATTGTAGGCATTGCACTCGACTTCCTCGCTGGCGGTCATGCGCATGACACCTGACTGCAGGTTGTTGATCACGAAGGGCTGGCTGGCGACCAGCAGCAGGCAGACATAGCGCAGTACCTCGCCGAAGTTGTCATCCGGCTGACCCAGCAGCCATAGCCACAGCGGGGCCAGTACCACGTTCAAGAGCATCGCCGGCGCCAATGGCAGCAGCAGCAGTGTCAGGATGCTCGGCAATCCCAGCCACAGCGACATTCCGATGTGCGCGCTGGGGGCCTCCAGCGCCAGCATCAGATAACCGCCGATCAGCGCCAGATAGGCGGGAAGCGGCTGCTCTTCATCCAGGAGGTGCAGAGCGGTCGCGATCCCCATCAGCAAGGTGGCCAGCACCGGTGTCAGGATGTGGGAGTAGTCCCCGACCAGATAACGCCAGAGCGCGTAGGTGGCCAGCACCAGGGTCGCCAGCAGCATGATCAGGGTCTTGCGATTGGCCAGCCGGCGGCGCTCTCTGGCGCGCGTGGCCGTCGTTGACGAGGACATCAGTCTTCAGCCTCCGCCTGGGGGGTGTCGGCGAGTGCCGCCTTTCGGGAGGGGAGCGCGGGCAGGTGAGTGATCGGCTCGCGCTCCTCGCTGAGGTTGGCGCTCGCCGCCTGCAGGTCGAGATGGTCGGCCTCGGTATCGTTCAGCGGCTGGACCCGCGCCCGCACTGGCATGGCAAGATGCTCCATGAGCTGACGCCGCCGCAGGTTGGCGGCGTGTTCGCTGCGTGCCACCAACAGCAACGCTAGGCAGCCGTCGTCAAGCTGATAGCGTGTCTCATGGGGCAGCGCCGCGCTGTCCAGCGTATTCAGCAGACGGCGACGCGTGAGGCGGGTGGGCGTGGCTGGCTCCAGCAGGATCAGCTCGATGTGGATGCCTTCACGATCTGCCCGGGAAATTTCGCGCGGCAGATCCCGGAGCAGCTGGTATTGTGACCAGATGGCACGATTCGCGTCACGGCGACCGCGCCGTTCCAGCTGACGCCAGACCTCCTGCTGACGCTGCCCGGCGATGGCGCCCAGCGCCATCAAGGTGGCCGTGATGCCGATGCCAAGGCTCAGCCAGTCACTGCCCAGCGGCGTGAGTGCCAGCCAGGTGGTGATCAGCCCGATGATGGCGCAGGCCGGCGCCAGCCACGAGGGGCGCGGATAGAGCAGCAGCACGGCAAACCCCCATAGCCACATCATGTGCTGCTCGGGTGCCAGCAGCACCAGCAGCGCCATGATCACCGCCACGCTGAGCATGGCCGTGGTCCGGAACCAGCCCAGCGTGAAGAGTTCGTGCGCCAGGGAGACCACCAGCAGCAAGGTGCCGCCGATGGCCAGCAGCAGTCCGGTGATGGTCAGGGCGAGGCTGATCTGGCGCGCCGCTTCCAGCAGCAACAGCACAGAGCCGAGCAGACAGATGAACTGACTGACCCGGACTTTGAACTTGATCTCCATGGTGACTTATATTGGCACCTTTCCCGTGGATGACATGAATCCGACCAGACTCCCCGGTCGGATGGGGCGCAGCGCATAGAGCCATGCCATGACAGGATGTGCGAGCGTGATGCCGCCTGCCTGTCCCGGCTCTGCCAGGCGCTGATACGGGCCAGCATACCCCAAACCATGATTTTCCGAAGTGTCGAGGTGATCCGGCGCTTTCGCTTCACCCCTCCCTCGGCTGATCCACAGGCGCCAGAGCGGGCGGAAGGCACTTTCCTACATCTTTCTACGAATGAGACAAGGCACATGAGCGAGCTGGGCAAGCACGACACCACGGACGTCGTGGCTTACATGAACGGTCTGGGCGGCGATGCCCGCGCAGCGAGCGTGGTGATGCGTCGTGTCGACAGCGGCCTCAAGAACCGGGCGCTGCAGATCATGGCGCGACTGATCGACGAGCGCCGCGAGTCGCTGACCGCCGCCAACGCCGATGACCTGACGCGAGCGCGTGACAATGGCCTGTCGGAGGCGATGGTCGACCGCCTCGCCCTCACGCCGGCGCGTATCGACGCTATGATCGAGGGGCTCGAGCAGGTCGCGGCCCTGCCGGACCCGGTCGGTGAGATCGACGGCCTGAAATATCGTCCCAGCGGCATCCAGGTCGGTCACATGCGTGTGCCGCTGGGCGTGATCGGCATCATCTTCGAATCACGGCCCAACGTCACCATCGAAGCCGCCAGCCTGTGCCTCAAGTCCGGCAATGCCTGCATCCTGCGTGGTGGTTCCGAAGCGGCGTCCAGCAACCGTGCGCTGGGTGAGATCATCCGCGAGGCGCTGGTGGCGGCCGGGCTGCCGGCGACGGCGGTGCAGGTGGTGGCCACCACGGACCGTGCCGCGGTGGGCCGTCTGATCGCGATGCCCGAGTACGTCGATGTCATCATCCCGCGTGGGGGCAAGAGTCTGGTCGAGCGCATCACCAATGAGGCGCGCGTGCCGGTCATCAAGCATCTCGACGGTATCTGCCACGTCTATATCGACGCCACGGCAGATCTCGACATGGCGGTGAGCATCGCCGAGAACGCCAAGACGCACCGTTACGGTACCTGCAACACCATGGAGACCCTGCTGGTGGATGTGGCTGTCGCGGCCGAGGTGCTGCCGCGCATCGCCGAGCGTCTGGCGGTCCATGAGGTCGAGATTCGTGGCTGTGAACGCACCTGTGACATCCTGTCCGAGGCCGTGGCCGCCACGGATCAGGACTGGGATACCGAGTATCTGGCACCGATTCTGGCGATTCGGGTCGTCGAGGGCGTGGAAGCGGCGATGGCGCATATCGAGCGTCACAGCTCCGGACATACCGAAGCCATCATCACCGACAACTATGCGCTGGCGCGCCGGTTCATGGCCGAAGTGGATTCCAGCTCCGTGATGGTCAATGCCTCCACCCGCTTTGCCGATGGCTTCGAATACGGATTGGGTGCCGAGATCGGCATTTCCACCGACAAGCTGCACGCTCGCGGGCCCGTGGGGCTGGAAGGGCTCACCACACGCAAGTATGTCGTGTTCGGCGATGGGCAGATTCGTCAGTGAGATCTCCAGACCCTTCCTCGGTCAGCGCATCGCCACGGGCGCTGGACGATAGCCAGCGCCCGCTGAATGTCGACGGCGACGCCGCGCAGCGCGAACCTGCCGCACAGCCGGGTGGGGAGGCCTGCGACACTCTGCCTGACGAGAAGCCACAGCCCGGCTTCGAGGGCTGTCTCGGGCCGGTCCCCCGGGTGGCGATGCTCGGGGGCACCTTCGACCCGGTACACCACGGGCACCTTCGCAGCGCCATCGAACTGCGTGAGGCGCTGGGCCTGGATCATGTGTTGATGATTCCCTGCCATCAGCCGCCACATCGTGCCGCACCCGGGGTGAGCAGCGAGGAGCGTCTGGCCATGCTGGAGGCCGCGATTGCCGGTGAGCCGGGGCTCAAGGCGGATGCCCGCGAGCTTTTCCGGGATGGGCCGTCCTACAGTGCCGACACCCTGGCGAGCCTGCGCGGCGAATATGGCCCTCAGGCGCGGCTGGTGATGGCCATCGGCCATGATGCCTTTCTCAAGCTTGGCGAATGGCATGCCGCCGAGCGATTGTTCGATGATGCCCATGTCGTGGTGATCGAGCGCCCTGATCATGATGCTCCTCTGCCAGAGGCGTTGAAGGCCTTGATCGAGGGGCGGGAAGTACAGACGGTGGCCGAGCTGATGGCGCGTCCCGGCGGCCTGTTGCTGCGGTTGTCATTGCCGACCCGCATGGCGATCAGCGCGACCTTCGTGCGCGAGCGGCTCGCGCTGGGGGATAGCGTGCGCTACCTGCTGCCCGAGACGGTCATCCGCCATATCGAGGCCCGGTCGCTTTACTGCCCGCCCTGTGAGTGAGGGTTCGTGACGCGTAGATTGACGATGCCCATAGGCGAGCGCATCACCAACGGGTAGAATGCGCCCCCTGCCGAACAAACTTCCGAGGAATCATGCAGACCGAAGCTCTTAAAAACCTGGTGATCGACGCCCTTGACGACCTCAAGGCCCAGGAAATCAGCGAGATCGATGTCTCCAAGCTGACCAGCGTCACCGATGTCATGGTGATCGCGACGGGGACTTCCAGCCGTCATATCGCCGCTCTGGCCAACAATGTGCAGGTCACGGTGAAAGAAGCCGGCGTCAAGCCGCTGGGTTGCGAAGGCGACAACGGTTCCGACTGGGTGTTGCTGGATCTGGGCGATGTCGTCGTCCACGTCATGCTGGCCGAAACCCGTGCCCTGTATGACCTCGAGCGCCTGTGGAGCGATCTGCCCCGCGAGACGAGCGAAGAGTTCGAACAGCGCAGCTGATTCCGCTCTTGCCTGCCTCAAGAGGCGGAGTGATGCGGCACGGCGGTGCCACCGGCGCCGGTTGCGGGCAGCATGCTGACAGGGCGGGCCCGTGGTGGTTGGACGGAAGGAGAGGGTCAGCGGGCATGCCCGTTGGCCACTGACGACACGGGACAGGACATGAAGATCCGAGTACTGGCGGTCGGGCAGAAGATGCCTGACTGGGTGGAGAAGGGTAGCCGGGAATATCTCAAGCGCATGCCAAGAGACTTTTCCCTCGAATTCATCGAACTGGCGCCCGGAAACCGTGGCAAGAACGCGGATATTGCCCGTGCCATGGCCAGTGAAGGTGATCGGATGCTCGAAAAACTCAAGGGAAATGAACATGTTGTCGCCCTTGATGTCCTAGGGAAGTCGTGGAGCACGGAGCAGCTGGCTCAGCACGCCGATGACTGGCGCCTGGGCGGTCGCGATGTGGCCATCCTGATCGGCGGTCCTGACGGGCTCGATCCACGCCTGCTGGCCCGCGCGGATCAGCGCTGGTCGCTCTCCGCACTGACCCTGCCGCACCCGCTGGTGCGCATCGTATTGGCGGAGCAGCTCTACCGCGCCTGGACACTGCTGGTCGGGCATCCTTATCACCGTTAAGCGCCTGCCGCTTGCGACAAGACACGAGTTGCGAGACCCGCCATGCGCCAACGCCGGGCGACGATCAAGAATCCCCAACAGGAAGTGCGGATCTTTCGCCTTCGCAGTATCGTGGCCGCCGGCCTGGTGCTGGTGCTGGCCGGTTGCCTGCTGGCACGGCTGGTCTTTCTTCAGGTCGTGGAACACGATATCTATACCACGCGCTCGGACAAGAACCGTGTGCGTGTCGAACCCCTGCCGCCGACGCGCGGCCTGATCTATGACCGCAACGGTCGTCTGCTTGCCGAGAATCGCCCCAATTACAACCTGACCATCGTGCGCGAACGCGCCGGTGATCTGGAGACGACGCTTGAGCGTCTGGTCGAGATTCTCGATCTCCCCCCTGATGAAATCGAAGACTTCAAGGAACGCTCGCGTCAGCGACAGCGTCCCTATCAGCCAGCCCTGTTGATGAGTGAACTGAGCCAGGAGCAGATCGCGCGTCTGGCGGTCAATCGCTATCGCCTGCCGGGTGTCGAGGTCGAGGCCCAGCTGCTGCGTTACTACCCGGATGCCAAGCCGCTCTCGCATACGCTGGGCTATGTCGGGCGCATCAACCAGGCGGAGCTCAAGACCCTCGACAAGGGCAACTATTCGGGAACGCACTTCATCGGCAAGACCGGGATCGAGCGCTTCTATGAAGAGGCGCTGCATGGTCAGGCCGGGCT
This sequence comes from Cobetia sp. 3AK, assembly GCF_029846335.1. Classification (NCBI taxonomy): domain Bacteria; kingdom Pseudomonadati; phylum Pseudomonadota; class Gammaproteobacteria; order Oceanospirillales; family Halomonadaceae; genus Cobetia; species Cobetia sp. 3AK. The sequence goes on along the minus strand of NZ_JARWKR010000001.1, from coordinate 314,910 downwards.
GCGCAAGGTGGAAACCAATGCGCGCGGCCGCGTGCTGCGTGAGCTGTCGCGTATCGACCCGCAGCCCGGCAAGGACTTGACGCTGACCATCGACCGTGGCCTGCAGGATCTGGCCTATCGACTGCTCAAGGGGCGCCGTGGGGCGATCGTGGCCATCGAGCCGGAGAGCGGCGAGATCCTCGCCATGGCCTCGGTGCCGGGCTTTGATTCCAACGAGTTCGTCACCGGCATCAGCGTCAAGAGTTACCGTGCGTTGCAGTCCGACATCGACCTGCCGCTGTTCAATCGGGCGATACGTGGACAGTATCCGCCTGCCTCGACGGTCAAGCCCTTCATGTCGCTGGCGGGGCTGGACAATGGCGTCATCACGCCGCAGACCACCTTCTTCGACCCGGGGTATTTCCAGCTGCCCAATGACAGCCACAAGTATCGCAACTGGCTGCGCTGGGGGCATGGACGGGTCAACATGCGGCGCGGTATCGCCGTCTCCAATGACACCTACTTCTACAATGTCGCCTATCGACTGGGCATCGATCGCATCAGCGAGTACATGCACAAGTTCGGGTTCGGTGAGCAGACCGCGCTGGACGTGCAGGGTGCCTTGCCGGGGTTGATGCCGTCCAAGGAATGGAAGCGCAATCGCTACGACAAGCCCTGGTATCCCGGCGAGACCATCTCCATCGGGATCGGCCAGGGCTACTGGTTGACGACGCCCCTGCAGCTCGCCTCCGCCGAGGCGGTGCTGGCCAATCGTGGCCGGCATGTGACGCCTCATCTGGCCAAGCGCATCGGCGATGAGACGGTGCTGTTGCCGCGCAGCGAAGAGAAGCCTGACGTGGTGGTGGAGAATCCGGCCTGGTGGGACGAGGTCATCGGCGCGCTTGAGGACGTGGTCAATGGCCGCGAGGGCACGGCGCGCAAGTACGTCGGTCCCGGGCTCAAATATCGCATGGCCGGCAAGTCCGGTACGGCGCAGGTCTTCACCCTGGGGCAGGACCAGAAGTACAACGGTCACGAGCTGGCGGAGCGTCTGCGCGACCATGCCCTGTTTGCGGCGTTCGCGCCGGTCGAGAATCCCGAGATCGCCGTGTCCGTGGTGGTGGAGAACGGTCAGGGCGGAAGCTCGGTGGCCGGCCCCATGGCACGTGCCATCACGGATTACTGGTTGTTGCCGCGCATTGATCCTGTCGCCCGTGATGCCGCCCTGACGCTGGCGGCGGCCCTGGAAGAGACGGCGGCGCAGGCCGAGCAGAGCGAAACCCCTGCAGGAGTCAATGATGCCGACTGATTATCAGCGCTCGATGCGCAGCGTGGGAGGCGAGCTCAATCGCCGGCGTCGCACCAGTCTGTGGGAGCGGATCCATCTGGACCCCTGGCTGCTGCTGTTGCTGCTGATCGTGCTGGGGTGCGGTCTGATCGTGCTCTACAGCGCCAGCGGTCAGGATATCGATTTCACGCTGCGCCAGGCGTCACGTCAGGCGTTGGCGCTGGGGGTCATGATCGGCCTGGCGCAGCTCTCTCCGAGCACGCTGTATCGCTGGGCACCTGTCGCCTACGGCGGCGGTTTCCTGATGCTGGTGGCGGTGGAGGTGCTGGGGGATGTCGGCATGGGGGCCCAGCGCTGGCTGGTGATTCCCGGCGTCGTGCGCTTCCAGCCGTCGGAGCTCATGAAGCTGGCGATGCCGATGATGGTCGCCTGCTGGCTGGGGCAGCGGCCGCTGCCGCCACGCTGGCGCGATCTGGTCATCTGTGGGGTGATCATCGTCACGCCGGTGCTGCTGATCGCTCGGCAGCCGGACCTGGGAACCTCGCTGCTGGTCGCGGCGGCCGGGGTCTTCGTCATCCTGCTGGCGGGACTCTCCTGGAAACTGATCGCCTTCTTCGGGGCGTTGATCGCCTCGGCGCTGCCGCTTCTGTGGATGGTGATGCATGACTATCAACGCCGGCGTGTGCTGACCTTCCTGAATCCGGAGTCCGACCCGCTGGGTGCCGGCTGGAACATCATCCAGTCCAAGACCGCCATCGGCTCCGGAGGCTTGCTGGGCAAGGGCTATACCCTGGGGACCCAATCGCAGCTGGAATTTCTGCCTGAGCGGCATACCGACTTCATCGTCGCGGTGATCGGGGAGGAACTCGGGCTTCTGGGCATGAGTTTCTTCCTCGCCCTCTACGTGTTGATCGTGCTGCGCGGGCTGGTGATGGCCAACCATGGTCAGGACAGCTTCGCGCGCCTGACAGGGGGAGCCATCATCCTGACCTTCTTCGTCTATGTGTTCGTCAACATCGGCATGGTGTCAGGCATTCTCCCGGTGGTGGGCGTTCCGCTGCCGCTGGTCAGTTATGGTGGGACCTCCAGCGTGACCTTGCTGGCGGGCTTCGGTATTCTCATGAGCATTCATACCCACCGGCGCCTGCTGTCGCGTTGACGCGGCCTTTGCAGCTACCGGATGGCAAGGACATTCGCGGGCCGACGCCCGCAGACAGGCAAGGAGAGAGTCGATGACGGTGATTAACGCACGTGGGCGGCGTCTGAAGCACTGGGGCGCAGCCCTGATGATCGCGCCGTTGCTGGGCATGTCAGGGGCGGCCATGGCGGCGCCGGATGGCTTTGCTCCCGCAACTCACCCGGAGACGGCCAAGCTGGTGGATGAGCTGGTGGCCAAGGGGCTGGATCGCGCTCGCGTGACCGAGCTGATGAATCAGGCCGATTACAGCCAGAAAGTGCTGGATGCCATGTCGCGCCCGGCGGAAGGGCACCTGCGCTGGGACCAGTACCGCGCCATCTTCATGAAGGAATCTCGCATCGAGGCCGGCGTGAAGTTCATCGCCGAGCATCGCGAGACCTTCGATCGCGCCCAGGCCGAATATGGCGTGCCGCCGGAAGTCATCGCCGCCATCATTGGCGTCGAGACCTTCTTCGGCAAGCACACCGGCACCCACCGCGTGATCGACTCACTCTCCACGCTGGCCTTCGATCATCCGCGTCGTGGCAAGTTCTTCCGTGGTGAGCTGTCCGCCTTCCTGCAGCTGACGTTGGAGCAGGGCATCGACCCGCTCTCCATCAAGGGATCCTATGCCGGTGCGATGGGCTACCCGCAGTTCATCCCCACCAGCTATCAGGCCTATGCCGTCGATTTCGATGGCGATGGCGTGCGGGACCTGTGGCACAACCCCGTCGATGCCATCGGCAGTGTCGGCAACTATTTCGCCCGTCACGGCTGGAAGGCCGGTGCACCGGTCGTCAGCGCAGCCGATGGCCCCGGTACTCCGCCGTCTTCCGTCACCTTCAACAAGACCAAGAAGCCCTACATGAGCGTCTCGGCACTTGAGGCGGCAGGGGTCGAGGTCGCGGGTGGCGTGGCAGGCAATACCCAGATCATCCCGCTGGCGCTGGACCTCAAGCAGGGGTATCGCTACGCCGTGGGCTATGACAACTTCTACGTCATCACTCGCTACAACCACAGCCATCTGTATGCGATGGCCGTGAATGAGCTGTCCCAGGCGATCAAGCGCCGTCTCGAGGATGGGGGTGCCGGATGAGCTGGTCACGCGCGCTGCCGTTGACGTTGGCGCTTGCCCTGCTGGCCGGTTGTGCCAGCAGTGGTGGCACCACGGTCAGCGACGGTGCTTCGCCGAGCACGGGCAAGAAGGCGGGCAAGAATGGGCGTTACGAGATGGATTCGGACGCCTATCCCGACGACGCGCCGGACGTCTCCGCGGTGCCGGACGCCGTGCCGAAGCCCGAGCCCTATACGCGCAGCGGCAACCGCAGCGAGTATGAGGTGTGGGGCAAGACCTATCATGTGATGGATGACCCGCGCGGCTACGTGGCGGAAGGTACCGCCTCCTGGTATGGCAAGAAGTTCCATGGCTACGCCACCGCCAGTGGCGAGATCTATGACATGTACACCATGACGGCGGCCCACAAGTCGCTGCCGCTGCCGACCTACGCGCGAATCACCAATCTGGACAACGGCAAGCAGGTCATCGTCAAGGTCAATGATCGTGGGCCCTTCCATGATGATCGCCTGATCGACCTGTCCTACAGTGCGGCGTGGCGTCTCGACATGCTTGGCCATGGTACCGGTCATGTGCGCGTCGAGACGCTGGACGCCAGCACCTGGCGGCCGGGGCCGAGCCCGACCCAGGGCACGGCCGAGTCCGAGCGCCTGCTGGCCCGCAGTCAGGCGGTGCGTCGCGAGCAGGGCATCGCAGGGCTTGAGGAAATGGGCGCAACCGGCGATTCCGTGGCGGCGAAGACGTCCAGCACGAGCGTTGCCGCCAAGCCCGTGGTAGCCTCTGCGGCGCGCGCGACCGACACTACGGCCAGCGGCGCTGATGCCAGCTTCCTGCAGGTGGCGGCGGTCAGTGACCTGCAAACGGCAGACCGCATCAGCAAGCGCGTCAGCGCGGCGCTTGATCGCCCGGTCCGAGTGCTGGGCAGTGGCAATCTTTACAAGGTGCAGGTTGGCCCGCTTGAAGAAAGCGTGCGTATCGAGTCGCTCAAGTCCGCGATCGCCGATGCCGGCTTCTCCGGCGCCTTCAGCGTACAGGCACCGCGCTAGCGGCGGTGATCTGGCGCATCCATCATGCATCCCACGAGGGTGCAACATGGCCGGGGCTTGTGCCCCGGCTAACGCATGAGTGTCAAAGAGATTTCAACATGTCCCTGAAAGCCAGACTTCTTCCATTGCGGCGCCGTCTTGCCGGGCTGATGGCGGCCAGCGGTATCGCGCTGCTGACCAGCGTCACCTCCACGCCGGCCCGGGCCATCGAGGCCGACACCCTGATTCCGGCGGCGCCGCAACTGGCCGCGTCCTCCTGGATTCTGATGGATGCCAATTCCGGTCGCATCCTGGTCGAGCACAATGCCGACAAGCGTCTGCCGCCGGCAAGTCTGACCAAGATGATGACGGCCTATCTGGTCGAGAATGAAATCGATGACGGCAAGCTGACGCCGGACGAGAACGTGCGTATCAGCGTCAACGCCTGGAAGACCGGCGGCTCGCGCATGTTCATCCGCGAGGGCACCAGTGTCTCGGTCGATGATCTGCTGCATGGCGTGATCATCCAGTCAGGCAACGACGCCAGCGTCGCGCTTGCCGAGCACATCGGCGGCAGCGAGGGCTCCTTCGCCGACCTGATGAACCAGCACGCCAAGCGTCTGGGCATGAACAATACCCATTACATGAACGCCACCGGTCTGCCGCACGCGGAGCACTACTCAACGGCACATGATCTCGCGATTCTGGCGCGCCACATCATCCGCGACTATCCGGATCACTATCAGATCTATTCCCAGAAGTACTTCACCTGGAATGGCATCAAGCAGCCCAATCGCAACAAGCTGCTGTGGCGTGACAAGGACGTCGACGGCCTGAAGACCGGTCATACCGATGAAGCGGGTTACTGCCTGGTGGCGTCTGCCAAGAAGGAAGACACGCGTCTGATCAGCGTGGTGATGGGCACCAGCTCCGAAGAGGCGCGTGCCCAGGAATCCCAGAAGCTCCTGACCTACGGCTTCCGCTACTTCGAGAGCAAGAAGCTCTATGACAAGGGTGCCGTGCTCAATCAGGCCCGTGTCTGGGGCGGCGAGAAGGATCAGGTGCGTCTTGGCATGGCCAAGGAAGTCTATCTGACCCTGCCGAGTGGCCAGGCCGACAAGCTGACCGCCCGTCTTGATCTGAAGGACACCATCAAGGCACCGGTGCAGGTCGGCGAGCAGTACGGCACCCTGCAGATCAAGCTCGAGGACAAGGTGCTGGCGGAAGAGCCGCTGGTTGCCCTGGAATCAGTCGAGCAGGGCGGTCTCTTCAAGCGTCTGTGGGACGCCCTGATGCTGTTCTTCCACGGCCTGTTCAACTGAGGCTGGTGCCGTCCGCCCTGGCCAGCGAGCAAGGTGATGCGACGGTGCCCGCCACGCGCCCCTGAAACCCGGGGATGCGTCTTTCACGAAGGGCGATCCGGCTGACGGATCGCCCTTTGTTGAGTAGAATGGTCGGAAATAGAATCACTGGAAGGGCTTTCCCATGGCCAACACGCCAAAAGCGGGTGAGAAGACACCCCCCAAGATCGAATTCCCCTGCGATTTCTCCCTCAAGATCGTCGGCAATGCCGCCGAAGATCTCGTCGAAGTGGTCTGCAATGTCCTGGAAGTGCATGCGCCCGGCTTCGACGCCACGGCCATCACCTGGCAGGACAGCAAGAACGGCAACTATCGCAGCATCCGCGTGGTGATCCGAGCCACCGGAACCGACCAGCTGGATGCCTTGCACCGTGACCTCAAGGCCACCGGTCGCATCCACATGGTATTGTGACGTTCGCGTGAGACGAGCGACTTCACTGGCTTGCGCCATGAGCACAGGAGCGCATGCATGAACACGATTCACGTCCACCACCTCGGCGTGCTGCCGTATGAGGAAGTGTGGTCGGCGATGCGTGACTTCACCGATACCCGCTCGCCGGAGGCCCCGGATGAGCTGTGGGTAGTGGAGCACGCCCCCGTCTTTACCCAGGGACAGGCTGGCAAGCCGGAACATCTGCTGATGCCGGGTGATATCCCGGTGGTGCAGACCGACCGGGGTGGCCAGGTGACCTATCACGGCCCCGGCCAGCTGGTGCTCTACCCGTTGCTCAACGTCAAGCGTGGCGGCATCGGTGTTCGCCAGCTGGTGACTGCGCTGGAAGAGACGGTGGTGGCGGCGTTGGCCGAGCACGGCATCGAGGCGTATCCACGCCCCGATGCCCCGGGGGTCTACGTGAAGAAATCGGCGCAGCGCATGGATGATCCGCGCCGCTCGATGGAAGAGGCCAAGATTGCCTCGCTGGGGTTGCGCATCCGACGTGGATGCAGTTTCCATGGCGTGGCGATCAATCTGGACATGGACCTTGCGCCTTTCGGGCGCATCAATCCCTGCGGCTATGCCGGCATGGCGATGACCCAGCTACGCGACCTGACGCGCGAGCCGGTGGATCTTGCCGCTGAGCGTGACCGCCTGGTGCGTTGTCTGGGCGCAAGCCTGGGGGACGTGACCCTGACTCCGGTGAGCGGGCTGCCCGCGGCACTGGCTGACATTTCTCGAACAGCAGGACAGAACTGATGACCGAGACCACCGCTACCCCGAAGCCCGCTCCCTCCGCTGCTCCTGCTCGCAAGGAGCGTGGCGTGAAGCTGCGTGGCGCCGAGAAGGTCGCTCGCATTCCGGTCAAGGTGATTCCCACCGAGACCTTGCCGAAGAAGCCGGACTGGCTGCGCGTGCGCATGCCTGCCTCCCCTGAGGTGAGCCGCATCAAGCAGACCCTGCGCAAGCACGGCCTGCACACGGTGTGTGAAGAAGCCTCCTGCCCGAACCTGGGCGAGTGCTTCAGCGGCGGCACCGCGACCTTCATGATCATGGGCGATATCTGTACCCGTCGCTGCCCGTTCTGTGACGTGGCCCACGGTCGTCCCAATGCGCTGAATGCCGACGAGCCGCGCGAGCTGGCCGAAGCCATCGCCGAGATGCGCCTGAATTACGTCGTCGTGACCTCCGTTGACCGTGATGACCTGCGTGACGGTGGCTCCAACCACATTGCCGAGTGCATCCGCGAGATCCGCGAGAAGTGTGAAGGTACCGAGATCGAAGTGCTGGTACCGGACTTCCGTGGCCGCATGCAGGTCGCGCTGGACGTGCTCGAGCAGACACCGCCGGATGTCTTCAACCACAATCTGGAGACCGTGCCGAGCCTGTACCGCCGCGTGCGTCCGGGTGCCGACTATCAGTGGTCGCTGGATCTGCTCAAGGGCTACAAGGAGCGCCGCCCGGAAGTGAAGACCAAGTCCGGTCTGATGCTGGGGGTGGGCGAGACTGACGAGCAGGTGCTCGAGGTCATGCAGGACCTGCGCAATCACGGCGTCGACATGCTGACCCTCGGGCAGTACATGCAGCCGTCACGCAGCCACCTGCCGATCGATCGTTGGGTCCACCCGGATACCTTCGACTGGCTCGGTCAGAAGGCGCGCGAGATGGGCTTCTCGCATGTCGCCTCCGGTCCGCTGGTGCGCTCTTCCTATCACGCCGACAAGCAGGCGCATGGTGTGGAAGTGAAATAAGCCGGACTGGCCCGACAAAAACCGCCGCGGAGATCATCTCCGCGGCGGTTTTTTTGGTTCATGAGCACAGGGGCGTGTGGTGGAGCGTCACTGCTCCGTGGCCAGCGGCAGGCAGGCGACGCTGTGCCCGGGAATCGGCTCCATCGGCGCGCTGAAGTGTGCGTTGAGCTCCGGCAGCAGCTCGCGCACGAAACGCAGGAACAGCTCGGTGACCGGCGTGGGGTAGCGATCCTTGGGATAGACCGTGCACCAGGAGCGTCTGAGCGGGAAGCCCGGCAGGGACGGCGAGGCCAGCAGGCCGGAGGCGAGCTCCAGCTGGACGGCCAGCCGCGGCAGGATCGCCACGCCCAGATGCGCCATCACGCCCTGCTTGATGGCCTCGTTGGAGCCCAGCTCCAGCGTATGGCGCAGCGAGACGCGCTCGCGGGCGGCGAATTCCTCGAAGGCGGTACGCGTGCCGGAACCGGGCTCGCGCATCAGCATGTAGTACTGGGCGAGATCCTCCAGCGTGACGCCCTTGACGTCCAGCAGCGGGTGGCCGGGCCAGACGATGGGGATCAGCTCGTTGTCCAGGATCGGCATGAAGGCCAGGTTGGCGTCATCGGGCACCATGCCCATGATCACCAGGTCATCGCGTCGCTCGGCGAGGCGTTCCAGTGCCTGGCCGCGATTGCAGACGCGCAGGCGCACCGAGACTTCCGGGTAGCGGGCACGAAAGCGCGCCAGAATGTGCGGCACCACATACTGGGCCGTGGACACGGCCGCCAGATTCAGCTCGCCACGGATGGTGCCGGCGATTTCCGACAGCTCCATCTGCAGGCTCGAGACTTCCCCGAAGATCGACTGTACCGAGCTTGCCAGCGCATCCGCCGCCGGCAGGATATGCAGCGTCTTGCCGGCATATTTGAACAGCGATTGCTCGAGCGCCTGCTCCAATTGGCGAATCTGGGCACTGACGGCGGGCTGTGTCAGTCCGAGTTGCTCAGCCGCACGCGAGTAGGACTGCTGGCGATGGACGGCCTGAAATACCTGTAACTGTCTGAAAGTTAATCGGTTTAGCAGATTTGGACGCGACATGACACACCCAGTCATAAGGTTTTACTTATAGATTGGCAAAAAAATATCAACTTTTCTATTGGTCTCTCGCTGGGTAGCGTGGAAAGCCTGAGAACATGACTGCCCTCGCAAGCCTCCAGGGTTGCAGGAGAGTCAGACGCAAGCCGTCAACAACAAGATCACCGCGTTCCGTCAGGGAGAGTCACCATGTTCCGCAAGTTGCTGATCGCCAACCGAGGGGAAATCGCAGTGCGCATTGTACGCGCCTGTGCCGAGATGGACATCCGCTCTGTCGCGGTCTACACCGAAGCCGATCGTTTCTCGCTTCACGTCAAGCGTGCCGATGAAGCGCATTTCATCGGCGAAGACCCGCTGGCCGGCTACCTGGACCCCCGTCGCCTGGTGGATCTGGCCCGCGAGACAGGCTGTGATGCCATTCATCCGGGCTATGGTTTCCTTTCCGAGAATGCTGAGTTCGCGAGAATCTGCGAAGCGGCGGGCATTGCCTTCGTGGGCCCGTCCAGTGATGTCATCGCGCGCATGGGAGACAAGACCGAAGCCCGCGCCGCCATGAAGGCGGCTGGCGTGCCGGTCACGCCGGGCTCGAAGGGCAATCTGGCCGATGTCGAGGAAGCCTTGAGCGTGGCGGAACAGGTGGGGTATCCGGTGATGCTCAAGGCTACCTCAGGTGGTGGGGGGCGGGGTATCCGGCGTTGTGATGATGCCCAGCAGCTCAAGCAGGCCTGGGGTCGCGTGATCTCGGAGGCTACCAAGGCCTTCGGCAGTGCGGATGTCTTCCTGGAGCGCTGCGTGGTCGACCCGCATCACATCGAGGTCCAGATTCTGGCCGACAGTCACGACAACGTGATCCATCTGTTCGAGCGTGACTGCTCCATCCAGCGCCGCAACCAGAAGCTGATCGAGATTGCCCCCAGCCCTCAGCTGACGCCGGAGCAGCGCTCCTACGTCGGAGAGATGGCGGTGCGCGCCGCGCGGGCCGTGGGCTATCGCAATGCCGGTACCGTGGAGTTCCTGGTCAAGGGCAACGAGATCTACTTCATGGAGATGAACACCCGCGTCCAGGTGGAGCACACCATCAGCGAGGCGATCACCGGCGTGGACATCGTGCGCGAGCAGATCCGCATCGCCTGGGGCCACAAGCTGGCCTTCCGTCAGGAAGACATCCGCCATCACGGCTATGCCATCCAGTTCCGCATCAATGCCGAGGACCCCAAGAACGACTTCCTGCCCAGCTTCGGGCGCATCACGCGTTACTACGCCCCCGGCGGGCCTGGCGTGCGAACCGATACCGCGATCTATACCGGCTACACCATCCCGCCGTATTTCGATTCCATGTGCCTGAAGCTCATCGTGTGGGGGCTGACATGGGAAGAGGTCATCAATCGCGGGTCACGCGCCCTCAATGACATGCGCCTGCAGGGGGTCAAGACCACCGCGCCTTACTATCAGGAAATCCTCAAGCATCCGGACTTCCGCAACGCGCGCTTCGATACCGGTTTCGTGGCGGCGCATCCGGAGCTGACCCAGTACTCAGTCAAGCGCCTGCCGGAACAGACGGCACTGGCGATCGCGGCGGCGATCGCGGCGCACGCCGGTCTCTGAGTCCACCCCTGACATGCCGTTCGAGTCCTTCCCCCGACTCCTCAACCAACAATGACAAGGACACCTGACATGACTGCTGCTACCTCCACTCCCCATGCCGCGAGCGACTCTGCGGCTGATGCCGTCAAGGTCACCGAAGTCGTCCTGCGTGATGGCCACCAGTCATTGATCGCCACGCGCATGCGCACCGAGGACATGCTGCCCATCGCGGCACGTCTCGATCAGGCCGGCTTCTACAGCCTCGAGGTCTGGGGCGGTGCGACCTTCGATGCCTGTGTGCGCTTTCTGAAGGAAGACCCCTGGGCGCGTCTGAAGTCGCTCAAGGAAGCCATGCCCAACACGCCGCTGCAGATGCTGCTGCGCGGTCAGAACCTGCTCGGCTATCGTCATTATGCCGATGACGTGGTGGAGGCCTTCGTCGAGCGTGCCGCGGCCGGCGGCATCGATATCTTCCGCGTGTTCGATGCCCTGAATGACCTGCGCAACATGGAAACCGCCATGCGCGCGGTCAAGAAGGCCGGCAAGCACGCCCAGGGCACCATCTGCTACACCGTGAGCCCGGTGCATACGCTGGAGATGTATGTCGAGCAGGCGCGCAAGCTGGTCGAGATGGGCGCCGATTCCATCGCGATCAAGGACATGGCCGGGCTGCTGACCCCGTATGCCACCTTCGACCTGGTCAGTGCGCTGGTCGAGGCTGTCGAAGTGCCGATCCACCTGCACAGCCATGCCACGGCAGGCCTGGCACCGCAGTGTCAGATCAAGGCCGTCGAGGCGGGCTGCCGCCACATCGATACCTGCATCTCGGCCTTCGCCGGTGGCACCAGCCACCCGGCCACCGAATCCTTCGTCGCCTCACTGCGTGACACTCGCTGGGACACCGGACTGGAACTGGAGTCGCTGCGTGAGATCGGCGACTACTTCAGTGAGGTGCGCCGCAAGTATTCGGCCTTCGAGAGCGAATTCACCCGTGAGGATGTCTCGGTCCAGATCAGCCAGATCCCCGGCGGCATGATGTCCAACCTGGCCAGTCAGTTGAAGGAGCAGAATGCGCTGGAGCGCATTCGTGAGGTGTTCGCCGAGATTCCGCGTGTGCGTGCCGATCTGGGCTATCCGCCGCTGGTCACCCCGACCTCACAGATCGTCGGTACCCAGGCGGTGCTCAACGTGCTGACCGGTGAGCGCTACAAGAGCATCACCAATGAAGTGAAGCGCTATCTGCAGGGCGGCTATGGCCAGGCGCCGGCACCGGTCAACGAAGAGGTTCGCTCGCGTGCCATCGGCAACGCACCGGTGGAGGTCGGGCGTCCGGCAGACCTGCTGAGCCCGGAAATGGCGCGTCTCACCGAGGAGCTGGGCGAGCTGGCCAAGTCCCCTGAGGATGTCTTGACCTTCGCCATGTTCCCGGAGCTGGGACGTGACTTTCTCAGCGAGCGCCGCGCCGGCACCCTCACGCCGGAAATCATCCCCCAGGGCGAGGCGGAGCGTCCGGTGTCTTCCGGCGTGCCGACCGAATTCGTCATCGATGTCCACGGCGAGTCCTATGCGGTGCAGATCACCGGCGTCGGCGGTGCCAAGGGCAGCAAGCGTCACGTCTATCTGACTCTGGATGGCATGCCGGAAGAGGTGGTGTTCGAAGCCAAGGACGATTACGTGGCAGGTGGCCAGAGCGGCGGGCGCGCGAGTGCGTCTGCGCCGGGGCACGTCACCACGGCGATGCCGGGCAATATCGTCGAGGTGCTGGTGGCGGTGGGTGACAGCGTCACGGCAGGCCAGTCGGTGCTGATCAGCGAGGCAATGAAGATGGAGACCGAGATCACGGCGCGCGTCGACGGTACCGTCAAGGCCATCCACGTGGCTCGCGGCGATCGCGTCACGCCGGGGGAAGTACTGATCGAAATCGAGTGATGCCGCGGCCGGCGAGGTTGCAAAACCCGCTCGCCGACTCCATCTGACAGCTATTCGATCACCAGGGACGGCCGGGCATCGTGGATGTCCTGCCGTCCTTTCCTGTGGAAGGACCATCATGGCAACACATTTCGAGCAGGTTCCCGGCCTGAGTGAGCAGATTGATCCGGCTACCCGAGGCTATGTCTTCAACCAGACCATGCTGCGCATCAAGGATCCGACGCGTAGTCTGGACTTCTATACCCGTGTGCTCGGCATGCGCCTGGTGCGCAAGCTCGACTTCCCGGAAATGCAGTTCAGCCTCTATTTCCTCGCCTATCTGGACGACGACCAGGCCAGCGACGTGCCGAGTGATGATCTCAAGCGCACCACCTACACCTTCGGGCGTGAGGCGATGCTGGAGCTGACGCACAACTGGGGGACCGAGGACGACCCGGACTTCGCCTATCATGACGGCAACGCCCAGCCTCAGGGCTTCGGCCACATCGGGGTCAGCGTGCCGGACGTCTACGCCGCCAGCGAGCGCTTCGAATCGCTGGGTGTCGAGTTCGTCAAGCGCCCCGATGATGGCAAGATGAAGGGTCTGGCCTTCGTCAAGGATCCCGACGGCTACTGGATCGAGATCCTGCGTGCCGATACCTTCGAGCGTCAGGCCAACGGCCAAGCCTGAGGCAGGCCACCGCTGTAAAAGAACCGCCACCACCGGCATGCCCGGGGTGGCGGTTCTTTCGTTGATACGACACCCCGCGTTGCAGGGGTGTCAGTGGCATCCGGTTGCTGCAATGATGAGGTCTGACTGAGACGCTCAAGGTTCGAGATTGAGGGACCTTGAGATTGAGGGACCTTGAGATTGAGGGTCCTTGAAATCGATGGCCCATGACGAAAGGGGAGACAGCCATGTCGGAGAATGCACAGCAGTTGAGCGACAAGGTGGCGGTGGTGACCGGAGCCTCGCGCGGCATCGGCGCAGGCATCGCTCAGCGTCTGGCGGCGGACGGCGCCCAAGTGGTGGTCAATTACCGCAGTGATGTCGATGGGGCGAATCAGGTGGTGGCCGAGATAGAGGCAGCTGGCGGGCAGGCGCTTGCCGTCCAGGGCGATGTCGGCGACAGCAAGATGGCCAGTCAGCTGTTCACGGTGGCCACTGAGCACTATGGCGGAGTGGATATTCTGGTCAACAATGCCGGGATGAGCCTCTACAAGCCGCTGGCCGAGTTCACGGATGAGGACTTTTCCAGTCTGATGCAGGCCAACCTCACCGGCAGCTTCAACATGATGCGCGAAGCTTCGCGCAAGCTGCGTGATGGGGGCCGCGTGATCAATATCTCCACCTCCGTGACGCGCCAGATGTTCGCCACCTATGGTCCCTATGCGGCGTCCAAGGCCGCGGTGGACCAGCTCACTCGCGTGCTGGCCAAGGAGGTCGGCGCACGCGGGATTACCGTCAATGCCGTGGCGCCTGGCCCGACGGATACCGGGCTGTTCCGGCATGGCAAGAGCGAGGAGACCATCGAGCGCCTCAAGGGCATGGCAGCGCTGGGGCGTATCGCGGATGCCACGGATATCGCGGCCGTCGTGGCCTGGTTGTCCGGTGAGGAATCCGCCTGGGTCACCGGGCAGGTCATCGGCGCCAATGGTGGTTTCGCCTGAGTGCGCCATTTACGGCTATGCTGATGGCAAGTCGGATGTTCATCAGTCGTTGTCATGAGGGGCAGGGATGAAGGTGACGGTAAGCGAAGCTCAGGAAAATGCATCGACAACGCGCGCATCGGCTCATGTGCTGCGGGTCGGCTACCCGGGACGGCTCGGGGGGTACTCACGCGAATGCGCCGCCAAGATGTATGCCTCGAATGCCACCTTGAGTGCCTATGCGGGCATCGACGAGGTGGTCAACGCCCTGGTGAGAGGAGAGGTGGAGGCTGCCGTCGTCCCCTGGTCAAGAGGGCATCAGCGACCGGTGACGGCCACCCACGAGGCGTTGGCCTGCTGGCCGGGCATTCGGGTGGAGCGTCGGCTTTTCCGTGCCATCAGCCTCAGCCTGCTGGGGCCACCGGACCTCTGTCCCTCGAAGGTCCAGCGCATCGTGGCGCGCGAGGCTCTGTTCGAGGAGTGCAGTGAGTGGCTTGAGCACAATCTCCCCGGTGTCGCACGCATCGAATGCCTGCACATGGCGGATGCGCTGGATATGGCCGAGGGGCGCCACGATACCCTGGCGATCGCGCCACCGTCTCTCGCACGCAGGCCGGGTCTGGTATGCCTTGCCGAGCGGATCGAGGACGACCCCGGGCGTGTCGCTCAGTTTGCGGTGTTGAAGCGCGATACCAGCAGCGTGCGTGGCCAGGGATATCTGGACGACGCGCCCTCAACTTCGCCAGATTGTGTGGCAGGCGAGTCTGATCCGGGCTGAGTCTCCTTCGACATGGCAGCCATTGCCCGTGCGTCGCTGCCATGTCCGGTGACCTGCTGATACTCTGAAGGCTTTCCTTGCCTCGGGTACGACACGATGCCTCACTCCATTGCTTCCTCAGAGACTGACACGAGAGCGTCAAAGGCCGATGCTACCTCGGCCAGCAGCCCCGACAGCTCGCCGTTGTCGTTTCCTGCATCCCCCGCGCCTCTCGACTCCCCCCTTGCGCTGGATGCGCGCCTGCCGGTACGGCCTGCCCCTTACGAATGTTCGCTGCCGAGTGCCGGACTGATTCTGGTCGATGAGATCAACGGCTTCTGTCAGGTGCAAGGAGGCGCTCTGGCCCCGCAGGCCGACAATGCCCAGGTCACCCGCATGGTGGCGCTCAGTAACGACGTGGCGCGCTGTTTCTCGGCGCACGCCCGCCCACTGCTGGCCTTCATTGACTCCCACTCACCCGGCGTCCCGGAGCCGCCCTATCCCGCTCACTGTGAGCAGGGTAGTGGTGAGGATGAGCTGGTGGCAGAGCTTGCGTGGCTGGAGAGCGATCCGCATGCCACTCTGGTACGCAAGGATTGCATCAATGGATATATTGGCGCGATCGACCCGCCAAGCGGTGTCAATGCGCTGCAGGAGTGGGTTGGCCGGCAGCGACTGAAGACGCTGGTAGTGGCGGGAATCTGCACGGACATCTGCGTGATGGACCTGGTGCTGACGCTTCTCTCTGCACGCAATCATGGTCTGCTGGGC
Organism: Cobetia sp. 3AK; assembly: GCF_029846335.1. Classification (NCBI taxonomy): domain Bacteria; kingdom Pseudomonadati; phylum Pseudomonadota; class Gammaproteobacteria; order Oceanospirillales; family Halomonadaceae; genus Cobetia; species Cobetia sp. 3AK. The sequence continues at coordinate 299,074 of NZ_JARWKR010000001.1, read as the reverse complement.
GAGGTGAGCGACATCGTGGTGCTGGAGCCTGCCTGCGCCACCTATGATCTGAGTTCGGAAAGCGTGGCTGCCCTTGGATTGCCTGCGCCCGCCATCCACCCGCAGCGAGACGCCCATCACATCGGGCTCTATTGCATGGCCTCACGCGGGGCGATCATCGCCAGCCAGCTCAGGATTCAGGCGTGAGGCATCAGACGCCTGGAGGAAGGGGCATGTTGCCGTTAGCTAGCCAGCTAGCCAGCCAGCTAGCCAGTCAGGTAAAGGTCCGAAATGTAGTTTGATTACGACATTTTCGCGGATATTCGCTGTCCTGCATGAAGCCAATGACGGTGTGGATCACGCTGACATGGGTCCATACGTAAACGCCCGCCCACTCAAATGAGGGGCGGGCGTTTACGTGTATCGGCAATGTGCCAGTGTCAGGCGCGGGTGCTGACCCAGTCATTGGCATCGGGGACCGCGATCTCGACCGACTCCGACATCAGTGATGAGTGGAACATGAAGTCGGCACTCGCGACATTGTTGGCCACCGGCACGTTCCACAGTGTCGCCAGGCGCAGCAGCGCCTTGACGTCAGGGTCGTGCGGCATCGGAGCGAACGGGTCCCACAGGAATATGAGCAGGTCGAGATTGCCTTCGGCGATGCGCGCACCGATCTGCTGATCACCACCCAGCGGCCCGCTCATCAGGCCTTCGACCTCAAGTCCGAGCTCCTTGCTGATGCGTCGGGCCGTGGTGCCGGTGCCCAGCAGCTGGTGGCGTGACAGCTCATCGCGCCAGCGCATGGCCCAGGCCAGCATCTCATCCTTCTTGCCATCGTGAGCCACCAGCGCAATCCGCTTGCGTTCTGCCAGGGTGCGTCGTGCCTGGCGCTTGGGTCGTTGCTCGCTCATGCCGCTTGATCTCCTGAAGGCGGGGTGTCAGCCCCGCCAGTGATAACGCTGCCGGTATCGATCCGTCGATGCCGGTCGCTCAGTCGATGGTGCCACCGACAGTGACGATCTTCATGGTGTTGGTGCCACCGTGGGCATTCATCTGATCGCCGCGGGTCAGAATCACCAGGTCACCACGGTTGGCGATGCCGCGCGCTTCCAGCTCGGCGATGGCGCGACGGTTGATCTCCTGCGCCGGCAGCTCGCTGGAATCGAAGGGCAGGGACACCACGCCACGATAGAGAGCCATGCGGCGCTGGGTCTTCTGATCCTGGGCGAGACCGACGATCGGCAGACCCGAGCGGATGCGCGAGGCGATCAGCGGGGTATAGCCGGATTCGGTCATGCAGACGATGGCCACGACACCCGTCAGGTGGTTGGCCGCGTACATGGCAGACAGTGCGATGGTCTCGTCTGTCTTGCTGAAGCCTTCGTGGATGCGGTGCTGGGATTCCTGGGCGGCACGTTCACGCTCGGCACCCAGGCAGACACGATCCATGGTCTCGATGGTCTCGACCGGGAAATCGCCTGCCGCGGTCTCGGCTGACAGCATCACGGCGTCGGTGCCGTCGAGCACGGCATTGGCGACGTCGAAGACTTCGGCGCGGGTCGGCAGCGGGGCGCTGATCATCGACTCCATCATCTGGGTCGCGGTGATGACCACGCGGTTGAGGCTGCGGGCACGGCGGATCATGCGCTTCTGCACGCCGATCAGCTGTGCGTCGCCGATCTCCACGCCCAGATCGCCACGCGCCACCATCACGCCTTCACTGGCGAGGATGATGCCGTCGAGCACGGCGTCATCGGCGACGGCTTCGGCGCGCTCGACCTTGGCGATCAGGCCGATGTCACGACCTTCCTCGCCCAGCAGCTCACGTGCCAGCTGCATGTCGGCGCCACTGCGCGGGAAGGAGACGGCCAGATAGTCCACGCCGATGTCGATGGCGGTCTTGAGGTCTGCCTTGTCCTTCTCGGTCAGCGCCTCGGCGGACAGGCCACCGCCTTGCTTGTTGATGCCCTTGTTGTTGGACAGCTTGCCACCCACCTTGACGGTGGTGTGGATCTCGTTGCCCTTGAGTTCGTTGACCTCGAGCACCACGCGACCGTCATCAAGCAGCAGAACGTCGCCGGCGACCACGTCATCGGCCAGCTGCTGATAGTCGCAGCCGACACGCTCGACGGTACCTTCATCGCGGCCCAGGCCGATGTCCAGGATGAACGGTTGGCCTTCCTGAAGCTGGACAGCGGTGTCCTTGAAGCGGGCGATGCGGATCTTCGGACCCTGCAGATCACCCAGCACGGCGACGCTGCGGCCCTGGGCGGCGGCGGCGGCACGGACGGCCTCGGCACGCATGCGGTGGTCTTCGGGGCTGCCGTGAGAGAAGTTGAGGCGAACCACATCCACTCCGGCACGGATCATCGCGTCGAGGACGCCCGGCTTGTCACTGGCCGGACCGAGTGTGGCGACAATCTTGGTGCGGCGGATCGGGCCGTTGAACGCGTGCGGCATGAGAACATACTCCTTGAACACTTGCGTGAGGGGTCAGGCGGTTTGTGTTGTCATTTTACTACATTGACGACGTAAAGGGAGCCTGTCGAGTGTCGTGGTTGATTGGTGTGGTAGCGCGTGAGTGATTCGGCTGCCATGGCGGCGATGGTAGCGACATGACTTGCGTCTTCACAAGCGCTGGCGTCAGGCTGATGGCCAGTCAGACATGGCGTGATCCGAGAGGCCCCGGCTGTGAGGATGGCATCTACGTTGACCCGCAGGCCTGCCACTGCCTGTGTCAGTAATGCCACACTGATGTGACGAATCGTGAAAAGGCCACTTATATATAGTCATGGCTTGCCTGTCGTCATGGCGACACATGCACCTGGCGGGTCTGGCAGGTCCGGGTGCCGGTCGATGACCGCGTCATGCCTCGGGCGTCGATTCTCGAGATTCGGGGTGGTGTGTGATGTCCGCTGCCACCACCCACATGGCGTGGTGCTGGCAACATTGCTGGTCAGCGCTGAAATGCTGGGGTAGGGTAGGCGCATTTTTAGGCTGGGATAAAACCCAGCGCTACGAGTCATTCGCCGGTGCAGTCAGCGCCGGCCAGGAGATGCGAGCAACCATGGGCAAGTCACTGGTGATCGTCGAGTCGCCTGCCAAGGCCAAGACCATCAACAAGTATCTCGGCAACGACTTCGTGGTGAAGTCGAGTGTCGGGCATATCCGCGATCTGCCGACCAGCGGTAGCGGCAAGCAGGCCACCGATCCCAAGGAGCGTGCCCGTCAGGCAGCCGAGACGCGCAAGATGTCGCCGGAAGCCAAGGCGGCTCACAAGGAAAAGAAGGCCAAGACGCAGCTCATCCGTCGCATGGGGGTAGACCCGGAGAACGGCTGGGAGGCGCATTACGAGATCCTGCCCGGCAAGGAAAAGGTCGTCTCCGAGCTGACGCGCCTGGCCGAGAAGGCCGACACCATCTATCTCGCGACGGATCTGGACCGCGAAGGTGAGGCGATTGCCTGGCACCTGCGCGAGACCATCGGTGGCGACGATACCCGCTACAAGCGCGTGGTGTTCAACGAGATCACCAAGAAGGCGATCACGGCGGCCTTCGATGAGCCGGGCGATCTGAAGATGGACCGCGTGCATGCTCAGCAGGCGCGTCGCTATCTGGATCGTGTCGTCGGTTTCATGGTCTCGCCGCTGCTGTGGGCCAAGGTGGCCCGTGGGCTGTCGGCCGGTCGAGTGCAGTCGGTTGCCGTGCGCTTGATCGTCGAGCGTGAGCGTGAGATCCGTGCCTTCATTCCGGAAGAATTCTGGGATGTGCACGCAGAGCTTGCCGCGACCAGCGGCGAGGCGATCCGTTTCGAACTGGCGCGTCAGGATGGCAAGGCCTTCCGTCCGACCAGCGAGAAGGAAACGCTGGATCGCATCGCGGCGCTGCGTACCGCTCGGCTCGCGATTTCCAATCGCGAAGACAAGCCGACCCGCTCCAAGCCGAATGCCCCCTTCATCACCTCGACCCTGCAGCAGGCGGCCAGCAGTCGTCTCGGCTTCTCGGTCAAGAAGACCATGATGATGGCGCAGCGCCTCTACGAGGCCGGTTACATCACTTACATGCGTACCGACTCGACCAATCTGTCGGCGGACGCGGTGGCCACCGCGCGGGACTTCATCGCTGAGGAATTCGGCGACAACTATCTGCCGCAGGCCGCCAACGTCTACTCCAGCAAGGAAGGCGCCCAGGAAGCTCACGAAGCGATCCGTCCCTCCGAGGTGGCGCGTCGCGCGACGGACCTCACCGGCATGGAGCGTGACGCGGAGCGTCTGTATGAGCTGATCTGGCGTCAGTTCGTCGCCTGCCAGATGGTGCCGGCGGAGTATCTGTCCTCGACCCTGACCATCGAGGTCGATGGCTACGAGCTGCGCGCCAAGGGCCGGGTGCTCAAGTTTGACGGTTATACCCGCGTGATGAAGCCGGCGGGCAAGAAGGAAGAGGACCAGTCACTGCCGGACCTGGCCATCGGCGAGGTGCTGGAGCTGGTCGAGCTGGACCCGCAGCAGCACTTCACCAAGCCGACGGCGCGTTACACCGAAGCCAGTCTGGTCAAGGAGCTGGAGAAGCGCGGCATCGGCCGTCCTTCGACCTATGCGGCCATCATCTCGACCATTCAGGATCGTGGTTACGTGGCGCTGGAAAATCGGCGTTTCTATGCCGAGAAGCTGGGTGACATCGTCACTGATCGTCTCAGTGAATCCTTCAAGGACCTGATGGACTTCGGCTTCACCGCGCGCATGGAAGACTACCTCGATGAGGTGGCCAATGGTCAGCGCAACTGGCGCGAGCTGCTGGATGCCTTCTACGCCGAGTTCAAGGCCGAGCTGGATCACGCCCAGTCAGAAGAGGGCATGCGCCCGAATCAGCCGGTGCCGACCGATATCGCCTGCCCGACCTGTGGTCGCGAGATGCAGATCCGTACCGCCTCCACCGGCGTCTTCCTGGGGTGCTCCGGTTACAACCTTCCGCCCAAGGAGCGCTGCAAGACCACCATCGACCTGTTGCCGGGGGATGAGGCGGTCGCCGCTGACGCGGATGAGAATGCCGAGACCGATGCACTGCGTGCCAAGCGCCGTTGTCCGATCTGCGCCACGGCCATGGACAGCTATCTGATCGACGAGCAGCGCAAGCTGCACGTCTGCGGCAACAGCCCGGACTGCGTGGGACATGAAGTCGAGCAGGGTCAGTTCCGCATCAAGGGCTACGATGGACCGGTGATCGAGTGCGACAAGTGCGGTGCCGACATGCAGCTCAAGACCGGGCGTTTCGGCAAGTACTTCGGCTGCACCAACGAGGATTGCAAGAACACCCGCAAGCTGCTCAAGTCCGGGGAGGTCGCGCCGCCGAAGATGGACCCGATCCCCATGCCGGAACTTGCCTGCGTGAAGGTCGAGGATCACTACGTGCTGCGTGATGGCGCCAGTGGCCTGTTCCTTGCCGCCAGTCAGTTCCCCAAGAATCGCGAGACGCGTCCGCCGCTGGTCAGCGAGCTCAAGGCGCATGCCGACGAGCTGCCGGAGAAGTATCACTTCATCCTCAAGGCGCCGGAGAAAGACCCCGATGGCCGCCCGACGCAGATTCGTTTCTCGCGCAAGGCCAAGGAGCAGTTCGTGATGACGGACGAGGATGGCAAGGCGACGGGGTGGAAGGCGACCTTCGACAACGGCCGTTGGGTCGTCGAGGACAAGCGCAAGGGAGCCAAGAGCTGATGAGCCAGCGTGGCCGCACCAATCAACTGCTGTATCAGGCCGAGTTGCTGCTGGAGCAGACGGCCGTCGCGACGCGTGATGAGCATGCCGTCGCACGGCGCATGGCCGGTGAGGAAGGGGCGCTGGCGTTGATGGAGCTGGCATTGGCCTCGTTGATCGAGGAGTGCGCCGCGTCGGCACGCTGGCCTGAGGTCGGCTGGCGCGAGCGGCTGGCCACACCGCCGACTCCCGTGGCGGAAATCGAGCAGTTGCGAAGCCTGCAGGCGCAGCCGGACAGTTGGTTGAGCCAGCTGGTGGCCGATATCACGCGTCTGCATGAAGAGGGCGGTGCTGCCCGGCGTGAGGAAGGCCAGGCGCGTGGCGATGGTCTCATCATCGCCGCGGCGGCCAATGCGCCTCTGGCAGAGCGTCTCGCCACGGCAGTCAGCGCCATGAAGGCGTTGCTGTCACACCTTCGCGAGTCGAATGTGGAGTGGTAGCGTCGCGCCTTGCCTGACCCGAAGGCGCTGGCATGTCACGCACCTGTCATTCAGGTGACGCCCTGGCATGACGGGTGCTAGACTGGCGGCATTGTGGCAAGCCCTGCATTCTCCGGTACGACCATGGCTCTGGCTGTGGTCGTACTTTTTTCTGCATTGTCGCCAGTGACTGCAAGTCGCAGGGCCTGCCCGCCGTCAAGCTGACGATCACAACGACGCCGGTATCCTCAGGATGCCGTGCAGGAGGAATGACGTGTCCGATCCCGCCGTACTTGAAATCGTGCAAATGGAAGATGGGGAAGTGATCCTGCGTGCCGCCGAGAGTGAAGGTGAGCCACTTCTCAGTATCCGCATCTCCGATGAAGCTGCCGATCTGCTGCGTGACAATCGCTTCGAGGTCGCGCGTGAGATGATCGACCACGCCATCACCCGCACCCGCCTGTGGGATGGCGAGGATGATGAAGACGAGCAGTCGGAAGGCATGGTGCACTGAGCACTTCCCGCATGTCTGCCTGTCACGAAAAAACCCGCCAATCGGCGGGTTTTTTCGTGGATGCCCTGATGGCGACAATCGTCATCTGCGCGTCAGCGCTGTGAGGTCAGACTGCCTGCGAGCCTTGAGATCAGTGCAGGCCGCCATCGCGGATCACGCCCACGCCGAGGCCCTCGATTTCCAGGCTGTCCGTGCGCAGATCCACCTTGATGGGAGCGAAGTCCTCGTTCTCGGCTTCCAGCCATACGTAATGGCCATCGCGACGGAAGCGCTTCACCGTCACTTCATCTCCCAGACGCGCCACCACGATCTGTCCGTCACGCACGCTGCTCGTGCGGTGCACGGCCAGCAGGTCACCTTCCAGAATGCCGACATCCTTCATCGAGACCCCGCGCACGCGCAGCAGATAGTCGGCGGCAGGCGAGAAGTAGTCACTGGGCAGCGGGCAATGGCGATCGATATGCTGGCTGGCCAGGATAGGGCTGCCAGCGGCCACTTCCCCGATGACCGGCAGGCCCTGCTCGCTATCCTCTTCCGCCTCTGCCAGAGACGGCACGCGGATGCCCCGCGAGGTGCCCGGCACCATCTCGATGGCTCCCTTGCGCTTCAGGGCACGCAGATGCTCTTCCGCGGCATTCGGTGAGCGAAAGCCCAGTGCCTGGGCGATTTCGGCACGCGTTGGCGGATAGCCTGAGGACTTGATGGTCTTGATGATGAAATCGAAGACATCCTGCTGGCGCGGAGTAAGCGGCTGAGTCATGGGCATTGCCTTTGGCCTGGGCGGCATCTGAGCTGACGGCACGGGGTGTGCATCCATACAACTGTCATTGTATCCAGTCATGGCGGTCATGCAAGGCATCGTGGGTGCTTTGGCAGCAACGTTGCCGGCATCTTCGTCGACATCGACATGCTGACGCGAGACAGCGGGTGTCCGGGACGCCCCATGACCATCCCGTCCCCGAATGTCCCGCGTGAATGCGCGTCCTGCCGGTCTTGGCTGTCGAGTGTTTGAAACAACCAGCAATTGCCAGTCATGGCATGGACAGCTAGAATTATCTTGTTTCAAACGAATGTTCGTCGGGCGCATCCGGCTACCGGTACACAGGCCCTGTGTGTCCTGTGCGTCTGTCCTGTGCTCGGGATACGGCTCGTGGCAGCCTCCGCCTCGGAGTCGCTGCCTGACACGCGGTGCGTGAAGACCGACATGTCGTTTGATTGACCTGCATGAGAAGAGTCGCCCCCCGGGCCACGGCCTTGCCGTTGTCCGGGGGGACAAGGACTCCCGTGCCCCCTCGTGATTGATCACCTGACAAGGCATCCGCCCATGGCCCAGACCGATACCGTTACCCGTATCCTCGATACCGCCGAGGTCCTGTTCGCCGAGCGAGGCTTCGCCGAAACCTCGCTGCGCAATATCACCAGCAAGGCCAAGGTCAACCTGGCGGCGGTCAATTATCACTTCGGCTCAAAGAAGTCATTGATCCAGGCAGTGTTCGCCCGCTATCTCGACCCCTTCAGCGAGCGTTTCCATGCGGCACTCGACAGTGTCGAGCAGCAGCATGCCGGTCGTCAGGTGCCGCTGGAAACGCTGCTGGAAGTGATGGCGCGCACGGTGCTTGAGGTGCCGGCCGAGCGCAACAGCCTGCGTACCTTCATGCGCCTGCTCGGGCTTGCCTATACCCAGGGGCAGGGCCACATGCGCCGCTACATTCGCGAGCATTACGGCACGGTCTTCAGCCGCTTCGCCGAGCTCCTGAAGCTTGCGACGCCGGACCTGCCAGACAACGAGCGCTTCTGGCGTCTGCACTTCATGCTCGGCAGCGTGATCTTCACCTTCTCGGGACTGGACGCACTGCGCGATATCGAAGAGGCCGAATACGGCCATCACACCAGTGTGCGCGAGCTGATCCAGCACATGCGTCCGGTGGTGGTGGCGGCGATGGCGGCTCCGCTGCCGGCCTCGCTCGGAGATGGTGAAGCGGTCACCCAGGCGGCCAGCTGATGGCTTGCTGGGTCTGCGTGGATCTCACCCGCCAGCGTCTCGAGATACGCAATGACGCGCCCAGTGGCAGTCGTGATGCGCCGCCCCCCGCGGCTGACCCTGACACGCTGGTGCATGCCTGTGCGATCTCCAGCGGCCTCAACGGTATCGGCGAGCTCGATGGCAGCGGTTGCACGCCGACCGGCTGGCATGTGGTTCGCGCCGCGATCGGGGAGGGCAATCCGCGTGGTGCCGTCTATCGTGGGCGGCGCTTCACGGGAGAGGTGTTCACGCCTCGACTGGCCGCCGAGCACCCCGAACGCGACTGGATCCTGACGCGTATCCTGTGGCTCAGCGGTCGTGAGCCCGGCATCAACCGTGGCCGCAACGCGGCGGGACAGCGCGTCGACAGCCTGCGGCGCTACATCTACTTCCATGGCACGCCGTCCAGCGAGCCGATGGGCACCCCGGCCTCCCATGGGTGCATTCGTCTGCGCGATGAGGATCTGCTGTGCCTTTACCGGCATGCGCCGGCCGGAACGCCAGTGCTGTTGCACGCCTGACGCTGCGTTGCCTGGCGGCTGGTGCTCGCGACTGTTCGAGTCGCGCTCAGTCGGCTAGAATTGCGCCTTTCCTCGCGCCGGCCGCCTGTCCTGAGGCTTGTCTTCCAGGCTGCCGAGCCCCGTAACGACATGAAACCCTGCCGTGCGTGCCATGCCTTGCAGCGCATGACACGGCCAGCAGGCCATGGACAGGAAGGATGTCATGACACAGCCATTGGGCTCCGTAATGCTCGACGTCGAGGGGCATACCCTCACGTCTGACGAACGTGAACTACTGGCACGCCCCGCCGTCGGCGGCGTCATCCTGTTTGCGCGCAACTGTGCTTCTCCCGAGCAGGTGCTGGCGCTGTGCGGTGAGATCCGCCGCGTCAATCCACATCTGTTGATCGCCATCGATCAGGAAGGCGGACGGGTGCAACGGCTGCGCGAAGGCGTGACCCGCCTGCCGCCGATGCGCGCCCTGGCACATTGCTGCCTGGGACGTGACTGTGACGGCTGCGGTGATGATGCCCAGTCGTCAGGGCTCGGGTTTGCCCGTGACGCCGGCTGGTTGCTGGGCATGGAGATGGCCGCCATTGGCTGCGACATCACCTTCGCGCCGGTATTGGATATCGATGTCGCGGGTTCCACCATCATCGGCGACCGCAGTTTCGGGACGACTCCCGAGGACGTGATTGCCGTCGGGACCGCCTTCATCGAGGGCCTGCGCGAAGCTGGTATGGCAGCGGTCGGCAAGCATTATCCCGGTCATGGTGGCATCGCGGCGGATACCCACCGCGAGCGCGTGATCGACCCCCGCCCCTTCCGCGAGCTGCGCGAGCATGATCTCAAGCCCTTCGCGGCGCTGGCGGATCGCCTGGGTGGCGTGATGCCGGCTCATGTCATCTATCCCGACTTCGATGCGCGCCCCGCCGGCTTCTCGCCAAGCTGGCTGGGACTGCTGCGTGAGGAGTTCGGTTTCAAGGGTGCCATCTTCTCCGATGACCTGGGCATGGCGGCTGCCGTGGCCGAGGGCGAGCCGGAAGTGCGCGCTCGTCTGGCACTGGATGCCGGCTGCGACATGGCGCTGGTGTGCAATGATCCCGCCGCCGCACGTGCCGTGCTCGACAGCCTCGATGGGGATGAGCAGCGCAATGCCGGCAAGCGTCAGGCGCGTCTGCGCTACGGGCGCGCCCGCCCGACGCTCGAGGGCCTTGCGGGGCTGTCTCGCTGGCGGCGTACCCATGCACGTCTCGAGGCGCTGGCGGCCAGTCAGCCGCTCGAGCAGGTGGCCATGCCATCGGGCTTGGCTGAATGAGCCAGCCTTGAGGGGCTTTTCCTCCAGACGTCACCCAAGGACTCCACATGGCTGAGAAATCCGCCACCGAGGCGGCTGCCGACAAGCTGGCGGCGCCTGCCGAAGAGATGATCAATCACTGGGTCGAGCCGCTGCGCAACTGGGTGGAGCAGACCTTCGGTCTGCCACTCTGGGGGATCAACCTCGCCCTGGTGCTGGTGGCCGTGGTCGTGCTGCATCTGAGCGAGCGCATTCTGCTCAGTCGCCTGGCCGTGCATGCCGAGAAGAGTCGCAACCTGTGGGATGACGCGCTGCTGCATGGGCTGCGCCATCCGCTGTCTCTGTGGCTCTACAGCATGGGGTCGCTGGTCGCGCTGGATATTCTTGCCCATCAGTTCGCGCCCGGCAGCCTGGAGGCCTATCTGGGCACGGTGCGCCAGATCATCACCCTGCTGGCGCTGGCCTGGGCGTTGATTCGCATGATCAAGCGCTTCGAGTCGCTGCGTACCACGCCACCGCCCGGCACCAACGTCAATGCGATGGATGCCACCACGGCCTCGGCGATCAGCAAACTGCTGCGTGCCGTCGTGATCGTGCTGGTGGGTCTGGCCATCCTGCAGAATCTCGGTGTGTCACTGTCCGGCGTGATGGCCTTCGGTGGGGTCGGCGGTATCGCGGTGGGCTTCGCCGCGCGTGATCTGCTGGCCAACTTCTTCGGTGCCCTGATGATCCATCTCGACCGCCCGTTCAAGGTCGGTGACTGGATTCGCTCGCCGGACCGCGAGATCGAGGGCACCGTCGAGGACATCGGCTGGCGGCTGACGCGCATCCGCACCTTCGACATGCGTCCGCTCTACATCCCCAACGCCATCTTCACCAGCATCGCGGTGGAGAATCCGTCACGGATGTACAACCGGCGCATCTTCGAGACCATCGGCTTGCGTTACGAAGATGCCACCCGGGTCGATGACATCATCATCGCGGTCCGCGAGATGGTGGAAGGGCATGACGAGATCGACCAGACGCGGACCCAGATCGTGAACTTCAACAGCTACGGTGAACACTCGCTGGACTTCTTCGTGTACGTCTTCACGCGCACCACCGACTGGGTGAAGTATCACGCCATCAAGCAGGATGTGCTGCTGCGCATCCATGACATCATCCGTGAGCACGATGCACGCGTGGCCCTGCCGGGGCAGCGCCTGCACTTCGCTGACGTGCTGTCCCTCGAGGGCGCTGCTCCTCAAGGCGACACGAATGCTGATCGCGAGTCGTCCTCGCGCCGACCGCAAGACGAACAGGACGGCAAGGCCGCTGAAGCCTCGCCGTCACACGCTGCGCAGAGCGGGTCCCGCCGTTCTGCTTCATCCTCCGCTGCTACATCCTCTGCCACGTCCGCCCGACGTGGAGATGAGGCCAGTGATACCCAGGAAACTCCCGATGCTGACTCCGACGCCTGACTCCCTGAGCGCCCTGCATGCCGAAATGCGAGACGTGATGGACAACGCCGACTGCCTGATTCCCCAGGCAGAGCTGGAGGTCGCACTCGATCGCATGGCCGGGGAGTTGACCCGCAGCCTTGGTGATCGCATGCCGATCTTCTACTGCGTGATGAATGGCGGCCTGATTACCGCAGGTCAGCTGTTGACCCGACTCAAGTTCCCGCTGGAAGTCGATTATCTGCACGCGACGCGTTACCGCGGTGCCATGCGCGGCGGCGAGCTGTTCTGGCGCGTCAATCCGGAACTGCCGATGGCCGGTCGTGACGTGGTCATCGTCGATGACATCCTCGATGAGGGTGGCACCCTGGCGGCCATCATCGAGTACTGCCGTGAAGCGGGTGCGCGCAGCGTGTCCAGCTGTGTGCTGGTGGACAAGAAGCACGATCGCAAGGCCTATCCGGGCTTCAAGGCCGACTTCTGTGGTCTGGATGTCGAGGACCGCTTCCTGTTCGGTTTCGGCATGGATTACAAGGGCTACTGGCGCAACGCGCCGGGCATCTACGCGCCCAAGGGGCTGTAACGTTCCTGAAGACGAGGCGGTTTCGTCGCGCTGCCGTCCTGTCTCACCATCGCAGCCACGCCTGCATGTGATCACCACCCGCCCGGGCCACCGCGGCGGGTGGTGTCGTTTTCGGGGCCTTTTCTCGTCTCTTGGCGCAGAGCGTGACGATTGTGCTTGTCGTTGTCGGTTGGCTCGGAGTAGCGTTCGCTCAGGGCCGAAGCGTTCGGCCCTTGAGAGATTCCTGCACATGGGTGGCGAGGAGACAGGGGATGCTGGCAGTCATCGGGGGGACCGGGTTCGGCCATTGGCCGGGTCTGGAGGTGCTCAAGCGGGGTGGTCAGGAAACTCCCTTGGGGGCGGCGTCCTGCGGGGTGGTGCAGGGGCGGCTCGGCGGCAGGTCGATCCTGTTTCTGGCGCGGCATGGTCAACCCCACAAGATGCCGCCGCACCGAATCAATTATCGCGCCAACCTGTGGGCGCTCAAGCAGGCCGGGGCGACTCACGTCGTTGGCGTCAACTGCGTGTCAGGTATCGACCCGACGCTGACGCCGGGCACGCTGGTGGTCCCGGATCAGTTGATCGATTACACGACGGGGCGCGAGGGCTCGTTCTTCGATGGCCGTTTCAAGCCGTTCCAGCATGTGGCATTCGCCTGGCCGTATCACCGTGTCTGGCGCGAGGAGCTGCATTCGGCGGCGTCTGACGCGGGACTGGTGATCCAGGCAGGCGGAGTGCTGGGCGTGGTGCAGGGGCCGAGACTGGAAACCGCGGCCGAGATTCGTCTGATGGCGCGCGATGGCAATACGTTGGTGGGCATGACGGGGATGCCCGAGGCCGTGCTGGCCCGTGAACTCGAGATGGAGTACGCCAGCCTGTGCCTGGTGATCAGTCACGCGGCCGGGGTCGGGGAGGAGGAGCCGACGAGGGCCGGAACGGAGTCGGTGATCGAGGCAGGCATGCCGCAGGTGCAGCGCTTGCTGGCGGCGCTGCTGGCACGCCATGCGTGAGGCGTTTGTCCCTGGGAGGTGAGGCGGTCTGACTGCCAGAAAAACGGCCTGCATCAGCGATGCAGGCCGTTTTCATGTTCTGCGCATTTTCACGTGCACAGAGGTGAGTGGGGGCGTCAGGCCGCCTGGGTCTTGGCGTTGAGCAGCTCAAGCAGGGATTCGCAGAAGCTGAAGCGCGCCTCGGCGTCTTCCATCTCGGTGGTGAAGCGCAGCGTGTCGGCACCTTCCAGCCTGTAGACATCGGGCTGGCGCTGGATGAGTGTCACCAGCGTCAAGGGATCGACAGGCGTCTGGGCGCCGAAGATGATGCGGCCGCGTGCGGCACCGGCTTCCAGCTTGACGATGCCCAGTGCCTGGGCGCGCTGGCGCAGCCGGGTCTGGCGGAACAGCGTCTTGACCGGCTCCGGCAACAGGCCGAAGCGGTCGATCATCTCGACCTGCAGTTCCCGGAGATCGCTGGCGTTCTCGGCGTTGCTGATGCGCTTGTACATCATCAGGCGCTGCTGGACATCGTGGAGGTAGTCACCCGGAATCAGCGCCGGCAGATTGAGTCCGACTTCCACGCCCTCATCCAGCGGCGATTCGATGTTGGGCGTCTTGCCGGCCTTGATGGCCTTCACGGCGCGATCCAGCATCTCCATGTACAGCGAGTAGCCGATGGTTTCCATCTGGCCGGACTGCTCATCACCCAACAGCTCGCCCGCGCCACGGATCTCCATGTCATGGGAGGCCAGGGTGAAGCCTGCCCCCAGGTCATGCGATTCGCTGATTGCCTCCAGACGCTTGACCGCATCGCGGGTCATGGCCTTGGGGTGCGGGGTCAGCAGGTAGGCGTAGGCCTGGTGATGCGAGCGCCCGACGCGCCCACGCAGCTGGTGCAGCTGCGCGAGGCCGAACTTGTCGGCGCGTTCGATGATGATGGTGTTGGCGCTCGGGACGTCGATGCCGGTCTCGATGATGGTCGAGCAGACCAGCACGTTGAAGCGCTTGTGGTAGAAGTCCGACATGCGCCGCTCCAGGCTACGCTCCGGCAGCTGCCCGTGGGCGACACCGACGATGGCCTCCGGCACCAGTTCCGCGATGCGTGCCGCGCTTTCCTCGATGGTCTTGACCTCATTGTGAAGCACGTAGACCTGTCCGCCGCGCAGCAGCTCACGCAGGATGGCTTCCTTGATCACGCCGTCGTTGCGCTGCTGGACGAAGGTCTTCACCGACAGGCGGCGCGCCGGTGGCGTGGCGATGATGGACAGGTCGCGAATGCCGCTCATCGCCATGTTGAGCGTGCGCGGAATCGGCGTGGCAGTCAGGGTCAGGATGTCCACTTCGGCACGCAGGCTCTTGAGTCGCTCCTTCTGGGAGACCCCGAAGCGGTGCTCCTCATCGATGACCAGCAGCCCCATGTTGGGCAATTCCAGCGACTTGGAGAGCAGCTTGTGGGTGCCGATCACGATATCCGCCTGCCCCTTGCGGATGCGCTCCAGTGACGCTTCCTGGCCCTTGCCGCTGGTGAAGCGCGACAGCAGGGCGATCTCCACCGCGGTGTCGGCGAAGCGATCGCGGAAGTTGTCATAATGCTGCTGGGCCAGCAGGGTGGTGGGCACCAGCACCACCACCTGACGGCCGGAGTTGACGGCCAGGAAGGCGGCGCGCATCGCGACCTCGGTCTTGCCGAAGCCGACATCGCCGCACACTACGCGATCCATCGGCTGAGGAGAGCACATGTCCTGGATCACCGCGCCGATGGTCTGCGCCTGGTCCGGTGTCTCCTCGAAGGGGAAGCTGGCCGCGAAGCGGGCGTAGTCCTCGGCGGGGAAGTCGCAGGCATGGCCGACACGCGCTTCGCGCCGTGCATAGACATCCAGCAGCTCGGCGGCGGTGTCGCGAATCTTCTCGGCCGCCTTGCGCTTGGCCTTCTCCCACTGCTCGGACCCCAGCTTGTGCAGCGGTGCCAGTTCATCGCTGGCGCCGGAATAGCGTGAGATCAGATGCAGGCTGTCCACCGGCACATAGAGCTTGGCGCCGTCGGCGTATTCAAGGGCGAGGAACTCGGCTTCCTGGCCGCCGGCATCGATGGTCTCGAGTCCCAGGTAGCGACCGACCCCGTGGGTGTGGTGTACCACCGGTGCGCCTTCGCGCAGCTCCGAGAGATGACGCACGGCCAGTTCGTTGTCATCGGTGGCACGCGCCTGACGACGGCTCTGGCGGACTACCTCGCCATAGAGCTCGGTCTCGGTGACGATGACCAGCCCCTTGGCGGCGTCTTCGCGCTCGGGGGAGGGCGCCTGGGAGGCCTGCTCACCCGCTACCCAGGCACCACGCGTCAGGCCGCCGACGGTCAGGCCGACCGCGGCGGGACTGTCGACGAAGTGCTGGAAGCTCGCGAAGTCCTCCAGGCTGCGTAGCCCGAAGCTGCGCAGCAGCGGAGCGAGCTGCTCCTCGACGACTTCCCGGCGACCCTGGGTCTCGGCGACGAACAGGATGCGCTGTGCGCTCTGGCCGTTGAGTCGCTGCTTGAGGAAGCTCGCCAGCGCCTGGGTGGGGTCGGCGCTGCGTGCATCGATGGCGAGGCTGGGCAGCGCCTGCTGGCCGAATTCGATGGTGTGCGCATTGGGCTCGCGCAGCAGTTCGATGCGCTCGTGCTGCTTGATCAACGCGAACAGTTCGTTGACCGGCACGAAGGCGCGATGCGGCGGCAGCAGCGGGCGCGTGGGGTCCACGCCGAGATTGGCGTAGCGCGTGGTGATGGCGTCCCAATGATGTTCGGCCGCTTCGCGAGCTCCCGGCAGCATGGCGATCCGCAGGTTGTCGCCCATGTGATCGAACAGCGTCGCGGTCTCCTCGAAGAACAGCGGCAGATACTGCTCGAGCCCCGGTGAGGGAATGCCCTTGATGGCATCGTTGTAGAGGATGCACTGGCGGGGGTCGACATCGAACAGTGTCTCGAAGCCCTCGCGGAAACAGGCGATGGCGCTGCGCGTCAGAGGATATTCGTGGGCGGGCAGGATCTCGATCGCCTCGACCTTGTCGCCGCTGCGCTGGGTGTCGGGGTCGAAGGCGCGCAGGGTGTCGATCTCGTCATCGAACAGATCGATGCGCAGCGGTTGCTCACTGCCCATCGGGAACAGGTCGATCAGCGCGCCGCGCAACGCATACTCACCGGGCTCGTAGACGGTCTCCACCGCACGGTATCCGGCACGTGAGAGGCGTGAGCGGAAATTCTCGCGGTCGAGGGTGTCTCCCCTGGCGAGACTGAAGACCTGGCCGGCGATGTAATCCGCCGGCGCCAGGCGCTGCATCAGGGTGTTGACCGGCACCGGCACGATGGCGCGGCGGCTGGCCTGCAGGGTGCGCAGCGTGCGCAGGCGCTCCGAGACGATGTCCTGGTGGGGCGAGAAACTGTCGTAGGGCAGTGTCTCCCAGTCAGGGAATGGCAGCAGGCGCTCCGGGTGGCGGGTATAGAAGTGCAGGTCCGCCTCCAGACGCTGGGCGCTGGCGGTGTCCGGCGTGATCACCATCAGTGGCGCTTCATCGGCGTCCGCCAGGCGCGCCAGCGCCAGGGCGGCAGCGCTGCCATCCTGCAGCGTCCAGTAGGTGGTCTCACGGGGAGAGCGTGGCAACGGGGGCGTCAGCGGAGTCTCGAACATGGGCTCTGGTGTCTTGTGTCCTGGGCTTGGGCGCACGGGAAGATTTACCGGCGGGAGGGGGGCTCCTCGCCAGTCACGCCAAACGGTGAAAGCCCGCGACGGCGCGAGCGATGGTGATGAAGGCGCAATGGTCGGCGCAGGGCGCTCCTCGTGGCAGCCAGCATGGAGGGGGCGTTCTGACGGCCCGCTCTGATGGTCGCAGATCCAACCCCTTGCCGTGACGGGGCTGCCGAGGCGGTGTCGTCAATGCCCTGCGCCTGATGATAGCAAGTCATTCCCTGTCATGGGGGCGAGGCGTGGCCTTTTCATCGGTGGCGAGGCCCGGAATCTCGCAAGAGCTTGTCCGGCGATCCTCCCCGGGATCCGGAAGGTGCTTCAGGAAGGGCTCTTGTAGTCAAATCGTTGATTCTGTAGCACTACTACCCTCCGTGCGACCATCCTTTCATTGTGACCCCGCCCCCCGTTACGCATACTCAGCTGGCCTTGTCCGACGCTGCAAGCTCGCTTGCCGCGTTCGCCTATCGTTCGCCAGTCAGAGGAATTCCTCCGTGAGCAAAGAGAATCTCGAAGCCTGTTTCAAGCAGTGGCAAGACAATGAAGCCCTCGCCGAACAGATGATCCCGCTGCTGGGTGACCTCTATCGTCGCTTCAATGTCGTGCCCTCCATCTATGGGCGTTCGCTGATCAACCGCTCCATGGTGCGTATCCTCAAGAACCACCGTTGGGTGCGCAAGGCGGAAGGGGTGGAGCTGTCCGTCGAGGACACCTTCCCGCTGGTGCGTGCCATGATCGAGCTGAATCTCGGGCCGGCCCATGTCGATATCGGCAAGCTGGCGGTGGCCTTCAAGCGCTCCGACGAGACGGACATCACTGCCTTCCTAAAACGCGAGCTTGCCGAGATCGTCGGTGGCTACGTCGAAGGCGGCATGGGCGGCGACCCGAAGGATGTCGTCCTGTATGGCTTCGGGCGTATCGGCCGCCTGCTGGCGCGCATCATGATCGAGAAGGCCGGTGGCGGTAATCTGCTGCGTCTGCGCGCCATCGTGGTGCGTGGCAGCAAGGAGGATCTGGAAAAGCGGGCCAGCCTCCTGCGTCGTGATTCCGTGCATGGTCCCTTCGAGGGCAGCATCACGGTCGATCAGGAGAATTCGGCGCTGATCGTCAATGGCAACTACATCAAGATCATCTACGCGAACTCGCCGTCCGAGATCGATTACACCGCGCACGGCATCGACAATGCCATCGTGGTCGACAATACCGGCAAGTGGCGCGACGAGGCCGGCCTGGGGCAGCACCTCGAGTGCAAGGGCGTGGCCAAGGTGCTGCTCACCGCTCCGGGCAAGGGCGATCTGAAGAACATCGTCTATGGCGTCAACCACACCGACATCCGTGACGATGATCGCATCATCTCCGCGGCGTCCTGCACCACCAACGCCATCGTGCCGGTACTGAAGGTGCTGCACGACGAATACGGCGTCAGTCAGGGGCATGTGGAGACGGTCCACTCCTATACCAACGACCAGAACCTGATCGACAACTTCCACAGCGGGGACCGTCGCGGTCGCGCGGCGGCACTCAACATGGTGCTGACCGAGACCGGTGCCGCCAAGGCCGTCGCCAAGGCGCTGCCGGAGCTTTCCGGCAAGCTGACCGGCAACGCGATCCGTGTGCCGACACCCAACGTCTCGATGGCGATTCTCAATCTGACGCTGGACACCGCAAGTGACGCCGAGCGCATGAATGACTTCCTGCGCACGGCCTCTCTGCACTCTTCACTGCAGAAGCAGATCGACTACGTCGATTCCTGTGAGGTGGTCTCTTCCGACTTCGTCGGCAACCGTCATTCCGGCATCGTCGATGGTCAGGCGACCATCGTCACCGACAAGCAGGCCGTCGTGTATGTGTGGTATGACAACGAGTTCGGTTACAGCTGCCAGGTCGTGCGTATCCTGCAGCACATGTCCAACGTGCGTTTCAGCTATTTCCCCACTCGCTGAGGCAATGGGTCGCGCCATGGTGTGATTCACGCACGGTGAGGAAAAAATGCCTGTCAATACAACGCCCCTGCCGTCCTCGATGGCAGGGGCGTTGGCGTGTTGAATGCCCTCACCACTTTAGTGTCGTATGGTCTTTCGGGGCTCGCATCTTTATAATGAGGCGGATTTTTTTGGGCCGGTCCAATCTCTGGGCTACACCTCCAACCGTCTGATAAGAAAAGCATTCACATCAACTGAAACGCGAATCTCGCGAGGTTGCCTGGCCGTATGTCGGCCTCGAGGCGTGTCATTGATGCGTGATCTTTCCTGAACAACATCAGATCCGACAATTGGGCGAGTCTATGATCGAAGTCAAACGTGGCCTGGATCTCCCCATCGCCGGGGCGCCGGAGCAGCGTATCGAGGATGCGCAGCCCGTTCGTCGCGTAGCGATCCTGGGTGTTGACTACGTCGGCATGAAGCCGACGATGGAAGTCCGTGAAGGGGACAAGGTGAAACTGGGGCAACTCCTGTTCACCGACAAGAAGACCCCGGGCGTCCGTTACACCGCGCCTGCTGCCGGGACCGTGGTCGAGATCAACCGTGGCGAGAAGCGCAAGCTTCTGTCCGTGGTCATCGAGACCGATGCGCAGGGCGAAGCGGTGGAATTCACCGCGCATGGCGAGGCGGCGCTGGCCGGTCTCGAGCGTCAGGTCGTGGTCGACCAGCTGGTCGACTCCGGTCTGTGGACGGCATTCCGTACCCGCCCGTTCTCGCGTGTGCCGGCACTGGATGCCACCCCGGCAGCCATCTTCGTCACCGCCATCGATACCCACCCGCTGGCCGCAGATCCGGCCGTGGTGCTCAAGGGGCAGGAAGTTGCGTTCCGTCAGGGTCTCGTCGCATTGACGCGTCTGACCGAAGGCAAGGTGTTCCTGTGCCAGGCACCGGGCGCGGATATCCCGGGCGGCGATGTGGCCGGCGTGGTCAGCGAGTCCTTCAAGGGCCCGCACCCGGCAGGTCTGCCGGGTACGCACATCCATCATCTCGCACCGGTCAGCCTGAAACGTCATGTCTGGCATGTCGGTTATCAGGATGTCGTCGCCATCGGTACCCTGCTGGCGGAAGGGCGTCTGGACACCACGCGTGTCATCGCCGTCGGTGGCCCGCGTGCCACCAAGCCCCGCCTGCTGCGTACCCGTCTGGGCGCGAGCACTGAAGAACTGCTCAAGGGGGAAGTCGAGCAGCCGGAAGATACCCGTGTGATCTCCGGTTCCGTGTTCTCCGGTCTGACCTGTGAAGGGGCGCTGCGTTTCGTCAGCCGCTATCACACTCAGGTGAGTCTGCTGGAAGAAGGCAACAAGCGTGCCTTCATGGGCTGGCTGTCCACCGGTGCCAATCGTCACTCGGTGCTGGGTATCTACCTGTCGAAGCTGACCGGTCTGCGTGACTATCGTCCCAACACCTCCACCAATGGCTCCGAGCGTGCCATGGTGCCGGTGGGGGCGTACGAGAAGGTCATGCCGCTGGACATTCTGCCGACGCAGCTGCTGCGCTCGCTGATCGTGGGTGATATCGAGACCGGCATGCAGCTTGGCTGCCTGGAGCTTGATGAAGAGGACCTCGCACTGTGCACCTATGTGTGCCCGGGCAAGTACGAGTACGGTCCCATCCTGCGTGACAACCTCACCACGATCGAGAAAGAGGTCTGATGATGGGTATTCGACAGACTCTGGATAACCTGGAGCCGCACTTCCACAAGGGTGGCAAGTACGAGAAGTTCTACGCGCTCTACGAAGCCGTGGACACGATTTTCTATGCGCCGGCGAGTGTCACGCGTACCACCGCGCACGTGCGTGATGGTATCGACCTGAAGCGCATCATGATCACGGTCTGGATGTGTACCTTCCCGGCCATGTTCTTCGGCATGTACAACGCCGGTCTGCAGGCCAACGAGGCCATCGCTGGCGGTTACAGTGCATTGGGCGGCTGGCGTGAAGCCATCGTCATGATGCTGGCGGGCAGCCATGATGCGGGCAGCGTGTGGGCCAACTTCATCCTGGGGGCCACCTACTTCCTGCCCATCTATCTGGTGACCTTCGCGGTCGGCGGCTTCTGGGAAGTGCTGTTCGCGATGCGTCGCGGTCACGAGGTCAACGAAGGCTTCTTCGTCACCTCCGTGCTCTTCGCGCTGACGCTGCCGGCCACCATCCCGCTGTGGCAGGTCGCGCTCGGCATCACCTTCGGTGTGGTGATCGGCAAGGAAGTCTTCGGCGGTACCGGCAAGAACTTCCTCAACCCGGCGCTGTCCGGTCGTGCCTTCCTGTACTTCGCCTATCCGGCCAGCATTTCCGGTGACGCGGTGTGGGTGCCGGCTGACGGCTATACCGGTGCGACCGCACTGTCCACCGCGGCACAGGACGGCATGAGCGCCCTGATGCAGCAGATGAGCTGGACCGATGCCTTCCTGGGCTTCATTCCGGGCTCGTTGGGTGAGGTATCGACGCTGGCCATCTTCCTCGGCGCGGCGGTACTGCTGTGGACGCGCATCGCCTCCTGGCGAATCATGCTGGGCGTGTTGCTGGGCATGGTCGCGACCTCGGCGCTGTTCAACGCCATCGGCAGTGACACCAATGCCATGTTCGCGATGCCGTGGTACTGGCATCTGGTCATCGGCGGCTTCGCCTTCGGCATGGTCTTCATGGCCACCGATCCGGTCTCGGCTTCCATGACCGACAAGGGCAAGCTGATCTTCGGTGCACTGATCGGCGTGATGACCGTGTTGATCCGTGTCGCCAACCCGGCCTTCCCGGAGGGCATCATGCTGGCGATCCTGTTCGCCAACCTGTTCGCCCCGCTGATCGACCACTTCGTCGTGCAGGCCAACATCAAGCGCCGCGTCAAGCGCGAGGCTGCCGGCATCGCGAACGAGGAGACCGCCTGACATGGCCAGCAACAATTCCATCAAGAAGACCCTCGGCGTCGCGCTCGGGCTGTGCATCGTCTGCTCGGTGGTGGTATCCACCGCAGCGGTCGTGCTGCGTCCGATGCAGATGACCAATGCCGAGCTGGACCGCAAGAGCAACATCCTCGCGGTCGCCGAGCTGCTGCAGCCGGGCGAGGATGTCGGCCAGCAGTTCCGTGACAAGGTCACCGCCAAGGTCGTCGACCTGAACAGCGGTGAGTACGTCGACGACATCGATCCGGAAAAGTACGACCAGGCCAAGATGTCCAAGGACCCGGCCACCTCACGTACCCTGTCCGGTGATGAGGATCTGCCGGGCATCAAGCGTCGTGAGCAGTACTCGGTGGTCTATCTGGTCGGTGATGTCGAGCAGCCGGACGAGATCATCGTCCCGGTGCGTGGCAACGGCCTGTGGTCGATGATGTACGGCTACCTGGCACTCAAGGGTGACGGCAACACCGTGGTGGGTCTGTCCTTCTATCAGCAGGGGGAAACTCCGGGGCTGGGCGGCGAAGTCGACAACCCGAAGTGGAAGGCCCAGTGGGATGGCAAGAAGATCTATCCCGAAGACAGCATGGACCCGGAAGTGCACCTGAAGAAGGGCGGTGTCAATCCGTCATCTCCGGATGCCAAGTACCAGGTTGATGCCCTGTCAGGTGCTACCCTCACCAGCAACGGCGTGACCAACCTGCTGCAGTTCTGGATGGGTGAGAATGGCTTCGCCAAGTACCTGACCCAGTTCCGCGACGTCAAAGGAGCGTAATGATGGCAGCCGAAACTCCTAAAGGTGTCCTGACGACGCCGATCTTCAAGAACAACCCCATCGCGCTGCAGATCCTCGGTATCTGCTCCGCGCTGGCGGTGACCAACTCGATGAACACCGCCCTGATCATGGGGATCGCGGTGTCACTGGTGACGGCGTTCTCCAGTCTGTTCATCTCGTTGATCCGCAATCACATCCCGTCGTCCATCCGCATCATCGTGCAGATGACGATCATCGCCTCGCTGGTCATCGTGGTCGATCAGTCGCTCAAGGCCTTCGCCTTCGAGACCTCCAAGCAGCTGTCGGTCTTCGTCGGTCTGATCATCACCAACTGCATCGTGATGGGCCGCGCGGAAGCCTACGCCATGCAGAATGGCCCGGCGATGAGCTTCATCGACGGTATCGGCAACGGTCTCGGCTACACCGTGATCCTGCTGGTGGTCGGCTTCGTGCGTGAGCTGTTCGGTTCCGGCTCCCTGTTCGGCGTGACCATCCTGCAGACCGTCAACGACGGTGGCTGGTACATCCCGAATGGTCTGATGCTGCTGCCGCCGTCCGCGTTTTTCGTCATCGGTCTGTTCATCTGGGTGCTGCGCAGCGTCTATCCGGAGCAGGTCGAGAAGGCGGAGTACAAGATTACCGCCAACACCAAGATCAAGGAGGCCGTGTAACATGTTCGAACACTACCTGAGCCTGTTCATCAAGGCCGTGTTCGTCGAGAACATGGCGCTGGCCTTCTTCCTGGGCATGTGCACCTTCCTGGCGGTGTCCAAGAAGATCCAGTCCGCGATCGGTCTGGGCGTGGCCGTCATCGTCGTGCTGGCGGTGACCGTCCCGGTCAACAACCTGATCCTGAACTATCTGCTGCGTGAAGGCGCGCTGACCTGGACCGGTCTGGAAGGTGCGGAAAGCATCGACCTGTCCTTCCTGGGTTACCTGTCCTACATCGGCGTCATCGCGGCGATCGTCCAGATCCTCGAGATGTTCCTCGACAAGTTCGTGCCGGCGCTCTACAACGCGCTGGGCGTGTTCTTGCCGCTGATCACGGTCAACTGCGCGATTCTCGGTGCGGCCCTGTTCATGGTGCAGCGTGACTACAGCTTCGGCGAGTCCGTGATCTATGGCGTGGGTGCCGGCTTCGGCTGGGCACTGGCGATCGCCGCACTGGCCGGTATCCGCGAGAAGCTCAAGTACTCTGACGTGCCGGCTGGCCTGCAGGGTCTCGGCATTACCTTCATTACCGTTGGCCTGATGTCGCTGGGCTTCATGTCCTTCTCCGGCGTCCAGCTGTAACGCAACCGAGCATAAGGAAATCGAAATGGTAGATACCTCCATCATCGTGCTCGGCGTCGTCATGTTCACTGTGGTCGTGATCGGCCTGGTGCTCGTGATTCTCGCGGCACGCAGCAAGCTGGTCTCGAGCGGTGACGTCCAGATCGAGATCAATGGCGACCCCGCCAACACCCTGACCACCCAGGCCGGCGGCAAGCTGCTGCAGACCCTGGCGGCCAATGGCATCTTCCTGTCCTCCGCCTGTGGTGGCGGGGGTTCCTGTGCCCAGTGCAAGTGTCGGATCGAGGAGGGCGGCGGCTCCATCCTGCCCACCGAGGAATCCCACTTCACCATGGGTGAGAAGAAGGAAGGCTGGCGCCTGTCATGCCAGGTCCCGGTCAAGCAGGACATGAAGATCGAAGTGCCGGAAGAGATCTTCGGTGTGAAGAAGTGGGAAACCACCGTGACCGCCAACCCGAACGTCGCGACCTTCATCAAGGAGCTGAACCTGCAGCTGCCGGAAGGCGAGGAAGTCAACTTCCGCGCCGGCGGTTACGTGCAGCTGGAAGCGCCGGCCTACGACATCAAGTTCTCCGACTTCGATATCGAAGAAGAGTATCGTGGTGACTGGGAGAAGTTCGGTCTGTTCAACGTTCAGCACAAGAACGAAGAGCCGGTCATCCGCGCCTACTCCATGGCGAACTATCCGGAAGAGTACGGCATCCTGAAGTTCAACATCCGTATCGCCACTCCGCCGCCGAATTCCCAGCATCCGCCGGGGCTGATGTCCACCTATGTCTTCTCGCTGAAGCCGGGTGACAAGGTGACCGTGATGGGGCCGTTCGGTGAGTTCTTCGCCAAGGATACCGACGCCGAGATGGTCTTCATCGGTGGCGGTGCCGGCATGGCGCCGATGCGCAGCCATATCTTCGATCAGCTCAAGCGTCTGAATTCCAAGCGCAAGATGTCGTTCTGGTACGGTGCGCGCTCAATGCGCGAGTCGTTCTACAACGAGGAATACGACCAGCTGGCCGAAGAGAACGAGAACTTCGAGTGGCACCTGGCGCTGTCTGATCCGCAGCCTGAGGACAACTGGGAAGGCCCGACGGGCTTCATCCACAACGTCCTGTACGAAAACTACCTCAAGGACCACCCGGCCCCTGAGGACTGCGAGTACTACATGTGCGGGCCGCCCATGATGAACGCCGCCGTCGTCAAGATGCTGACCGACATGGGTGTGGAGCCGGAGAACATCCTGCTCGATGACTTCGGTGGTTGATCGATGATGTCACGCGTCGCAAGACGACTGGCAGGGCCGGCCCTCATGGGGCTGGCCCTGCTGGTTGCAGGCTGTGAAAATTCCAGCAACCCTGAGTTGCATCGCTTTGCCGGTCCCATCTTCGGCACCGGATTCCATGTCACGGTGGCAGGGGATCTGGATGTCGATGAGGTGGCGTCACTCAAGCAGGCGAGCGTCGAGGCGCTGGACAAGGTCGACTGGCAGATGTCGACCTACAAGGACACCTCGGAGCTCTCGAAGCTCAATCAGGCACCGCTGGATACGCCGATCACGCTGTCGGATGGCCTGGCGCAGGTGCTGGCCGAATCGCAGGATATCGGCAGGCGCTCCGAGGGTGCCTTTGACATCACCGTCGGCCCGGCCGTCAATCTGTGGGGCTTTGGCCCGGATGAGCGTCTCGACAAGGCACCGAGTGATGCACAGATCGCGCAGGCGCTCGAGAAGGTCGATCATCTGGCGCTGGAGCTCGATGGCAATACGGTGATCAAGCGCAAGCCGGTGTATGCCGACCTGTCGGGGATCGCCAAGGGCTATGGGGTGGATCGAGTCGCCGATGTGCTCGAGGCCAATGGCATTGAGAACTATCTGGTCGAGGTCGGTGGCGAGATCCGCGTCAAGGGTGAGAAGCCCGGCCACAAGCCGTGGCGTATCGCCATCGAAGCGCCGAAGTCCTTCGAGCGTTCCGTGCAGCGGATCATCGACCCCGGCAATGCTGCCGTGGCGACTTCCGGTGACTACCGCAACTATTTCGAGCAGGACGGCGTACGTTACTCACACACGATCGATCCGCGTACCGGTCGTCCCATTCAGCACTCCCTGGCATCGGTGACGGTCATCACGCCAGATTGTGCGAGTGCGGACGCCTGGGCCACGGCACTCAACGTGCTTGGCGCCGAGAAGGCAATGGCCATCGCAAGACGCGAGAACATTGCCGCCTATTTCATTGTCAAAACGGATGATGGCTTCAAGCAGTCCTGGAGTCCGGCATTCGCGCCCTATCTGAAGGACGCGCCGGCGACAGGCGACACGAAGCCCGCAGGGGAATCCAGCGTCTGAGTCTGTCTGCCGTCAGGCAGACGGGGAGGACGTGATCCGCTGCCACCTGTCGTGACACGCCCCTGACCGGGCCTGCCACTCACGATGCATCGGCACCCTCCCGTCAGGGCGGGTACCGATGTGGCGGTCGAGTCGGGTCGGTCACAGTGGGCCAACATGGGGCCATGCCCCGGGAGAAATGACATGACTATCTGGTTACTGGTGTTCGCCGCCATGCTGCTGTTGATCGGCGCGATGGCTGTCGGGGTGTTGATGGGGCGCAAGCCGATCGCCGGCTCCTGCGGCGGCCTCAACAACCTCGGGCTCAAGGATGGCTGTGATATCTGTGGCGGCAAGGATGACGAGTGCGAGAAGGAGCAGGAGCGCCAGCGTCTGATGGCCGAGAGCGGCGGCAAGCCGGCCAGTGATCTGGCCTACGAAGCCCCGCGTCGCTGATTTCTGCTCTGATGACTCAGAGCCCGCCGGCCGCAAGGCCAGCCGCCGGCCCTGGCATGCCATTCTCTCCCTGAGCAGAGTGTGGCGTGTCAGGGCCGGCCTACGAACAACCAAGGAGCAAAGCGAGTCTCATGGCAGTCTACAACTACGATGTGGTCGTGATCGGTACCGGTCCGGCAGGGGAGAGCGCGGCGGTCAATGCGGCCAAGCATGGCAAGCGAGTGGCCGTGATCGAGGCCCAGTCCTCCGTGGGCGGCAACTGCACCCACAAGGGCACCATCCCCTCCAAGGCCCTGCGTCACGCGGTCAAGCAGATCATCGAGTTCAACACCAATCGCATGTTCCGCGACATCGGTGAGCCGCGCTGGTTCTCCTTCCCCAAGGTGCTGGAACGTTCGCGTCGTACCATCGAGCAGCAGGTCGAGATGCGCACGCGCTTCTATGCTCGCAATCGCATCGACGTGTTCTTCGGTACCGCGCGCTTCAAGGACGAGCACACCGTGCTGGTGCGTGATGCCCATGAAGGGACCGAGGAGCTGCACGCGGAGAAGGTCGTGATCGCCACCGGGTCGCGCCCCTACCGCCCGGCAGACGTCAATTTCCGCCACCCGCGTATCTATTGCTCCGATACCATCCTGGGTCTGTCGCACACGCCGCGCACGTTGATCATCTACGGTGCCGGTGTCATCGGGTCCGAGTACGCCTCCATCTTCTCGGGGCTGGGCGTCAAGGTGGACCTGATCGATACCCGTGATCGTCTGTTGTCATTCCTGGACAACGAGATTTCCGACGCGCTGTCCTACCACCTGCGCAACAACGGCGTGCTGGTGCGCCACAATGAGGAATACGAGCGCATCGAGGGCGATGAGTCCGGTGTGGTCGTGCACCTCAAGTCCGGCAAGAAGCTGCGTGCGGACGCCTTCCTGTGGGCCAATGGGCGCACCGGCAACACCGACAGCCTCGGCCTCGAGAACATCGGTCTGCAGGCCAATGGCCGTGGTCAGCTGACGGTCGATGATCAGTACCGCACCGAGCTGGACCACGTCTATGCCGTGGGCGATGTCATCGGCTGGCCGAGCCTGGCCTCTGCTGCCTATGATCAGGGTCGCTTCGCCTCGGCCAATCTGCTGGGCGAGGAGTTCAAGTTCGTCAATGAGGTGCCGACCGGCATCTACACCATCCCCGAGATCAGCTCGGTGGGGCGTGGCGAGAGCGAACTGACCGAAGCGCGCATTCCCTACGAAGTGGGGCAGGCCTTCTTCAAGGACACCGCACGCGCCCAGATCACCGGCGACACCGTCGGCATGCTCAAGATCCTGTTCCATCGCGACACGCTGGAAATCCTCGGCATCCACTGCTTCGGTGATCAGGCATCCGAGATCGTGCACATCGGTCAGGCCATCATGCAGCAGCAAGGTGAGGCGAATACGCTCAAGTACTTCGTCAACACCACCTTCAACTACCCGACCATGGCGGAAGCCTATCGGGTCGCTGCCATGAACGGGCTGAATCGTCTGTTCTGATTACGCTGCGCTTGAAAGCGGTTCACAAGGCCTCGACATCTCTGGTGTCGAGGCCTTGTCGTATCCGGGGCTCTCGCAGGGACCTTTCCATTGACGAACCTTGAGGGCAATGACGCATGCAGCAGCATGATTGCGGGGAAAGCGGCACGCAGGAAAACAGCTCGCAGGCAAGCGACACTCGGCAGCCAAGCAATCATTCACGCAGGGCGCTGCAGGATGATCCGACCACGGACCTGACCCTGAGGCTGGGGCATGAGGAGCTGGTCATCCACCGCCGTTACGAGCTGGCCAGCATCATCAACGAGCTGGTGCTGGGTCTGTTGTTCACCATCGGCAGCGTGTGCTTCTTCTGGGATGAGTGGATGACGCTGGGGATCTGGCTGTTCGTGATCGGCTCGCTGCAGCTGACGCTCAAGCCGTTGATCCGCCTGGCGCGCCGCATGCACCTCAAGCGCCTGCCGGAATCAGGGCTGGATCTCTAGCAGGCGACTTCACAGTCTCTCTGTCTCACTGGCTCTCCGGCTCTAGAGATCAGCGATAGCGATGCACGCGCAGGCTCTTGAGAAAGGGCGTGTCCTCGATGCGCACATCTCCGCGTCTGGCGCGTGTGCGCTGTGCGGGCGGAGTCGGTGAGGGTTGGTTGAGCGCCGGTAGGCGCAGGTCATCGTGGGGCAGGAACAGCGGTAGCGAGACGTTCATCGCGCGGCGAGTGCGCAGCTCGCCATCCTCGCGCAAGACCGGCTCACGATAGAAGAGATTGGCGCGCATCAGCGGCGCCTGAGGCTGGATGCGTGCCAGTATCTCGTCAGAGGGCAGGCCCGCCAGCAGTCTGAGCTGCAGGCGCACGTGATCGGCCTCGGTATCCAGTTTCATCAGCATCGCCTCGCACTCCGGCACACTGACGCGCTGAATGGAGCGTCCGGAGCTGTACCAGGCGAAACGCACTCGCGCCACCGCTGCTTCCGCGACCGGTACGCGCCGCCAGCATTGCTTTAGATGCAGACGAGCGAGGCCATCGCCCTTCAGGTGCTGGTTGAGGCCGGGGTGGCGGAAGGGCAGGATGGCCTTGAGCTCCGCGAGTTGGTCGGGATACGCCTCACGCAGTTCGGCAAACAGTCCCGCCAGATGCTCCTTGGCCAGATTGAGGGCGCAGACCGCCTGGATCACCTGCGGGCCTGCCGCCACCACGCCCAGATAGGGGCGGGTGACACGCCCATCCTGCCCATCCTGATACCACACATCCTGCAGCGCGAGCCGTAGCCAATCGAGATCGGCATGGCCGCCATCCAGCCGCCACAGCGGCGAATTCTCCTCCGCGACGGCAGTGATGACCTGTTCGGCTGCGCTGATCTGTTCATCGAAGGCCGCCTCTATTCTGGCCATCAGCTGATATTCGGGCATGGTCCGCGTCCTGGTTGGCGCTTGAGGGATACACTCTTTTTATCGCGTTATCCTGTTTAGCGCAGCCTGGCGGGAAAGACAAGCGTGCGGATACGACACGAGGCGCCCCGCAGGGCGCCTCGTGGCATGGCTGGCATCTCCCGAGCGGGAAGCGTTGTCAAGAAACATGCGGCTTCCTCAGGAGCTGATCGCGACCTTGCGTCTAGCGATCGCGATAGCGTTCGGTGAGATCCCCATAGGCATCGATGCGGCGGTCACGCAGATAGGGCCAGATGCGGCGCACGTCCTCGCCACGCGCCAGATCCACCTCGACCAGCAACTCCTCGGGCTCGGTGCCGCCATGCGCCAGCAGTTCGCCCTGGGGTCCGCACACGAAGCTGCCCCCCCAGAACTGGATGCCTTCGCTGGCAGGCGTCGGGTCCGCTTCATGGCCGACCCGATTGGCGACGATCACCGGCACGCCATTGGCGACGCCGTGGCTGCGCTGGATCAGGGTCCAGGCATCCTTCTGGCGCGTCTGCTCGGCTTCATCATCGCGCGGGTCCCAGCCGATGGCGGTGGGATAGAGCAGCATCTCGGCACCGGCCAGTGCCATCAGTCGCGCGCCTTCCGGGTACCACTGATCCCAGCAGACCTGCACGCCCAGGCGGCCCACCGAGGTATCGATGGGCTCGAAACCGCGGCGCGGCGACTGTGCGCTGGGCGCATCGCCCGGCGTGAAGTAGAACTTCTCGTAGAAGCCGGGATCATCCGGGATGTGCATCTTGCGGAAGGTGCCGACCAGGCCATCGGCCTTGTCGAGCACCACGGCGGTATTGTGATATACGCCCGCCGCGCGGCGCTCGAAGATGGAGCCGACGATGACCAGACCGAGTTCAGCGGCCAGACCGGCCAGGCGCTGGGTGGTCGGACCCTCGAGGGGTTCGGCGAGATCGAAGATCGCGGTGTCTTCCGTCTGGCAGAAATAGTGGCTGGCATGCAGCTCCTGCAGCATCACCAGCTCAGCACCGCCGGCTGCCAGGCGGCGGATGGCCGCCTCGCTGGCCGCCAGGCTCGTATCCTTGTCGGGCCAGCCCTGCTGCTGGACGACACCGACCTTGAGTGTACGGCGGGAAGTGGTCATCACAGTGCTCCTTGAGTGAGGTTCGAGGTGGCCAGGGTGCCCTTGGGCAGTTGCATGGTCATGCAGTGCAGACTGCCATGCTGGCGAATCACGGCGCGGCAGTCGACCGGGATGATGTCACGTCCCGGGAAGGCGCCCGCCAGGGCCTTGAGCGCGATCATGTCGTGACGATCGGCATAGGTCGGCACCAGCACCGCGCCGTTGATGATCAGGAAGTTGGCATAGGTCGCCGGCAGGCGATGGCCGTCTTCGGGATCGAAGCAGGCATCCGGCCATGGCAGCGGTACCAGGAAGTACGGATCGCCATTGGCATCCAGCATGTCTTCCAGCTCGGCTTCCATCGCCTTGAGCGCCGGGTAGTGCGGGTCGTCGCGATCATCGCAACGCACGTAGGCGATGGTACGCGGGTCGCAGAAGCGCGCCAGGGTGTCGACATGACTGTCGGTGTCATCGCCTTCCAGATGGCCATTGGCCAGCCACAGGATGCGTGAGACACCGAAATCAGCCGTGAGCTGTGCCTCGACCTGCTCGCGGCTCAGCCCGGCATTGCGATTGTCGTTGAGCAGGCAGGCCTCGGTGGTCAACAGTGTCCCCAGGCCATCCGTCTCGATGCCGCCGCCTTCCAGAATGAAATCGCGACTTTCCACCGGGCTTGCATAGACCCCTTGAGCGGCCAGCGCTCGGGTCAGGGCGTTGTCACGAGCGGCTTCGAACTTGCCGCCCCAGCCGGTGAAGGTGTAGTCGAGCAGTACCGGCTGGCCATCACGTTCGACGGTGATGGGGCCGTGGTCACGCGTCCAGGTGTCATCCAGCGGCGCCACATGCAGATGCAGACGCTCGGCCGGCACGCCGAAACCGGCGAAGCGTGACGTGAGGCGCTCGCGGGTGGCCTCGTCACTGACGCTGATCAGCACGTGCTGATACCGGCTGATGGCGATCACCATGGCCTCGCAGGTGGCTTCGATGCTCTCGAGCATCTCGTTCCAGTCGCTGTGGGGGCTGGGCCAGCTGAGCTGGATGGCATCCTGCGGGTGCCATTCGGCAAGCAGACGGGTGGCCATGGGCATCTCCCTGATGAAGAAGTGACGGTAATGCCGCGATACCGCGGACTCGGCGCGCGATGATAGCAGAGCCATGCGTCGACGCTAGCCCCTGCGTGCGTCATATGGCCAGACACTCGAGACTGGCGGTTCATGCTGTTCTCATGCGAGGGCTGGCAAACTGGGCGCGATTGTGGCCCCATGCGCCGAGCCTGCGGAATGCGTATCATGGCCCGCGACCCTGACCCAAGGAATCGACTTCGATGCTGCTGGATCGCCTACCCTTTCTGATCGGCCTGCGCTATACCCGCGCCAAGCGCCGTAACCATTTCATTTCCTTCATTTCCCTGACCTCGATGCTCGGCCTGTCGTTGGGCGTGGCCGTGCTGATTCTGGTGCTGTCCGTCATGAACGGCTTCGACCACGAATTGCGTACCCGCGTACTGGGCATGGTGCCGCATGTGCGGGTCGAGGCGCGCGACAGCGTCACCGACTGGGAGACGCTCGCCGGCATGTTGCGCGAGAAGCCGCACGTTGTCGGTGCCGCTCCCTACATCGAGCAGCAGGGCATGTTCACCACCAATGGTCGCAACAAGGGCGCGCTGGTCACCGGTATCGATCCGTCCGCGGAGGACCAGGTCTCGATCATCAGTGAGCACATGGTGCAAGGAAGTCTGGCAGACCTCACGCCGGGCAGCTGGGGCATCGTGATGGGGGAGCTGCTGGCACGCAATCTCGGGGTCGGCGTCGGGGATCGCGTCACGCTGCTGGTGCCCGAGGCCTCCATCACGCCCGGGGGCATCTTCCCGCGCCTCAAGCGCTTCACGGTGACCGGCATCTTCAAGGTCGGCGCGGACGTGGATGCCAGTCTCGCCTACACCGACATCTCGGACATGGCCAAGCTGGCACGCTTCAAGGAAGGCGAGGTGCAGGGCGTACGCCTGAAACTCGATGACCTGTTCAGTGCCGATGCCGTCACCCGTGACATCATCAGCCAGCTGGGGCCGCAGTATCGCGGCATGGACTGGAAGCGTACCCACGGCAACCTGTTCGCCGCCATCCAGATGGAGAAGAACATGATCGGCCTGCTACTGATGGTGATCGTCGCCGTGGCGGCCTTCAACATCGTCTCGACGCTGGTGATGATGGTGACCGACAAGCACGCCGACATCGCCATCCTGCGCACCCTCGGGGCCAAGCCCGGCAGCATCATGGGCATCTTCATCGTCCAGGGGCTGACCATCGGCGTGATGGGGATCATCATTGGCGCCATCGCCGGGGTGGCATTGGCATTGAGCGTCTCCGACATCATCGCCTGGGTGCAGTCGACCTTCGGTATCCAGTTCCTGGATCCCAACGTCTACTTCATCAGCTATCTGCCGTCTCGTCTCGAGCTGTCCGACATGGGCGTCATCATCGGCTCCGCGCTGGTGCTGAGCTTCCTGTCGACACTCTATCCGGCCTGGCGCGCTTCCCGCATCCAGCCGGCCGAGGTGCTGCGCTATGAATGATCTACCGACATCGACCGATGCATCATCCCGCTCTGCTGCTGGAGACTCCGCCATGCCGACCCCGGCTTCTGACACCCGTGCGACTGACCTGGCTCACGGCAAGCCGATGTTGATCTGTGAGCGCCTGAGTCGCAGCTACGACGAAGGCCCCCAGAAGGTGCAGGTTCTGGACGAACTGGAGCTGCGCGTGCACGCCGGCGAGCGGGTCGCCGTCGTCGGCAGCTCCGGCTCCGGCAAGACCACGCTGCTCAATCTGCTCGGCGGGCTGGATCATCCCAGTCAGGGCATCGTGAAGGTGGCCGGCCAGCGCCTGTCCGAGCTCAGTGAGTCGGCGCTTGGCAGCTTCCGCAATCAGCACATCGGCTTCGTCTATCAGTTCCATCATCTGCTGGCGGAATTCAGCGCCGAAGAGAATGTGGCGATGCCGTTGATCATCCGGGGCCACAAGCGTGCCGAGGCCGCCGTCAAGGCGCGCAAGCTGCTGGAGCGTGTCGGCATGGCGCCGCGCGCCGATCACAAGCCGGGCGAGCTGTCCGGCGGGGAACGTCAGCGCGTCGCCATCGCGCGTGCGCTGGTGACGGACCCGAGCCTGGTGCTGATGGATGAACCGACCGGCAACCTGGATCAGACCACGGCGGCGCGCATTCTGGAGCTGATGGATGACATCGCTCGGGAAGCGCAGGCCGCCTTCATCATCGTGACCCACGACAATGGGCTGGCCGCGCACCAGCACCGTGTGCTGCGCCTGGATGGCGGCAAGCTGCACGAGGACTGAGCTCCACCGCTGAGTGGCGGATGTCTGCCTCACGCCATGCCAGAAAGCCAAAAGCCCCGCCATCGAGAGATGGCGGGGCTTTTTCATGGGCGGCGTCGTCAGCCTTCAGGACTTGTCGGTATCCGGGGCAACGTTCTGGTCGGACCGCTGCGCCTTGGTGCAACGCCTGGCGGCCAGACGCGCCTTGCGGCGACTGCGCCAGCTGCGCACGACCTGATAACGCCACAGCAGTCGGACCAGCACGTTGGCGAGCAGGGCGACCACCACCGCGCTGACCAGCGAGCCCAGCGCAAGTGCCGGCAGGATATCTTCCAGCTGGTTGGCGAACCAGGCCGCTGAGACCTGGTCCGGCATCACCCGGGCAGGCGTATCGAGCATCCAGGCGCCCACGCGATAGGTCGCGTAGTAGACCACGGGCATGGTCAACGGGTTGGTGATCCACACCAGACCTACCGAGAGCGCAAGGTTGCAGCGCAACGCCCAGGCGCCGAAGGCGGCCACCACCATCTGGAAGGGGATCGGCAGCAAGGCACAGAAGAAGCCCACCATGCACGCATTGGCAACGGTTCGACGCGACAACGCCCACAACGCGGGGTCGGCGATCAGGTGATGCATGAAGCGCAGGGATTTCTTGCGCCTGAGGGCATCCGGTTCCGGCATGAACCGCTTGAGTAGACGACGAGGCATGGCTTGGCCATTTGGCATTCAACGCCGGCCATTATCCATACATGTCCCCGGGACTGCCATGCTGTGAGCTCAGTTAAGCGGCCCGCATCGTGCAATCCTGTGTGCTTGAAATGATGCTGAACGCAGGCCAGCCCCCGTCATGCCTGATGAAGAGCGATATCTGCCTCCTTGAACGATTCGTCTGAAAAGCTGCCCGTGGGCGCGAGCGACGCCACGCGGTTTCGCGGGTCCTGGCTGACACCGGGGGCTCTGATCCAGTGGCTCGCCGGTCTGGTGGCCGGGGTGTGGCTGTCGCGACAGGGGGAGTGGGCGGCCGATTGGCAGGGACGCATGCCGGATGGCGCACCCGAAAGCGCAGGGGATGTCTTGAGCGGGATGGCAGACAGCCTGTTGCTGCCATCCCTTGTCCTAAGCCTGCTGGTGATGCTCGCCTTCGCGCGACGCCCGGCAGTTTTGCGGCTGGGGGTTGCTCTGTGGGGTGGGCTGTTGCTCGGGCTGGCGCATCAGCCACTCATGCTTGCCGAAGCACTGGCGCGCGAGGATATCTGGCTGGAGGGGCGCATCGAGCAGGCCAGCCGTTCGCTCCCGGCCCCGGGGGAGTCGGTGCGTCTGGTCTTCAGGGTGGAAGCCTGTCGAGCCTCGGGCGCTGACGGCGAAGCAGGCGGAGAGCAAGGTGAGGCGCTCAAGCCCCCCAGGGTGAACGCATCCGGCATGACGAGCGCCGGGCGTGAGCTGGCCTGTCGTCGTCTCGAGGGTCAGCGGGTGCAATTGCGGCGCTACTGGCCGCGGCGTACCGCCTCTGAATCATCAGCTTCGCCTCTTCTCGTTCCCTGGCAAGCAGGGGAGCGGTGGCGGCTGATCGCCAGACTGGTGCCGCCGCATGCTGCCAGCAACCCGGACGCGCTGCAGAGTTTTGATCGGGTCAGCTGGTGGTGGCGGGAGGGGATCGTGGCGACGGGGTACGTGCGAGACCCCGCCCGAGCACAGCGACTGGCACCACCCCGCGGGGTGGCAGCGTTGCGCCTGGCGGCCGAGCAGCGGCTCTGGCAGGGCTGTGGAGGGCGGAGCGATGACGTCCAATGGGCGCATTCGCCCTGCCGCTGGCTGGCGGCGCTGACGCTGGGGCGTGCCTCGGCGCTGACTCGCGATGACTGGGAGTCCTTGAATGCCACCGGGTTGACGCACCTCGCCGTGGTGTCAGGGCTGCATGTCGGGCTGATGGCAAGCCTGGTGCTGGTGGTGAGCTTTGGCGTCCTGCGCCGTCTTCGTCCTGCCAACTGGCGTTTCAGCGTCGCTCCCTGGTGGCTGGCGTGTCTGGCAGCCTGGAGTTTCGCGATACTGGCAGGGCTGGCGCCGCCGGCGCTGCGAGCGGCGCTGATGACAAGTGTTGGGTTGTGGATGGCCAGCGGGCGCAGCGGCCTGGGCGTCTGGCAGATATGGATGCTGGCGTTGTCGCTGGTGATCGGCCTTGATCCGCTGGCCTTGTGGCGACCCGGCACCTGGTATTCGTTCCTTGCCGTGGCAGCGCTGCTGCTGGCCTGGCAGGGGTGTGAGCGCCCCCGCGGCGCGCTGGGCTGGTGTCGCGCCACGCTGCGCAGTCAATGGGTGTTGACGCTGGTGATGGGGGGCGCTCTGCTGGTCGGGCGTGGTCAGTTGTCATGGCTTGCGATGCCGATGAACCTCGCCATTGCTCCGCTCGCGACCCTCCTGGTCGTGCCGTTGGGGATGCTGGGCTGGGGGCTGGCTGGCATCGACTCCCTGTTGGACGCGATGGGCTTGCGGCTGTCGGAAAGGGCAGGAATGAGCGGGGCGCTGTGGCAGTGGCTCGCCGAGCGAGTGGATCATGGCATGGCGTGGCTCGGGACCGTCACGCAGCGCCATGGCCTCTGGCCCGCACGGACAGCGACGGACACCCTGTCCGCTGACATGGCAGCAGCGATGGCGATGATGGTACTGGGCGGCCTGTGGCTGGCAAGTGGAGTGCCGGGGTTGGAGCGCCGTGTCAGAGGGCTGTGCACCGCCCTGGCGATGCTGTGGGGGACGGGGCTTGCCTTGCTGCTGTGGCCGCCTGCGCCATGGCCGTCCAGCGCCCACGCCGGCGAAGGACGTACAGGGCGCGACAGCGCGTGGCTTGCCGATTCGCGAGCGGCCCCGTTGGTCGTGACCGTCCATGACGTCGGACAGGGGCTGGCGATATCGCTCAGGGTAGCGGGGCGCGTGCTGTCACCTGAGACGATGGAGGATCCTCCTCGTCATTGGCTCTATGATCTCGGCCCCGGTGCTGTCTTCGGGCCGCCGCGCATGGGGGAGCTGCTGACGGCTGCCGAGGCGCCCTGGGGCGTCATCATCAGTCATGGTGATGGCGATCATGCAGGCGGACTGGCGGCGCTGCGAGCGGAGCAGATCGCGCAGTTGTGGGTGCCTGAGGGACAGAGAGGCCGTCTTGACCGTCAGGTGGGCTGGCTGAAGGACGTGCCGACCGCGTCCTGTGGGGCAGGGCGGCGTATCACGCTCGGCCATCTCGCCGACCGCCCCGTAAAACTGGAGATGCTGTGGCCGCCGCCCGGGTGGAAGGTGCGGCGTGACAATGCCCACTCCTGTGTGGTTCTGATCGCATGGGGTGAGCGTCCGCTGGCGTTGCTGAGTGGCGATATCGGGGGGCAGGAGGAGCGCCAGCTGGTGGAGCTGCTCTCGCGTCGGCTGGCGGGAAGCGCGCTGCCGTTGCTGGTCGTCGCGCACCATGGCAGTCGCAGCAGCAGTGGGGAATCCTGGCTCGCGCGTCTGGCACCGCGCCACGCGATCATCAGTGCCGGACGCTACAACCCGCATGGTCATCCGCATGACGAGGTGGTCGAACGCCTGATGCGGCATGCGCAATGTGTCTGGCACAGTGGCCTGGAGGGAGCGCTGCGCTGGGAGTGGTCCCCTGACGCGGAGCGCCTCATTCCCGCGCGGGGTGCTGCCGGTATCGATACGCAGTGCCTTGGGGTAAAATCCGTTGATTGATCAGGGGCATGGCGAATGTCTGCCTGTCAGCGTGCCAGGGACGCGGTCGCGCAGGCCTGATGACGACAACAATGATCGGCGCCGTTGACGGTGCACCATCAAGACCAAGGGAGAGGTCACATGTTGGAAGCCTTGTACGCAGGGGGGCTGCTGATGCTCCCGATCCTGGGATGTTCGGTCGTGGCACTGGCCATCATCCTCGAACGTCTGTGGACGTTGCGCACGCGCCGTATCGCGCCGCGCGGTCTGGGACAGCAGGTGTGTGAACTGATCAGTCAGGGACAGGTCAATGTCTACTGGTTGGAGAGTCATTCGCCCCTTGGGGGGGTGCTGGCGGCAGGGCTTCGCAATGCGCGCCTGGGCAATGAACAGGTGCGTGCGCGCATTCAGGAATCGGCCGTTGCGGTGATCCACGACATGGAGCGCTTCCTGAGCCCCCTGGGGACCATCGCGGCCATCACCCCGCTGCTGGGCCTTCTGGGCACGGTGGTCGGCATGATCGATGTCTTCGCCGTGATCGTGGACGCCGGGTCCGCCGAGCGTGCCCAGGAGCTGGCCGGCGGGATTTCCCAGGCGCTTGTCACCACGGCGGCGGGTCTGACGGTCGCGATTCCGGCGCTGATGTTCCATCGCTATT
This sequence comes from Cobetia sp. 3AK, assembly GCF_029846335.1. Lineage (NCBI taxonomy): Bacteria > Pseudomonadati > Pseudomonadota > Gammaproteobacteria > Oceanospirillales > Halomonadaceae > Cobetia > Cobetia sp. 3AK. The sequence continues at coordinate 260,465 of NZ_JARWKR010000001.1, read as the reverse complement.
TCCAGCGTCGCGTGGAAGACATCACCGTGACCATGGAAGAGCAGGCGGGGCAGGTGGTGGAATACATCTCGCACCATCAGGGGGAGCTGGGGCTGGCCGAGAGTCATGACGGCTTCGATCGTCGCGCGGGCCAGCGCAACGGGCCAGCGCCGAGGGAGAGTCTGCCGGAAGACCTGCCGGCCTACATGCGTCGGGACGAGGATGATCCGCTCTCGGGCTCCGATACGCTCGCCGATCGAGGCGTGGGGCCCGGGAGGCCGTCATGAGGTTTCCTCGCCGCCAGCGTGAATCGGTCGAGGTCAATCTCACGCCGCTGATCGACGTGGTCTTTCTGCTGCTGATCTTCTTCATGGTCTCGACCACGTTTGACAGTCGACGCGCCCTGGACCTGATTCTGCCGCAATCCAGTCAGGCCAGCGCCGTGGAGCAGGCGCCGCTGATCATGACCATCGGCGCCAAGGGAGATTTCACGCTCGGTGACACCTCGCTCACCGAGTCAGCATTGGGGGCTGCGCTTGCACGACACAAGGACCAGGCTGATCGCTTCGGGTTGATCCTCGAAGCCGATGGCCGTACGCCACATGCGAAGGTGGTGAAAGCGTTGGACGCTGCCGCCGAAGTGGGCATTACCCGAGTGCGCATCAGTACGCGCACCGGGACCGATACATCACCACCGGATGCCCCATGAGGGCGCCGCTCAAGTCTATGGAGACCCCGTGAGTCGCGACTCCACCTGGATTCATTACCGCCGCCTGCTCGGCTATGTCCGTCCGTACTGGAAGATGTTCCTGGCTGCCGTGCTGGGTTACGTCATCTATGGTGCCTCGAGCACGGCGCTGGCCGAGATGATGAAGCGCCTGATCGATGGCATTCAGAATCCTGACGCCCAGTTCAGATTGTTCCTGCCGTTGTTCGTGATCGGCATGTTCGCGATACGCGGTGTGGGGACCTTCCTGGGGACCTACTGCATGAGCGACGTGGCACGCAACGTGGTGCATACCCTGCGTACCACCGTGTTCAACCACATGCTGCATCTGCCGGGACGTTACTTCGACGAGAACTCCACCGGTCACCTGATCACCCGCGTGACCTATCACGTGGAGCAGATCACCGGCGCCGCCACCAAGGCATTGACCATCATCATGCGCGAAGGCTTCTTCGTGCTGGGTCTGCTGAGCTATCTGTTCTGGACCAACTGGAAACTCACGTTGGTATTCATCGCGGTCACGCCGCTGATCGGCTGGGTGGTCAGCTATGCCAGCAAGCGCTTCCGCAAGCTCTCCAAGCGTATCCAGGGCTCGATGGGGGAGGTCACCCATGTGGCATCCGAGGCGCTGTCCGGGCATCGGGTGGTCCGCACCCACGGTGCGGAAGATTACGAGAAGGCGCGCTTCGCTGCGGTCAGTGAGTACAACCGCGAGCAGAAGATGAAGGAGGCGTTGACCAAGGCCACCGCCACGCCGGTGATCCAGCTGTTGATCGCCGTGGCACTGGCGACCCTGGTGTGGCTGGCGATGGCGCCGGAATTGATGGCTGGCATGTCGGCGGGTGAATTCGTCGGCTTCATCACCGCGGCCTCGATGATGGCCAAGCCGGTGCGTCAGCTGACCGAGGTCAACGGCGAAATCCAGAAGGGCATGGCGGCGTCTGAGGAGCTGTTCGGGCTGCTCGACATGCCCGCGGAACCCGACAACGGCAACGTGGTCCCGGACGGTCGCCTGGCGGGCCGGGTGCGCTTCGACAACGTCCACTTCCGTTACGCCGACAACCAGCCGGATGTGCTCAAGGGCATCGATCTGGAAGTGGAGGCCGGGCAGATGGTAGCCATCGTCGGGCGCTCAGGTTCCGGCAAGTCGACGCTGATGAGCCTGCTGCCACGGTTCTACTCGCCTACCACGGGCCGCATCCTGATCGACGACGTGGCCATCGAGGACTACAAGCTGCGCCCGATGCGCCAGCAGATCGCGCTGGTCTCCCAGAACGTGACGCTGTTCAATGCCAACCTCACCGCCAATATCGCCTACGGCACCGGGGAAGCGGATGTCCAGCGGGTCGAGGAGGCGGCGCGCGCCGCCTATGCCCACGAGTTCATCGAACGCATGAGTCAGGGCTATGACACCATCGTCGGTGACAACGGCATCATGCTCTCGGGAGGGCAGCGTCAGCGCATCGCCATTGCGCGTGCCATCTACAAGGATTCGCCGATTCTGGTGCTGGACGAGGCCACCTCGGCGCTGGACACCGAGTCGGAACGCTATATCCAGCGGGCGCTGGAGGAAGTCTGTCAGGGCCGTACCACCTTCGTCATCGCGCACAGGCTGTCCACCATCGAGAAGGCGGATCGCATTCTGGTGATGGATGACGGCGAGATCATCGAAGACGGTACGCATGAAGCGTTGATCGCTCAGGAAGGGGCCTACGCCGCCCTGCATCGCATCCAGTTCCGGGAGACGGCTGACGCATGAGTGAACGACTGGTAGACGCCTGGTATCGGGGCGCCGCCTGGCTCCATCTGTTACGTCCGCTGGAGCATGTCTATAAAGGGGTGGTGGCACGCCGACGTGAGGCCTATCTCACTGGCAAGCGTGAGGTCTGGAAGGCGCCGGTGCCGGTGATCGTGATCGGCAACATCACCGTCGGTGGAACCGGCAAGTCGCCGCTGGTGGCTTGGCTCGGCCGTTGGTTGAGCGAGCAGGGCTGGCGCCCGGGCATTATCTCACGGGGCTATGGTGGCCACGCGCCGCGTTACCCGCTGTATGTCCAGGCCGATACGGACCCGCAGCACGCCGGTGATGAGCCGGTGATGCTGGCTCAGCAGACCGGCCTGCCGGTGGCGGTGGACCCGGACCGTCCCAGTGCCGCGCGTCGTCTGATCGCGGCGGGGTGCGACATCCTGCTCTCCGATGACGGCTTGCAGCACCATGCGCTGGGGCGCGACATCGAGCTGGTGGTGGTGGATGGCGAGCGCGCCTTCGGCAATCAGCGGTGCCTGCCGGCGGGCCCCCTGCGGGAGCCGCTGTCACGGCTGGCGAGTGTCGATGCCGTGATCTCCAATGGGGTGATCGACTGCACCCGCCTGCCGGTGGAATCACATTGCATGACGCTGACGCCGGTCCATTGGCGCCATCTGATCGATGATGTGCGTTATCCCGCCACTCATCAGCCATTCAGTGGCTCGGTGCATGCACTGGCCGGTATCGGCAATCCCCAGCGTTTCTTCCGTACCTTGACCAATCTGGGGGTGGAGCATCAGCCCCATCCCCTGGCGGACCATCATCGCTTCACGCCGACGGACCTGCGCTTTTCCGACAACCTGCCGGTGGTGATGACGGCCAAGGACGCCGTGAAGTGTCGCCGCTTCGCCAACGAGCGTTGCTGGGCACTGGATGTCGAGGCACGGCCGGATCAGGCGCTGGTGGATTGGCTCGCCAACCGCCTCGAGGCGCTGTGAGCGACTGACCGATTGTTTCTTTCTTATTAGCTGTTATCCCGGAGATGTCTCGATGGACAAGGAATTGCTCGCGCTGCTGGTCTGCCCGCTTTGTCAGGCCAAGCTGACCTACGATGCGGCGAATGCCGAGCTCAAGTGCTTCTATGATGGGCTGGCCTATCCCGTGCGTGACGGCATCCCCGTCATGCTGGAAGAAGAAGCGCGCGTGATGGATGCCGACGAGAAGCTCAAGGGGAGTCGCGGCTGATGAGCGATGTGGCGCACAGCAGTGATGTGACAGGTCGTGGCGCCGTGGTGGTGATTCCGGCGCGCTTCAACTCCTCGCGCCTGCCCGGCAAGCCGTTGGCGGACATCCATGGTCGGCCGATGATCGAGCATGTCTGGCGCAATGCCTGTGCCAGTCAGGCAAGCCGTGTGGTGATCGCCACGGACGACGAGCGTATCCGCACCGTCTGTGAGGGCTTCGGTGCCGAGGTCGTGATGACTCGTGCCGATCACCCCAGTGGCACCGATCGTCTCGCGGAAGTGGTCGAGCGGCTAGCACTGGCTCCCGAGACGCTGGTCGTCAACGTGCAGGGAGATGAGCCGTTGTTGCCTGCCGCGCTGATCGATCAGGTCACCTTGCGTCTCGAGGAAGACGAGGGGGCTTCCATCGCGACCCTGGCCGAGCCCATCACCAGTGTCGATAGCCTGTTCAATCCCAATGTGGTCAAGGTGGTGCGTGATCTGCGTGGTCGCGCGCTGTACTTCTCGCGCGCGCCGCTGCCGTGGGATCGGGAGCACTTCACCACGCCGCCGACCGTGCTGGCCACCGACTCCTGGTTGCGCCATATCGGTCTCTACGCCTATCGCGCCAGCTTTCTGAGCGAATATGTCGATTGGCTGCCGGCGCCGCTGGAGCAGCTCGAGCAGCTCGAGCAATTGCGCGCACTGCATCATGGTCATGCGATTCAGGTCGCCATCGCCTGCACCTCCCATCCTGCCGGTGTGGATACCCAGGAAGATCTCGAGCGCGTGCGTGACTGGCTGACGCAAGAGGCCGGTGATGAGTGAGTTGCTTGAGCGGATAGCGGCGCGCAGACCGCCGGTCAGACGAATTCTGATGGTCTGTCTGGGCAATATCTGTCGCTCCCCCAGCGCGGAAGGCGTACTGCGTGCCGCGCTGGCACGCCATGGGCTGGATGAGCTCATCGAGGTCGACAGCTGTGGTACCAGTGACTGGCATGTGGGTGCTCCGCCGGATTCACGTGCCATCGCGCATGCGGCTGAGCGTGGGTACGACATCAGTGGCCTGCGCGCTCGCCAGCTGTGCGTGCAGGACTTTTATGACGTCGATCTGATCCTGGTGATGGATGATGCCAACCTGAGTGACGCGCGGCGTCTGGCACCCCAGGACAGTCCGGCACTGCTTGGCCGTCTGCTGGACCTGCTGCCGACGCCGCTGCCGGCTCCGGCGCGAGGCAGTCGCGAAGTGCCGGACCCCTATACCGGGGGGCCTGAGGCCTTCGAGCAGGTGCTGGACCTGATCGACATTGCCTGTGAGGCATTGATCGATGCCCTGCCACCTGTCACGCGGGCCCCTTCATGATGGCGTCCGACAAGACATCGACGAGAGCATCACTGACGGCCTGCAATACCCTGGGCTTTGCCGCCACCGCACGTACCTTCAGTGAGCCACGCAGCGTGGCCGAGGCGCGTCGCCAGATTCTGGACTCGCGTGCGGCCGATGAGCGTCTGGTGGTGATCGGTGGGGGCAGCAATCTGGTGTTGCTGCCCTGGCTGGATGCCCATGTGATGCGCCCGGCCTTCGAGGCCATGACGATCACGCCGGCAGCGGATGGCAGAACCGCCACCGTGAGTGTCGAGGCGGGCAAGCGCTGGCACGCCCTGGTGATGGAGCTGGCGACAGCTGGCTGGTGGGGCTACGAGAATCTGGCCTTGATTCCCGGCTGCTGTGGCGCAGCCCCGATCCAGAACATCGGTGCCTATGGTGTCGAGCTGGCCGACCATCTGCTGCGACTGGAAGTCATGTCGCTGGAGGATGGCAGCACGCGCTGGCTGAGTCGCGAGGAGTGCGCCTTCGGCTACCGTGACAGTCTCTTCAAGGGGTCGCTTGAGCATCGCGTCCTGATCACTCGCCTGGAGTTCGTGGTGACGCGTGAAGCGACACCGCAACTCGCCTATGGGGACCTCGCTCAGCGCGTCAATGCCGCCACACCGCAAGGGGAGGCCATCACGCCATTGAGCGTAGCCAATGCCGTGATTGCCACGCGCAGTGAAAAGCTGCCGGACCCTGCGGTGCTCGGCAATGCGGGAAGCTTCTTCAAGAACCCTCAGCTTGCCGCCGACGAGGCTCGCGAGCTGTTGGCGCATCATCCGACCTTGCCGCACTACCCGCAGGCCGATGGCAGCGTGAAACTGGCGGCCGGCTGGCTGATCGACCAATGTGGCCTCAGGGGGGCACGTTGGGGTCATGTCGGCGTGCATGATCGCCAGGCGCTGGTGCTGGTTCACTTTGGGGGCGGGCAGGTCTCGGAGCTGCTGGCGCTGGCACAGGAGGTGCGTGAGAGCGTTCATGCGCGCTTCGGGGTCTGGCTGGAGCAGGAACCGCGCGTACTGGGAGAGATGGCCGCGACGCCTTCCTGACGGTTGGTCGGTTTGTCGAAGGCATTCCGTCACGAAAAAGCCCCGCAGAGTGATCTGCGGGGCTTTTTCGTGACGGGTCAATCCCCTGCCTGCACCGATGAAGCCGGTGAGGCAGGGGGCAGGGCTCAACGTGTCGTGCTGTCGTCGTTGTCCTGCGAGCTGACTTCTGCCTGACCCTCTGTCGCCTGAGCATCGGCGGCCGCTTTCTCGGCGGCCTCACGCTCACGACGACGAACTTCGCGCGGGTCATTGTAGGCGCGAGCACCACGGCGGCGACGTGAAGCGTTGGCGGTCCCGGCTGCCTCATCTTGCTTGTCATCGCTTGCAGGTGCCTGAGCGTCTGCCGCGGCGATGTCGTCATCCTGTGCTGGCGTTTCCGTCTGCACGGAGGCGGTCGCCTCGACATCTTCCAGAGCGGGCTCTGCTGGCGCAGCCTCTGCCTGAGACGCATCAGGCTGTGCATCGGCCTGAGTCGACGCCAGCGGGGTCGCGGCAGATTGGGTCTGTGGCTGCTGCACTTCCGGCTTGGCGGCTTCAGACTGTCCTGCATCTTGCTCGGCAGGTGCAGTCTCCGGAGTCGCTTCTACCTGAGCTGTCGCCTCTGGCTGCGTCGCCGCTTCGCTAGCGTGCTCAGTGCGATGGGGGGTGTCTGCTTCCACGCAAGCTTCGGTCTCGGCCACGGACGCCGTCTCCTGCGGCATCACGCTGTCCTTCAGCGCCTGGCTGTCGACGGCCGCTTCCGGTGCGGTCTCCACCGCGACCTGCGCCTGTACCGCGCTGTCATCCGCCTTGACGTCCGTTGCTGCCACATCGGCCTCGGCATCGGACACGGTTTCAGAGGTGTCGGCATCGGTCCTGGTCGTTGCGCTCAGCGTCTCGGCCTGCGCTTGATGAGCGTTGGCCTGCTGCGGTGCATGCTGTTCAGTACGCTGGGTGGCGTGCTGTTCAGTGTGCTGAGCCTGATGGGGCGTGGCAGACGCGGTGCTGGAGTCGCTGACCTCGGCAGAGCCATCCCGTGTCGTCACGTCCTGTTGCAGGGCTTGCGTGCTGGGCGCACTGATTTCCGGCGCCTCTGGCGTCTCGGCGACCGACGGCTGCTCATCGGGCGTGGCGTCGTCAGCGGCCACTGCCACGTCCGGCGCCACGTCCGTCTCCACCTTGGCGCTGACGTCGGCAGGCGCTGCCTTGTCGCCGTCGCTGTCAGCGACGACAGCTTGCGCTTGCGGTTCACTGCTCTCGACCGTCTCAGGCGCGACCTTCACGCCTTCGGCACCTTCCTCGGCAACGGCGGGAACCGGTTGCTGCGGTGCTGCGGTCGAGGCGACGTCATCGAGCACGGCGTCGGCTGGCTGAGCGCTCTGCGCCTGCGGGCCGGCCAGTGCCATGGCCTTCAGGGACTGCTGCTGAGCGACGGCATCGGGATTGAGTGCATGGCTGCGGCTACGAGCGCGCGGATTGTTGCGCGTCGGCTGCTGGACATCGTCTGCCTGCTGCTCGCTCTGCTGGGCCTGTTCTGCCGCCTTGATGGACTCGCGAGCATGATGGCTGTTGACCTGCTCTGCCTTGTCCGCCTTGGAAGGCTTCTCACGGCGCGCCGGCTTGTCATCACGCTTGGCAGCATTGTCCTGCTTGGCCTCGTTCTGCTTGGCATCATTGCCGGACGGCGCCTTGGCAGGCGTCTGTGCGTCGGATGTCTTCTCCGTCGCTTCTGCCTGCGGTTTGCTGTCGTTGGTCACGATGTCCTGAGCGTTGTCCTGACGCGACTCGCTGGACTTGCGACGATTGCCACGGTCATTGCGCTGACGACGCTTGTTGTTGCTGCGACCCTCGGAGCGGTTGTCGCTCTGGCTGTCGTTGCGACCATCGTTGCGACTGTCGTTGCGACCATCGTTGTCGTTGCCGCGCGTGTCCTGCTGACGAGAGTCCTGCTGACGCGAGTCCTGCTGGCGTGAATCGCCCTCGGCGTTGCGGCGACGATTGTCGTTGCGTGCGTTGCCGTGGTTGGCATTGCGGCCATCCTTGCGTGCATTGCCGTCGGTTGAGGCTTCGCTGACGCTTTCGCGACGCTCGCGTGCCTTCTCCAGTGCCTTGCGGGCCTCGCTGGACTTGGCCGGCGTCGCGCTGGCGCTGTCGTCGCTGCCCAGCAGGCGGCTGAAGCCCTTGGCCAGACGTGCCAGTAGACCGCCGCCGGAAGGGGCTGCTGCCGGTGCCTGGGCGGCCGGGGCCGCCGTGGCTTCGGATTTGCTCACCGCATTGCGCCCGTCATTGCGAGAGGTCTGACGATTGTCGTTGCGATTGGCATTGCGGCCGTCGTTACGAGTGTCGCTGCGCGATCCCTGACGACTGTCGTTGCGAGTCTCGCTCTGGCTGTCGTTGCGATTGTCGTTGCGGCTGCGGTTATTGCTGCCCTTGCCATTGCGACGACGGTTGCCGTTCTTGGCATTGTCGTTGCCGTTGCCGTTGCCGTTGCCGTTGCCGTTGCTGGAAGCGGAGGTGTTCTCGTCAGTCTCGGCGGGCTCGGCAGGCTTGCTGACTTCCGGTGCGGAGGCGGGGGCTGGTGTCGTGTGGGACACGCTCTTGACCGCCGCTTCGGTGCGTGCCGGTGGCTTGTCGAAATTCGGATCCGGCTCCTTGCCGACTTCGGTCTCGACGGACAGCTCGAAGCTGGATTTGTCGGCACCGTCTTCATCGACATGGTCATCACGCAGACGCACGACTTCGTAGTGCGGCGTGTCGAGTTCCGGGTTCGGCAGCAGCACGACATTGACGCCCTGACGACGCTCGATGTCGAACAGCGTGGCGCGCTTCTCGTTGAGCAGGTAGGTCGCGACCGGCACCGGCAGGATGGCGCGGATCTGCGAGCTGCGCTCCTTCATGGCCTCTTCCTCGATCAGGCGCATGATCGAGAGCGCCATGGAGCGCACGTCGCGGATGGTGCCCTGGCCGTCACAGCGCGGGCAGACCACGCCGCTGGTCTCGCCCAGTGACGGACGCAGGCGCTGGCGCGACATTTCCATCAGGCCGAAGCGTGAGATGCGACCGATCTGCACGCGAGCGCGGTCGATCTTGAGCGCGTCTCGCACGCGATTCTCGACTTCACGCTGATTGCGCGCCGGGGTCATGTCGATGAAATCGATCACCACCAGGCCGCCGATGTCACGCAGACGCAGCTGGCGCGCGATCTCGTCCGCCGCTTCCAGGTTGGTCTGCAGCGCGGTTTCCTCGATATCGCTGCCACGCGTGGCACGCGCGGAGTTGATGTCGATGGAGACGAGAGCTTCGGTGTGGTCGATGACGATGGCGCCACCGGAAGGCAGCTTCACTTCGCGCTGATAGGCGGTCTCGATCTGGGATTCGATCTGGAAGCGCGAGAACAGCGGGACGTCGTCTTCGTAGAGCTTGATCTTCTGCTGATAGCTCGGCATGACCTGACGGACGAAGGACAGCGCTTCTTCCTGGACGTCGCCGGAATCGATCAGCACCTCACCGATGTCATTGCGCAGATAGTCGCGCATGGCACGGATGATGACATTGGATTCACGATAGATCAGGAAGGGGGCAGGGCGGCTGGCGGCAGCCTTGGTGACGGCATCCCAGACCTGTGCCAGATAGTCGAGGTCCCATTGGAGCTCTTCTGCGCTCTTGCCGATACCGGCGGTGCGTACGATGACGCCCATCTTGTCTGGCAGGGTGAGGCTGTTCATCGCCTCTTTCAGCTGGGCGCGCTCTTCCCCCTCGATGCGGCGGGAAATGCCACCGGCACGCGGGTTGTTGGGCATCAGCACGAGGAAGCGGCCGGCCAGACTGATGAAGGTGGTCAGGGCGGCGCCCTTGTTGCCACGCTCTTCCTTGTCGACCTGGACGATGACTTCCTGGCCTTCCTTGAGCACTTCCTTGATGTTGGGGCGGCCTTGGCCCGGGTCCTTGCTGAAGTACTCGCGGGAGATTTCCTTGAGCGGCAGGAAGCCGTGGCGATCGGCGCCGAAATCGACGAAGCAGGCTTCCAGGCTGGGCTCGATGCGGGTGATCTTGCCGCGGTAGATGTTGGCTTTCTTCTGCTCGCGGGCACCAGACTCGATGTCGAGATCGTAAAGGCGTTGTCCGTCGACCAGTGCGACGCGCAGCTCTTCCGGCTGGGTCGCGTTGATGAGCATCCGTTTCATGTCGTCTCGCTAGACTGGGCGTGCCGAAGGGCAGCCGCATTTGCGTCGGCGACGAGGAACCGTTTTCAGCTTCGTGTTGTGCTCAGCGCATGTCGTGGGATGCGTCTTTCGCATGCAGGCACGTCTCGTGACGTGCCACATGCGGCATGATCATGTTGAGTACTGGAAAGAGGCAGGACGTGTTGCGGGGAACGTTGACTCCTCCGGCCCTGCGGTCTCTTCCCTAACACCTGGCATTCGCCGATTCATCGACGCCGGCCTTCGGCACGGATATCGAATGATTGCCCGGGCATCATGCCCGGGCGGTAGTGTGTCATTGGCCCACCAGAAGGCTGGGCATTGCATCGTGTTGCTGCGCTCGAGGGCAGTGACGTGTCTCGCGGGGAGGTGGCGTCACGGCCGGTCGCGCTGCGGCGCGCGGGGTAACACGTCCCGCGCCCGCTGATAGCGTTACCTCGCCATCTCTGGCGCGGACGTTATCGATGTCTTTCGTCATGATGCTGGCCAGCCAGCGGCATTGGACGACTGTCCGTGAGGCGGCATTCGTGATCTGCAATCGGCAGACCCGTTGCGCAGGACAGCACGCGGCCGACAGTCCAGGTGACAACAGGGTGCGTGAAGACTCTGCACGGTGCTGACGTCGGTGCGCATTGTTTCGTCGTGGGCCGGCTGGCCCTGTTCACGTGGTCTGCATGGGGTTTCACGCCGCATGCAGAACCGTCTACCTCGCCGTCTCGGCGGGGTCGTGACGCGGGTGATCAGGCATATAGAGAAGGCCCATCTCACTGGGCCCGAATATACCAGTAAAGGTATGGGCCAGCAATTCGGCAGGCATATCAAATGCTTCGCCCGAATGCCCGCCATTCGTCCCGGGTTTCGCGGCCTTGAGCGGCGCAGCCAGAGCCCTCCGATGGCGGGATGATTCCCCATTGGTCGCATGACACCGTAGAATGGCCAGTCTGAGTGCGCCCCGGCGTACGGCAACATGATGAACAGGCCGCGCGAAGGCGAGGCCGGAAAGGAGCGAGACATGGCCGAGGGCCAATCAGTCCAGTGGATCGAGGTTGCCCCGGAACTGGCCGGGCAGCGCATCGACAATTTCCTGCGTACACGTCTCAAGGGGGCACCCAAGGCCTTGATCTATCGCATCGTGCGCAAGGGTGAGGTTCGGGTGAACAAGAAGCGCATCAAGGTCGACTATCGCCTGCAGGCGGGAGACCTGGTGCGTGTACCGCCACTGCGCCTGTCGCCGGAAGCCGCGGTGCAGGAAGTCAGTGGCAATCTGCGTGAGGTGCTGGCGGGCTGCATCGTGCGCGAGACCGATGATTTCATGGTCATCAACAAGCCGTCCGGTCTCGCCGTGCACGGCGGGAGCGGCGTCAAGATCGGGCTGATCGAGGCCATGCGTCAGATTCGTGATGAACTGCCGTTTCTGGAGCTGGTCCATCGTCTGGATCGTGATACCTCCGGCTGCATCCTGCTGGCCAAGACGCGTGCGGCGTTGCTGCAGCTCAATGCGGACCTCAAGGCCCACAAGATGACCAAGCTGTATCTGGCGCTGGTGGAAGGGCGCTGGGACTCGCGGCGTGATTACGTCAATGCACCGCTTGAGCGTTACGACGGCGGCAACGGGGAGCGTCGCGTGCGCGTCGACGAGGCCGGCAAGACGGCCAGTACCCGTTATGCGGTGCGCGAAGCCTATCCCAGCATGACGCTGGTCGAGGCCGAGCCGATCACCGGGCGTACCCACCAGATTCGTGTGCACTCCGTGCATGCCGGTCACCCGCTGCTCGGCGATACCAAATACGGGACCGAACGCGGCAATGCGCTGGCGAAGAAGGTCGGGCTGGAGCGCCTGTTCCTGCATGCCGCTCAGCTCAGTTTCCCGGACCCCACCGACGGGCGGACCGTGACGGTCCGTGCGCCGCTGGACAAGCGCATGAAGCGCGTCCTTGCCAATGCTCGAGAATTGGGAGCCCGTCATGACTGACGCCTCTGCGGTACTGCCTTCACCTCGCTATCGTCTGGTCATCTTCGATTGGGACGGTACCTTGATGGACTCCGAGGCACGCATCGTCGATTGCCTGCAGGCGGCCTCGCTGGCGGTCGGCATGGGAGAGCTTCCGGCGCATGCCGCGCGCGACATCATCGGTCTCGGATTGCCGGAGGCCATGGCGCGGCTGTTCCCCGGAGCTTCGGCTGCCCAGTGCGAGGCACTGGTCGAGGCCTACAAGCAGCATTTCGTGGCAGTCGATACCACGCCGCTGGATTTCTTTCCGGGCGTGGGAAATGGCATCGAGCGTCTGCGAGCTCACCCGGAGCAGCTGCTGGCCGTCGCGACGGGCAAGAGTCGTCGCGGGCTTGATCGGATGTTCCAGGCCCATGACTGCGGTGACTGGTTCCACGCCTCGCGTACCGCGGACATGACGCTGTCCAAGCCGCATCCACTGATGCTCGAAGAGCTGCTGGCCGAGCTGAACGTTGAGGCGCATGAGGCGCTGATGGTCGGCGATACCGAATATGATCTCGAGATGGCGCGTGCGCTGGGCATGCACAGTGTCGGTGTCACCTATGGCGTGCACAGCGTGCCGCGACTCGAGGCCTGTGCCCCACAGCGCATCGTCTCGCACTTCGATGAATTGATGGAGTGGCTTGGCGCGGTCAGATGATGACGGTGTCCTGCCCATGACAGGAGCAGCAAGCGATGAGTGACAGGCCGCAGGATCCCTGGCGTGAAGGGCCAGGTGGCAAGGACGAGGGGGGAGCGGGCGCGAGCGGACAGGGCGCTGACAGCGCTGCCACCTCCAGCAGCGAGGTGGACTGGCAGGCGCGTGAGCGTACCGTGCAGCTCGAGATGATGGACCGCTGGGTGCAGGGCGTGGTCACCGAGCAACGGCGCTCCAGGCGCTGGAAGCTGTTCTTTCGCTTCCTGTTCGCGTTGTTGTTCATTGCCTCGATCGCGACATCCGTGACCCTCTTCACGCTCGGCAGCCAGCCGGCAGCCTTGCCCGGTGAACGGCACCTCGGTGTCGTGCGCGTCAAGGGCGTGATCGAGGCGGATGGCGAAGCCAATGCCGAGCGCATCATCAAGGGTCTGCGAGCGGCCAATGAGTCGCCGGCCTCCGTGGCGGTGGTGCTGGATATCAATTCCCCCGGCGGCAGTCCCGTGCAGTCCCAGCGCGTCTATGACGAGTTGATGCGCATGCGGGAGCAGGGTGGCAAGCCGGTGATCGCCGTGATCGAGGATCTCGGGGCGAGTGGCGCCTATTACATGGCAGCCGGCGCCGGCGAGATTCTCGCGGCGCCGTCGAGTCTGGTCGGGTCCATCGGGGTGATCTCCTCGAGCTTCGGGCTGAAGGGGCCGATGGAAGAGCTGGGAATCGAGCGACGTGTGTTCACGGCAGGTGACAACAAGGCGTTTCTCGATCCCTTCTCCGAGATCTCGCCTGAGCAGCGCGACTTCTGGCAGAGCGTGCTGGCCACGACTCACCAGCAGTTCATCGCGGCGGTCAAGGCCGGGCGCGGTGAGCGGCTCAAGGACGATCCGGCGCTGTTCTCCGGGCTGATCTGGACCGGCGAGCAGGCTCGCGCGCTCGGGCTTGTGGATCGCACCGCAACGCTTGAGGAGCTGGCCGCCGAGCTGGCACCGCAGGGTGGCGTGCATGATTACACGCCGCGTCAGGATCCCTTCGAGCGCTTCACGCGGCGCTTTGCCGGTGTGATGGCCAGCGCGTTGGGGCTTGACGCCAATGTCTCGCCGGTCAGCTATCGCCTGCCCTAGCCCTCCAGCAGTGGATCCAGGCCTGCCTCACGCAACAGTTCGCACAGGCGAATCAGCGGCAGGCCGATCAGGGTGTTGGGATCACGTCCCTCGAGACGCTCGAAGAGCGTGATGCCCAACCCCTCCATGCGAAAGCTGCCGGCCGAGTCCAGCGGGCATTCGCGCTCGACGTAACGCGTGATCTCCTGCTCGCTCAGCGTGCGAAACACCACGTCGTAGCTTTCATGGCAGACCCAGTGTCGCGCGCTGTGTGTATCCAACAGCGCCAGGCCGGTGACGAAGCGGACTCGGCGTCCCGAGAAGCGTGTCAGCTGAGCGCGGGCGGCGGCCAGGTCCTGTGGCTTGCCGAGGATCTCGCCCTCGAAGACGGCCACCTGGTCGCTGCCGATGATCAAGTGGTGTGAATAGGCCTCCGCCAGGGCGTTGGCCTTGCCCAGGGACAGGCGATGGACCAGTGCCTCGGGAGATTCCGTGGGACGAGGGGTTTCATCGATGTCAGGCGCCCCCCATGTGTAGGGGAGTCCGAGTCGATCAAGCAAGGCTCGGCGCCAGCGGGAGCTGGAAGCCAGTACCAGTCGTGTCATGGCGTTGTTCTCTTTTTGGGCTCTCGATTCGTGCAGGCGTTCGGGGCGCGAAGGGGGCGGAGCATGAGAGGGCAGGAGGTCGAGAGGGGCCGGCGCGCGCGTGATTCTCCGTGTGATGCATCGCCGCCATGCTTTCTCACGACAACTCGTTGATATGCTTGAGATTGGAGGATGCCGCAAATCCTCTCGGCATTGAAGCGACACAGGCGTACAATCGCGCGCTGAAGGATCCGCCTGACCTCATCTGTGCTCATGCTCGGGTCGGGTGGCGCGGAAAGGCCGCCATGCCGTGGGCTGGCAGAATGAACAAGTTGCTCATGCATTTTGACACCGGGAGGGGGAATCCCTATTATGGCGCGCCTATGTTGACCACAAGACTGCCGACCAAGGTCGAGCCCTACCGGCTGGCGTCAGCGGGAAAACGCCTTGAAGGCGTGATTCCTCTGGCGGACATGCCCCGTGTAGTTGAAGCGATCGGTGCACAGGAGGGTGACGTGAGCATCACGTTGGCCTTTGACATCGATACTCAGCGTCGCAGCTTCATCGAGGGCAGCATCGCCTTCGAGGCAAGTCTGCTGTGCCAGCGCTGCCTGGGACCTACCGAGCCGGAACCGCTTTCCAGCGAATTCCTGTTGGGACTGGTCACCAATGACGCACTGGCATCGCAGCTGCCCGGTGAGTACGAGCCGGTAGTGGTGGAAAACGAACAGCTGGATCTCCTGTCAGTGATCGAGGATGAAGTGCTCCTTGTCCTGCCGCAGGTGGTCTACCACGAGGAGGCCGATTGTGCCGTCTCTCGCGACCAGCTGGCCAGCGGTGTGGAACCCGAGGCCTCGGACGCACCCGCTGTGAATCCATTCAGTGTGCTTGGCACCCTGAAGGACAAGCACTGAACTCAATTTGTCGACAAGATTGGAGTAATTCCCATGGCAGTTCAGCAGAACCGCAAAACCCGTTCCAAGCGTGGCATGCGTCGCAGCCACGACGCCCTGACTGCACCGACCCTGTCCCAGGACAAGGAAACCGGTACAGTTCACCTGCGTCACCACGTGTCTGCCGACGGTTTCTACCGTGGCCGTAAAGTCGTCGATGCCTAAAGCATTGATGCAGCGCACGGCGTAACGCCGTGCGTATCGCCATCGATACGATGGGCGGGGACTTCGGTCCCCGCGCTACGTTACGGGGCACTGCCAGTGCACTGTTGCGTGACCCACGACTCAGCGCCACGCTGGTGGGTCCAGGGCATCTTCTGGATGCCGAGCTTGATTCCCTCCCTGCTTCACTCTCCCGTGTTCGTGATCGCCTTCAGACACTCGCTGTCGACGGCATTGTCGCGTCTGATGCTCGCCCCTCGCGTGTCGTGCGCAGTCGCGAGCCCAGCAGCATGTCCAGTGCGCTCGATCTGGTGGCGAGCGGGCAGGTCGATGCCTGCGTCAGTGCGGGCAATACCGGCGCCTTGATGGCGTTGGCCATGCGGGACGTGGGAACGGTCGAGGGAGTGGAGCGGCCAGCTATCTGTGCGGCGGTACCCACGCAGGGAGAGCGGTCCTGCAGTCTGCTGGATCTTGGCGCCAATGTGGCGGTCGCGCCGCAGCATCTGCTGGCATTTGCTCGCATGGGTGCCGTGCGGTGCCAGCTGGTGGAAGGTGTCGCCAACCCGCGCGTGGGGCTGCTCAATGTCGGTGTCGAATCCGGCAAGGGGACGGCGCAGGTGCAGGAAGCGCATGCCTTGTTGGCTGGCAGCGGTGCGAATTTCGATTATCTCGGCTTCGTTGAAGGGGGCGACCTCTTCGCAGGTGAGGTAGACGTCGTGGTCTGCGACGGTTTCGTCGGCAATGTCGTGCTCAAGAGCAGTGAAGGGCTGGCCCAGATGCTGTCGGCACAGCTGGGGGCGACATTGGCGGCGGATTGGCGTACGCGCCTGATGGCCTGGTTGGCACGTCCGGCATTGACGCGCCTGTCTCGTCAGCTGGATCCGGTGCGCTACAACGGTGCCAGTCTGCTGGGCGTGGCCGGCGTGGTCGTCAAGAGTCATGGCGGGGCGGCCGCGGAGGGATTCGCCTATGCTGTCTCGCGCGCGGCGAGTGAGGCGCGCCGAGGCTTGCCGGAGCGTCTTGCGCATGCTCTCAAGGGCAGCCTGCCGGGTTAATTGCGTAAATTGGTCGGATTCTTGGTCGGCGGGGGTCGAGCTTGGTCTCACTCGGTGCGACAATGCCTGCGCCCGACCGATGTGGCATCGGGTCTGACGCGAAGGCGCCGCCTGATGTCCGGGATGTCCGGCAGGTGCGAAGGCCTGTTCTCGCGAGGGATGGCGAGTGAGAGGGTGGCAGCAGGCAGCAAGTGTGTCGCTGGTGAGTACAATGCAGTGAAGGGAGAAGCAGGCTTTCCCCTGGCAGGAGTGTGTGGCGTTGGTGAATGGCTCCGGAGGGGAGCGACACGGCGCAGCGCACTGGCGGGCCAGCGGAAATCGGGTTTCCTTACCCGTGTCAGTCCCACCTGAACAGATGGAAATGGTGACAGCAATGACAGATTCCCTGGCCCTCATCTTCCCGGGACAGGGCTCCCAGCAGGTCGGCATGCTGCGGGAGCTGGCGGAGCGCTACAGCGTCGTCCGCACTACCTTCGAAGAAGCCTCTGACGCGCTGGGGCGCGATCTCTGGCATCTGACGCAGGAAGGCCCGGCAGAGGAGCTCAATCGTACCGAGTTGACCCAGCCTGCGCTTCTGACGGCCAGCGTTGCCATCTGGCGCGTCTGGCAGGAGCTGGAAGGTCCGCGTCCGGCGCGCATGGCCGGTCACTCCCTGGGCGAATACAGCGCGATGGTCTGCGCCGGCGTGATCGGCTTTGCCGAAGGCGTCAAGCTGGTCAATCTGCGCGGCGAAGCCATGCAGACTGCCGTGCCTCAGGGGCAGGGCGCGATGGCGGCCATTCTCGGTCTCGAGAATGCTCAGGTCGAAGCTGCCTGTGCCAGTGCGGCGCAGGGTGAAGTGGTCGCGGCAGTCAACTACAATGCGCCGGGTCAGGTGGTCATCGCGGGCGGCACGGCTGCCGTCGAGCGTGCCATCGCGGCGTGTCAGGAGGCGGGTGCCAAGCGTGCCATGCCGCTGCCGGTCTCCGTGCCTTCGCATTGCGATCTGATGCGTCCGGCGGCTGACAAGCTGGCCGAGGCGATGAACGACATCGACTTCCGTGCGCCGCGCTACACCGTCATCCAGAATGTCGATGCCAAGGCCCATGAGGATGTCGAGACACTGCGTCAGCGTCTGATCGAGCAGCTCTATCAGCCGGTGCGCTGGACGGATTGCGTCAATGCCATGTTCGACAGCGGCGCGCGGACCTTCATCGAATGCGGTCCGGGCAAGGTGTTGACCGGTCTCGGCAAGCGTATCCAGCGTCAGGCCCGTGGCCTGGCCGTGAACGACCCGGACAGCCTGGAAGCGGCGCTGGAACTTGCCCGTGAGACCGCTGCCGAACAGAATCAGTAAGCTCGTGATTGGCCCGCGCGGCCAGTCATGTGACTTGGATCAGCCAACTCAGGACTCAAGATGACGAGCGAACGCAGAATCGCACTGGTAACCGGTGCCAGTCGTGGCATCGGCCAAGCCATCTCCCGTGAACTCGGCCGTCAGGGCCGTATCGTGATCGGCACGGCCACAAGCGAAAAAGGGGCGGCCGCCATCGGCGCTGACCTCGAGGCGCACGGTATCGAAGGCGCGGGCATGCTGCTCAACGTCACCGACCAGGCCAGCGTCGACGCCGTGCTCAAGGAAATCGGCGAGCGCTTCGGCGCACCGACCATCCTGGTCAACAACGCCGGCATCACCCGTGACAACCTGCTGATGCGCCTCAAGGAAGACGATTGGGATGCGGTGCTCGACACCAACCTCAAGTCGGTCTTCCGTGTCAGCAAGAGCTGCCTGCGCGGCATGACCAAGGCGCGCTTCGGTCGCATCGTCAACATCTCGTCCGTGGTCGCGACCATGGGCAACCTCGGTCAGGTCAACTATGCTGCCGCCAAGGCAGGCATGGAAGGCTTTGCCCGCTCGCTGGCGCGTGAAGTCGCGTCGCGCAACATTACCGTCAATTCAGTGGCGCCGGGCTTCATCGCCACTGACATGACCGAAGCATTGCCGGAAGCGCAGCACGAAGCGCTGCTCGGCAACATCCCGCTGGCGCGCCTTGGCCAGCCGGAAGAGATTGCTGCGGCAGTCGGCTTCCTGACCAGTGATGCAGCAGGCTACATTACCGGTGAGACGTTGCAGGTAAACGGCGGCATGAACATGCGCTAAGCCCCGCGCGGGGACGTGGTTGCGTCCTTTTGGGGTGGCCTATAAACTACGCCCAGCTTTTTCGAGCTGCGGATTCCGTACCACTAGGAGTGATTGTTAAATGAGCACCATTGAAGAACGCGTCAAGAAGGTTGTGGCCGAGCGCCTGAACGCCAAAGAAGAAGACATCCAGAACTCTTCCTCTTTCACTGAAGACCTGGGCGCCGACTCCCTGGACACCGTTGAGCTGGTGATGGCTCTGGAAGAGGAATTCGATACTGAAATTCCTGACGAAGAAGCAGAGAAGATCACCACCGTGCAGGAAGCTATCGATTACATCGTCAACCACCAGTAAGGTGGATTGAAGCGACCAGCGGGCCCTTCGTGGCTCAGGGTCGTGATGCAATCGTCTGTACGTTCAAGAGCCGCACTGTCTTCAGTGCGGCTCTTGTCGTTTCTGCCATTCGTCACTCTTGAGCGCTGGTCGGCCGTGCCTTTCTCGGCAGAGCGGCCAGCAAGGACGGCAGACTTCTCTGCCGGCGGGAGATGCGAGAGTTTGGCGGTGCCAGGGGCGGGCGACGTCCGAGGCAAGGGCGAGGTCTGCGCAGGAGCGTGAGCCTGTCGCGGGATGTCTCGCGCGACATTCCTGTGCCAGAGCCCTGTCTTTGTGGGCGAAAAGAGGCGGGAGCAGGGCGTGTGGTCGGCAGTGTTGATCGCAGGTGACATGGCGGTGTCACCCCCGTCGCCTGTGCGCAGGACAGCGTCTGGAAAACCGCAGGAAAACCGACTG
This sequence comes from Cobetia sp. 3AK, assembly GCF_029846335.1. Taxonomy (NCBI): domain Bacteria; kingdom Pseudomonadati; phylum Pseudomonadota; class Gammaproteobacteria; order Oceanospirillales; family Halomonadaceae; genus Cobetia; species Cobetia sp. 3AK. The sequence goes on along the minus strand of NZ_JARWKR010000001.1, from coordinate 240,782 downwards.
CCCATCACTGGCAAGGTTTCTGTATAATGCGCTCAATTACCGCCCAGGTGCAGCTGGCCCAGGCGTGCCAAGTCGATAGTTTTGGAGGAGACACGATGCCTCGCAGAAGGGTAGTGGTGACAGGTCTAGGCCTGGTGACCCCGGTAGGGAATACCGTCGAGGAAAGCTGGAGCAACATCAAGGCGGGCAAGAGTGGCATCGCACCCATCGAGCATTTCGATGTCAGCGGTTTCAATACCCGTTTTGGCGGTTCCATCAAGAATTTCGATGTGGGTCAGTATCTGAACCCGAAAGAGGCCCGCAAGATGGACCTCTTCATCCAGTACGGTATCGCGGCGGCCCATCAGGCCATCACCGATTCCGGTATCGAGTGCACGGAAGACAATGCCGATCGCATCGGTGTTGCCATCGGTTCCGGTATCGGTGGTCTGCCGATGATCGAGCACAATCACAAGGCGCTGGAGAAAGGCGGTGCGCGTCGCATCTCGCCGTTCTTCGTGCCGGGCTCCATCATCAACATGATCTCCGGCAACCTGGCGATCCAGTTCGGTTATCGCGGCCCCAACATCGCGATCACCACCGCCTGTACCACCGGAACGCACAACATCGGTTACAGCGCTCGTACCATCGCCTACGGCGATGCTGACGTGATGGTGGCCGGTGGTGCCGAGATGGCGACCACACCGCTGGGTCTGGGCGGCTTCTCCGCGGCGCGCGCGCTCTCGACCCGCAACGACGACCCTCAGGCGGCCAGCCGCCCATGGGACCGTGATCGTGATGGCTTCGTGCTGTCCGACGGTGCCGGTGTCGTGGTGCTGGAAGAGTATGAGCACGCCAAGGCACGTGGTGCGACCATCTACGCCGAGGTGCTCGGTTTCGGCATGTCCGATGATGCGCATCACATGACGGCGCCGCCTGAAGACGGCCGTGGCGCGGCCGCCTCGATGCGCAACGCCATTCGGGATGCCAAGCTGGACCCGAGCGAGATCGATTACATCAATGCTCACGGCACGTCCACCAATGCCGGCGACAAGGCCGAGAGCCTGGCCGTCGAATCCGTGCTGGGCGACGCGGCGCGCAATGTGGCCGTCAGTTCCACCAAGTCGATGATCGGTCACCTGCTGGGTGCCGCCGGTGCCGTCGAGGCCGTGTTCTGCGTGCTGGCGATGCGTGATCAGATCGCCCCGCCGACCATCAACCTCGACAATCCGGCCGAGGGCTGCAATCTCGACTACGTTCCCAATGTCGCACGCGACATGAAGATCGAGTACACCCTGTCCAACTCCTTCGGCTTCGGTGGCACCAACGGCTCGTTGGTGTTCGGCAAGCTCAAGGACTGAGGTCGCACGCTGTCGTGATCTCCTCTCTGACGCGCTCCCATCCGGGGGCGCGTCTGTCTGTGGGGCGTTGCCAGGCGGTGATGACCGGATCACGATGTCTTGCTGACACCTTGTGTGCCATGCATGTCGCGAAGGAGTGTTGCATCGATGACGGCTGACCATACCGGTACCACGCAGGAGGTGCTTCACGACTCGCTTGCGGCGGACCTGCCCATGGAGGATCGCGGCCTTGCCTATGGTGAGGGCGTGTTCGAGACGATTCTGGTGCGCGATGGCCAGCCGCAGCTATGGTCACGGCACCTGGCGCGACTGATCCGTGGTTGCCGGCGACTTGGCTTGCCCGTGCCCTCGTCGCAGGCGCTCGATGCGTGTCTGGACGTCTGTCGGGGCGAGGGGCTCGAGGTGCTCAAGCTGGTCGTCACCGGCGGGTCCGGTGGTCGTGGCTACAAGGCACCCGAGTCACCCGAACCTCGTCTGCGGGCACGCGCAATGCCCTTTGTGGTCAATCGTGAGGCCCGTCAGGGCATCACGGCGCGCGTGTGCGAATTGCGCGTGGCGGAGCAGCCGGCGCTGGCGGGACTCAAGCATCTCAACCGGCTCGAGAATGTGCTGGCACGCCGTGAGTGGACAGACCCCACCATCCGGGAGGGGCTGTTGCTGACGGCAAGCGATGAGCTCGTTGAGGCCACCAGCATGAACCTCGCCTGGTATCGCGACGGGCAATGGTTCACGCCATGCTTGGATCGCGCCGGTGTCGAGGGCACCTTGCTGGTGGCGCTAGAGGCCGAGCTCCCCGTCATGCGAGTGCGCGAAGGACTGGCATCACTGAGGGCGGCCGAGGTGGTGGTGGTGATGAATTCCGTGCAGGGCGTCTGGCCGCTGCGCACCTTGCTGGCGGCGTCGGGAGCGCCTCTGGCCCAATGGAGTGATGAGGGGCATCCGGCGCTTGCGTCACTGAACGACATTGTCGCGCGCTTGCTGGGCGAGCCCGCGTATTGATGGAAGGCGTCCAGGCTGCGGGGGCGTTCCCGAGCAGACACCTTCTTCGCCATGAAGACTGGAAATCCGATTATGCGTGTATTCAAGATCCTTCTGATGCTGGTCGTCGTGGCCGTGGCTGCGGGTATGGTGGGCTTTCGTTACTGGCAGGCACAGTTGCTGTCACCACTGGCGATCGAGCAGGAACAGCTGTTCGAGGTCCCGCGCGGTGCCAGTCTCTCCAAGGTGGTGAGCGAGCTGGAATCCCGAGGCATCATCGAGGCCAGCTGGCCGTACAAGGTATGGGCACGTCTGGAGCCTGATGCCGTCAACGGTCTGCGCGCCGGTGAATTCCGTCTCACGCCGGGCCTGGACGGGCGTGAGCTGGTGGCACTGCTGTCCAGCGATGACGTCGTCAGCTATACCCTGACCGTGCCGGAAGGCTGGACCTTCGCCCAGATGCGTACCGCCATGGACGCCTCACCCAAGCTTGAGCACACGACTCGCGACATGAGCGATGAGGAACTGATGGCGGCCGTAGGGGCAGAAGGCGAGAAGCCGGAAGGGCGCTTCTTCCCGGACACCTACCGCTATCACAAGGGCGTGAGCGATCTGTCGCTCTACAAGCAGGCCTACGCGCGCATGAGCAAGACGCTTGAGGACGTGTGGGCCGGGCGTGATGACGACCTGCCGATCACCACCGCGTACGAGGCCCTGATTCTGGCCTCGCTGATCGAGCGCGAGACCGGTGCCCCGGAAGAGCGTGGCGAGATCGCCGGCGTGTTCAAGCGTCGCATGGAGCGTGGCATGCGCCTGCAGACCGACCCGACCGTGATCTACGGTCTGGGCGAGGATTATGATGGCTCGCTGTCGCGTGCCGATCTGCGCAAGCCGACCCCCTGGAATACCTACGTGATCACCGGCCTGCCGCCGACACCCATCGCGATGCCGGGGCGTGCCGCTCTGGAAGCCGCGGTGCACCCCAAGCCAGGCGACACCTACTACTTCGTCGCCAAGGGCGAGGGCAAGCACCACTTCTCGCGCACTCTGCGAGAGCACAACAACGCCGTGCGCCGCTATATTCTCAACCGGTAATACGCCGTGAATGAGGCGAAATGTCCGCGTGGTCCGGCGATCATCGCCATGCCGCGTGGGCCTTCGTCGCGAGTCATCTGCCGTCTGAATCAGGAAACCTCATGTCTTCACGTCCGAGCGCCGCAAGCACGACGTCTTCTCGCCACACCACCCCCCTCGAGGTGAGCCCATCGACGGGGCGTTTCATCACCCTGGAAGGAGGAGAAGGTGTCGGCAAGAGCACCAATGTCGCCTTCGTGGTCGCCGAGCTCGAGGCGCACGGCATCGAGGTGGTGCGTACGCGGGAACCCGGAGGCAGTGAGCGGGCGGAAGCCATACGCCGGTTGTTGCTGGACCCGGCCCCCGCGGAGGCCTTGAGCGATGATGCCGAGCTGCTGCTGATGTTCGCCGCGCGTGCCCAGCACCTGGCCGCGACCATTCGCCCGGCGCTGGAACGTGGTGCCTGGGTGGTGTGTGATCGCTTCACCGATGCCACCTTCGCCTATCAGGGCGGCGGGCGTGGCTTGCCGCTGGCCGACATCACCACACTGGAAGCCCTGGTGCAGAAAGGGCTGCAGCCGGATCTGACGTTGCTGCTGGACATGCCGGTCGAGGCCGCACGAGGGCGTCTGGCCGCACGGCGCGCCGAGACCGGCGAAGGCGCGGATCGCATCGAGCAGGAAGCCGAGCAGTTCTTCGAAGCGGTGCGAGTCGGCTATCACCAGCGGCGCGATGCAGACCCCGAGCGCTTTGCCACCATCAATGCCGATCAGTCGCTGGCAGAGGTGCAGGCCGAGATCGCCGGCGTGCTGTCGGCCCGCATCGCCGCCTGGCAGGCAGGAGAGACCGCATGAGTGCAACGCGATCCAGTAATGACGGCGTGACACTCTCGAGTTTCTCGCCGCTGCCGTGGCAGCACTCGCTGTGGCAGCACTTCACCGCCGTGCATGACAGCGGTCGCCTGCCGCACGCGGTGATGCTCAGCGGACCTTCGGGGCTTGGCAAGCAGGAACTCGCGGATGCGATGATCGCCCGTGTGCTGTGTCGCACCGCACAGGGCAAACCCGGCGCTGCCGCCTGCGGTGACTGCCATGGTTGCCACATGCTGGCGGCAGGGCATCATCCTGACCTGATGGCGGTGTCACCTCAGGACGTCGGCAAGATGATCCGTATCGACCCGATCCGCGATGTCAATCGGTTCGTCGCCCAGACGGCCCAGCAGGGCGGCTATCGTGTCATTCGCCTGCAGCCGGCGGAATCGATGAACATCGCCTCGGCCAACGCGCTGCTCAAGAGTCTCGAGGAGCCCGGCGCCAACACCCTGTTCATCCTGCTCAGTGACATGCCATCGCGCGTGCTGCCGACCATTCGCTCCCGCTGCCAGCAGTGGCCCCTGGTGATTCCGTCGGCTGAAGACAGTCTGCCGTGGTTGAGCGAGCAGCTAGGCGAAGATGCCCAATCGTTACTGCGCATGGCAGGAGGCCTGCCGCAGCTGGCGGTGCGTCTGGGCGAGGCGGACCAGCGCCAGCTCAGGCAGGCATTGCGTGAACTGTTCGACGCGCTGGTGCGCGGGGGAGAGCCGGTGGCGGAAGCCTGGCGTCTGGAGCGCCAACCGCTGTCGCAGGTGCTGTGGTACGGTATTGCCTGGCTGGAAGATCTGATTCGCATGGGCTTGTCTGGCAATACCGCGCAGCTGCGTGACCCGAGTCTTGAGCCCTTGCTGCGTCAGGCGGTCAAGAATGGCCGCACCCGTGACTGGTTCAAGCTGCTGGACTTTGCCCGTGAGCAGCGCCGTCTGCTGGCGGCGGGGGGCAACCCCAACCCGCAGCTGGTGCTGGAGTCCTGGCTGGTGCGTTGGGCAGCGCTGCTGCGTTCGTGATGCCCGTGAGCAGGAGGCAGCGCTCAACGTGCCCCGCGGGCTAGACTGACAGCAGGCGCCGCGCGAACCGCAGGACAGGCGCCATGAGATTCACGCTGCTCGGCGTCGCCGTGAGAAGAGCAGACGCCGAGCCACGAGACTGAATTCGCCGGATCACCGGCCGGAGGTGAAGGATGCACACCGCTCCACAGCAAGGCCAGAAGGCACTGTCGCTGACGATTCGCGACCAGAAGACATTGCTGGCCGCCTACATGTCGACTCTCGTGCGAGGCGGTATCTTCGTGCCGACCACCGAGCGCTACACCATGGGGCAGGAGGTCTACCTGCTGCTGACATTGCCGGAAGAATCCGAGCGCATTCCGGTCACCGGTCGCGTGGTCTGGATCTCCCCCTCGGGTGTCGGCGGTCGCCGTACCGCAGGCATCGGCATCCACTTCAGTGAAGAGGACCGCCAGGTGCGTGATCATATCGAGAACCATCTGGCCGGCATGCTGGGCAAAGGCCACGCCACCTATACGTTATGAGCTGACCCCGCTCTGCCTGTCACCCCGACCGGCGCCGCCATGCTGGCGTGTCGGTCGTTCATGTTTTCGCCATGCCTCGCGTGGCCCCCAGTCTGAGAGTTTCCGGATGTTTGTCGATTCGCATTGCCACCTTGATCGCCTCAAGCTTGAAGAACATGGCGGCAGCCTTGACGCCGTGCTGGACGCCGCACGCGCCCGTCACGTGCATCAATTCCTCGCCATCGCGGTCACGCTGGACGATGTGCCCGAGATTTCGGCCATCGCCCGACAGCATGACGATGTGGTGATTTCCGCCGGTGTGCATCCGCTGCATCAGGTAGACCCGGAGCCCTCGGTCGAGGACATCAAGAAGTGTGCCGAGCGCTTCGGTGCGGTGGCCATCGGCGAGACCGGCCTCGATTATCACTACGAGAGCGTCAGCCGTGAACTGCAATACGAGCGCTTCACGCGTCATCTGATTGCCGCGCGCGAGCTGGAGCTGCCGGTCATCATCCATACCCGTGAAGCCCGCGAGGACACCCTGGCGCTGATCAAGGAGCATACCGATCCCGCCGTGGGTGGCGTGCTGCACTGCTTCACGGAAGATCTGGACATGGCACGTGTCGCGGTGGGCCACGGTTTCATGGTGTCCATCTCCGGGATCGTCACCTTCCGCAATGCCGAGCATGTCCGCGAGCTGGCGCGCGCCATCCCGCTGGATCGCCTGTTGATCGAGACCGACAGCCCCTACCTGGCGCCGGTGCCGTACCGTGGCACCTCCAACGTGCCGGGCAACGTGGTCGAGGTCGCCGAATGCATCGCCGCCGAGCGCGGCATCACCGTCGATGAGCTGGCGATGCAGACCACCGCCAACTTCTATCGTCTGTTCCGCGCCGCCGCGCCGGAAGCCCCGGACAACGTTCGCGAAGCGCTGGCCAGCAGCGGCATGCTCATCGACGGATGAGCGCCCACGGGCAGCGTGACACGCCAGGCAGGGAGGAAATGTCATGAATCCAGCCGCCATTCTCACTCGATTGGGCGACAGGGCCGGCAAGGATGGGCCACTGCCACCGGTGGAGACCTGGCACCCGGAGCACTGCGGCGAGATGGATCTCGTCATCCGCGCCGATGGTCGCTGGGTGCATGAAGGCACGCCGATCGGTCGTGCACGGCTGGTGCACATGCTGTCGCGGGTCATGCGGCGCGAACCCGATGGCAGCTACTGCCTGGTCACGCCGGCGGAGAAGGTCACCATCCAGGTCGAGGATCGCCCTTTCCTGGCGGTGGATTGCACCCGTGTCGAGTCTGAACCTGGTCAGACACAGCCTGGTCAGACACAGCCTGGTCAGATACAGCCTGGACAGGCAGCACTCGGAGAGGCTGAGCCTCAGCCTCAGCCGGATATCTGGCAGCTGGTCACCGACCAGGGCGATATCGTGCGGCTGGAAGGGGATACCCGTCTGACGCTCAGCGAGACACCGGATGGCCTGTGGTTGCCGGAAGCGCCGGTGCGCTTCGGACTCGCCGCTCGTCTGCATCGCAATCTCTACTATCGTCTGCTGGAAGAGGCCGAGATGCGCGAGCTGGACAATGGCGATCAGGCACTGGGCTTCATGAGCGACGGCCACTGGCAGATGCTCGGCGTACTGAGTGCCCGAGATCTCTAAACCTGGATCTCCTCGACACCTGGGTCTCGAAACTTGAGTCGCCCGCGGCAGCGCCGCCTGAACCGTATTCATCAACGACGCATGGCATCCTTGCCGTCCCTCGTCAGCCATTGCAGGTCTTCATGTCTTCTACTCTCCCGCCAGTCGCGCCTGATACCCCTGTCGAGGCCATCGGCGTCACGCCAGATGATGTCGCCACCGGCGGTGCGGAACCGGTCTCGCCGCTCGCGCACGCCGTCGGCCAGCTGACGCAACGGCTGACGGATCAGCAGCGCGCCGTGGTCGCACATCGCGGACGGCACGCACGGGTCGCGGCGGTGGCAGGGTCCGGCAAGACCACCACGCTGGTGGCGCGAGTGCTGAGTCTGCTGGCGGAAGGCATTCCGGCGCAGCGGATTCTGGTGCTGATGTTCAACCGCTCGGCGCGCGAGGACTTCGTTGCCAAGCTGGCGCAGTCGGCGCCACCGGGCACGCGGCTGCCGGATGTCCGCACCTTCCACTCCATCGGTCATCGCCTGACCACTACCCTGGTGCGCTGGGGGAGTCTGGCGCCGCGCGAGCTGATCCAGCAGGACTGGGCGTTGGAGCGGCTGCTCAAGCAGGCCGCCCAGCGTGCCCTGGGCGATGCCGACCGCGCCGATCGTGAGGCGGCACTGGAAGGTGAGCGTCTCGAAGCGCTTGCCCAGTTCTGTGATCTGGTCAAGGCCGAGATGTGCGAACCGACGCTGCTGTACGAGCGCATGAACCTTGGTGAGCACACCGGTCACTTCGTCGAGTCCTTTGCCCAGCTTGAGCAGCTGCTCGAGCAGCATGGCCAGATGACCTATGCCGATCTGCTCTACCGGCCGCTGCGTCAGCTGGAGAAGGAGCCGGAGACCCGTGCGCGCATCCAGGGGCATCTGCAGCACGTCATCATCGATGAGTATCAGGACATCAATGAGGCGCAGCAGCGCATGCTGGCGCTGCTGGCCGGTGCGCCGTCCACTGCGGCTTCCTCGCCGGCAGTCACCGGCGAATCATCCAGCACCGTGGCAGAAGTCATGGCGGTCGGTGACGCCAACCAGTGCATCTATGAGTGGCGTGGCGCCCGCCCTGATTACATGCTGACGCGTTTCGCCGAGAGTTTCCCGTCCCCGCTGGACTTCCCGCTCAGTTACACCTTTCGCCATGGTCATCGTCTGGCATTGGCGGCCAATCACGCGATCGCCGCCAATGCGCGCCGACCGGATCAGCTGTGTCTGGCTGCACCCGGCACACCGCCGACGCGGTTGTTCGAAGGGCAGGGGGCCGCCAGTCTGGTCGCGGCGCTGACCGCCTGGCGTGAGTCGGGGCGCAGCGGTGCCGAGGCCGCCGTGCTGGTGCGCAGCTGGGCGCTGTCGGTGCCGGTGCAGCTGCAGTTGCTGAAGGCCGGGATTCCCTTCCGTCTCGGGCAGGGCGATCGCTTCGTGTTCCGCCTGCCACTGGTGCAGGCGCTGGCAGGCTATCTGGAGCTTGCGCGTGATGCCACGCGGCTGCGTGACCCGGCGCATCTGATGTTGCTGTTCACCCAGCCCACCGCCTTCGTCGCGCGCGAACGCCTCGAGCGTCTGTGTCAGCAACTGGCCGACAGCCAGCGCTGGCCGCGCAAGGAAGACCCGATGCTCGAAGGGCTCAAGCCGCTGCAGCGCCGCAACCTGCACAAGCGCTGGAAGCTGTTGTGTGATCTCCCTTCGCTGGGCGACTGGGCTCCCGCGCGGCTGCTGCGGCACGTGGTCGATGAGCTGGAAGCCGACAAGGTGCTGAGACGGGCCGCGGCCCGACGGGACAAGGGCGAGGAGGACGTGCGTCTGCTGGACGTGCTGATCGAGCAGGCGGGGGAGCTTGCCAACGACCCCGAGGCCTTCGTCAACCTGCTGCGCAACCCGGTCGAGGATGCCGCCGATGGCGTGCTGATCACCACGGTCCATGGTGCCAAGGGGCTGGAATGGCCGCTGGTAGGCCTCTGGGGCATGAACGAAGAGGACTTCCCGGCCTACTCGCGCGACAACCCGCTGTCGCCGGAGCGCCTTGAGGAAGAGCGACGTCTGTGCTATGTCGGCGTGACCCGTGCTCGTGAACAGCTGCATCTGTGGCGGGATGGCGGGACCCATGCGCCGAGTCGCTTCCTGGCGGAACTGTGCGTGGAGGACTGCTCCCGCCTCGGTGACTGGATTCACGGTGCGGGCAAGCGTGCCAAGCTCGCTCGCCAGCAGGCCGGTGAAGGCGACGCATCCAGTCGCGAGGCGTCCTCTGAAAGTACCGAGACCCTGCGCGTGAGCGCGCCAGCCCTTGGCGAGGCCTATCTGGCACGCCTGCCGTTGGTACGTCATGGCATCACGCCGCCGACGCTTGAGGCCTCGCCCAGGCCCAGGGCCGAGCAACAGAGCAAGCCCGGTGGCGTAGGCAAGCCCGCTGACGCCGCATCCAGCCGGCGTCAGCCTCGTTCCGGGGGCCGTCATTCCCGCACGTCATCCTCGCCTCGCAGCGAGGTGTCTGGCGTGCTGCAAAGCGTCGGTGGCTGGAAGGTGGGGCAGCGTGTCGCTCATGACACCTTTGGCGAGGGCGTGATCGAAGAGGTGTCCGGCAATGACACCAATCCGCTGGTCGAAGTGCGCTTTACCGATGGCAGCAAGCGACGCCTGATCGCCTCGCGTGCGCCACTGTCCGCTCTGTAAGACCAGACGCCCAGGGTGGCAAGGTGCGCGATTGCCAATCATCGACGTGAGGGCCATCATGCCTTCATGGCGTCACCGTCCGCTGGAAAGGAGTTCCCATGGCCCAGTATCCCGATCCTGCCGCACTGGCGGCAGCCTCCGTCTCCACCTCATCGTTGCTGGCCCCGGACCAGCGGCAGGCACCCTTGATCGACGCCAGTCAGCTGGTGACCCAGCTGGCGATGGCAGGGCTCAAGTCCCCCGTGGTACTGGATTGCCGCGCTCGCCTCGAGGATGGCGAGGCGGGCGAGCGGATGTGGCGTGAAGGGCACCTGCCAGGGGCCATCCATGTCGATATGGAACGTGATCTTTCCGCGCCCGTGCGCGAGGACGGCGTGGGCGGTCGTCATCCACTGCCGTCGCACCAGGCGACAGCCGAGCTGTTTCGCCGTCTCGGCATCACGCCCGAGCAACAGGTGGTGGTCTATGACGACATGGGCGGCCAGATGGCGGCGGCGCGCCTGTGGTGGATGCTGACCTGGGCCGGGCATCCGGATGTGCGTGTGCTGGATGGCGGCATCCAGGCCTGGAATCAGGCCATGGGCGAGCTCAAGCGCGCTCCCTCCCAGCCAGTGACCTCCGCGCCCAGTGACTGGCAGCCGAGCTTTGACGACAGCCTGCTGGCCACTGCCGAGGAGGTGGTGGACAGTCAGGCGGTGCTGCTGGATGCCCGTGGTGAAGCGCGCTTTCGCGGTGAGCAGGAGCCGGTCGACCCGGTGGCCGGCCATATCCCCGGCGCCCTGTGTCGCCCGACCCCCGGCAATCTCGAGGCCAATGGTCGCTTCAAGGACCGCATGAGCCTGATGCGCGAGCTGCGCCGGACATTGCCGGATGACAGCGCCGTGATCGCCTATTGCGGTTCCGGCATCAGCGCCTGTCAGAACATTCTGGCCTTCGCGATCGCGGGACTGCCGCTGCCGCGTCTGTACGCCGGCTCCTGGAGTGACTGGATCAGTGACGCCGAACGCCCGGTCGCCACCGGCGAGGCCAGCGAAGGGTAGCATTCAGGCAAGCCCGACAAGGATATTGCCGAAACGACAACGCCCGCCAGAGAAACCTCTGGCGGGCGTTGTCGTTTGTGGGGCGCGCTTTCCGTGCGCGCTCAGGCTGGCGTCTTGGGCTCCGTGGCGGGCTTGCGCGACTCGAAGCGCTCCAGCAGGGCAGCGTTGGCGCAGTTGCCCATCACGTTGAGGGCGGTGCGCAGGCCGTCGGTGAAGCGGTCGACGCCGGCGACCACGGCCACGCCCTCCAGCGGCAGACCCGCCGCGCCCAGCACGGTGGTCATCGCGACCAGCCCGGCACCCGGCACGCCCGCCGTGGAAAAGCTGACCAGCAGACCGGTGGTGAAGACGGTGATCACCAGTGACGTCGTGACGTCGATACCGAACAGCTGCGCCACGAACAACGCATTGAAGCCCTGCAGCACGGCGGCGCCATCACGCTTGAGCGCGGTACCGAAGGGCAGCGCGAAGCTGGCCAGGGATTCCTGCATGCCGTAGTCGCGTGCATTGCCCAGCGCCAGCGGCAGGGTGGCACCGGAACTGGCGGTACCGAAGGCGAAGCCCAGGCTCTGGCCGAAGTGGCGCATGAAGGCCAGCGGGCGGGCACCGGTCACGGCCAGCAGCACCAGATAGAGCAGTGCCATCAAGGCCAGCGCGATGATCAGACCGATCACGTACATGCCCAGCCGCATCAGCAGATCCAGCCCCTGGGTGGCGATCACCGAGGTGATCAGCGCGAAGACACCAAGCGGAGCCAGCTTGAGCACGAAGGACAGTACCTTGAGGCTGACGGTGTAGCCGCTTTCGATCACGCGATGCAGCGGCGCGCTTTCTTCCGGCAGGGCACGCATCGCCAGGCCGATCAAGGCGGCCGCGAAGATGACCTGCAGCAGGCCGCCGCCACCCAGCGCCGTGAAGGGGTTGTTGGGCACCAGCCCCACCAGCCATTGGGCGATGCTGTCGGCATTGCGCCCTTCAGGCGCCGAGTCCACCAGGCTCTCGGCACCGCTGCCCGGGCTGAGCCAATGAGCGACCAGCATGCCCAGCGTCAGCGCCACGGCGCTGGTGACCACGTAGCTGCCCAGCAGACGCCCGGCATGGCGGCCCACGTCGGCACCGCCTTCGCGACTGGTCAGGCTGAGGATGAGGGCACCGAAGACCATCGGTACCACCACGAACTGCAGCAGACGCAGGAAGATCTGGCCTACCGGCGTCAGCAGGTTGGCGTCGAGCCAGGCGACACTGCCCTCGGGCAAGGCACCTGCTCCGGCGTTCAGGGCAAGGCCGCTGAGGATGCCCAGCCCCAGGGCGAGCAGTATCTGACGAGTGACGGACATGGTGGCTCCGAAGCAAGGGAAGTCAGGAAGAGGCGAATCGACGCTCGGGTGCTGCGCCGTCTGACCACGTTGAAGTGAGTGAAATCAAGGATGGCTAATGTGCTATCCATGGAAAGTTATATCAATGAAGTATTTGAGACTATTTTGGAATAACACAAGAAGCGCCCTCGTGAGAGCGCGACATCTCCCTGCTGAAGCGGACCGCGCAGCGGTCCACGGAGCAGCTCTGTACGGGAGGCCAGAAACGACAACGCCGCCGCGGCAGGGCCACGGCGGCGTTGTCAGCTGGCGGGCAGCGATGGGTCACATGTTCGGATAGTTGGGGCCACCGCCACCTTCCGGGGCGACCCAGGTGATGTTCTGCGCCGGGTCCTTGATGTCACAGGTCTTGCAGTGCACGCAGTTCTGGAAGTTGATCTGGAACTGCGGCTCACCGGCTTCCTCGATGATCTCGTAGACCCCGGCGGGGCAGTAGCGCTGGGCCGGCTCAGCGAAGCGCGGCAGGTTGTCACGCACCGGTAGCGCCGGGTCTGCCAGACGCAGGTGACACGGCTGGTCTTCCTCGTGATTGGTGTTGGAGAGAAACACCGAGGACAGCTTGTCGAAGGACAGCTTGCCGTCCGGCTTGGGATACTCGATCTTCGTGCATTCATCCGCCGGGCGCATGCGCGCGTAGTCCGGGGTGGTGTCATGCAGGGTCGGCAGTCGGCCGCCCATCAGCTGGTCGAGGAAGTTGTAGGCGCCACCGAGGAAGGTGCCGTACTTGTGCATCGCCGGGCCGAAGCTGCGCGAGGCATCCAGCTCCTCATGGGCCCAGCTGTCCTGGAAGCGCTTGCCGAAGTCGACGAGGTCCTCGCCACCTTCATCGCCGCTCTTGATGGCGGCGAACACGCTCTCCGCCGCCAGCATGCCGGACTTCATCGCGGTGTGCAGGCCCTTGATCTTGGCGAAGTTGAGCGTACCGGCATCACAGCCGATCAGCAGGCCACCCGGGAAGCTCATCTTCGGCAGGCAGTTGAGGCCACCCTTGGCGATGGCGCGTGCACCGTAGGAGACCCGCTTGCCGCCTTCGAGGTGCCGAGCCAGGGTCGGGTGCTGCTTCATGCGCTGGAATTCATCGAAGGGCGACAGCCACGGATTGTCGTAGGCGAGATCGACGATCAGCCCGACCACCACCTGCTGGTCATCGGTGTGATAGAGGAAGAAGCCACCTTCGGCGTTGCCCTTGAGCGGCCAGCCACTGCCGTGGACTACCAGCCCCGGCTGATGCTGCTCGGCCGGGACATCCCACAGCTCCTTGAGGCCGATGCCGTAATGCTGGGCATCGGCGTCCTTGTCGAGAGAGAAGCGCGAGATCAGCTGCTTGCCCAGATGCCCGCGGCAGCCCTCGGCGAACAGGGTGTACTTGCCGCGCAGTTCCATGCCCGGCATGTGGCCATCCTTTTCACTGCCATCAGCGGCCACGCCCATGTCGCCGACCACGATGCCGCGCACCGTGCCATCTTCTCCGTGCAGCACTTCCTGAGCGGCGAAGCCCGGGAAGATCTCGACGCCCAGTTCCTCGGCCTGCTCGCCCAGCCAGCGGGTCAGGTTGCCGGCGCTGATGATGTAGTTGCCATCGTTGTGCATGGTCTTGGGAACCAGTGCATTGGGGATGACCTGTGCCTTCTGGTCATCCTTGAGCAGCACGACTTCATCACGGGTCACGGCGGTATTGAGCGGCGCGCCGCGCTCGGCCCAGTCGGGGAAGAGTTCGGTGAGTGCGCGTGGCTCCAGCACTGCGCCTGACAGGATATGGGCGCCGACTTCAGAGCCTTTCTCGACCACGCAGACCGTCAGTTCGTGCTCCGCCTCATTGGCCTGCTGCATCAGTCGACAGGCCGCCGACAGGCCGGAAGGCCCGGCACCGACGATGACGACGTCGAAATCCATGAATTCGCGTTCCATGACCCGTCTCCTCAATCTTGATGCCCTGTATCAGGCCCCGCGGATCCGGCGGGGTGGGCGTATCACGATCAGTCGTTGCTGATCGCAGGGCTATTGATCTTCGGCGGCGCGCGTCAGGGCGGTGGCTCGCCAAAGCAAAAAACGATGCTGTGCTCGTCGTGTCGACAGTGAAGGATATGGCTCCCATCCCGTCGTGGCGAGCTGTCATGCGCAAGGCAGCCGCATAGCATGCCGCAACAGTAGCATTTAAAACGACCGTTTGTTTATTATGCTTGGGTCTGACGTAATAGCCACACGGCGTGTTGCAGGATATCGCCTGACGGGTTTCATGTCCGGGCACCCGGATGGTGGCTTTCCGGTTTGACCCCGACCCCCAATTCTGCGCAAGATGCCCCCATGAGAATGATGATCCGTTGCCATCAGGGCCGGTTGTCAACGGCCGGCGAGCAGCGTTCGCCAGCAGCAGGCAGCATGCCTTCGGGTCGTGGGATGGGGTGCCGTGACGCGGTGCTTGTCAGCACGACCTATTTTGGATGATATTCACCTATCAAACGCTTGCATGAATCGAGCGGGGGCGCCTCGAGCAGCCTCTCGCTCCATGAGAGATCAGCGAGGACACCATGAAAGTACTCGTCGCGGTGAAACGCGTCATCGATTACAACGTCAAGATTCGCGTCAAGGCGGATCAGTCTGACGTGGATCTGACCAACGTCAAGATGGCCATGAACCCCTTCTGCGAGATTGCCGTGGAAGAAGCGGTACGCCTGAAGGAAAAAGGCGTGGCGACCGAGGTCGTGGCCGTGACCATCGGGCCGAAGGCCGCCCAGGAACAGCTGCGTACCGCGCTGGCGCTGGGGGCTGATCGCGCCGTGCAGGTGATGACCGATGACGCCGTCGACTCTCTGGCAGTGGCCAAGCTGCTGGCCAAGGTGGTCGAGGAAGAGCAGCCTGGCCTGGTGATTCTCGGCAAGCAGTCCATCGATGCCGACAACAACCAGACCGGCCAGATGCTGGCGGCGCTCACCGGCATGGGACAGGGCACCTTCGCCTCCGAGGTGGTAGTCGATGGCGAGAGCGTCAACGTCACTCGTGAGATCGACGGGGGTCTGCAAACCGTCAAGCTCAGCCTGCCGGCGGTGGTCACCACGGACCTGCGCCTCAACGAGCCGCGCTACGCCAAGCTTCCGGACATCATGAAGGCCAAGAAGAAGCCGCTGGACGTCAAGACGCCGGAAGAGCTGGGTGTCTCCACGGCCTCGAAGGTCACGCTGGTCAAGGTGACGCCGCCGGCCGAGCGCCAGGGTGGCGTCAAGGTCGGCTCCGTCGATGAGCTGGTGGACAAACTCAAGAATGAAGCAAAGGTGATCTCATGAGCATTCTCGTCATTGCCGATCATCACGATGGCCAGCTGACAGGTACCACTGCCAGTGTGGTAGCGGCTGCCAGCGCCATCGGTGGCGATATCGATGTTCTCGTCGCGGGGGAAGGTGTCGGGAGCGTTGCCGAGCAGGCCGCGAGGCTTGCCGGCGTCAAGCGTGTGCGCGTGGCGGACAACGCGGTCTACGCCCATCAGCTGGCGGAGAATGTCTCGGCACTGGTCGTGGCGCTGGCGGACGACTACAGCCATGTGCTGTCGGGTGCTTCCACCACGGCCAAGAATTTCATGCCGCGCGTGGCAGCGCTGAAGGACGTCGCACAGATTTCCGAGATCATCGCGGTCGAGAGTGCCGATACCTTCCTGCGTCCGATCTATGCCGGCAACGCCATCGCGACCGTCAAGAGTGACGACGTCCTGAAGGTGATCACCGTGCGTGCCACCGGCTTCGACCCGGTGGCGGCTGACGGCCAGGCGGCCATCGAGGCGGTGGATGTCGTCGAGGATGCCGGTGTCTCCAGCTTCGTCAACGAGACGCTGGCCGAGAGCGAGCGTCCGGAGCTGGGAGCTGCCAAGGTGGTGATCTCCGGTGGCCGCGGCATGGGCAACGGTGAGAACTTCGCTCTGCTCGACGGCATCGCCGACAAGCTGGGCGCCGCCATCGGTGCCTCACGTGCCGCCGTGGATGCCGGTTTCGTGCCCAACGACATGCAGGTCGGCCAGACCGGCAAGATCGTTGCCCCGGACCTGTACATTGCCGTCGGCATCTCCGGTGCGATCCAGCACCTGGCGGGCATGAAGGACTCCAAGGTCATCGTCGCGATCAACAAGGATGATGAGGCGCCGATCTTCCAGGTCGCGGATTACGGTCTGGTCGGAGATCTGTTCGAGGTGCTGCCGGAGCTGGAAGGCAAGCTGTAAGACAGTGCGCTGACCTCTCATCCGGCGCCGGACACCCGGACCGGACATGAGCAGAAAACGCGACCCGCTTCGGCGGGTCGCGTTTTTTTTGTGCCCGGATCAGACATCGTCACGTCATGGCGTCTGCCTGGATGGCATCCCGAGGGCATGACATCTGACAGGCTCTGCGTGAGCGTCGGCACGCGAGGGGACAGCCTGCAACGCGGCATTGCAGAGATGGAGGCGAGTGCGGATCGAGATCAATTGATAATTGTTCTTGTTTGTAATACCGTCCCTGCCAGTGATTTGCATTTCCACTCGCGACTTTCTGGCAGCTTGGCCAGTGACCGAGGATGCAACCCAGTCTTGTTCTTCAGGAGATGTCCGTGCGGCGTTCCACTTCTTTCTCTTTCCCGAGGGCGCGCGCGTTTGGCGGCATGCTGCCCGCGCTGGCGCTGATGGTGCCTCTGTGTGCCACGAGTCTGCCGGTTCATGCACAGACGCTGCGTGACAGTGCGGCGAGTCATCAGCAGACTCAGGGGGAGTTGCAGTCGCGCATCGACGCGGCTGACGACGAGACCCGCGAATTGCTGGTGAGGCTGCGCGAGGCGCGTCAGGAAGCGGCGCGTCTGGAAAGCTATACCGCGGAACTGACCCCGCTCAATGCCGACCGTGCCGCGCGAATCGAGCGTCAGCGCACGGCGCTCGAGAATCTCGAGGCCACTCGCGAGTCCTTGCCGGGCCTGCTGCGTGAGCAGGTCAATGAGCTGGAAGCGTTCATCGAGCAGGACCTGCCCTTCCTGAAGGAAGAGCGTCTGGCGCGTGTCGCACGGCTGCGCGACAACCTGTCCAACGCCAGTCTCACCAATGACGAGCGCCTCGATCAGCTGCTCAATGCCTGGCAGCAGGAGCTGAGCTACGGCCAGGGCCTGGATACCTGGCGTGCGGGGCTGATCGGTGCGGAGGACACCGAGGTGCAGTATCTGCGTGTCGGTCGCGTGGGGCTTTATTACCTGACGCTGGATGGCCAGCACGGCGGGGCATGGAAGACGCAGAATGACAGCTGGCAGGTACTGGATGACAGTGCGCTGAGCGAGCTGCGCCAAGGAATCAGCATGGCGCGTGACCAGCAGGCCCCGTCACTGCTCACCTTGCCGCTGTCCGTCCCGGTGGAAAACGTGGAGCTCGACGCCTCTCGTCAGGCTGTCTCCAATGCCGCTTCGTCTACCCCGTCCGCGCAGGAGTCCAGCTGATGTCCATGATGCACAAGACATTCCCGCGACTGTCGATGTCTGGCGCGCTCAAGCGCGGGTGGCTCAGCGTGAGTCTGCTGGGCGTGCTCGGCATGAGCGCGCTGCCGGCACATGCCGTGACCGGCTCCGCGGCACAGGCACTGAGCGTCGAGCAGTTCGAGCAGGCGGCCAGTCAGGCGGAAGGTCGTGATCAGACACGCCTGGAGACGTTGCTGTCGGACAGTGAAGCGCTCAAGGCGGCCGTGGCCAAGGCCGAGGCGCAACGTGACAGCCTGCGCGAGAAGCGCGAGACCCTTGAAGCCGAAGCGAAGCAGCAGCAGGCGACCCTCAGTGGTCTGGATGACGAGCGCCAGGCGCAGCAGGGGGATCTCGGCCAGGTCTTCACGGTGGCGCGCAAGCATGCGCGGGAAGTCCGTGAAGGGGTGGCCGGCAACTGGTTGCTGGCCGGTGGGCAGGCCCGACTGCCGGACCTTGGTCCGCGGGATGAAGTGCCCGGTCGTGAGCGACTCGCGGCCCTGACGGCCGACATCAGTAGCATCGCCCGCGAAAGTGGCCGTGCGCTGCGTTTCAAGGCACCGCTGGCCGGTGCCGATGGCAGCATCAAGCCACGTGAGATCGTGCGTGTCGGCGAGCAGATGGCCTTCAGTGGCGATCTGCTGCTCTCACCGTTGTCCGATGACAAGGCCGTGGATGGTGCAAGCGCACTGGAAAGTCTCGGCCTTGCCGGCAAGACGCCGACGACCATGCGTGATCAGCTGGCGGCGTTCAATGCCGGCGATACCGATCGACTCGATTTCGATCCCACCGGGGGTGATGTCACCCGCGCCCTGTCACGTGCGCCGGGGCTGACCGAGCGACTCAAGCAGGGCGGGGCGGTCGGTTACGTGATCGTCGGGCTTGGCGTGCTGGGGCTGATCATCGCGCTGATCCAGCTGGTGCGCCTGACGGCCACGCGGCGCGCGGTCAAGCGTCAGGAAGCGGATCTGACCCAGCTCAAGGATGACAACCCGCTGGGCCGCGTGCTGACCCGCTTTGAAGGCATGCGTCATGATCATGAGCCGGAAGCGCTGGAAGCGCGTCTCGATGAGGCGCTGCTCGCCGAGCAACCGAAGCTGGAGCGTGGTCAGGCACTGGTCAAGTTGCTGGCGGCCATCGCGCCGCTGCTGGGTCTGCTGGGCACCGTGACCGGCATGATCGGCACCTTCCAGTCGATCACCGTCTTCGGTACCGGCGATCCGAAATTGATGGCCGGCGGCATCTCCCAGGCATTGGTGACCACCGTGCTGGGTCTGATCACCGCCGTGCCGCTGCTGTTCGCGCAGACCGGTCTGTCGAGCCTGTCGAAGGGGCTGATGGGACGCCTGGAAGGGCGTGCCAGTGCGCGTCTGGCGGATCACCTCGAGCGACGTGCGCCCGCCGCCGCGGCGACGGCCAATGCCCGCACGCGGGAAGCCGAGCATGCCTGAGTCGCTGGCCTCTTCTTCCCTGTTGCCCGGTGCGCTGGCACCGGTCATGCGGCTGGTGGATAGCGGTGGGCCTCTGATCGTGGTGATCTGCCTGATCGCCATGCTGCTGTTCGGTCTGGCGCTGGAGCGCGGCCTTTACTGGCGGCTGGTGCATCGGCCGGCACGCCGCCAGTTGATCCACGACTGGGTGGCGCGCAGCGAGCACCACAGCTGGTCGGCGCTCACTCACCGCGAGGTACTGACCCGCGAGCTGCTGTCACGCCTGCGCGCGCCGTTGCCGTGGCTCAAGCTGCTGGTGATGATCTGCCCGCTGGCGGGCCTTTTGGGCACCGTGACCGGCATGATCCACGTCTTCGATTCCCTGGCGATCGCCGGTACCGGCCAGGCGCGAGCGATGGCCGATGGCGTGGCGCGTGCCACCTTGCCGACCCTGGCCGGCATGGCAGTGGCGGTGGTGGGACTGTTGTTCGTGACCCGTTTCGAGCGTGTCGTGCGTCGTGAGGACCAACGCCTGCACGACCGCCTGGCGCGCGCCGTGGATGATGCCCGCAAGGGCAAGGTACCTGGCGGCATGTCCACCGCGCCTGACTCCGATTCCTCTGATACAAGCGAGACACCGCATGCGTAGACGTCGCATGGAAGCCGCGGAAGACAGCGGCGAGATCAACCTGACGCCAATGCTGGATGTCGTCTTCATCATGCTGATCTTCTTCATCGTCACCACCAGCTTCGTCAAGGAGTCGGGGGTCGAGATCCAGCGCCCCGAGGCCTCGCATGCCACGGCGCGTCCGGATGCGGCCGTGATGGTGGCGATCACCGCCGAGGGCGCGGTGTGGGTCGATGGCAAGCCGGTGGATGCCCACCGTGTCGGGGACGCGGTGGCGGAGCTGGCCGACGGCCAACCGGTGGTGATCCAGGCGGATCGTCAATCGCGGACCGGGCTGCTGGTGGAGACGATGGATGCGCTGCGCAGTGCGGGAGTGCAGGATATCGCGGTCGCGGCATCGAAAGGCGAATGACATGACGCGACGTCTGTATGCCAATCGACTGATCGGATTGCTGGGCGGAGCCCTGCTGGCGCTGGCCCTGTTCTATGCCCTGGCACTGCTGGTGGCGCCGCCGGTGAACGATGCGCCGGCGCCTGAGCCGCTGTCGGTCTCGACCGTTCAGGCGCCTGAGGAGGCACCTGCCCCTGAAGCGGCGCCGGCAGAGGCCTTGCCGACACCACCGGCCGAGCCACCGCCGCCGCCTAAAGCGGCACCGATGCCGTCACCAGAGGTGACAAGCTCGGTGGCGATTCCTGAGGTCAAGACACCACTGCCGCCAACGCCGGAGCTGACGCTGGATGACAGCCTGCCGCCACTGGAGGTGAAGCGTCCGCCGAGACCGACACCGGAGCCGAAACCGGATCCGAATCCCAAGCCCACGCCGAAGCCGGCCCCGGTACCCGCCTCCCAGGCGTCAGCCCAGTCCAGTGCCCAGGCCACCGCCAGTGCTTCTCGATCGGAGGCCAGGTCGACGCCGGCACCCGCGGCGCAAGGGGGCTCGCCCCGCCCGACGCTGCGCACGGCGCCTGAGTACCCCAGTCGTGCACGCCGGCGTGGCATCGAGGGCTTCGTCGAGGTGGCCTTCGTGATTCGTCCGGATGGCAATGTCGATGGCAGTTCGCTGAGGGTGGTGCGTGCAGAGCCTTCCGGTGTCTTTGATCGCGCCGCGATGAAGGCCATCGCGCGCTGGGAGTTCCCGGCGGCCCAGACAGCGCGTCAGGCGCGTCAACGGCTTGAGTTCCAGTTGCGTTGAGGCAACCCGGGCGCATGCAAAGCGGTACCTGTCATTCATGTCTTCGCCGCGAATCTGGTGTAGAAGAGAGCTGGTGTTGCAAGCAGATGGCAGGCATGACGCCTGAGGCGTATCTGAGACGTACTTGAGTCGTGGAGCAAAGGATATCCGTACGATGTCGAACCAAGACAAGCATTCCGCCGAGCGCTCACCGCGCGGGCAGTCCACGCGACAGGCGCCTGCCGAGTCAGCGACGCCTGAAGGTCTCGGCGCTCGTCTGATGACGGCGATTCGTCGCGGCGGGCGTCGCCTGACGCGCGTGACCCTGGTCTCCACCTGTCTGATGCTGATGATGGAGGTCGGGGGCGTCGCCACCGCGAATGGGGCAATGCGCGTGTCGGCGGAGGTCGCGGGGCAGCTGCGCACGCTCCAGTCACGGTTGGAAGAGGGGGATTACGACGAGGTCGGCGAGCGTGCCGAGCGGGAAGCCCGTCAGCAACGTGGCGAGGTACGTGCGCTGTATCTGTCGTTGGCCGCCAGCGCGCGGGCAAGACAAGGGGATCAGGCCCAGGCGGCGCGTCTCTATGGCGAAGCGCGCCGGTTGCCGGGCGTCGATGCCAGTCAGGCGCGCAAGTGGCTGCGGCGCGAAGCCATGCTGAGATTGCGGGCGGGAGAGCAGGAAGCCGGTACCGCACGTCTGGCGGAGTACCTGCATGGTGGCTCGGCGAGTGCCGATGATCTGTGGCTGGCCGTCAGCCTGGAAGCCAACCGTGGCCAGTGGTCGCGGGCCGAGGACTGGCTGGAGCGCGCCAGCAGAGCGAGTGCGCCAGAAGGCGATCGTCTGAAACTTGCCGTCAGCGTCTATCAGCAGACGGGACGCCATGCTGCGGCGGTGGCACTGGTCGAGCAGGGACTTGGCGAATCGCGGGATGCGCAGGACTGGCAGCGCGCCGTGGCGCTCTATCAGCGTCTCAATCAGCAGCGGCGTGCGGCGAGTACCTGGGAAGCCGCCTGGGCGGCGGGAATCGTCAGTGGTCGCGAGGCCTATCAGCAGCGCATCGATCTGCAACTGGCCGCCGGCGCGCCGGCGCGGGCCGCGGAGTTGATCGAGGCGGGACTTTCGACGTCGGCAACTCCCGAGGGGCAGCCGTTGCTGGTAGACACGCCGGTACTGCGTCGTCAGCTGGCAGAGGCCTGGACCTCGGCGCGCGACATCGAGCACTCGTTGACGGCGTGGGCGACGGTTTCCGAGCAGAGTGGCCGTGTCGAGGATGCTCGGCAGCTGGCGGAACTGGCCTATGACTGGGGGCGCTGGGATATCGCGAGCGGTGCCCTGGCCAGTGCCGGTGAGCGCGGGGATGATTCCGCGCGTCACTGGTTGCTCAGCGGTGTGGTCGCCCGTCAGCTTGACCAGCTGGACCCCGCGCGTGAGGCCTTCAAGAAGGCGCAGGCACGCGGCGCCGAAGGGGCCGATGACTGGCTGAAGTCACTCGCGCAGCGCTGAGGCGCCCACCCCCGCGACTCCTGGCAGTCTGACCGTCAGTGCAGCGAAAACGCCGCCTTTCCTGAACGTCCTGAGACGGGGGAAGGCGGCGTTTGCGTATCTGGCGATCGTGTTCGCGCTGGCGTTGCTCAGCGTATCAGCCGATATCGGTCCAGACGGGCGCGTGGTCCGATGGCTTTTCCATGCCACGCAGCACGTAATCGACACCGGAATCCTTGATCAGCGGGGTCAGACCCGGGCTGGTCATGATCAGGTCGATGCGCAGGCCGCGCCTGGGCTCGCGCTCGAAGCCACGCGAGCGATAGTCGAACCAGCTGAACTGGTCATCGACTTCCGGGTGCACGTGACGGAAGCTGTCGGTCAGGCCCCAGGCGTAGAGGCGCTCCATCCACTCGCGCTCGATGGGCTGGAAGCTGGTCTTGCCTTCGCGCAGCCAGCGCTTGCGGTTGGGCTCGCCGATGCCGATGTCGCGGTCAGTCGCCGAGATGTTGTAATCGCCCATCACCACCACGTGCTGATCGGGGGTGTGGTCCTCTTCCAGCAGGCGGAACAGCTGCTGATAGAAGCGCGTCTTGTAGGGAAACTTCACCGGGTGCTCGACATTCTCGCCCTGGGGGAAGTAGCCGTTGTAGACGATCAGCGGCTCGCCGTTCGGGCCGTCGATCTCGACACCGATCATGCGTTTCTGGGCGTCCTCGGTGTCATCGGGCATGCCGTAATGCACCTTCTTCGGCACCTGGCGGGTCAGCATGGCGACGCCGTAGTGGCCCTTCTGGCCGTGCCAGACCACGTGATATCCCAGTGCCTCGATGTGCGCGTGGGGAAACTCGCTGTCCTGCACCTTGGTTTCCTGCAGGCCGATGACGTCCGGCTGATGCGCCTCGATCAGCGCTTCCAGCTGATGCGGACGCGCACGGATGCCATTGATGTTGAAGGACACCAGTCGCATCACGCCTTGCCTCCCTCATCATTCCCGCCCTTGTCGTCCTGCTCGGCAGGGGCGTCCGGATGCAGCGGCAGCAGCGGGGCGGCGTTCATGCGTTCCAGCTTGGCGGCTGCCTGGCTCTTGCGCTGATCCTTCTTCTTGGCCACATAGCGAGGTCCGGAATGTACCTGATCCGGATTCTCGGCGCGCCACTTCTTGAAGTCCTTGCGGCGGCCGGTGCGAATCTGCACCTTGTCGGCGATGGAGCGGCTCTTCTTTCTGCGTGTCATCTTCGGGCTTTCCTGTTCGGTGTCAGCAGTCGCCAGCCTCGGGCACACGCGCAAGTCAGGGCGTGGCGTGCGGGCAATCGCATCAGTTGGCGGGCATTCTACCAGCCTGCACGGGGCAGGTGCCATGCACCATGTCACACGCCGCTCCCCTGATGTCTGCAGGACGCAGACGGTGATGGGAGGTTTCTCCATGCCCGGGCGGGGTCATCACGATGCCACGCAGGGGCGCGAAGATGGTCACGTGCTGGTACAATGATCCGGCATCATCGTTGTTACCCGCAGGCGCGACTCGCGACTGGCCGCAGGATCCGAAGCCTCACCCTCCACACGCATGTCTCAAGTACCCTGCCTTCGCGGCACGTTGCTTGAATGCCGTGCCGGGGGAGCGGCTCTCAGGACCCGCCAGCCTCGTTGACCTGGCCTGCAACGTACCGCCCGGTCGCTCCGGCAGGAAGCGTTCAGCGTGTCCTCGCCGGGCCCAAAGAAGATGACAGAAGACAACCATTCCACCGACACGCAGTACTGGCCGCCCTTGTGGCGACCCATGAGCCTGTCGGTTCCCTGTGCGCGGCGATGACATGACCGATGCCAGGTGAGCTGACCCTCATGGCCGACGTCCGCTCCAGCCCCTGCCGAACATTCGGGCAGGGGAGATCCGGATGCGTGAATCCGTTCAGAACAGGTGAGAGCATTCGTGCATGTCTGCACCCGGGGCCTGCGTGGCCCTGGAGACGCATACCCCCGAAGGGGAGCAGACAGGTACGGGATGACTCCCAATCCGGCAAAGGCGCATGCAGCCCGAGACGACCGCTTGTCACAAGCGGGTCAGGCGAACCAGGTGAGACCACTGGGCATGACGAACCATCCGGGTGTGGCCTGTCGTGGCGAGATTCCGAGAGCGGCCCGCGCCTGTCGCATATGAACCCTTGAAAAGAACGGATTACATGAGCGAGACGGATCAGACCCAGCCAGCCGCTGAGCAGACTCAGCAAGAGCCGCAGGACCCGAACCAGAAGCCCAGAAAGCCCAAGCGTCGTCGCCGCAAGCCGCGTCGCTCCCAGTCCAAGTGGAACCTTGATCAGTTCCAGGTCGAGCCGGTCGCCGGTCAGTGGCGCTTCCACGATTTCGATCTGCCGCTGCCGTTGATGCGTGCCATCCAGAAGGCCGGTTTCGAATACTGCACTCCGATCCAGACCCAGACCTTCGAGAAGGCGCTGCTGGGCGGTGACGTGGTCGGGCGCGCCCAGACCGGCAGCGGCAAGACGGCTGCCTTCCTGATCGCCACGCTCGCCTACTTCCTGGAAGAGAAGGCGCCGGAAGGTCAGAAGCCGGGTGCCCCGCGTGCCGTGATCATCGCGCCGACCCGTGAGCTGGCGCTGCAGATCGAGAAGGATGCCAAGGCATTCTCCGAATTCGCGCGCATCTCCGTGGCCTGCGTGGTCGGCGGGATGGACTACCAGAAGCAGCGTGAGCGTCTCGAGCGCAAGGTCGACCTGCTGGTCGCCACGCCGGGCCGCCTGCTGGACTTCCATACCAAGCGCGATGTCGATCTCTCCGAGACCGAAGTGCTGGTGGTCGACGAGGCCGACCGCATGCTGTCGATGGGCTTCATCCCGGACGTCAAGCGCATCATCCGCGCCACGCCGCGTGCCGAGGAGCGCCAGACACTGCTGTTCTCCGCCGAGCTGTCCTCCGACGTGCTGGGCCTGGCAGAGCAGTGGACGCATGAGGCCGCTCAGGTGGCGGTGGAGCACGAAGCCGCGGCCGCCATCCCGGCGGACAACGCGGGCGTGCAGGCCTACACCGTCAGCGACGACGACAAGCTGCGTCTGCTGGTCAAGCTCGTCGAGCAGGACGCGCTGGAGCGCGTGGTGGTATTCGGCAATACCCGTGCGCTGGTGCGTCGCATCGATGCCGCTCTGCGTGAGGCAGGCATCGAGGTGGCGCTGATGTCGGGTGCCGAGACCCAGACGGCACGTCTCGAGGCGCAGGAAGCCTTCCGCAACGGCAAGCTCAAGGTGCTGGTGGTCAGTGACGTGGCCGGGCGGGGTCTGCCGCTGGAAGATGCCACCCATGCCATCAACTTCACGCTGCCGGAGGTGCCGGAAGATTACGTGCATCGTGCCAGCTTCAGTGACGTGAGCCTGATCAGCTTCATCGGCGAGGAGGATGTGTTCTCCCTGCCGGAGATCGAGGAGTACATCCAGGAAACGCTGCCCCGCGAGCAACCGCCACAGGGCATGCTGTGACGCGGGGGTGATACCCCGCTCATGCTGGCTGTCTGGCCTGGATGACCGATGCCACTCATCAGGGCATGGCTCGGCAGCGCAGTCAGAAGAAAGTAAGCGCAAGACGGCGAACAGCTCAGGCTGTTCGCCGTCTTGCGCTAGGGCGCCGCACGGCGGTCAGCTCGGCACAAGGAGAGACACGCAATGCTGGAAGACAGTCTCAAGGGCGAGATCCAGACCGCCTATCGCAAGCTGCTTGAGGGGCTTGAGCTGACGCCGCGCTATGGGCAGCGGCTGATGATCGCCGAGATTGCACGCACCCTGGGCAATATCGAGCAGAATCCGGAAGGGTATCGCCTCGGCAACGAGCACGTCTGCGTGCTGGAGGCCGGTACCGGTACCGGCAAGACGCTCGCTTACCTGCTCTCCGCGCTGCCGGTGGCCAAGGCACGCGGCAAGCGGCTGGTGGTCTCCACCGCCACCATCGCGTTGCAGGAGCAGGTCATGCATCAGGACCTGCCGGCGCTCAAGAAGCATTCGGGGCTGACCTTCGACTATGCGCTGGCCAAGGGGCGGCGGCGCTATCTGTGCGTGCAGAAGCTGGATCAGGCGCTGGAAGGCGTCGAGGACAACCCGACCATGGCGCTGTTCGAGCGCGACATGATCGCCAGCGATGGCGGCAGCTTCGTGGAGCTGGCCGGCAAGATGGCCGAGGACTATGCCAGCGGCGAGTGGGCAGGGGACCGCGACAGCTGGCCGCTGCAGGTCGAGGATCGCGACTGGGCGCGGCTGACCACGGATCACCGCCAGTGTACCAATCGTCGCTGCAGCCACTTCTCGGCGTGCGCCTTCTTCCGCGCCCGCCGTCAGCTGGAGCAGGCCGACATCATCGTCGCCAACCATGATCTGGTGCTGGCGGATCTCTCGCTGGGCGGCGGGCTGGTGCTGCCCTCGCCCAGTGACTGCATCTACGTCTTCGATGAGGCGCATCACCTGCCGGACAAGGCGCTGGACCACTTCCACCACCGCACGCCGATCAATCAGACGCTGCGCTGGCTGGGCAATCTCAAGAAGTCGCTCACCGAGCTGAACGCGGCGCTGGGCAGTCAGCCGACCATCGGGCGCCTGCTGGCGCGCATGCCGGAGTTGCTGGCCGACATCGAGCCGCGGCTGGGCGAGGTGTTCGGGTTGGGCCACCAGCTGGCTGACCTGCCGGAGGGGTCGGGCGATGATGCCACCAATCATCGTTTCGAGCGCGGCCAGGCACCGGAGGCGCTCAAGGAGTTGGGGCACAATCTGCTCAAGGGCTTCGCGGAGCTGTCACGGGCGCTGGAGCAGATCGCCGATATCCTGCGCGAGAGTCTGGACCCGGAGAAGGCGACAGGCCTGCCCAAGGAGAATGCCGAGGACTGGTTGCCGCTGGTGGCCCTGTTGCATGGACGTGCGCTGGAAGCCCATGCGCTGTGGGAGGCCATCGGCCTGAGCGACCCCGCGGATGGCCCGCCGCATGCGCGCTGGCTGACCTTCGAGCGCTTCAATGGCGAACCGGAGATGACCGTCTCGGCCAGCCCCGTCTCGGCGGCGGAGACCCTGGCGCGCCACCTGTGGGGGACCTGTTTCGGCGCGGTACTGACGTCCGCGACCCTGACGGCGCTCAACCGCTTCGAGCGCCTGCAGGAGCGCGCTGGTCTGGCCAATCGCTATCGCTATCAGCGACTGCCCAGCCCGTTCGATTATGGCAAGGCGGTGCTGGCCATCCCACGCGAAGCGGTGGAGCCGTCGCCGCCCGGCCCGCATGAGCAGGCGATCGTCGATTTCGTCAATGCGCTGGATGTGCGCGAGGCGGTGCTGGTGCTGTTCAGTTCGCGCAAGCAGCTGGCGGCGGTCAACAAGGCGCTGGACAACGAGACCCGCAAGCGGGTGCTGGCCCAGAGTCGCCTGCCCAAGCACGAGCTGCTCAGTCAGCACCGCAAGGCGGTGGATGGTGGTCGCGGCAGCATCATCTTCGGTCTGGCGAGCTTCGCCGAGGGGATCGATCTGCCCGGCAAGTACCTGACCCATGTGGTGATCACGCGGCTGCCGTTCGCGGTGCCGGATGATCCGGTCGGTGCGACGCTTGCAGAGTGGATCGAGTCGCGAGGCGGCAATCCGTTCATGCGCATCGCGGTGCCCGATGTGTCCATCAAGCTGGTACAGGCCTGCGGGCGCCTGATCCGCAAGGAGGCCGATGAGGGGCGCATCACGATTCTGGATCGGCGCATTCTGACCAAGCGTTACGGTCAGCAGCTGATCGAGGCATTACCGCCCTTCGTGCGCGAGATTGACGGCGTACGTCAGAACTGAGCCGCAAGCCTGATCTGCAAGTGCTGATTCGCAAGTACTGATTCGCAAGTACTGAGTGGCCACAAAAAAGCCCCGCCGATCGGCGGGGCTTTTTCTGTCTGCCTGTCCGGTGCGTATCAGGCTTCGGCGGACTGCTCGAGGCGGGCGCGCAGGGCGTCCTTAAGCTTGGTGTCCATGGTCTTGAAGGTCTCTTCGGTGGTCGCCCAGTCGATGCAGGCATCGGTGATGGAAACGCCATATTCCATCTTGCTGCGGTCGGCATTGATCTTCTGGGCGCCCCAGTTGATGTGCGACTCGACCATCAGGCCCATGATGGAGCGGTTGCCCTCGAGAATCTGCTGAGTGACGTTTTCCAGCACCAGCGGCTGCAGGCCCGGGTCCTTGTTGGAGTTGGCGTGGGAGCAGTCGACCATCAGGTTGGCGGTGACGCCGGCCTTAGCCAGTTCCTGCTCGGCCAGGGCGACACTGACGCTGTCATAGTTCGGCTTGCCGTTGCCGCCCCGCAGCACGACGTGGCCGTAGGCGTTGCCGCGGGTGCGGATGATCGCGACCTGACCGGCCTGATTGATGCCCAGGAAGTTGTGGCCGTGGGAGACGGACTGCAGCGCGTTGACGGCGACATCCAGCGAGCCGTCGGTGCCGTTCTTGAAGCCGACCGGGCATGAGAGGCCAGACGCCATCTCACGGTGAGTCTGGGATTCGGTGGTGCGCGCGCCGATGGCGGACCAGCTGATGCAGTCCTGCAGGTACTGCGGGGAGATCGGGTCCAGCGCTTCAGTGGCCAGCGGCAGGCCCATCTCGGCCAGTTCGACCAGCAGGCCACGGGCGATGTGCAGGCCTTCCTCGATCTCGAAGGAATCGTTGAGGTGCGGGTCGTTGATCAATCCCTTCCAGCCGACCGTGGTGCGCGGCTTCTCGAAGTAGACGCGCATCACGATGTAGAGGCTGTCCTTGACCTCTTCCGCGAGCACCTTCAGGCGGCGAGCATAGTCGCGGGCGGCGTCCAGGTCATGGATGGAGCAGGGGCCGACCACCACCAGCAGGCGCGGATCCTCGCCGTCCAGAATGCGCTGGATGGTGCGACGGCCTTCGATGACGGTCTGCTCGGCCTTGTCGGTCAGCGGGATGTCCTGCTTGAGCGCCTGCGGAGTGATCAGTACATCCTGGGACAGGACGTTGAGGTTGTTGACGTGCTGTTCTGACATGACGGTGTCCTGAGCGTTGTTCGGTCCGCAATCGTGAGCGCAGATCCTGGCAGAGGCTGTCCCCCTGCCGTGAGTGGAGTCGTGAATGGCTCCATGGTATCTGCTGCTTTGACGCTTGTCAGCGGCTTTGGCGCAATATAAATCACCTGTCAAGGTAAATGGAGGGATCAGGAGCGAGTGTCATGCCTGGCAATGAGTCAGTCGTAAAGTAATCGTTACACTTGAGCGAGTCAGCGTCGCCAAACACGGTCATCTCAGGCGTAGGCATGGAAAACCTGTGGCTTTGGCCACCACGTGTCTTGCCGTGCAAATGATAAACAGGAACACTGTGCGTTGATTTTGGTCGCCCGAACGGGTGCAAGGTAGACAGTGTGCTGTTCGAATTGCGCGACGCATCCATGAGCATGAATGTCAAAGGGGCCGGATTCCATATGCGCGAGTCGCAATTTCCATCAGGTACTGATGCCCCGGGGACGTCTTTGCGAGTCGTCTCTAGCGGTGCCTCCACTCCCGCGGAGGGAGCGAGTGAATGAGTGTCAATGAGACAGATCAGCAGCTGGTCGAGCGCGCCCAGAAAGGGGATAACCGCGCCTTCGATCTGCTGGTCAACAAGTATCAACACAAGATTCTCGGCCTGATCAGCCGTTATGTGCATGATCATGCCGAAGTCCAGGATGTCGCCCAGGAAGCTTTCATTAAGGCCTATCGCGCCTTGCCCAATTTCCGGGCGGAGAGCGCCTTCTATACCTGGATGTATCGCATCGCCATCAATACCGCCAAGAATCATCTGGTCTCGCGGGGGCGGCGTCCCCCGGGGACGGATCTGGACATCGGGGATGCCGAGGTGCTGGATCAGTCCGGACGTCTGGCGGATGTCGAGACACCGGAAGCGGCCATGGCGCGTGACGAGCTGGAGAAGGTGGTGTTCGATGCCATCGAGAAATTGCCGGAAGACCTGCGCACCGCCATCACGCTGCGCGAGTTCGACGGTCTGTCCTATGAGGATATCGCCGAGGTGATGCAGTGCCCGGTGGGGACCGTTCGCTCACGCATCTTCCGTGCTCGCGAATCGGTGGACAAGGCCATCCAGGGGCTGCTCAGTCCTGCTGCAGCTGGGGCGGTAGCTGACTGAGAGGGGCACTGTTGAAGATGGCGTCTGGCGGTCGAACAGGACCCGACAGGCAAGTATCTGTCTCCGATGGTCTACATCCTTGTCTGCCGAGAAAATTCATCAAAAACAATGGCTTGTTCAGATAGTGCATGAAAAGTGAATGTTTTCTGAATGAATCGCGGAACGAACTGGCGCGCGCGTGATCATAGTGTGCAGATTGCCGGTTCGTTTAGTCGGGCCGCCAAGAGTCATGCAGCGAGCCAGTCGTGTCATGACGCCATTCGTTGTCTGAAATGCAGGTTGTGCCCCGTGATGGCCTGTCGAGTGTGAGGGTATTTACGCATGAATCTTAAGACCACCGAATCCGTGAAGGAGTCGCTGTCCGCGCTGATGGATGCGGAGGGTGACGAGCTGGATCTGCGACGTGTCCTCAAGGGGCTCGACGAATCGCCTGAGGCGGCAGACACCTGGCGTCGCTATCATCTTGCGCGCAGCGTCATGCACCGCGAGCGCGAGAGCAGCTTCACCATGGATATCTCGGCGGCCGTGAGTGCCGAGGTCGAGATGATCTCTCGTGAAGCGCCGGTTGCCGAACCCGTGGCCGAGCGCCGCAGCCTCTTCTCCTTCGCAGGCTCTGCCGCGATCGCGGCGGGTGTCGCGGTGATGGTGATCACCGGTGTGCAGGTCTTCAATGGCACTGACACTGGCGTACCGAGCCTCAACGGCTCAGGCGCGGAGCTGGCCAGCGGGGCTTCAGGCCTGCAGGGTGGCGCGGTGCATCAGGTCAGCCAGCCGTCCGTGAATGCCGAGGCTTCCCAGTGGGCACAACCGAGTGCTGCAGGCGGCCTGATGCAGGTCGGTGTGACGGCTTCTCCGTCGCGTCCCATGTTCATGGCCCCGCAGAATGGCGGTTATGAATCCGGCATGTCGTCCAGCAACGTCGCGGCGGCGGATCTTGCCCAGCGTCGACTGCTTGAAGCGTACCTGAGCAAGTCGTCCGAGCGCGGCCCCGTGCCGGAGCGCAGCGAATGGATCAGTCTGCAGGATGTCGCCCAGTAACCTTCGCTGGATGACTGGCCTGCGATGGCGTCGTTGCCAGGGTAGGTGAAAGCAGCAAGGGTCGACAGGAAAAGAGGGGCAGCCATTGGCTGCCCCTCTTTTTGCGTCTGCATATCCTGGTCGCGTCCGGCCAGCGCCGTCACCTGGCGGTGTGGCCACTCTCCGCCTCAGTCATGTAGATAGCGATCTGCCGTCTGGATGTAGAGCGCCTCGACCTTGGCGCGTGCCCAGGGCGTGCGTCGCAGGAACTTGAGGCTGGAGTTGATGCTGGGGTCACTCAGGAAGCAATTGATGGGGATCAGTTCGCCCAGCGTCTCGAATCCGTAATGGTCGACCAGCCAGGTCAGCAACGCCTTGAGGGTGACCCCGTGCAGGGGGTCGAGACGCGAGGTGGAGGGTGGCGGTGCTTCGCTCATGAGAGTTCCTGTGCGGACATGGGTGTCATCTCGGTCGACCGGGATGAGGGGCAATGGCGGCGGGGTGAGGTGAAGCGTCCCCCTGAAAGGCGTTATTCTACCCGTATGTGCTGCCGGCAGGTGGCGAGATTTCAGGAGTCGGCAAGATGATGCAGGAAGAAGGGCAGGTCACCGGTCATGGCAGGGAAGGGGTGTGGGTCGAGACCCAGCGCCGCTCCACCTGTGGAGCCTGCAAGGCTCGCAGCAGTTGCGGGAGCGGGCTGTTGAGCCAGTTCTCGCGCCGCAAGGCACACCGTGTGCTGATTCATGTGCCGCTTGGCGAGGCGTGGCCGATGGTTGGCGAACGGGTCGTGATCGGTATCGACGAATCCGCCTTCCTGCGCAGTGCCGGACTGCTGTATGGCCTGCCGCTGATGAGTGGCATGCTCGGCGGTATCGTGGCCGAGCAGCTGGCAGGCGCAGGGGCTCTGGTGGTGCCGCTGGGCTTTGCGCTCTCGCTGGCGGCGGGGCTGGGCGTGGTGCGCTGGCATGCCGCGCGTCCTGAGCAGCAGGCGCTGTATCGTCCCCGCCTGCTGCGTCGCCTGGGAGTGGACTCGCTGGCCATCAAG
The DNA here is from genome assembly GCF_029846335.1 of Cobetia sp. 3AK. Taxonomy (NCBI): domain Bacteria; kingdom Pseudomonadati; phylum Pseudomonadota; class Gammaproteobacteria; order Oceanospirillales; family Halomonadaceae; genus Cobetia; species Cobetia sp. 3AK. Next base: position 207,862 of record NZ_JARWKR010000001.1, on the reverse strand, counting down.
GCTGTCTGACGGCTCTTGTGCTCGGCTGACAGCTGCTCGCGCGCGTGAGCGGCAGTGGTCGACCCTCGCCCGTCCCCGAGAATGCCTGCTGCATGTCGTCTGTCGCTTTCATGCGACCTGAGGTTGCGTCGAGCGCGGTATCATTCGCTGAACTTCAACGCCGTCTTGGCGTCAATGAATGGGACGTCGCTTGCGACGTCAGCATGCTGGATGGCAAGTGACAGCGTGCCTCATAACAAGTGACAGGACGTACCAGGAGTCGCATCGATGAAATCGCTTTCTCGCCTGATGGCGCCCGCGTTGGCCATGGCTGCCCTGATGGGTGCCCAGATGGCCCAGGCGCGTGAACTTCCCGATTTTACCCAGCTGGTCAAGGATTCGGCGCCTGCCGTGGTCAACATCGCGACCACCACCGAGATCAAACGTACCTCGGGGCCGGTGTTCCGTGGCCCGGATGGCCAGGAGATGCCGGAGTTCTTCAAGCACTTCTTCGGTGATCAGTTCCCCGGTCAGGGGCGTGGGGGGATCGAGAAGCGCTCCAGCCTCGGTTCCGGCTTCATCATCTCCGACGATGGCTACATCATGACCAACGCCCACGTCGTGGATGGTGCCGATGAGGTGATGGTGCGCCTGAATGACCGTCGGGAGCTGAAGGCTCAGGTGGTCGGCGAGGACAAGAAGACCGATATCGCGCTGCTCAAGGTCAAGGCGGATGATCTGCCCACTCTGCCGATGGGCGACAGTGATGCCCTGGAAGTCGGTCAGTGGGTGGCGGCCATCGGCTCGCCGTTCGGCTTCGATCACTCCGTCACGGCGGGGATCGTCAGTGCCATCGATCGCACGCTGCCCTCGGATGCCTATGTGCCCTTCATCCAGACGGATGTCGCGATCAACCCGGGCAACTCCGGGGGGCCGCTGTTTGATCTCGAGGGAGACGTGGTCGGAATCAACTCCCAGATCTACACCCGCTCCGGTGGCTTCATGGGGGTGAGCTTCGCGATTCCCATCAATGTGGCGATGGATGTGGCCGACAAGCTCAAGACCGATGGTCGCGTCGATCGTGGCTGGCTGGGGGTCGTCATCCAGCCGGTGTCCAAGGATCTGGCCGAATCCTTCGGGCTGGACCGGGCGCGTGGCGCGCTGATCGCCGATCTTGACCCGGATGGCCCGGCCGCAGCGTCCGGCCTCAAGGCGGGCGACATCATCATGGCGGTCGATGGCGATGAGGTGGAAACCTCCGCCAACCTGCCGCGCATGGTCGGTGCCAGCTCGCCGGGGGATTCGCTCAAGCTTTCCATCCTGCGAGATGGCAAGCATCAGACCCTGCAGGCCAAGGTAGGTCACTGGCCGGGCAGCGATCAGGACAAGATTGCCGCTGCCAGCAATGACAAGCAAGGCCTGGGCATTGCCGTGACCGAGCTTGGCAAGGCGGCGCTGGCAGACATGAACCTCGACAATGGCGTCAAGGTGCTGGAGGTCGACCCACAGGGCGTGGCGGCAGAGGCGGGCATCACTGCCGGCGATGTGCTGGTCGAGCTCAATCAGCAGCCGTTGACCAGCGTGCAGTCGCTGCGTGACGTGGTGGCCAAGCTGCCGGCGGATCGCCCGGTCTCGCTGCGCCTGGTGCGCAACGGTCGCCCGCTGTACATCGCTCTGCGCATGCGCGATGAATGACGCGGACGCCTGCAAGGGAGGCGAGTGACGACGGGGCGCACGGGCGACTGTGCGCCCCGTCTGCATTCAGGGGCGAGCCCCTTCTCGCGGGGCTCGCAAGCATGAGGATTGCCCTGTGGCTGCCGTTCGAACGGCTGGGTGAGAGAGGTGCAAAAGGTAACGCCTTCTATCATCGCCTCAAGTCGGACTGTACAATGCGTGCAATTCGATTTCCGTCGTCTCCCGTGTTGGCCGTGTGATTTCACGGAGACGGGCACAAATACAGAGCAGTGATCCATGACCGAACGCGTAACGCCACCGTCCTTGAAGCATATCCGCAACTTCTCAATTATCGCCCACATCGACCACGGCAAGTCCACGCTGGCTGACCGCATCATTCAGCTGTGCGAAGGCTTGAGTGACCGTGAGCTCAAGGAGCAGGTGCTTGACTCGATGGACATCGAGCGTGAGCGCGGCATCACCATCAAGGCCCAGTCGGTGACCCTCGACTACCACGCCGATGATGGCAATACCTATCAGCTGAACTTCATCGATACCCCGGGCCACGTCGACTTCTCCTATGAAGTCTCGCGCTCGCTGTATGCCTGTGAAGGGGCGCTGCTGGTGGTGGATGCCGGTCAGGGCGTCGAAGCCCAGTCGGTGGCCAACTGCTACACCGCCATCGAGCAGGGCCTCGAGGTGCTGCCGGTCCTCAACAAGATGGATCTGCCGCAGGCGGACCCGGAGAAGGTCTCCCAGGAGATCGAGGAGATCATCGGTCTGGACGCGACGGATGCCTGTCAGGTGTCGGCCAAGTCCGGCATGGGCATGGAAGCGCTGCTCGAGCGTCTGGTGCGTGACATTCCGCCGCCCAAGGGCGATCCGGAAGCGCCGCTGCAGGCGTTGATCATCGACTCCTGGTTCGACAACTACCTCGGCGTCGTCTCGCTGGTACGTATCTTCGACGGCACCCTGAAGAAGGGTGAGAAGATCCGCCTGAAGTCCACCGGCCGCGACTGGGAAACCGGCGCGATCGGTATCTTCACGCCCAAGCGCAAGGAAACCGGTGTGCTGCGTGCCGGTGAGGTGGGCTTCATCGTCGCCGGCATCAAGGACATCATGGGCGCGCCGGTGGGTGACACCATCGTGCACACCAAGACGGCCGACAAGGTCGAGCGTCTGCCGGGCTTCCAGAAGGTCAAGCCGCAGGTCTACGCCGGCATGTTCCCGATCAGCTCCGATGACTACGAGGACTTCCGTGACGCGCTGCAGAAACTGGCGCTCAACGATGCCTCGCTGGATTACGAGCCGGAGAACTCCGACGCACTGGGCTTCGGCTTCCGCGTCGGCTTCCTGGGCACCCTGCACATGGAGATCATCCAGGAGCGTCTGGAGCGCGAGTACAATCTCGACCTGCTGACGACTGCGCCGACGGTGATCTACGAGGTGCTGATGGACAACGGCGACGTGCTGCCGGTGTCCAACCCCTCGAAGCTTCCGGACATGGCCAACGTCGATGAACTGCGTGAGCCGATCTGCCGCGCCACCATCCTCGTGCCACAGGAATACGTCGGCAACGTCATCACCGAGTGCGTCAATCGTCGTGGCGTCCAGCTCGACATGCAGTTCCTGGGCAGCCAGATCCAGCTGGTCTACGAGCTGCCGATGGCCGAGGTCGTGATGGACTTCTTCGATCGTCTCAAGTCCATCTCCAAGGGCTATGCCTCTCTGGATTACAGCTTCGAGCGTTTCGAGGCGGCCAAGCTGGTACGTCTGGACGTGCTGATCAATGGCGATCGCGTCGATGCGCTGGCGGCCATCATCCACCGCGACCATGCTCACGGCCGTGGCCGACTGCTGGTCGAGAAGATGAAGGAACTGATTCCGCGTCAGATGTTCGACGTGGCGATCCAGGCGGCCGTCGGTGGCCAGGTCGTGGCACGCTCCACCGTGAAGGCGCTGCGCAAGAACGTGACCGCCAAGTGCTATGGCGGCGACGTCAGCCGCAAGAAGAAGCTGCTCGAGAAGCAGAAAGCGGGCAAGAAGCGCATGAAGCAGGTCGGCCGGGTGGAAATTCCCCAGGACGCCTTCCTTGCCGTGCTCAAGATGAACGACTGATGCAGGCCGCCGGCTGGCGGCCTGCCCCAAGACCCAGGGCAGACAGGGATGACGATGGATTTCTCGCTAGTATTGGTGATTGCCGTAGCGGTAGCCGGCGTGGTGTGGCTGATAGACCTGATTGCCCTGCGCGGTGCGCGCAAGGCGCGTCTGGCCAAGGCCGAGGCATCCGTCGAAGGGGAGCTGGACAGTGGTACGCGTGAGAAGCTGACGCGGGACCCGTGGCTGGTGGACTATGCCAAGTCGTTCTTTCCGGTACTGTTGCTGGTGCTGGTGGTGCGCTCATTCGCCTATGAGCCGTTCCAGATTCCCTCCGGCTCGATGCTGCCGACGCTCAAGATCGGCGACTTCATCCTGGTCAACAAGTATGACTATGGCCTGCGCCTGCCGGTGGTCGACACCAAGGTGCTGGAGGTCGGCGAGCCCGAGCGTGGTGACGTGATGGTGTTCCGTTTCCCGGAGGACCCGTCCACCAACTTCATCAAGCGCGTCGTCGGTCTGCCCGGTGACACCATTCGCTATGAGGGCAAGCAGCTCTACGTGAATGGCCAAGCGGTCAGCAAGACGCTCAATGCGCGCAATGTCAGTGAGCAGCCCGGCGAGAGTCTGCTGGATGAGACACTGGGGAAACACGCCCATCAAATCTACAATAACCCTCAGGACCCCGGCCCGCAGATGCGCGAGATCCGGGTGCCTGAAGGCCAGTACTTCGTGATGGGTGACAACCGCGACCATTCCAACGACAGCCGCTACTGGGGCTTCGTGCCGGAAGAGAACATCGTCGGCAAGGCGGTCGCGGTGTGGATGCACTGGAAGGACGGATTCCCGGACTTTTCCTCGGTACGCCTGATTCATTGATCAGTGCATTGACCGGGCCGCCGAGAGGCGGCCCGGTCGTGTCTGGCAGCGCCGCCCGGCGGCGTGCCAGTACCGCAAGGACGGATCTTTCGACATGGGACGATGCGTCGTGCCTGCCATGTCAACCTGCTGTTCATCATGTCGGACCCGAGGCCACGAGCCTGCGGGCAGCGCGGCTGACGAATATCGGATTGGGATGGTGGCGATCGGCAACTCCTCAAGCCGTGTAGGCTTCGGGCATCGCGAAGCATGTCGATGACGACAGGCATCAGCCGTCAAGACTGATGCACCATTCGACAGGACGCCTGCGGGCGTCAGCGACAAAAAGAGAGTAGGGAGACCTGTGAGTAGCCCGCTGAATGCCTTTGTAAAGCGTATCGGCCACACCTTCGAGGATGCCAGTCTGTTGGAACTGGCATTGACCCATCGAAGCTATGGTGGCCAGAACAATGAGCGGCTCGAGTTTCTTGGCGATTCCATCGTCAATTTCGTGATCGCCGAAGCGCTGTTCCTGCGCTTCCCCCAGGCCCGTGAGGGCCAGCTGTCACGCCTGCGTGCGCGTCTGGTCAAGGGCCAGACCCTGGCGGAGCTTGCCCGTGAGTTCAAGCTGGGCGAGAACCTGCGCCTGGGCTCCGGCGAGATGAAGAGCGGCGGTCATCGTCGCGAATCCATCCTGGCTGACGCCGTGGAAGCCGTGATCGGTGCCATCTATCTGGATGCTGGCATGCAGGTCGTGCGTGAACACGTGCTGCGCTGGTACGACAGCCGTCTTGAGGCGTTGAACCTTCAGGACACCCAGAAAGATCCCAAGACACGTCTGCAGGAATTCCTGCAATCGCGTCAGGCGGCCCTGCCGCGCTATGAGGTGACCAGCGTCGAAGGCGAAGCGCATTCGCAGACCTTCAGCGTCGATTGCCACGTCGAGATGATCGACACCAAGACCACAGGCGTCGGCTCCAGCCGTCGCCATGCTGAACAGCAGGCGGCCGAGTTCGCGCTGCAACTGCTCGAACCTGCCCGCGGAGGCCGCTCATGAGCCATACCCCAGAAGACAACGTCACCCCGAGCGGCGACGCCCCTGATGCCTCTACCGAGACGCACACCGGCAACGCCGATGCCCTCGAGGGCATGCTGGCGGCCGCCGGTGTCAGCGATCAGCCGCTGCCGGATACCCGCTGTGGCTTCGTCGCCATCGTCGGGCGCCCCAATGTCGGCAAGTCGACGCTGATGAACCACATCCTGGGCCAGAAGGTCTCGATCACCTCGCGTCGTCCGCAGACCACACGTCACCAGGTGATGGGCATCCACACCGAGGACGGCACCCAGTGCGTCTTCGTCGATACCCCGGGGATCCACATCATGCAGCGCGATCGCAACAAGGCGATCAACCGCTTCATGAACCAGACCGCCACCCAGGCGCTGCGCGATGTGGACGCCGTGGTGTTCATCGTCGACCGCACCCGCTGGATGGAAGAAGACCAGATCGTGCTCGAGAAGCTGGCCCACGTGAAGGCGCCGGTGATTCTCGTCGTCAACAAGATCGACTGGCTGAAGGACAAGACCACTCTGGCCCCTTGGCTCCAGAGTCTGCAGGAGCGTCGTGACTTCGCGGCCATCATCCCGATGTCGGCCAAGAATGGCACCAACATCGACCTGCTGCTCGAGAACGTGATGGGGCGTCTGCCGCACGGCGAGCACATGTTCGCGGATGATCAGATCACCAACAAGAGCTCACGCTTCCTGGCCTCCGAGCTGGTGCGCGAGAAGGTGATGCGTCAGCTGGGTGACGAACTGCCGTACCAGATGACCGTCGAGATCGAGGAATTCAAGACCGATCAGCGCGGCACGCTGCACATCAGCGCGCTGATGATGGTCGAGCGTCAGGGCCAGAAGAAGATCCTGATCGGCGAGAACGGCGAGCGCATCAAGAACATCGGTCGCGAAGCGCGTCTCGAGATGGAGCGTGCCTTCGATGCCAAGGTGATGCTCAACCTGTGGGTCAAGGTCAAGCGTGGCTGGTCGGATGACGAGCGCGCCCTGAAAAGCCTGGGTTACACCCACGACAAGGACTGATGCTCCCCGCACCCGTGGTGCGGCAGGCAAGACGACTGCCGCGCCACGGGTGCCCTCATCAGTCGAGCATCGCCTGATGCTCGGCGTTCGCCTCTGCCGGATGCCATCTTCCCTGTCCGCAAGCCCTCTCTGTCGTGAGCCTGTCCGATGACGCCGCAACCGGCCTTCCTGCTGCATCGCAAGCCGTATCGTGAAACCAGTGCCATCATCGAGTTGTTGACCCTCGAGCATGGTCGGGTGCGCGCGGTGGCACGCGGTGTCCAGCGTCCGGGCAGCAAGTCGCGGGCGCGACTGCAGCCGTTCACTCCCCTGCACGTCACCTGGCGCGGGGAAAGCGATCTCAAGACGCTCAACCTGATGGAGACCGGCGGCAGCGCCAGTCTGCTGGCGGGGGAAGGGCTTCTGTGTGGCTTCTATGCCAATGAGCTATTGACGCGCACCTTGCCGGTGGAAATGCCGGTACCGGAGCTGTTCGCCCTCTATTCGCTGACCCTGGATGACGTGGCGCTGCCTGCTCGTCGCGCCCCGGCACTCAGGCGACTGGAATACACCCTGCTGGAAGCCCTTGAGCAATTGCCGCAGTTTCGTACGCTGGAGGATGCCCCTCTGATGCCCGACGTGCGCTACGACTATGTCGCCAGCGAGCGGCGTTTTCGCGCCCAACCCGAGGGGGCGGCAGGTATCGAGGGGCGTGCCTTGAAGCTGCTGGCCAGTGAGGACTGGGGGCACGCCGGCCTGTCGCGCGAGAGTCTATGGCTGGCGCGGCGCGCACTGGCGCCATTGTTGGGAGAGCGTCCGCTGCGCTCGCGTGAACTGATGCGTCAGCTGACCGCCCGGCGACGTGAAAGTCGTCAGACAGGATGATGCGGGCCTTGCCTGCAGGTCGTATCCTGTCGTCATGCAAGCTGTCTTCGTCATGGCACCTGTTGCCATGCCTATTTTCCATCTCCATCGCTAGGAGCTGATCATGCACCCGCTGCGTATCCTGCTCGGGGTCAATATTGACCACATCGCCACTCTGCGCCAGGCGCGTGGCACCCGTTATCCGGACCCGGTCCAGGCCGCGCTGGTCGCGGAGGAAGCCGGCGCCGATGGCATCACCGTGCACCTGCGTGAAGACCGTCGCCATATCCAGGAGCGCGACGTGCGTCTTCTGGCCGAGGTGCTCAATACGCGCATGAATCTCGAGATGGCCGTCAGTGACGAGATGCTGGCGCTGGCCGAGGAAGTGCGTCCGGCCAATGTCTGCCTGGTGCCGGAGAAGCGCGAGGAACTGACCACCGAGGGTGGTCTGGATGTCGCCGGGGATCTGGAACGCATCCGCGCGGCCTGTGAGCGTCTCGCGGCGGCGGGCTGTGAAGTCTCGCTGTTCATCGACCCGGAGCCTGAGCAGATTCGGGCCGCCTTCGAGGCCGGGGCGCCAGTCGTCGAGCTTCACACCGGTGCCTACGCGGATGCCAGCGGTGAAGCGGCGCGTGTCGAATTCGAGCGCATCGCGGCCGCAGCCGAGCTCGCCAACGAGCTGGGCCTGATCGTCAATGCCGGGCATGGTCTCAACTATCACAACGTCGAGGCCATCGCGGGCATCTCGGGGCTGAACGAGCTGAATATCGGTCACGCGATCATCGCGCGCGCCATGTTCGTCGGCCTCAAGGAGGCCGTCATCGAGATGAAGCGCCTGTGCATCGCAGGCCAGGAAGCGGGGCTGATGGCAGCGCTGGATGCGCACGACCATGACCATGAGCACGATGAGGATCATGAGCACGTGCAAGGGTCAGGCTGCTGCGGATGATCGTCGGGATAGGCACGGACATCGCGCGAATCGAGCGTTTCGAGGCCGGCATGGCACGTCACGGAGAGCGCTTCGCTCGGCGTCTGCTCGGAGCGCAGGAGCTGGCACGCTTCGCGGATCACCCCCAGCCGGCGGCTTTTCTGGCCAAGCGTTTCGCGGCCAAGGAAGCCTTCGTCAAGGCGCTGGGGACCGGGCTGCGTCAGGGCATGCGTTTCACCCAGATCCAGGTGGTGAACGATGCGTTGGGCAAGCCGTCCTTCGTGCTGTCAGATGAGGCGGAAGCGCTGACTGCGCGTGCCGGGATTCGTCATCTGCATCTGTCGATCAGTGATGAGCGTGATCAGGCCATCGCCTTCGTGGTGCTGGAGCGCTGAGCATCCGCTGACCGCTGAAAGTGCTGGACATGACAACGCCACCCTCGCCTTGCGGCCAGGGTGGCGTTGTCGTTGTCGGCAGTGGGATGGTGAGGAGGGGGCGTAAAAGGGAAGAGAAAGAGGATTGGCGAAGAGCGGATGCCGTCATCAGCGCTCTCGACCAGTGCTCTCGCTCAGCGCTCGCGGTCCGAGGCGTCGGGGCGCGACTCTGCCAGGAGCAAGGTGGCTTCCTCGCTCTGCGCCCACTGGGCAAGGCTTGCGATGGCATCGAACAGCGCGGCGACGTCGTCCTCCAGCTGATCCAGGCCACTGACGCGCAGGCGTGTCTCCAGCGCCTCGACCAGCAGTGCCAGGCGCGGCACGCCACAGTAGCGGCAGGCGCCATTCAGATAGTGCACCCCATCGAGCATGGCCTCGCCATCCTGTACCGCCCAGGCCCTGCGGATGGTGACCACACTCTCCGGCAGGCTCTTGATCAGCAGTCCCAGCATCTCCAGGGCCAGCGCCTTGCGCCCGCCGGCCATCTCGATGCCCAGTGCCATGTCGACGATGGGCAGTTCGCCATCCTGCTCGCTCAGACCCTCGAACGCGGCGGGCATGGGAGGTGTACCCTCGGGGCACTTGCCACGCTCGATACTGCCGGCGTCAGTGGCACTGGAGAGGGGGGAGAAGGCGGGGGCCGTGTCGTGTGGCGGGGTCTTCGGCACGCTGAGCGTGATGCCAAGGTGACGGCTCAGCATGTTGGCCAGCAGGTGCTCGTCGACCGGCTTGATGAGGTAGTCATCCATGCCCTCGGCCAGCAGCTCCCGGCGCTCGTGTGCCAGGGCGTGCGCGGTCAACGCGATGACGGGAAGGTGCTCATGGCGCATGCGCTGTTGATGGCGCAGAGCCTTGGTGGCTTCCAGGCCGTTCATGCCCGGCATCTGGATATCCATCAGTACCGCATCCACCGGCTGCTGCTGTGCCAGGGCCAACGCTTCCTCGCCACTCTGGGCGGCCAGGGTATCCAGTCCCATGTCGGTGAGCAGTTCCTCGGCCAGCAGGCGATTGGAGGGGTTGTCATCGACGACCATCACGCACTTGCGCGTCATGTTCGGCGTCTCCGCAGGCGTGGCAGCCTGAGGCAGCCCGTCAGGCATGGGGGAGGCAGGCGGCGCCTCGGGGGCCCGCGGCGATGCCGGCGAGCGCTCCGGGAGCGGAGCGGAAAGATCAGGCGTCAGCCGCCCGGCCGTGGTGCCATCCTCCAGCGGCGTGAAGGCCGGCAGCTCCTGGAGGCGTGGTGTGTCGCGCCGCGGTGAATGCAGCAGGTTGGCCAGCTTGTGGCGCATCTGCAGGCGTGTGACCGGCTTGCTGAGCAGTTCGTCGATCCCGTATTGCTGCAGGTCCTCGATATTGGCCGGCAGTGGTGCATTCAGCAGACACAGCACGCGACACGGCAGGTGCTTGAGGCGCTGACTCCATTCCTCCAGCCGCTTCAGGTCACGGCTTTCCAGGGCGACTACCACGAGATCAGGCTGCTCCTCGATGCCGACGAGGTCCAGCGACCAGCGCGAGAGCAGGTAGCTCAGGGCGCGGCGCGTGGCCGGGTGTGGCTCGATGAGACAGATGCGCTGATGATCGAAGACGATCTCGCGCGGGCGCTCCTCGATGCTGCTGACGGCCACCGGCACGCTGAACAGGAAGGTGGAGCCATGTCCGGGCAGGCTTTCGACCTGGATCTCGCCACCCATCTGTTCCACCAGGCGCTTCGAGATCATCAGGCCCAAGCCGGTGCCGCCGAACTGGCGGGCGCGGGACGGGTCACCCTGGGAGAAGGCCTGGAACAGGCGGTTGCGTTGCGCACTGTCCATGCCGATGCCGGTATCGGCCACGGCAATCTTCAGGCGGGTACTGCTGCCGGAAAGGTCATCCACCATCACGCGGACGATGACTTCGCCCTGCTCGGTGAACTTGACCGCATTGGCCACCAGATTGGTGACTACCTGCTTGATGCGCAGCGGGTCACCCTCGAAGCGTTGTGGCACGTCATCGTAGACCAGCCCCAGCAGGTGCAGATGCTTGCGATGCGCCTCCGGGGCGTGCATCGCCAGCACTTCCTCGATGAGCGGCTCGATGTCCATCTGGACCTTCTCGAGCTCGAGCTTGCCGGCCTCGATCTTGGAGAAGTCCAGGATGTCATTGATCAATGACATCAGCGAGGAGGAGGCGTTCTGCATGTGGCCCAGCCAGTCGCGCTGGCGGTTGTCCAGGTCACTGCGCCCCAGCAGGTTGCTGAAGCCGATGATGCCATTGAGCGGCGTGCGGATCTCATGGCTCATGTTGGCAAGGAATTCCGACTTGATGCGGTTGGCTTCCAGCGCCTTGCGGCGTGCCATGTCCAGTTCGATGTTCTTGATCTCGACGGTTTCCATCGATTCGTGCAGGTCACGCGTCGTCTGGTCGATCTGGTCCTGCATGTCTTCCCGCGCGCGCTTTAGCTGCTCGACGCTGAGATTGTAGTGCTCGGCCAGCTCGCTCATGTCGTCATTGCCCTGCACCGGTAGACGCTGGTGAGTCTCGCCGCGCGCGAGGCGGGTCATGGCTTCGCCGAGGTCATGGAAGGGCTGCAGCATGCGACGTGAGGCATGGTAGGCGAACAGCAGCAGCGCCAGTCCGAAGACCAGGTTGGCCAGCCCATAGCCGACCAGCAGCTGATAGCGGTGCAGCACGATACGGGTATCGGAGGCCTCGAGAATCAGCCAGGAGATGCGGTCTCCGCGTCGTGCCTCCCGCCATGGGTCGATCACCGGTGTCACCAGCACCAGCGCGTCGGGGGCTTGCGGGTAGGCGTCGCTTTCCAGCAGCGAGCTTGTCTGTGGACGTTGGCTCGGCCCCATGTGAAGCAGGGTGCCACCCTCGGGGGGGCGCAGCGTCAACCCTCGCACGTCGCGTTGATCGATGAGCATCTGTGCCAGTTCATGCAGACGCTGGTCGTCGGCTTCCAGGGCGGCATTGGCAAGCCCGGGCATGATCGCCTGCACACTGGCCTGCAGACGCTGCATCATGGCGGTGCGTTCACGACTGATCTCACGATCCACCACATAGAGGCTGAACAGCAGGCTCGTGGCAAGCGGCAGCAGAAGCAACGCGAGCTGAAAGCGGGTTCTAAGCAGCATGGCAGTCCATCGCGACGGGGCAGCGAGCCAGAGACTCGGATGCCGCAGGAAGAGGAAAACAGGGTTGCAGTGCCGCACCATTCGTAGGTGACGTGTCCGAGGGCCTGCGTGCAAGGCCCGCACAGCCGCCAGCGACGAGCGGCGTGCGAAAGCCAGGCTCAAGCATACCTTCCAGACTGCAGTGATGCGATGGTTCGCGCCCTGACAGGGAGGTGGCGGGAGCGATATACTGCGCACATCTTCTACACCCCCGACGTGGCCCCGATTGTCTCAGGTCTCGATGCTGCCTCCTGACGGTCAGCATCGGAGTATCCGGGCGCGTCCTTGGAGTCTGCCCCTCATGTCTCATGTCAGTGACCCCGCGGATCTTGCCGCGACTGAATTCCCCAGTCTTGCCGATGTCGTCGGCAATACGCCGTTGGTACGCCTGACGCGTATCACCGCCGGTCGCAACAACGTCTTGCTGGCCAAGCTGGAAGGCCACAATCCCGCGGGTTCCGTGAAGGATCGTCCGGCGCTTTCGATGTTCAATGAAGCCGAGGCCCGTGGCGAGATCCAGCCCGGTGACACCCTGGTGGAAGCCACCTCCGGCAACACCGGCATCGCGCTGGCGATGGTCGCGGCCATCAAGGGCTACCGCATGGTGCTGGTGATGCCCTCCACTGCCTCCAGCGAGCGCAAGCAGGCCATGGGCGCGTATGGCGCGACGCTGATCGAGGCAGACAACATGGAGCACGCGCGGGACATCGCCGATGGGATGATCGCGCGTGGCGAGGGCAAGGCCCTTGATCAGTTCGCCAATCAGGACAATCCCCTGGCGCACTACCGCACCACCGGACCGGAACTCTGGCAACAGACTCAGGGACGCATCACGCATTTCGTCTCCTCCATGGGCACGACCGGCACCATCATGGGCACCTCGCGCTATCTCAAGGAGCAGAATCCCGCCATCGAGATCGTGGGACTGCAACCGGCGGACGGCGCCAGCATCGCCGGCATCCGTCGTTGGCCCGAGGCCTATCTGCCGCGCATCTTCGATGCCTCGCGCATCGACCGCACTCTGGATATCGCTCAGCGGGACGCTGAAGTCTGCATGCGCCGTCTGGCGCGTGAGGAAGGCATTCTGGCGGGCGTGTCCTCCGGCGGCGCCCTGGCAGGGGCGCTCACGGTGGCGGAGCAGGTCGAGAACGCGGTGATCGTATTCATCGTCTGTGACCGTGGCGACCGCTATCTGTCGACCGGCCTCTACACCCACGGAGATGACCTCTGATGGCACTGCTCGGACAGAAACGCCCAGCGCGCAAGCCGACGCGTCGTGAGAAGGAAGTGGCCAGTCGCGAGACGCGCAACGTCAGTGATGCCGACAGCCAATGGCTGACGGTGGAACGTCTGGCGCATGATGGGCGAGGCGTCGCGCATGACGAGAACGGCAAGACCCAGTTCATCGACCAGGCCTTGCCCGGTGAGCGGGTCACGCTGGCCATCCACCGTACCCACAAGCGCTTCAACGAGGCGCATGTGCGCTCGCGGGACAATGCTGCCGAGAGTCGCGTGACGCCGCCGTGTGCACACTTCGGCACCTGTGGTGGTTGTGATCTCCAGCACATGGCATTGCCGGCCCAGCGCACCCACAAGGTGCAGGTGCTCAGTGAGCATGCACAGCGCAATGGCGTGGCGCTGGCGGATGATATCCAGCCACTGGGCGAGGACGAGCATCGTTATCGTCGGCGTGCACGCCTCGGGGTGCGCGTCACGGACAGCGGCGAGATCCAGCTGGGCTTCCGCGGCCGTGGCAGCAATCAGCTGGTGGATATCCAGAGCTGCAGCGTGCTGGTGCCGGCGCTGGATCGACTGATCACGCCGCTGCGCGAGCTGATCAATACGCTGGAAGCGCCCAAGCGCCTGGGGCATCTGGAGCTGACGGCCGCGGATGACCAGGTCATCCTGGTGATTCGACAGCTCAAGGCCGTGCCGCGTGATGCCGAGCGCTGGCAGGCCTTTGCCGAGCAGCATGGGCTGGTGGTCGGCTGGCGAGTCGGGCGTGATCCGGTGGTACTGGAATGGCTGGCCGGCACGCCGGACGCCGCCTACTCCATGCGCGTCGGCGAGCGGACACTGCGTCTCGCCTTCTCGCCGGGTGACTTCGTGCAGGTCAATGCCGCGCTCAATCAGCGCCTGGTGGATACGGCGCTGGACTGGCTGGGCGACGTCAGTGGCCTTGCGGTCATGGACCTCTACGCCGGAGTCGGCAATCTCACGCTGGCCGTGGCGGCAGCGGGGGCCGCGAAGGTAACCGGCATCGAAGGCAGCCAGGGCATGGTGGATCAGCTGATCGCCAATGCCGAGCACAACGCGCTGCCCCAGGTGAGCGCTCGACGCGCCGACCTCAGTCGTGCGCTGCCATCACTCGAGGGTATCGACCTTCTGGTACTGGACCCGCCGCGCGATGGCGCTCAGCCTCTATGCGATGAGCTGGCACGTCACCTGCATGCCGGGAAGGTCTCCCATGCACCCGCACGGGTGCTGTACATCGCCTGTGACCCGACCACGTTGATGCGTGACGTGAAGATGCTCACCGACGCCGGCTATCGTGTCACGCGTGCGCTGATGGCGGACATGTTCGTTCACACGGCACATCTGGAATCGATGCTGCTGCTGGAGCGGATGGAAGACTGAGACGGCGCCCCCGGGCGCTGTCATCAAGATGGCAAGATATTCAAGGACATAGGGTCATGGTCAAGGTGCGCGAAGATCAGCCGCTGACCGATAGCGGTGGTGTGGACATCCCGGTGTGGGTCGCGCGACTGCGCGAGGAAGTCCCGTCGGTGAATGCCGAGGTCATGGTGCGAGCCTGTGAAGTCGCATTGAAGGTGGCGCGTGAGGCGGATGCGCGTGGCGACAAGCCCTGGCGTGAGCCGCTGGTCAGTTTCCGCTTCAGTCTCGAGATGGCGGATATCCTCTCGGAGCTGAAGCTTGACCAGCCTGCGCTGGTGACGGCAGTGCTCTATCGCGCGGTGCGTGAGGGGCACCTGGGGCTTGAGGCCATCGACAAGCACTTCGGTGCCGAGGTGGCACGCCTGATCGAGGGCGTGCTCAACATGGCCGCCATCAGTCAGTTGCAGGCGCCCAGTCATGGCATGGCGCAGCACGATCAACAGGACAACCTGCGCAAGATGCTGGTGTCGATGATCGATGACGTGCGCATCGCGCTGATCAAGATCGCCGAGCGCACCGTCGCCCTGCGTCACGTCAAGGATGCGCCGCGTGAGAAGCGCATGCGGGTCGCCAATGAGGTCTTCGACATCTATGGCCCGCTGGCTCACCGTCTTGGCATCGGTCAGCTCAAGTGGGAGCTGGAGGATCTGTCCTTCCGCTACCGCGAGGAGACCGAGTACAAGAACATCGCCAAGCAGCTGGCCGAGAAGCGTCTGGAGCGCGAGCATTACATCGCCGATCTGCTGGTCGAGATGCGCAGTCTGATGCGCGATCAGGGCATCAAGCACTTCGATGTCGCCGGCCGCGCCAAGCACATCTACTCCATCTGGCGGAAGATGAAGATCAAGCGCATCGCCTTCTCGCAGGTGTATGACGTGCGTGCGGTGCGGATTCTCGTCGGCACCGTCAGTGACTGCTATACGGCATTGGGCATCGTCCACTCGCGCTGGCACCACGTGCCTCACGAGTTCGATGACTACATCGCCAATCCGAAGAAGAATGGCTATCAGTCGCTGCACACCGCAGTGGTCGGGCCCAGCAACAAGGTCATCGAGATCCAGATCCGCACCTTCGACATGCACGAGGAGGCGGAGCTGGGCGTGTGTGCCCACTGGCGTTACAAGGGCCACGACGTCGGCCACAAGAGTCGCAGCTACGAGGACAAGATCGCCTGGTTGCGTCAGGTGCTCGAATGGCAGGACGAGGTCGGCGAGAGCGGGGGACAGGAGTCCATCCGTCAGGGCCTGAGTTCCGACGTGGCGCCTGATCGCATCTATGTCTTCACGCCGGAAGGGCACGTCATCGACCTGCCCAAGATCGCCACGCCCATCGACTTCGCCTATCGCGTGCACACCGAGGTGGGGCATCGCTGTCGTGGTGCCAAGGTTGACGGCCGTATCGTGCCGCTGACCTACAAGCTCAAGACCGGCCAGCAGGTCGAGATCCTGACGGCCACCAAGGGCGGGCCGAGTCGTGACTGGCTCAACCCCAATCTGGGCTATGTGCGTACCTCGCGCGCTCGCGCCAAGATCCAGACCTGGTTCAAGCTCCAGGCGCGGGATCAGAACGTCGATGAGGGCAAGGCGCTGCTCGAGAAGGAATTCTCGCGTCTGGCGCTGGAGAACCTTGACCGCGACAAGCTGGCCAACGCCGTCAACTATCCGACGCGTGATGACATGTACGCCGCCATCGGCGCGGGGGACCTGCGGGTCGGCCAGGTGCTGCATCAGGCGCAGCAGCTGTTCGGCGACACCGATGATCAGGAGCAGCTCGAGCGCCTGCTGCGTCAGCGCAAGCCGCAGGGCAAGGAGAAGCCGGACGCCGTCATGGTGCTGGGGGTCGGCAACCTGAAGACCACCATGGCCAACTGCTGCCATCCGGTGCCGGGGGATCAGATCGCTGGCTTCATCACCCAGGGGCGTGGCGTGACGGTGCATCGTCAGGACTGCCCGAACCTGATCCAGCTGCGCTCGGACGAGCCGCGGCGCATCGTCGATGTCGACTGGGGCCAGCGGTCACGCAGCCAGTATCCGGTGGATATCGAGATCCAGGCCTGGGACCGCTCGGGGCTCCTGCGCGATGTCACCAATGTGCTCAGTGGCGACAAGGTCAATGTGCTGTCGGTCAATACGCGCACCGACCAGCTCGACAACATCGCCACGCTCAGGATCACGCTGGAGGTCGAGAACCTCGATGTGCTGGGACGCGTGTTCGCACGTATCCAGCAGCTGCCCAACATCATCGACGTCAAGCGCCTGCGGGTCGGTGGCAACAAGTCATGAGTGCCGCAACTCCCCCCGGACGCCATGGCCTTGAGGACCTGCTGACCCTGATGGCCGTGCTGCGTGACCCGCAGTACGGCTGTCCGTGGGATCTGAAGCAGGACTACGCGAGCCTGGTGCCGCACACCCTGGAGGAGGCCTATGAAGTCGCCGACGTGATCGAGCGGGCCGCGGCAGATGCCGAGGTGCTCGACGAGCTGCCGGCGGAGCTGGGCGACCTGCTCTTTCAGGGCGTGTTCTACGCCCAGATCGCCAGCGAGCAGCAGCGTTTCGACTTCCATGACGTCATCCATGTGCTCACCGAGAAGATGCTGCGCCGCCATCCGCATGTCTTCCCGGATGGCACTCTGGCTTCGCGCCGTGAGGGCATCGCCACGCATGAGGTGGACGCAGGGTCGCTGAATGCCCAGTGGGAGACCCTCAAGCAGCAGGAGTCCGGCGAGCCATCTGCCAGCCAGGCCGCTGACGTCAGCGTGCTGGATGGCGTGCCGCTGGGCCTGCCGGCGCTGACGCGGGCGGCCAAGCTCTCGAAGAAGGCCTCACGTTCGGGCTTTGACTGGCCGGACACTGCCGGTGTGCTGGACAAGATCCGCGAGGAACTCGGCGAGGTCGAGGAAGCGCTGGCCGAGGGCGATGAGGCCCATGCGCGTGAGGAGGTGGGGGATCTGCTGTTCGCGGTGGTCAATCTGGCGCGGACGCTCAAGGCGGACCCGGAACAGCAGCTGCGGGCGACCAATGCCCGTTTCGCGTCCCGGTTCCGTCATGTGGAAGCCGCGATTGCGGCAGAGGGGCGTTCGCTGAAGGAGGCCAGTCTCGCCGAGATGGATGCGCACTGGGATGAGGCCAAGCGCCGGGAGCGGGCGGCCAGACAGTCCGAGAGCCTCGAGGATGGCTCGTCGAACGCGCGTGCGGTGACTCCGCTTGTCAGGTGATGTGATGCCGTCGTCGGGCGGCAGAAAGAAAATGTAGTAAGTTTACGCGATAGTCGGATTGTGGAGCCAAGGCCCGCGGTCGTATGCTGATGGTAAGCGATCAGGGCAAGTGCCTTGTCCTGCTTTCCGGTCTGCTGCGCCGCGGGCCTTTCGTTTGGGGCATGCGTCAGATCTCTGTGCCAGTCTCCGTGTCAGGTGGCGCAGGGCTTGCGACGGGCCGCGAGCCCGTCATGGATCTGTCAACTGAATGCCCCTGATGACAGGGGATGATTCCCGCGGCGGCACCGTCACTCCCAAGGAGGGTTGCATGAGTCACGACCTGCATGAATCGTTGCGCGACAATGTGCGCATTCTCGGGGACAACCTCGGCCAGACCATCGCGGCCGATCTCGGCGATGACTTCGTCGAGCGTATCGAACGCATTCGCGCCCTGGCCAAGAAAGGCCAGCAAGGCGACCTCGCGGCCCGTCGCGAGTTGATCGATTACCTGCGCGACCTTCCCGACAGCGATCTGCTGCCGGTCACCCGCGCCTTCAATCAGTTTCTGAATCTTTCCAACATCGCCGAGCAGCACTACCGCGGCCGCTTCAAGCGTGTCGAGGATTATCGTCCCGGCAGTCAGCCGGATCTGGGCGAGCTGATCACGCGTATCCGTGAGCGTGGCTTCAGTGCCCAGAAGATCGTCGAGGAGCTGTCGGCGATGCGCGTCGAGCTGGTGCTGACGGCCCACCCGACGGAAGTCATCCGCCGTACCCTGATCCAGAAGTACGATGCCATCGAAGGCTGCCTGACCCAGATGGAAGGTGCCTGTGATCGCCCGGAACAGGCGACGCTCGCGCGTGCACGCCTCTCTGAGCTGATCAGCCAGGCCTGGCATACCGACGAGATCCGTCACGAGCGCCCGACCCCGGTGGACGAGGCCAAGTGGGGCTTTGCCACCATCGAGAATTCGCTGTGGCAGGCGGTGCCTGACTTCCATCGTCAGCTGGACGAGATGACGCTGGAGGCGGCCGGCGAGCGTCTGCCGCTGGACGCCGCGCCGCTGCGCTTCGCCTCCTGGATGGGGGGCGACCGCGATGGCAACCCGAATGTCACCGCGCGGGTCACCCGCACCGTGCTGCTGCTGGGTCGCTGGATGGCGGCGGATCTCTACCTGCGGGATCTCGAGCAGCTCAAGTCCGAGCTCTCCATGTGGAAGTGCTCCGCAGCGCTGCGTGCCGAGGCCGGCGATGTGGCGGAACCTTACCGCGAGATCCTGCGGCGTCTGATCCTGCGCATGGAAAGCACCCGTGACTGGGCCAAGGCTGGCCTGGACGGCAAGCGTCACGAGGGGCTCGACATCATCGAGACGCGTGAGCAGCTCTATGCACCGCTGCTGGCCTGCTACCGCTCGCTGTGTGACGTGGGACTGGACACCATCGCCAATGGCGCCTTGCTCGACACGCTGCGCCGCGTGGCCTGTTTCGGCGTGACTCTCACCAAGCTCGACATCCGTCAGGAAAGTACGCGCCACGCCCAGGTGCTCGACGAGCTGACCCAGTCGCTGGGCATGGGCAGCTACTTCGAGTGGGATGAGCAGAAGCGCTGTGAATTCCTCGCCAGGGAGCTGGGCGGTCAGCGTCCCTTGATCCCGCGTCATTGGGAGTGCTCCACCGATACCCGCGAAGTGCTGGATACCTTCAAGGTCATCGCGCGTGAACACCGTGAGGCGCTGGGAACCTACATCATCTCGATGGCGGGCCAGGCCTCCGATGTACTGGCGGTGGCGCTGCTGATGAAGGAGGTGGGCGGTGACGTGCGCCTGCCCATCGCGCCGCTGTTCGAGACCCTGGACGACCTGGATCGCTCCGGCCCGGTCATCGACACGCTGCTGGGCATGCCGATCTATCGCAAGCACGCCGGCAATCGTCAGGAAGTGATGATCGGCTATTCCGACTCCGCCAAGGATGCCGGCCAGCTGGCGGCGGCCTGGGCACAGTATCGTGCCCAGGAGACGCTGGTGGATGTCACCAAGCGGCACGGCGTCGAACTGACGCTCTTCCATGGTCGTGGCGGCACGGTGGGTCGCGGGGGCGGTCCGGCACATGCGGCGATCCTCTCGCAGCCGCCGGGCTCGGTGACCGGTTCCCTGCGCGTGACCGAGCAGGGTGAGATGATCCGCTTCAAATTCGGCCTGCCGGACATCGCCAGCCGCTCGATGGAGATCTATGTCTGTGCGGTGCTCGAGGCCAGCCTGCTGCCGCCGCCCGCCCCGCGTCAGGAATGGCGCGACGAGATGAATCGTCTCGCGGACGTCGCGCACAAGGCCTATGTGGGGGTGGTGCGCGAGGACCCGAACTTCGTGCCTTACTTCCGCTCGGTCACGCCGGAGACGGCACTGGCGCGCCTGCCGCTGGGGTCACGCCCGGCCAAGCGTCGTCAGGACGGAGGCGTCGAGACGCTGCGGGCGATCCCGTGGATCTTCGCCTGGACCCAGATTCGTCTGATGCTGCCGGCGTGGCTTGGCAGTGGCGAAGCCTTCGCCAATCGGCTCGAGGAAGAGGGTGGGCTGGAAATCCTGCGCGAGATGATGAACGACTGGCCGTTCTTCTCCACCTATGTCGACATGCTGGAGATGCTGCTGTCCAAGGCGGATCTCTCGACGGCGGCCTACTACGAGCAACGTCTGGTGGATGAGCCGGCGCTCAAGGAGCTGGGGCAGTCGCTGCGTGATCGTCTCGAGCGTCTGGAGAAGGTGGTGCTGGAGATCCGCGATCAACAGACGCTGCTGGAGCACATGCCGCTGATCCGTCAGGCCATCGATGTTCGCAACCCCTACATCGACCCGTTGCATGGCCTGCAGGCCGAGCTTCTGCAGCGCAACCGGGATGCCGATGGCGCCATCTCCGCCGAGCTGTCGCGCGCCCTGATGGTGACCATGGCCGGTATCTCGGCCGGTCTGCGCAACACCGGCTGAGGCGGCGGCTGACGAAATCGCGTCGGCCAGTCTTGAGTCACTGCATGAAAAAGCCCCGACAGGCATGCCTGTCGGGGCTTTTCGTTGTCATGAAGCTAACGGCGAGGCTTGGTTACAGCAGGCCGCTGGCGCGCTCTCCTACCCATGGCATCAGGAAGCGTTCCCGCTGCCAGTCCTCATCCTGATTGAGCGCGACCAGGTGCAGCAGCTTGGTGAAGGCGGCCTCCAGTGTCATGTCATCACCGGACAGTACCCCGATGGTGGCAAGGCCCGCGCCTGCCGCATAGTGGCCGATGCTGACCGGGCCATGCGGACACTGGCTGATGCCGGCCAGCAGCTTGCCTTCGCCGCGCGCATCGGCCAGCACGCCCAGAAGCTCGGCGTCCGCCGGCAGATTGCCGCTGCCCCACAATTCCAGCACCGCGCCCTTCACTTCGCCGCGCAGCAACTGCACTCGAACGCTCTCGGCGCTGATGCCGGGGTAGAGCGGCAGGCGGATGATGGCATCCTGGCCGAGGCAGGCGTAATCCGGCAATTCGAAGGCCGGCCCCTGGTCATCCATCAGGCGGCCTGGATAGACCACCACACGGTCATCGACCCACTCGCCCAGCAGGGGGGCATTGGGAGTGGTGAAGCCGCGGTGATCCTGGGTATACCACTTGCGGGTGCACACGCCGCGCAGCAGCTGACCGCCGAAGGCGACCACCACCTCATTGAGGGTCGGTTGGGCGGCGGCGGTGAGGGCCAGTTCGACATTGGCAAGAGCATCGCTGCCGTCGGCCTCCAGTGGCAGCTGGGCACCACTGACGATCACCGGGCGGGCGGTGCCCTTGAGCTGGAAGGCGAGGCTTGACGCCGTCCAGGCGAGGGTGTCGGTGCCCTGCAGCACCACGAAGCCATCGAAACTGTCATAGGCATCGGCGATCTCGCCCGCGATCTGCTGCCAGTCAGCGGGCGTCGCCGAGGAGGAGTCGATCAGTTGCGGGAATTCGCGCAGGGTGAAGGCGGGCAGACGGCCACGACGGCTGGGCGGCAGATCCTCCAGCGCTGCTCGCAGACGCGCATCGAAGTCTCCGGCCGGCACCAGGCCCTGCTCGCTTTCGACCATGCCCAGCGTACCGCCGGTATATAGCACCAGGATGTGTGTCTCGGGAGTCATCGTATCCACCTGCCAGAAATGGGAAAGCCGGCATTGTAACGCATGCCGGCTGGCGGGTGAGACGTGCTGCCAAGGGGATGACCAGGTCAGCAGCGAGTGCGGTGGTGGCGGAAGGGCTAGCTGATGTTGCCACCGCCGATGCGCACATCCTGCTGATGGGTCATGGCGCTGATGCAGAGGACGCGCACGCCTTCCAGCAGGCTCTCCAGGCTCATGGTCGGCAGTCGGCCATCGAGGCTCTGCTCGGGGAGCGCCGGAATATGCACGAAGCCGGAGCGGATCGGACTGTGTGCCAGATGGCGTTGCACGCCGTAGAACAGGTGGTTGCAGACGAAGGTGCCGGCGGTATAGGAGACGCTGGCCGGCAGACCCGCTGCCTGAAGATCATTGACCATCGCCTTGATGGGCAGGGTGGTGAAGCAGGCATCCGGGCCACCGGTCTCGATGGGTTCATCCACCGGCTGGTGTCCGCCATTGTCCTTGATGCGGTAGTCATCCAGATTGATGGCGACGCGCTCCGGCGTGATGGCGCTGCGACCACTCGCCTGGCCCAGCATGATCACGGTATCGGGGGCGTGACGCTCGATGGCCTCCACCACGCTCTCGATCGCGGCGTAGCGAGTCACCGGCACGCGGCAGGTGCGTATCTCGACACTGTCCGATGAGCCATTCGGCAGGGCCAGGGTCTGACCCTCCAGCTGCTCGATGATCTTGAGTGCCGGATTGACGCTGTCGTGGCCGAAGGGCTCGAAACCACAGAGAAGCAGACGGGACATGGGAGACTCCTTGACTGGCATCGATCACCGCAGGCCACTGCTGGCGGTGATCGATGCGCGGGTAAGCATGAGAACGAATCAGAAGGCCAGCAGCAGCATCAGGCTGATGTTGGCCATCAGCATCACCAGCGCCGGAATGATCTGGGCGCGGATGATGTGATAGCGATCATCCAGCTCCAGCAGCGCCGCCGGCACGATGTTGAAATTGGCGGCCATGGGCGTCATCAGCGTGCCGCAATAGCCCGACAGCATCCCCAGCACGCCGACGATGGCGGGATTGCCACCATGCAGGGCGATGACCAGCGGATAGCCGATCCCGGAGGTGATGACGGCGAAGGCGGCGAAGCCGTTGCCCATCAGCATGGTGAACACGGCCATGCCGACACAGTAGGCGATCACGCAGGCGATGAGACTGGTATCGGGAACCACGCTTGAGACCAGCCCCGCGATGGTCTGGCCGACACCGGCCTGATCGAACAGCAGACCGAGCGCGGCCAGGAACTGCGGCAGGATGGCGGCCCAGCCGATGGCATCCGCCAGGCGACGACCTTCCTGCATGCCGGTGCCGGGGCGCTCACGCAGCAGCAGCAGGGCAACGGCAAACGCCAGCACGGTCGCAAGCCCCAGTCCGACCAGTGCGCTCTGCCCGGTGGTGAGGGTGTAGAGGAAGGTGCCGATGGGAATCACCAGTGCCGGAATGAACAGCCGAGACCCCAGGCGTTGGCGGCGCTGCTGGCGGGCTTCATCGCTGAGCTGTCCGTAATTGCCGAAGCCGAGCTGACCGGTGGCGGCCAGCAGCGCCATGGCGAGCATGGCGAGGCCGACCACGACATTGGGCAGCCACTGGCCGAAGGCCAGGCTGATCCCGAAGATCATCCAGAAGGCGCTGGTGCCAAGGCGACGCGGGTGGTCGCGGTCGGTCAGGGTCAGGAGGGCAAACACCATGACGGCGAAGCCGGTGATCAGGTAAAGGGCATCGATACCGCTCATGAGTGGCTCTCCGTCACGGGAGTGGTGTAGCTGTCAGGGGCTGACGCGGGGGTTGCCTGCGAAGGGGAGGCGGGATACTCCTCGCGCAGCAGTCGATGCTCCTGCTGAATGCGCTTGTCCAGCCGGCGACACAGGATGAAGACCACGACCAGCGAGACGAGTGCGGTAGGAATGGCATAGAGCGCCATGTCCGCGAGACTGACGCTGGTGCCGCTCTTGTCCAGCACGCTCTTGATCAGCAGCAGGCCGCCCGAGGCGACAAAGATCAGCTGACTGAAGAAGTTGCCGAAGTTCTCGCTGACGGCATTGAGTACCCGGATGCGCTGGCTCAGGGTCTTGAAGCGGGGGGAGGCCACGGCTTCCTCGGAGAGGTCGCGCTCGGCGGCACCGACCGACATCGGCGCGACCAGCGGACGGATCATCGCCGGGTGCCCACCCAGCTGCAGCCCGAAGGCGTTGGTCACCTTGCGCAGCAGCAGGTAGCTCAGGGTGATGCGGCCGGCACTGGCGGCACGCAGCTTCTGCACGAGATGCTCGGCCTGGTCACGCAGGCCATTGCGCTCCAGCAGGCCAATGACCGGCAGGGTGATGATGAAGAGTGATACGGCGCGGTTGTCGGTAAAGGCCTGGCCGAGGGCGCCGAGGATCTCGGTGGGCGTCATGCCGGCCACGAGTCCCGAGGCAAAGCCTGCCACCAGGACCACCAGCAGAGCGTTCAAGCGCAGTGCCAGACCGACCACGATGATGGCGACGCCGATCAATGACAGCATGTGATATCTCCCGAGCCTGAGGAAGACTGTCTGTTGCGGGGGCAGGGCATGGGCTTTCACCTCTGAGTGTGAGCTTGTTGTTGTGAAGTACGTGCCGCGAAGTAGGTACCGTGAAGTACGTTGTTTTACTACGCGAGCTCAGAGGGTAGGGTCAGGCAGGAATAATCCAAATGAGACATTCGGAATATATAAATTAATCGTAATTGTTGAATCGATAGAATCTATCACTTGGAGGTGCATGACAGGTCTGGTCGATATCAGGCAGACATCAGCACGTTAGCGTGTGAATGCCGGAGCGGGACGCTCGCGTCAACAGGCCTCGCCGGGCGCACGCTCGAACATCACGTCAGCGCGTGCAACCGCTTGGGCAAAAGGGCGGGGCAGGGAAGAGATGAAGAATGCGCAGCATAGGACTCAGCCGTCGATGACCTCGGGGCTGCCATCATCGCGCAGACAGATGCGCTGACGTCTCCCGACCTTGAGACCCAGCGCTGCGGCGGCGATGAGAATCAGCGCGAACAGCGAGGCGATCACGTCAAGGTCATTGGTGAATTCAAGCAGTATGCCCACCGCCAGCGGGCCGAGCGCCGCCAGCATGTAGCCGGTGCCTTGCGCCATTCCCGACAGCGCCCCGGCCAGGCGAGCGTCGTTGCTGCGCAGTACCAGCAAGGTCAGCGCCATCGAGAAGCTGCCTCCTTGACCAAAGCCCAGCAGTACGGCGAACAGCCAGCGCAGTGACAGCGGGCCGACCATCAGGCCGAGCAAGCCGACCGCCGAACAGGCAAGCAGCAGCAGGATGGCGGGACGCTGATCCCGTCCCATGCGCCCGATCACCGGCGCCAGCAGGGCAGTGAGTACCTGGGCCATCACCGAGGCGGCCATCAGCCAGCCGGCCTCGACATCGCTCAAGCCACGTTGTTGCAACAGAAACGGAAGCCAGCCGAAGACGATATAGGCCAGTGATGACTGACAGCCCATGAAGAAGGTGATCTGTCGTGCCAATGGCAGGTGCCACATACGTGGCGTGTCATGTTGACCGGCCGGCAGGCGCCGAGGCCAGGGGTGCGGCATGCTCAGACGCCAGACCGGTAGGGCGATCACCACCAGCAATGCCCAGCAGCTCAAAGAGGCCTGCCAGCTGTCCAGCCAGTTGGCCAGCGGCACACTGAGCCCTGCGGCAAGGGCGGCGCCAAGGCATAGCGCCATGGTGTAGACACCGGTGAACAGGTCAGCGCGCTCGGGATGTTCGCGCTTGACGATGGCGGGCAACAGGGTGCCCGCGATACCGATACTGCCGCCGCACAGCAAGGTCCCCAGATAGAGAAGGAGGGTCAGGTCGCTGGCACGCAGCCACAAGGCGATCCCCAGGGTGACAAGCGCCAGGCTCAAGGTACGCTCCGCCCCCAGTCGCCCCGCCAGGCGTGGTGCCAGTGGCGCGAACAGTCCCAGGCATATCACCGGCAGAGTCGTCAGCAGGCCGGCGGCCAGTGTGCTCAGGCCAAGGTCCTGCGTGATGCGATCCAGCAGGGGAGCCAGCGAGGACAGCGCCGGTCGTAGATTGAGGGCGACCAGTATCAGGATGAGCAGAAACAGCGGAACGGACATTCGGCGCATGAGGCAGGCCTATCCTGAAGTGAAGGAGAGTCATGAATACGCGGGCGGACAGGGGCAGTGAACCTCCTGAACGCTTGGACAGTTCTGCGAGAATACCGTCATCCTCCGGCACTGTCTTGCGGGTTCCGACCAATATGCAATACCCATGATGCAAGGCACGCCGTGCAATGAACGACCTGCCATTCACGATCTGGCATCCACGACGCAAGACGCCCAGCAGGGGCTGGGCGTCTTGTGAGATAAGGCGGGTTGCAGAGAGGGGCTCAGTATTTCGGCTCGAGCTCCAGCTCGCGAGCCCCGGGGTAGAGCTCAAGCGGTGTCTTGCGTGGCGTGGTGCCAGCTCCCTGCCCTTGCTGCCCGGTACGTGACCTGGTGTCACCGTTGCGCCATGAGGAAAGCGGCGACGTGCGATCAGGCGAGACGCTGCTGGTCGACGAGGCAGCGGGACGACGCAGCGCCTTGGCACGAATCAGGGACATGTCCTCGGTACTCAGCAGCAGGCCCTGCTGGGTACGCTCGATCTTCAACAGGCCCTTGAAGTGCCAGCAGCGCATCGGGGTATGGGCGACGCGGTAGCGGTGGCCCTCCACCTCCAGCGATACGGCTTCCCTGGGACGGCAGCCCCGAGGATGAAGCTGTACCTCTTCCAGCAACACCAAGCGATTGAAGTCCTGGGGTTGAAGGACCTGGTTGCCTTCATGCATGCGCACCGGGAAGGCGTGGTTGTCACGGGACAGTTCACGTCGCTTGTGGTTGACGCTGCCAGACCCTTCCAGGACACCCACGCCACAGACGTGCAACAGTTCGCCGTCGATCTGCTTGATGACAAGCACCTCGACGTGGCGTTGCTTGAACAGTTGATTACGCAATGAGCTCAAGGGCATGGCGGGAATCCTCTCTGGCAGCTTCTGGCCTCTTTTCAGTGGCGGGTCGCCAGACGGGTTGGATGGCGTTGAAGCGATATCTGTCGACTATATCATACGCCGTCCTGTCGAGGATTTCCTGAATCCAGCGCCTTGGTGCAGTGATCTATGCAACCTGTCGCTGGATTCATGGGCGTCTTTGATGACAAGGGCTGAGGCGTCTGGTGCCAAGGGCTCATGTCACTCGTACTTGCCAAGTACCGCCCGGCAGATGTCGGCAAAGCTGCGGGCTTCCGGGGGATGCTCAAGGTGGAGCCCGAGGGCCTGCCCGACACGAGATGCCGCGATCAAACCACGGATGCAGGGGTGGCAATCGCTGTCCTCTTCCGTGACCAGCAGGTGGGATTCTCCGCTCTGACGCAGGGTCTCGACCAGATCGCCCACCCTGGCGCGCTTGAGCACTGACAGGGCAATGCCGTGCAGCTCGGCGCGTGGCACCTGCACCATGTCGACGGTGACTTCATCACGCTGCACATCGAAGCGTGTCATGGCCCGCATCACCACCCGCCCGCCTTGTAGCTCGCGGGAGGTGACGACGCCGGTGAAGGTGCCGTCGTGATCATGCACCAGCAGAAGACGCACGCCTGCCTGTTTCATGGTCGCCAGCGCCTGACCGATGGAGGCGCTCCCCTGGATGCTGCGACCCGCGGTCACCGAGAAATCGGTCAGCAGTTCGCTGGCGGGGCTGTCCATGTTGATGTCGCCCAGAGGCTGGAGAGGCAGGCGTGAGGTGGTGACCTGTTCAAGCGGTTTCACTTCGAGGGTGTGATAGGCAGATGGGGCGATGGCATTCATGGAATGACTCCGATACTTGATGAACGATGAGCGTCTGCAAGATGAGAGTCACGCTGATCAAGGGAGTTTCCTGCACCGGGAGTAACGGCTTGTTGCTGTTGTCGCAACCACTGATGCAAGGCCCCGCTCGAGAGGCGGGCGTGTGACTGGCGCGCGGAAAGACGCCTGTCTGGCAGCAGACCGGCAGGATGGGGCAGAGGCGAAGTGACTGGCGAGAAAGCCGGTTGGGGCGGGGGGTGTGAAAGATCCTGCGCTGAATGACAGCCGGATGTGACAAGGCACGGCGTCCTCCCGGATCAGGAATCACGTCGTGCCTTGTTCATGCAGAGGGCAGTGAGCTCATCACCGTGTCAGTAGGCCCAGCTGTTGTTCCGGATTGGCAACAATGCGCCGCTGGCTCCGTTTCAGAGCCCTCATGTCGAAGTCCTTATGCCAGAGCCCTTATGCCAGGGCTCTTATGCCAGGGCCCTTATGCCAAGCCCTCATGTCAGAGCCCTGATGCCAGCATGCTCACGGCATCACAGCCACTCTTTCAAGTCGCCGCGCACCGAGTCTAGGAAGGTGATGAAGTCCGTCTGACCCTCACCATCGCAGCGATCGACCTTGCAGGCGAGCTTCATGCGAGTCCCGGCCACGATCTCGTCATAGACCTCAAGCGTCAGCTTCTCCACCTCGGCATCGGCAGGCTCCCGCTCGCCATCTGCCAGACTGAAGGTGGTGATCAGCGTGCCACGCAGACGGGTAGTGCCGCCTTCGGCGACGATCCTGCGGACTTTCAGCCAACCTTCGCGCACCAGGACATCCCCCTGGGCATCCTTGTGCTTGTAGATCGTGCGGTAGCAGGCGTTTTCCGAGGCACCCTTGGCCGCCATGCTCTGGTAGGCCTGAATCATGCGGGTCGCCATGGTGCCGGCTTCGGCAATCTTGCGACGGGCAGCACGGTGTTCGCGCTCGAGACGATCCTGCTTGGAGAAACGCTGCCACAGGTGGAAATCGCGCGTCAGAGTGGTCGCGTCCATTGAATACTCTCTTGTTGCATGAAGGCCGTTGCCCCTTGGCGGGGGAAACGGACAAGGATGGTGGCGGGAGGCAGGACCTTGTGGTCGTGCTGCTCCGGCCCGGCAGTCAGGCGTATCACTGATGGCCCTCATCATCCCTAATCCGAAGGGCGCTGCCAAGGCAAGCGTCGCCGCGCATGAGCGTCGAGCATTGCGCGGCCCCGTGGCATCCACCGTGGTTGATGCGCCATGCAGCCTCACCGGATAATGGGCCGCATTCAATGCGCGGCCAGGTCATGTCGAGGGGGATGGACATCGTGTGGATGAGGGATGGCATTTGAGGTCGGCGGCATCGATTGCGGCGCCTGTCAGCGAGACGTGATCAGGCTGGCTGTCATGCAGGAGTATCAGGCTGCCATTTGCAGGTGATGGCACCTCACTCACACTCTTGCCTGAAATCCTCTACGAGATGTGGCCCCTGGCGCAAACGCCTACAACGAAGACTTGGCACGTCCATATGCCTTTCCCGCGTCAAACGGCGACGTTATGTCACGTTATGCCCCCTTTCCTGCATGCCTTAAATGACGCGCATGGACTGTCGCCATCACGTTTCACACTCGAACGTGAGGTAGACTGGGAGCATTCAGACGGTATGAGATTCTCACACGGGACACATGGAAGGTGTCAGTTCAAAGAGGAAGGAATCATGGCGAAACCTGATCGCCGTCGGGCCGGGGAGAGGACCGGTCTGGCTGGGGTGAAGTGGCGTTGGCCGGCTCCAGGAGGGCTGGCTGAGCGGCATGCCGGGCTCTATCAATTGTTCATGTGGTGCTACATCAGTGCGCTGGGTTGCCACATCGGCTATTTCGCCCTGCTCAGCATGCAGCCCTACCCGCAGCCCGTCGTCGCCCAGGTGGTCGGGACCTTGCTCACCGTGGCTTCCATCATCCTGCATCGCAGGGGACACCTGCAGACCGCGTTGCTGCTGCTGGTCGTGCCGGTATCGCTCAAGGCGTCATGGTGGGAGCACCAGTTCGGCGTGGGTGCGGGATTCGAGTACTACCACATCCTGTCGATCTTCTTCATCTGCATCGCGCCGATGGCGCGGATCACGCGTCTCCTGACCAGTGGCGGCCTGCTGATCTTCTATCTGATCGCCCAATCCCTGCCGGGGCCTGTCTACATCGGCTCCTATGAGTTCATGGCCACGGCCAGCATCGTCAATCTCGTGATCTGTGTCACCTTCATCGGCCTGGTGGCCATCGAGATGGGGTGGGAATCCGAGCGGCGCGAGAAGCGCTATCTGCTGGAGTTGCGCCATGATCAGCTGACGGGGGCCCTCTCGCGGCTTGCGCTCAGGGAGGAGGGCGCACGCATGCTTCAGGAGGACGGGCTGGGGGTGTTGATGATCGACGTGGATCACTTCAAGACGATCAATGACACGCATGGGCACGCCAGCGGTGACGATGTGCTGGTGGAGCTGACACGCCGTCTGAGTCATCACCTGCGCGGCAGTGATCTGCTCTGTCGCCAGGGGGGCGAGGAGTTCGTGGCATTGTGCCCCAGCAATGATCGCCAAGGGTTGCGACACGCGGCCGACCGGCTGCTGCAGTCCATCAACGGACGCGCCTTCGTGTTGAACAATGGCAAGCTGCTGCGGGTCACGGTCAGTATCGGCGTGGCCCAGGGAGGGCCGGCCACGGCAGCCGAGTCCTTGCTGCCGGAGCTGATCCGTCGTGCGGACCAGGCGATGTATCGCGCCAAGCGTACCGGTCGCAATCGGGTGGTGACGGCCTGGGACATGCTGGATGAACCCCGCAGCCAGGCCGACGCGGCCGATATCCCGGCGACAGCACAAGCCACCGCCCCGATGCCGAGTCCGGCGTCATCCTCGTCAGAGATGCGTCTCTGTGTGGAGGGCTCCCAGCGCGAGACGCGACAGCAGGACACTCACGGCGAAGGTAGCTCCCATGTCGCCGGGACTGGATGCTATGGCTACAAACGTCCTTGAATCGCACCGCTCCCGATTACGGTCGCGCCACTTCCATGGCCGTGCCCGGGCAGCCCGGTGGCAAGACCCTTTCTGCGTATTCCGGAGATTGAGATTGATGATCGATACGAGTGGTGGACGCGCGGGGCGTCTCTGGCAGTGCCTGTTCATGACCGCAGCCTTGTTGACGGCAGAGATGACACTGGCGGCTCCTGCAACGACGCAGGACGGTGATGTGAAGGCCGGCCAGGCCAATGCCGCCGCGCCAGCTGTGGCGCCGGCCCTGCCAACGGCTGCCAAGGCCGGCAACAGCATCTATCGCTGCATGCTCGACGGTGTCCCCACCTGGCAGCAGCAGCCCTGTCATCAAGGGGATGCGCCGGTGGCGCTGGATGACTCCCTGACGGTGGTACCCGCTGCGCAACGCGGGCCGGCAGATCTGGAGGAAGACGCCACCGCGGAGCGTCTCGAGCGCGAAAAGCAGCGGACTCTGGCGGCCCGTCAGGAGAGTCAGCGCCAATACCGGATTCGCTCGGCCATCGATGATGGCTATCTGGTGGAAGGCATGAGTGAGTCTCAGGCGGTGTCCTTGCTGGGCAAGCCCAGTGATGTCAGCGAGACCATCGCCGACAACCAGTCATGCCGTCTGCTCAGCTGGTGGGGAGATGTTCGTGTCCAGTTCTGCAATGACGAGGCTGTCTCCATCACCGCGACGCAGCGGGACTGACGACCTGAATCCCTGCTGGAAGGGGGCCGAGCATGCCTGGCTGCTTGAGTCTTTCGAATCGAGGCCCGGATATTCAATTGTTTAGAATATTTGCATAATAGCGGCATCTTCTAGCGTCGATATGCCGTTATCGGGCTGGTTGTTGCTTTCTTGAGACAGCCGGGTGGTGAAGTTGCCACATTACCGAGTTTATCGAACAGTGTTAGATTACTCTCCGAACGCAGCGGCACGCCCCTCAAGTGTTATCCAGGGGCATGGCTGACTGGTCGACGAGCCAGGCTGCAACACTATTCGGTGAGGAGAACACGCATGAACAAGTCCATCCTGATTGGCGCGATCGTTGCTGCACTGGGCATTGGTGGTGGAGTGGCGATCGGCAGCTATACGGCCAGCAACTCAGGCCCTGAATACGCCGATATCGTGGCGGTGGATGCGGTGACGGAAACCGTGACCACCCCGCGTCAGGTATGCCACAACGAGACCGTGACCCATCAGGCGCCCAGCAAGGATACCCACAATGTCGTCGGCACTGCCGTCGGTGCGATCGTCGGAGGCGTGGTGGGCAATCAATTCGGCGGTGGCAACGGCAAGAAGGTATTGACCGCCGCGGGTGCCGTGGGTGGCGGCTATGCCGGCAATCAGATCCAGGGACAGATGAAGAAGGGCGATACCTACACCACGACCGAGCAGCGCTGCGAGACAGTGCAGGATGCCAGCGACAAGGTGGTGGGTTATGACGTCGAGGTCGACATGGGCGACGAGACTCGCACCGTGCGTCTTGAAGACAAGCCGGACGTGAAGCGCTTCGAGATTCGTGACGGTGAGCTGGTACTGCCACAGCAGGGCTGAGGCCAGATAGCCGAGCGGTCAGGCGGAGACGAAGAGCGTCGACAGGCGCGGCTCGATGAGTTCTCTCAAACGTTTCCCTCGATCGCTCTGCGCAATAGTCGCCAGACCAGAAGACCCCCGACGGAATCCGTCGGGGGTCTTCTGGTTTCTGGACATCCAGCTCTCTGGGCATCCAGCCGTACCCTGTTTAGTCAGCCTGTCAGACCGTCAGGTTCTCTGGTCGTCAGCTGGCATCCGCTGTGGAGGGCAATGCCTTGGCGATCTCACGTGCCAACTGCTCGCCGGTCACACGCCAGCCTTCGCCCAGGCTGTTGACCAGTGCCGGATAGCCGTCATCCGTCAGTGGAGTCAGCGTCTGGATGTCGCCTTCCTCCAGCACGCTGCCATCCACGCCGCGCAGGCGCCAGCGACCGGTGATGACGGACTGGCCATCATGGCGACCGATGAAGCGATCCAGGCTGACGCTCAGGCGGGCACCCTTCAATCCGCTCAGGCTGGTATCCGCGATACGGTACTGGCTCAGCGGCTGGGCGGGGCTGGCTTTCAGCTGGTTCAGCAGCTGGCGGGTCAGCATGTCCTGCAGGTCATCGGCCCACAGGTTCTGGCTGGCCTGTACCAGGGTGATGTCGTCCGTCTGATAGACCAGACTGCCGCCTTCCAGGTAGCTAGCCAGTTGCACCGGCATCACTTCCAGCAGGGGTGCATCGGCGGCAACGCTGCGCTGGGCAGCGGTCTGTGTCGTCTGTGGTAGCAGGTAAGCGCCACCAGTGGCGGCGGTCGTGCAACCCGCCAGTGTGCCGAGCATCAACAAACCTGCCATCAGGCCGCCGAAGCGGCCCTTGTGCGACGTTGAAGTGCGCGGTGAGGCAGACGCGCTGCACGCTTGCGGCATGGCTGCCGTGCGGGTCGAGAGACTCATGGCTGTTGTCATCATTGGGCCCTCGGAATCGGATCACGGGTCGTCGGTTTGTCGAAGATCAGGCTTGAGGGATTCTTCTCCAGCGTGTCGAGCAGCGGCTCGGCCTTCTTGAGCACGCGGTCCAGGCGCTCGAGGTCTCCCTCCAGCTTGCGATAGGCAGAAGACTCCGGTGTCAGGCCATCCAGGGTGCGATTGAGGTTGTCGAGGCTGGTGCTGATGTCGCTCGGCAGCTTCTGTACCTCATCGGAACCCAACAGGGCATCGACATGGCCGGCGGTCTTGTCGAGACGCTTCACCAGGCTCTCGGAGGCTGACAGGGTCTTGTTGAGATTGCCCAGTACCGGCTCGATGTCCAGGCCATTGAGCTTGTCGAGCAGCGCATTGAGCTTGGCTTCCATCTGCGCGAGGCCGCCTGACACGCTGGGCATGACCTCGATGTCATCGAAGGTATCGGTCTTGTACGGCGGTGGATTGTCATAGAAGTCCAGGTCGACGAACAAGGCACCGGTCAGCAGGTTGCCGGACTTGAGCGTCGCGCGCAGACCACGCTTGAACAGTCGCTCCAGTCGCTTCTCCCACTGCTTGACGCCTTCATCATCGACCTGACCCTCGAGGCGTTCCGGTTCGATGCGAATCAGCACGGGAATCTCGAAGCTGGAGAGCGTGCGTACCCGCTGATGGGTCAGGCGGTAGGGCACGCTGACCACCGTGCCCAGTCGCACGCCGCGGAATTCCACCGGTGCGCCACGCGACAGGCCGCGCACGGTGTCGTCGACCATGATCACGTAGTCGATGGCCTGATGGAAGCTGCCTTCACGGGCCTCTTCCTGATCGGAATACAGGGTGAAGGAGGTGTTCTCCACCACAGGGCGGCCACGCGGCAGGTCCTCGGGGATGCCGAAGGCGACCCCGCCGCTCAGTACGCTTTCCAGTGACCCCACGTCCACCTGAAGCCCCTGGGAGTCCAGGCGCAGGCTGACACCGCTGGTGGACCAGAAGCGCGTGGTCGAGGTCACCAGCTCGTTGTAGGGCGAGTCGATGTACAGGGTGTAATGCATTTCCTTCTCGCTGGGGCGGAACTCGCTGGATTCCACGCGCCCCACGACGAAGCCCTCGTAGGTGACGGGGTCGCCATCGGACAGCACGCTGCCATCATTGCTGGTCAGGTCGATGCGCAGCCCCTTGGCGTCCTGGGTCGTGACCGGAGGTTGCTCCAGCGCCACGAAGTGGTCGGCTTCCTCGCGACTGTCGCCGGGCTGCAGCTGGATGTAGGCGCCTGACAGCACGGTATTCAGACCACTGATGCCTTCGCGTCCGATACGCGGCTTGACCACCCACAGACGCGTGTCCTCATTGAGCATGCGCTCGCTGTCCTTGGACATGCGTGCCGTGACGATGGTCTTGTCGAGGTTGTCCGACAGGCGTACGGATTCGACCTTGCCGACCTCGACGTTACGGGTCTTGATCAAGGTCTTGCCGGCCTCGATACCTTCTGCCGTCTCCATCTCGATGGTGATCTGCGGGCCACGGCTGGCGATGTTGTGCCACACCATCCAGGCACCGATCAGCAATGCCACGATCGGGACGATCCAGATCGGCGAAAGACGGCGTCGGCTTTCACGACGCGCACGAGAGTCATCACTCATAGGTCATCCTGTGACGGTGAATCGATTGGGGAGGAAGCGGGGGAGACCTCACGTTCCTTGCTTGCCTGGAGAAGGCCGCTGGTCGCGACTCGCGCCTCCTGTGGCGTATCCCAGACAAGACGTGGATCAAAGCTCTGGGCGGACAGCATCGTGAGCACCACCACGCTGGCAAAGGACAGCGCTGCCGGCCCCGGGTGCACGGACATCAGGGCGCCCAGCTGGATCAATGCCGCCAGCAGCGCCACCACGAAGACGTCGACCATCGACCAGCGGCCGATGTACTCGGTGATGCGATACAGCGTGACGCGCGCGCGGGCATGCTGGACCTGCGGGCGTTGCGCGCTGAGACACAGCCAGGCGATGGCGATCATCTTGGAGGCCGGCACCAGGATGCTGGCAATGAAGATGACCATCGCGATGGGCCAGTCTCCGTGGGACCACAGCACCACGATACCGCCGGCGATGGTCTGCGGGTCGCTCTCGCCCAGACTCACGGTACTCATGATCGGGAAGAGGTTGGCCGGCAGATACAGTATCAGCGCCGCGATCAACCACGCCCAGGTACGTTGCAGACTATGTGTCTTGCGCTGATGGACCGGGTCGCCGCAGCGCCGGCAGTTGACGTGCTGGTCCTGCGTGCATTCGTTGATCAACCCGCAGCTGTGACAGCTGCCCAGCCCCTGCAGCGCGGCCCCCAGCCCCGGTCTGGCTGTCTCCGGGGCCGGCGGCTCGCCCGCCAGAGCGAACCACATGCGATCACCGTCGATGCTGGCCAGGGTCTTGGTCATCAGCAGGGCGAAGGCACAGAAGGCCCAGAACGACGGGCCGAAGCTGATATCGGCCATGCCGGCGATCTTGACCAGACTCACCATCACGCCCACAAGGAAGACATCGGCCATCATCCAGGGGCGCAGATGGCTGAGCGTTCTGGCAATGCCGCGAATGCCGGGCAACGCCACCTTCAGGCCGATGGCCGTGTGGGTGTAGATCACCCCGATCAGGTAGAGCGCCGGCAGCAGCACGATGGTCAGAATCAGCAGCACCGCCAGCGACGGATACGACTCTGCCGTCAGCGCCGCTGGCGTGTCCACCAGACTGAGGCTGGCGGAGATGCCGCGGGTGGCAAAGGCGATGAACTCGAAGGGCAGCGTCAGCCCCAGCATCACCAGGCACGCCGTCGCCAGTGCCAGGGTGCGCTGGACGGAATGGGCATGGCGTTGGGCGAAGAGATGATCACAGCGTGGGCAACGCGCCCGCTCGCCGGTCTTGAGCGCCGGAAGGGCCACGACCAGGTCACAGCATTCGCATGCGCGAAGTCGCCGCCGTGAGACGCTGCGCGTGACAGGCGCGAACAGTGTCGGCGGGTCACGTCTTTCCAGGGTATGGCGCGCAAGACGACGCAAGGCAGCTAGAGGACGAGGCATGTCTCTCCTGAATGAAGGGGCGCGTTGGCGCCATGCCGGATGAAGGCGAGTGGCGAGAATGACGAGGGCGAAGTCCGGGTGACTGGCGCCTGCCCCGGTGGCAGGCAAACACTGTTCGATACCTGCATGATGCCGCAAAACTCGCCTCGCACTCAATGCCCGCCAATGCGAAGCATCGCTCACGAGACATCACGGGCACCCGTGCCGTCATCGATCCACCAGACGCATGAACCGACACGCCGCCCGGAGAGGGCGGCGTGCAGGGCCATCACGCGAGGTGACGGCAATGAGGAAGCGTGCGATCAATGCTCAGACAAGATCGTCTTCCTGGCTTGCGGCTTCATGGGCCCGCTTGAGCTCTTTCGGCTCCCCGAACACGCGGCGAACCACCACATAGCAGACCGGCACCAGGAAGATCGCCAGTACCGTGGCCGAGATCATCCCGCCGATCACGCCGTTGCCGATGGCATGACGGCTGGCCGCACCGGCACCGGTCGAGATGGCCAGTGGCACGGCCCCCAGGGTGAAGGCCATGGAGGTCATCAGGATCGGGCGCAGACGCATGCGTACCGCTTCCATGGTGGCGTCGATCAGTGAGCGGCCCTGGACCTCGAGGTCCTTGGCGAATTCGACGATCAGGATCGCATTCTTCGCCGAGAGCCCGATGGTGGTCACCAGGCCGACCTGGAAGTAGACGTCATTGTCCAGGCCACGCAGCCAGGTGGCGAGCAGGGCGCCGAGGACCCCCAGCGGGACGACCAGCATGACGGAGAACGGAATGCTCCAGCTCTCGTAGAGCGCGGCCAGACACAGGAAGACGAAGACCAGCGAGATGGCATACAGATAAGGAGCCATGCCGCCACTCTGGGATTCCTGCAGTGAAATGCCCGTCCATTCCAGCGCGACGCCATTATCGAGCTGGCCGACCATGTCTTCCATGGCCTGCATGGCCTGACCGGTGGAGTAACCCGGTGCCGCCTGACCCAACAGTTCCATCGAGGAGACGCCATTGTAGCGTTCCAGCTGCGGAGACCCATAGGTCCACTCACCGTGGATGAAGGCGTTCAGTGGCACCATCTCACCAGAGGTGTTGCGGACGTACCACTTCTTGAGATCTTCTGGCTGCATGCGTGCGCTGGCTTCTGCCTGCACGTAGACCTTCTTGGTGCGGCCGTTGTCGAGGAAGTCATTGACATAGCTCGAGCCCCACGCCGTGGAGAGAGTCGAGTAGACCTCTGACAACGAGACGCCCATCGCTGTCGCCTTGAGCTCATCGATGTTGAGCGTGAACTGCGGACTGTCCTCCAGACCATTGGGACGCAGGCCGGTCACTGCTGGATTCTGAGCTGCCATTCCCAGCAGTTGATTGCGTGCATTGGTCAGCGCTTCATGGCCGATACCCCCTCGGTCCACCAGCATCATGTCGAAACCGCTGGCGTTGCCCAGTTCCATGATCGGTGGCGGGTTGATGGCGAAGACCACGGCTTCCTTCAAGGTGTTGAAGTAGCTCTGAGCTTGTCCGACCACGCTGAAGGAGTCACGAGTACGTTCATCCCAGGGTTTGAGGTTGATGAACGCCAGGCCCATGTTCTGGCCTCGGCCAGCGAAACTGAAGCCGGCGACGTCGAACATTTCCTGAACGGCATCTTCCTGATCGACGAGGAAGTGATGCTCGACCTTTTCCAGCGTCTCGAGCGTCTGTTCCTGAGTGGAGCCCACCGGCAGGATGACCTGATTGAACAGATAGCCCTGGTCTTCATCGGGCAGGAAGCCCGTGGAGATGCGAGTGAACAGTACCCCGCAGCCGACCACGATCAAGGCGTAGACCAGCATGGAACGGCCAGTGCGCTTGAGCATGCCACTGACGCCTTTCTGGTAGCGCGCGTTGGAGCGGTCGAAGACCCGGTTGAACAGCCCGAAGAAGCCGGTGGTCTTCTCCTTGGTCGGCTTCAGCAACGTGGCGCACAGGGCCGGTGTCAGGATCAACGCCACCAGCACGGACAACGTCATGGCCGAGACGATGGTCACCGAGAATTGACGGAAGATTGCCCCTGTGGTGCCGGGGAAGAAGGCCATCGGGATGAACACGGAAGACAGCACGAGACCGATGCCGACCAGAGCGCCGGTGATCTGCCCCATGGACTTGCGCGTCGCCTCGAGCGGCGAGAGCTTTTCCTCATGCATCACGCGCTCGACGTTCTCCACCACCACGATCGCATCGTCGACCAGCAGCCCGATCGCCAACACCATGGCGAACATCGTCAGGGTATTGATGGAGAAGCCCATCACTTCCAGCACCCCGAAGGTGCCCAGCAGAACGACCGGGACAGCGATGGTGGGGATAAGCGTGGCACGGAAGTTCTGCAGGAACAGAAGCATTACCAGGAAGACCAGCGCCACGGCTTCCAGCAGCGTCATCACCACTTCTTCAATGGAAATCTTGACGAAGGGCGAGGTGTCGTAAGGTACCTTGAAGCTCATGCCCGGGGGGAAGTAGTCGGACAGCTCACCGAGACGATCCTTGACGGCTTGTACGGTGTCCAGTGCGTTGGCACCCGAGGCGAGCTTGATGCCCAGCCCTGCAGCAGGCTTGCCATTGTAGCGGCTGACGGTGCTGTAGCTTTCCGCCCCTTTCTCGACACGGCCGACATCGCGCAGATAGACCTGAGAGCCATCTTCCTGTGTCTTGAGCAGAATGTTGCCGAACTGTTCCGGTGTCTCGAAGAGTGTCTGAGCCACGATGGTAGCGTTGAGCTGCTGACCCTTCACCGCCGGCAGGTTGCCAAGCTGGCCCGAGGCGATCTGGTTGTTCTGCGTGCTGATGGCCGTGGTGACATCGCTGGTGGTCAGCTTGAAGTTGTTGAGCTTCTGCGGGTCAAGCCAGACGCGCATGGCCCCCGGTGCGCCGAACAGTTGAGTTTCGCCCACGCCCTGAACGCGAGCTACCTCGTCCTGAATATCGGAGGCGACATAGTCGGTCAATTGCTGTTTGGTCATGCTGCCATCGTCAGAGACGAAAGCTGCCACCATCAGAAAGCTACCGGACGATTTGGTGACCGAGACACCCTGGTTCTGGACGGATTGCGGCAGGCGCGGGGTAGCCAGCTGCAGCTTGTTCTGCACCTGCACCTGAGCGATGTCGGGATCGGTGCCAGTGTCAAAGCTCAGCTCGATGCTGGCATTGCCCTGGGAGTCTGAACTCGAACTCATGTACAGCAGATTGTCGATGCCGTTCATCTGCTGCTCGATGACCTGAGTCACCGTATCTTCTACCGTCTGGGCTGAAGCGCCGGAGTAGGTGGCCTGAATGGTAATGCTGGTCGGGGCCAGCGAGGGATATTGCTCGATCGGCAGCTTGAGGATACTGAAGATACCCCCCAGCATCACGATGATGGCGAGCACCCAGGCGAAGATAGGGCGATCGATGAAGAATCTGACCATGACGTTTGAGGCTCCTGGAACGTCGTTCGGGACGTGCCGCCAGTCAGGCGTGATACGCATAGCTCAGTGACTGGCGACAGTGGCGCGAAAAGAGGCGGCAGGCTTACTGGCGATTGCCAGTCCCGGCCGGTTCACTTTCCGAGGAGTCGCTGACCTCAGTCTCGGACTGAGCCGAGCCATTCTGGTCAGTGCTCGTCTCGTTGGCAGCGATCTCGACCGTGGCACCCGGCTTGATCTTCTGCAGTCCGCTGACAATGACCTTGTCATTGTTGTCGAGGCCATTGGTCACCAGCCACTGATTGTCGATGGCCTGACCGATCACTACCTGCTTGGCTTCGACCTTGTTGTCAGCATTGACCGTCATCACGCTCGCATTGCCTTTGCTGTCACGACTCACGGCTTTCTGCGGAACCAGAATGGCATCCCTGGCCACCGTCTCCGTCAGGCGGGCACGCACGAACATGCCGGGCAACAACAGCTCGTCCTCGTTGGGGAACAGAGCGCGCAGCGTGACCATGCCGGTACCTTCATCGACGGTGATATCCGCAAACTGCAACTTGCCCTGAGTGCCGTATACGCTGCCATCTTCCATTACCAGTTCCACCGATGCTTGAGCCGGTGCTGCGGCGGCATCGCGATTCTCGGCCAGTTCACGCTTGAGGCGCAGAACTTCGGTAGCGGACTGGGTCACGTCAACATAGATGGGGTCGAGCCGCTGGACCGTTGCCAGACTGGTGTCCTGGCTTGCCGTGACCAATGCGCCCTTGGTGACGCTCGACTTGCCGATACGACCGCTGATGGGGGCCTTCACCACGCTGTAATCCAGATTGATCTGGGCGCTGGTTAGGGCAGCCTTGGCAGAGGCGACATCGGCGCGATCCTCGCCGACGGTCGCCACGGCATCATCATAATCCTGTTGGCTGACCATCTTGCGTGCCACGAGGTTCTTGAAGCGCTTGGCCTTGAGGCTGGAGGTGTTGAGGCTCGCCTCGGCACGCGCCAGACTCGCCCTGGCGCTCTCGACATCGGCGCGATAGGTGCGTGAATCAATGTGATAAAGCGCCTGCCCCTCCTTGACGTCACTGCCTTCGGTGAAGTCACGCGATTCGATGATGCCTCCCACCTGCGGACGTACTTCAGCGATCTGATAGGCGCGCGTGCGGCCCGGCAGCTCGGTGGTGATAGGCACATCCTGCGTGGTGACGGTAATGACATCGACCTGAGCGGCCTGGCTTGCACCTGCGGCGGGGCCTTGGGCAGCCTCTTCCTTGTCGCCGCTACAACCGGCCAACAGGGCACCGATCAGCAGCAGGCTTGCCGGAAGCAAGCCAAGGCGGCGGGCATTGACGGCCAAGGGTTGTCTCTGCAGGCGGGGTAGACGGAGGGAAGTCGGGGCCATGGAGCGTCCTTTACGAAGTTCAGGGGCTGAGGTGCGTTTCAATCGTCACACCCTGGCCCGCCGCGGGTGCGGCACGCCAAGGCAATGGTGTCATGATGAGAAAAATATTTAGCCAGCTATTCTATCGGAATGGCGAGGCGGCTGTATGGTTGTTTTGTGCAGTTATTGCGCATCGTGCTGCAACAGATTGTTGCCAGGTGATCAGCACCTTATGTTCAGGCTTGCATGATCCT
Source organism: Cobetia sp. 3AK (assembly GCF_029846335.1). Lineage (NCBI taxonomy): Bacteria > Pseudomonadati > Pseudomonadota > Gammaproteobacteria > Oceanospirillales > Halomonadaceae > Cobetia > Cobetia sp. 3AK. The sequence continues at coordinate 166,301 of NZ_JARWKR010000001.1, read as the reverse complement.
GGCAATACCTTTCTCTTGCCATCATGTGGATCGTTCTCATGCATTGCCCCACTCTAGCTTCGTGAGACATGAGGCGGTGACAGCCCATCCTATGCGTCAATGGTGCATAAGTTAGCAGATAGAGGTGTATGAATGCTGAACTACTGCGCACCGGGAAGAAATTTTGCCCGAAGGGCGTGGCGCGGTGATCGAGCATCTCATTCAGGGAGGCAGTGCCAGGAAGGTGTCGATGAGGAGTTGTGAGACCACGGGCGGAACGTCGAGAGTGCCGTGATCAGGGGACCGAGGCTCTCCCTGTCTTCCGGCAGGTGTGACTGACGTGACAGTCGCAGGCAGGGGCGATCAGCAAAGGCGTCCTCCAGTCTGGCCGCCCACTGGAACTGCTGCTCACGCCAGCTCTTGATCCAGTCGGCCTGTGCTTCCCCGGAGGAGGGCGAGCTTGCGCCCGACACCTCTGACGGGGCATCCGGCAGGCATTGATTGATGATCAGGCCGCCGACGCAGAGCCCATGGCTCTCCAATGCCTCGCGCGTACGGAGCGTCTCCAGACAGGGCAGCTTCTCTGGCGTACTGACCAGGATGACGCGCGCCCGGCTGGCATCCGTCAGGCACCGACGCAGCGCTTTGTAGCGGGTACGACGTTGCTCCAGCGCTTCGCTGATCGGGTCTTCGGGGGCAGAGGATCCGGTCTCGCTGGCGGTGGCTGTCTGCTGGCTGTCCAGCCACAGGCTGCGCTCCGCGACGGCTCGCCGGCGCTGGCCCAGCATGCCTTCCAGCCAGCCGCCCAGCACCTCCGGCAAGCTCAGCAGTCGGATGGTATGCCCGCTGGGAGCCGTATCGAACAGGATGTGTCGATACGATGAGCTGTCCGGTGCCAGTGGGGCCGGCGGGGTAAGGATGATCTCGACCAGCGCATCGAAGAGCGCCGCTTCACTGGTGCCCGGCGCATGGCGTGCGAGTGCCAGCTGGCGCATCACCGTGGCGCTGCGCTCCCCGCTGACCAGTGGCGCGATGCGTTGGCGTACCTCCTCGATATAGCGCTCGCACTCCTGTTCGGGGTCCAGCTCCATCACATCCAGGCAGGCCGCGATGGCGCGCGGTCTGCCTCCCAGATCTCCGAACAGATCGCCCAGATTGTGCGCCGGGTCCGTCGACACCAGCAGTGTCGGCTCGCCTTTCTCTGCCAGCGCCAATGCCTGCGCCGCCGCGCAGCTGGTCTTGCCGACACCGCCCTTGCCACCGAAGAACCAGATCTCGGGGCGGGGGGCGGCGCCTTCCTCTTGCGTATCACGCACCCTGCCGGGGTCGGAGCGGCCTTCGGCTGCATGCGTGCGTCGGGTCCCATCCTGTCGGCGACGCCGCCTGAGCCAGTTCAGCAGCATTTGATCCCTTCCAGCGGTGAATGCTCAAGCCCCTGGCGCAGGTGCCAGTCGTGCATGCGCTCCAGCATCAGCGGCAGCATCTCCAGTGAGACGGCGGGTGCCGGATTGGGGATGCCCATCAGCTCGGCGAAGCTCATCATCATGAAGATGTCTTCCTCCTCGCGGGCGAGCTGCGCCAGGTCACGCTGCTGATTGACGCGCAGCATGGCCTCCCAGCCATCCCGCAGCCCTGCGGCACCTGTCAGCAGGCGCTTCATCATTCCGGGTTGTCGTGGCGAGCGCGCTACGCGGGAGTCGTCATCAGCTCTCATGGGCGCTCACCTGGGCGGGGGCTTTCAGGCTGCGGCTGGCCTCCAGCAGAATCCACAGCGCGAATACCATGATCAGGCTGCCGAAGGTGAACAGCAGCCATTGCGGGTCGTTGCTGCCCATGCCGGACCAGTCCAGGACTACCTGCTGCACCATCGCCCACAGGGTCATGATCATCAGGAAGACCATCGGAGCCAGGGTGTAGATCACCGGGCGTCCCTGACGCTTGAGCCAGACCGAGATCAGCATCAGCGAGATCCCTGCCAGCAGCTGGTTGCTGGTCCCGAACAGCGGCCACAGTAGATAGCCGCCGGAACCGAAGCCCTTGGGCCCCTGCGGCAGGATGACCAGTGCGGCGCTGGAGATGACCGCGATGCTGGTCGCGACGTGCTTGTGGCTGAGTGCCGGCATGCCGTACTCGCTGCCCAGCTCCGCGATGATGTAGCGCATCAGACGTACCGCGGAATCCAGTGTGGTGGCCGCGAAACTCACCACGATGACCGCCACCAGGGTACTGCCGATGCTGGCCGGCAGGCCAAGGTGCGAGATCAGCTGTCCTGCACCCTCCACGAAGCTGGAGAGCCCGTTGGCACCGGCGGCGGCGAAGCTTGAATAGGTGGCGGTGAAATCGGCCTGGGTCCCGAAGAGGGTCGCTACCGCGATGATGGAAATCAGCGCCAGCATGCCTTCGCCCAGTGCGCCGGTGTAGCCGATCATGCGTGCATCCGGCTCATGGGCAAGCTGCTTGGAGGTGGTCCCCGAGGCGACCAGTCCATGGAAGCCCGAGATCGCGCCGCAGGCGATGGTGATGAACAGCAGCGGATAGAAGGACATCTCGGCTTCGGTGTTGTAGGCCGGCGCCGTGAGATGTGGGCCGCCCACGGCGAGCCCCAGATACAGCAGCACCAGCCCGACCACCAGCTGATGGGAGTTGATGGTGTCGCGCGGTTGCAGCAGCTTCCACACCGGCAGCACCGAGGCGATGTAGACATAGGCCATCAGCACGACGATCCACACCAGGAAGGCACTGGAGATCGGTGAGAGGCCGAACAGCAAGGTACCATCCTCGCCGCCTGCCATGGCGGTGAAGGTGCCGGCCAGATCAATCTGCAAGAATTCGTACTGGCCGGCCAGCAGGGCAGCGGCATACATCACCAGCAGCGCCAGTATCGAGGGCAACAGCATCTTGCCGCCACGCCGATAGACACGATGGCCGATCCAGACCGCCAGCGGAATCTGGATGAGTACCGACAGCACGCTGGCCGGGAAGTTGATGAACAGGTTGGCGATCACCCAGGCGAACACCGCGTTCAGCATCAGCACCAGAATCAGGATGATGAACAGGAACAACAGCTTGGCGCGCTTGCCGATCAGCTTGTCCGCCAGCGTGCCGATGGACTGGCCGCGATGACGCGCCGAGAGCGTCAAGGTACCGAAGTCATGGACTCCTGCGGCAAACAGGCTGCCCAGCACGACCCACAGCACCGCCGGCAGCCAGCCCCAGTAGACGGCGATCGCCGGCCCGACGATGGGCGCTGCACCGGCGACCGAGGTGAAGTGGTGGCCCCAGAGTATCCAGCGATTGGTCGGCAGGTAGTCGGTGTCATCGCGCAGCGCATGGGCGGGAGTCACGTAATCGGGGTCGAGACGGAAGATGCGTTCCGCCAGAAAGCGCGAGTAGAAGCGATAACCGATGGCAAAGGCGAGACAGCCGAACAGGGCGAGCCAGATGGCGTTCATGGGGCGTTCCAGTAGGCGTGTGAGTGGGGCGACGGCAATGCATGGCGTGTCATCGGCGTGACGCTAACATCTATGTTTGCGCATATAACTTCGCCATTGGTCGCCCCGGGCTGACCCGACGTGGTCCCTGTCTGCAAGCGCAGGCAAGCAGGTGGAATGCACGCGGTGCGTGGAGACATCGCGGAAGTCGCCCGGGGCCCTGCCGGCGCTTGTCTGGTGGAACCGCGTAGCCGCTGTTGCACTTCCTCGCCTTGCGACCAAGGAGTATCAGTGGGTTGATCCACGCGACCTTGTGTTCCGCCCAGCTCTTCTATACTCCAAGCAAGTCGGAGCACAGGGAGTCGCTCATTGCCGTCATCCGGATGAGGCTCTCGATAACAATGACAAGGAGGCGCCGATGTCGTGGATCGCGGAATGCCTTTCCCGTGTCACCGCACTCCGGTGGCGGCGCTCGTGGCGCCCGTTGACGGCGGTGTCACTGATGGGGCTCGTTCCCGCGGCATGGGGAGTCGAATACAACATGCCGGTCGGCGTCACGGCCGTCAGTCGCGAGATCCACTCCCTGCACATGATCATCTTCTGGATCTGTGTGGTCATCGGGATCGTGGTGTTCGGTGTGATGGGGTACGCGATGGTCAAGCATCGCAAGTCGCGTGGTGCGGTCGCGGCCAGCTTCCACGAGAACACCCGCATCGAGATTCTATGGACCGCCATCCCGTTGCTGATCCTGGTGGTGATGGCAGTCCCCGCCACCGCCACCCTCAAGGACATGTACGACGCCTCCGAATCGGCGCTTGACGTGAAGATCACCGGGCACCAATGGCGCTGGCAATATGAGTATCTGGGCGAGGATGTCGCCTTCACCTCAAGTCTCGCGACCCCGCGCGAGCAGATCAACAACACCGCCGCCAAGGGCGAGCATTACCTGCTGGAAGTCGACAATCCGCTGGTGCTGCCCATCAATCGCAAGGTGCGCTTCCTGACGACGTCCTCCGATGTCATCCACTCCTGGTGGGTGCCGGACTTCGGCGTCAAGAAGGACGCCATCCCCGGCTTCATCAACGAGGCCTGGACCCGCATCGAGACACCCGGCACCTATCGCGGCCAATGCACCGAGCTGTGCGGCAAGGACCACGGTTTCATGCCGGTGGTGGTCGAGGCGCTGCCGGAGGCCGAATTCGACGAGTGGCTGATCGCACGCAAGGCCGAGGCCGAAGCGTCACGCAATGATGCCGGACGCGACTGGAGTCTCGAGGAGTTGATGGAGAAGGGCGAGAAGACCTACGCCACCATCTGCTCCGCCTGCCACCAGCCGGATGGACAGGGCATGCCCCCGGCATTCCCCTCATTGGTGGGAAGTGCCATCGTCATGCAGGACATGCAGGCGCACATCGATATCGTGGTGAACGGCAAGGCAGGCACGCCCATGGCGGCCTTCGCCGATGTGCTCAGTCCGGTCGAGCTTGCGGCTGTCATCACCTATGAGCGCAATGCCTGGGGCAACGATACCGGCGAGCTGGTACAGCCAGCCGTCATCAAGGAACAGCTGTCTCAATAGCGTGCAAGCGACGCATTCAGGAGGCGTGTCATGGCCAGTGAACAGCCACGCAAGGCGGTACTTCAGGCCAGCGAGAGCGAGGGGACCGCCGGCGGCTATTCCGCAGGCGGCTCCCGTGCGGGAGGAGGCCATGGCACCGCGCCGCGCGGCATGCTGCGCTGGCTATTGACCACCAACCACAAGGATATCGGCACGCTCTATCTGATCTTCTCGCTGAGCATGCTGTTCATCGGCGGCATCATGGCACTGGTGATCCGTACCGAGCTCTTTCAGCCCGGCCTGCAGATGGTGCAGCCGGAGTTCTTCAACCAGATGACCACCATGCATGGGCTGATCATGGTGTTCGGTGCCATCATGCCGGCCTTCACGGGACTGGCCAACTGGATGATTCCGCTGCAGATCGGCGCCCCTGACATGGCGCTTCCGCGTCTCAACAACTTCAGCTTCTGGCTGTTGCCGGTCGCCTTCCTGCTGTTGCTTTCCACCCTGTTGATGGAGGGCGGGGGTCCCAACTTCGGCTGGACCTTCTACGCACCGCTTTCCACCACCTATGCGCCGCCCTCGACCAGCTTCTTCATCTTCTCGCTGCACATCGCCGGCATCAGCTCGATTCTCGGCGCCATCAACATCATCGCCACCATCCTCAATCTGCGTGCGCCGGGCATGCGCCTGATGGACATGCCGCTGTTCGTCTGGACCTGGCTGATCACCGCTTTCCTGCTGATCGCGGTGATGCCGGTGCTGGCGGGTGCCATCACCATGATGCTGTTCGACATCAATTTCGGCACCAGTTACTTCAATGCCGCAGGCGGGGGAGACCCGGTGCTGTTCCAGCATCTGTTCTGGTTCTTCGGCCATCCCGAGGTCTACATCATGATCCTGCCGGCCTTCGGGATCGTGTCAGCCATCGTGCCGACCTTCTCGCGCAAGCGATTGTTCGGCTACGCCTCGATGGTCTACGCCACCGGTTCCATCGCCATCATGTCCTTCCTGGTCTGGGCGCATCACATGTTCGCCGTCGGCCTGCCATTGGTGGCGGAACTGTTCTTCATGTACACGACGATGCTGATCGCGGTGCCGACCGGCGTGAAGGTCTTCAACTGGATCGCCACCATGTTCCGCGGCTCCTTGAGCTTCGAGCCCCCGATGCTGTTTGCCATCGCCTTCATCGTCCAGTTCACCATCGGCGGCTTCTCGGGGTTGATGCTGGCCATCGCGCCAGCGGATTTCCAGTATCACGACACCTATTTCGTGGTGGCCCATTTCCATTACGTGCTGGTGCCCGGCGCGTTGTTCGCGATTCTCGCCGGGGCCTATTACTGGCTACCCAAGTGGACTGGCTTCTATCCCCACGAGGGGCTCTCGAAATGGCATTTCTGGATGTCGGTCATCGGCGTCAATCTCACCTTCTTCCCGATGCACTTCTCGGGGCTGGCCGGCATGCCACGGCGCATTCCGGATTACGCGCTGCAATTCGCCGACTTCAACATGCTGTCCAGTATCGGGGCCTTCCTGTTCGGTATCTCGCAGCTGCTGTTCCTGGTCGTGATCATCAAGTGCGCGCGCGGCGGTGTCAGGGCGCCAGCCAAGGCCTGGGAAGGGGCGGTGGATCTTGAGTGGAGTGTGCCAAGCCCGGCACCGCTGCATACCTTCGAGATACCGCCGCAGACCCGCGATGGTCAGATCATCCGCTGAGCGATAGCCAGCGGCCAGGAGAGTGACATGCCCTCACGCGATCACGCAGCACAGCAACAGGCGGTGGCACGCACCGTGCGGCGCACGCTGATGGCGCTGGTCGCGATGCTGGGCTTCGCCTTCGCGCTGGTGCCGCTCTATGACGTCTTCTGCAATCTCACCGGCCTCAATGGCAAGGCCGCCAGTCAGGCCAGGGCCGCGGTGGCCATGGAGATCGACGAGAGTCGCTGGGTCTCGGTGCGCTTCATCACCCAGCAGGGGCAAGGTCTGCCGTGGACACTCGAGGCGCTGGATGAACAGTTCCGCATTCATCCCGGTGGCCAGTACCGCGCGCGCTTCGTGTTCACCAATCACGCCGATCATCCGGTGCGTGGCCGCGCGGTCCCCAGTGTCAGTCCTGCCGAGGGCTCGCTGCATCTGCGCAAGATCATGTGTTTCTGCTTTCAGGAACAGACGCTGGCGGCGGGAGAGCGGCGCGAGTTGCCGCTGGTCTTCCAGGTGGACCCGGATCTCCCCGAGGGCATTCGCGACCTGACGCTGGCCTATACCCTTTACCCGGTCACGATGCCGTCGATGCCGGCGGGCGACCTGGCAGAGAACTCTGCAGGAGGTGAACGATGAGCGGTGGCAGCTATTACGTTCCGGCACACAGTGCCTGGCCCATCCTCGGTGTGCTGGCCGTGGGTGGGATGATGATCGGCACGGGAATCTGGATGGTGCATGGCAGCGCCGCCTGGTTGTCAGGCATCGGCATGCTGGCCGTGGTGCTGGTGATGGCAGGATGGTTTCGCGATGTCGTTCGCGAGTCGATGGGCGGCCTTTACGACGATCAGATGGACCGCTCGTTTCGTTGGGGCATGGCGTGGTTCATCTTCTCCGAACTGATGTTCTTCGCAGCCTTCTTCGGCGCGTTGTTCTACGTACGAACTTTCGCGTTGCCATGGCTGGATGGCGAGGGTGCCAAGGGCGTGACGGCGCTGTTGTGGCCTGATTTCACGGCCAGCTGGCCCTTGATGAATCCGCCGGATGCCAGCATTGCCGGACCGAAGGAAGTGCTGTCCCCCTGGCAGTTGCCGCTGGCCAATACGCTGCTGCTGGTCAGTTCCAGTGTCACCCTGACGGTGGCCCATGAGGCGCTGAAGATGGGATATCGCCGCACGGCGCGTAACTGGCTGGCGGGTACCGTGACGCTTGGGGTGTGCTTCCTGCTGTTGCAGGGGCTCGAATATTACGAGGCCTGGCATCACCTGGGGCTGACGCTTCAAGCCGGTGTCTATGGCGGTACCTTCTTTCTGCTGACCGGCTTTCATGGCCTGCATGTCACCATCGGCACCGTGATCCTGATCGTGATGCTGGTTCGGGTGATTCGCGGTCATTTTTCCCGCGAGCGCCATTTCGCCTTCGAGGCGGCTGCCTGGTATTGGCACTTCGTCGATGCGGTGTGGATCGGCCTGTTTCTGTTCGTCTACGTGTTCTGAGGCAGGCCGAAGAGCGTCGAGCGCGAGTCAGTTCAGCATTCCGGTGGAGAAGCCCATGACCAGCAGAATCACCAGACAGACCGCCAGGCCCACTCGCCACTTGAGAGACGTCAGCAGGCGTCGACTGCGGCTGCCGTCGTGCAACAGAAAGCCGGCTCCGGCGATGAGACTTGCCAGCATGCCGACGAAGACCAGCGCGATCAGCGATTTGAGCAGCATGTCACCTCCCGGGGCGCAGACGTTGTCAGGCGAGGGCAAGGCTCTCGCTCGCCCCGTATCTGACAGTCGAGCCCATCCGACGGACAAGCGCAAGTCGGCGGTGACAGCGCTGGCGTCACCGGAGGCGCCGCAGGAGCGATGTGTCGGGCGAGGCTGGTGGCTGTTCTGGGGATGCCTGATCGTGCTGGGCCTGTGTCTGTGCAGCTGGCAGGTGATGCGAGGCCAGGCGCGAGCCCAGCATCTGGAAGATACGGCCAGTGCGCCGGAACTGGTGATGCCGACGGCACCGCCAGCGAGTGCCAGCCTGATCGAGCTGCGGGGCGAATGGCTCGCGGAGCACAGCCTGTTGCTGGATAACCGGACGTTGGACAAGCGCCATGGCGTGGCGGTGCTCACGCCTTTCAGGTCCCGGGATGGCCGCTGGTGGCTGGTGGAGCGGGGCTTCGTGGCATCGCCAGCGCCACGTGCGGACCCGAAGTTCACCACCCCTGAAGGCTCTCTGGTGATCAGGGGTCGCTGGCAGTGGTTGAACGGCCAGGGGACCAGCGGTGGGCCACTGTTCGGCCCCAACCGGGAGGGGCAGCGGTTGCAGCAGGTGGATCTGAGTGCCTGGAAGGTGCTTGGCGCTCCGGCGTTTGCCGGCATCGTGCATCAGACCGGTGGTGCGGGAAGGTTCTTGCCCTGGTGGCAGCCGAGCAACATGACGCCTGAGCGCCATTACGCCTACGCCCTGCAGTGGCTGGGGCTCAGTCTCGGTGCGGCGGTGGTGATGATCGTGGGCGCGCGCCGCCAACGACAGGCCGCGTTGCGTCAGCGCCAGGTCTAGCGAGTCAAGGGACGTCTTGCTCTGGAGGAGGTGGTATGACACACGTGATGCGACAGCGTCTGAAACTCGTGGCATTGCTGGGGTTGCTGTCTGCCCCGTTGCCATTGGCGTGGGCCATGCTGAGTGTGCAGGTGGGGATACCCGAAGGGCGGGTGGCGAACGGCGCCTTGCTGCCGGACGTGATGCCGCTGCAGGACTGGTCACTGGAGTATCTCGTGAGTGCATCAGCCCCGCGACAGCCCGAGGATGACAGTGGCATGCCGCCCAGAGCCGCTCGGGGCGCGGATGAGCAGCGTTTCTGGCTCAGCTGGCCGGAGCCGAGTCGGTCGGAGCTGGCCACGGCGCAGGCCGAACGTTGGTGGCGTCTGCACCGCGCCCTTGGCAAGGAGGCGCCGCGGCTGGGGCGTCTGGTGGTGGCCGAGCAGTCCTTTCAGCATCCCCAAGTACCGGGGGAGCAGCGTGCGCTGGGCCATTGGCCCTCGGCGAATGGCCCAGCGGCCTCGCCACAGCCGTTGCGCTTGATCGACCCACAGGGGCGAGTCGTGGTGGCATACGGCCCCGAGATCACACCGCAGGCCGTCATGAAGGATGTGCGCCGATTGCTCAAGCGCAATCCGGCTGCGCCGCGCTGAGCTGAGCGTGTGATGCGTCGATCACTCGCTCGCCCCTAGCTCTCTCCAGCAGGGAGATACGCCATGTCTCGCCTTGTCTCGCACCCGCGCTACCCTCTGCGTCCCCGTGTCAGCGCGCGCGCTCGTCAGCGCGGTGCCGCGCTGATACCCCCGCCACCGTTCCTGCGTCCCTCAGCCTCTGCCACTTCGCTGACAGGGCATCCTTTGCCTGGGAGTGTGCCGGGAATCACACCGCTGACCGCTGCTGATGACTCGATGACCCGGCAGGCAGTCAGTCAGACAGACCTCCTGCGTGTGTGGCGGATGGCTCGGCAGCTGGTCGCCGGCATGCTGGGACTGGTCATTCTCGTGATCGGCCTCGGGGCCTGGACGCGCCTGGTGGATGCCGGCCTGGGATGCCCCGATTGGCCTGGCTGTTATGGCGCCCTAGTGGTGCCGGATGCGCACACGGCAAGCTTGCATAGTCCTCACCACCCGCTGGAGGGCTACAAGGCATGGGCAGAGATGATTCACCGCTATGCGGCGAGCCTGCTCGGCCTGGCGTCACTGGCATTGCTCGTGCTGGGCTGGCGTGTCCGGCGGCGTGAGCGCCGTCTGCGGCTCGCCCGGTCGGCGGCAGGCATGCGTCATCGGGCGCTGGACGTGGCTACCTGTTTCCCGCTGGCAGGGTGCTGGCTGTTGCTGGCGGCATTGCTGATACAAGGTGCCTTCGGCGCCTTTACCGTCACGCTGAAGCTCTGGCCACAGGTGGTGACGTTGCATCTGTTGGGCGGCCTGGGCGTGGCGAGTCTGCTGCTGTTGCTGTGGTTGTCACTGACGCGACGACTGGCGGCGCGTGACGCGAGAGCAACGCTGCCCAAGGCGGCGGACGATCACGGGCATCGTGTCTTGCGTCAGCCGTGGCTGGCCACGCTGGCAGCGGCACTGTTGCTTGGACAGCTGGCATTGGGAGGCTGGACCTCGAGCAATTATGCCGGACTCGCCTGCGAGGGTTTCCCCACCTGCAATGGCTCGCTATGGCCGGCGATGGATTGGGGAGAGGGCTTCCATCTGTCTCAGGATGTCGGCCCGAGCTATCTGCACGGACAGCTGCATGGGGAGGCGCGTACCGCCATCCATCTGGCGCATCGAGGTGGAGCGGTGTTGCTGGGCGCAGTGCTGCTGATGCTCTACTGGCGCCAGCGGCGTCATGTGCAATCCGGGCATCCCGAGGCCGTCCTTCCATCGCGACCTTCCTCTTCACTGGCACGCCCGCTGGCGAGGCTGGCGGGCGATAGGCGCTTCATGTCCACGGGGACGCTCAATCCCTGGGGCTGGGCACTGGCAGCCTGGGGGCTGCAGGCCGCGCTGGGGATCGCCAATGTGCTGTGGTGGCTGCCACTGGACCTGGCGCTGGCGCACACCCTGGGGGCCGTCATGCTGACATTGGCGATGGTGTGGGCGATGGATCGGATGAGCCAGGCTCACCGGGTTAAGCGGACGGGAATGTGTCAGACGCTGGCCTGAACGGCATGCTGATGACTGTGCCGCTGACGCAACGACGCCGCTCATGAGAGCGGCGTCGTTTTGTTTGCCAAGGCGCACCTCGGGCGGTCTCGAGACTTGCGAGAGTCTCAGGCGGCGCGACCGAAGCGTTTCTGCAGATAGGCATTGATGGTGTCGGATTCGTACATCCATTCCTCGCGGCCATCGTCATGGGTGATCAGCAGGCACGGCACCTTGACGCGACCGCCACCCTGTTCGAGGGCCTGGCGGTGAGTGGCGTTGTGCTGGGTGTCGCGCTGCTCGATGTTCAGGTTCAGCTGATGCATGCGTTTGCGCACCTTGATGCAGAACGGGCAGGTCGAGAATTGATACAGCGCCAGCCTGGCGGTCTCGGCATCGACTTCAGCCTGCTGGGCAGGACTGCGCTCCAGTGCATTGCCACGGGTCAGCTTTTCGCTGATCAGCATGAAGGGGGCCAGTACCAGTCGCAGAGTGCGGAAGAACAGGCGGATGATGGGGCGCATGGAAATACCTCGTGTACAGGCGGATGGTGATATGAGGTGAGTGCTTGTGCGTCGGGCCAAGCCCTGGTGACGGGCTTGACGACGCTTGCACTGCGCTTGCGATCAGTGCTCTCGATCAGGGCTCTTGATCAGCACCCTCGGTCAGCGCTCGCAAAAGCGGTGGGTTGCAGAGTGTGCGGCCATTCTAGTGTTCGTCGGCGGCTGCGTCTGCCCCATGGGCGTTGCGAATGTGGGTCATCAGCGATTGACGCAGCCAGCGATGGCCCGGGTCCTGCTCGTGGCTGGCATGCCAGATGAGGCGATAACTCAGGGCCGGCAGTTTCAGCGGCAGTTCGCGAATGACCAGTCCGTGTTGCTGGCGGCTGGCCTGGGCGAAGCTTCTGGGTGCGCAGAAGATGAGCTCACTGTGCGCGACGATGCTCAAGGCATCCCGGAAGTCCGGCACCAGTACCTTGATGCGACGCGGAGCACCATGCCGTTCGAGCCGCTCATCCAGCGACCAGCGAGAGCGGCCCTCGCAGGTGGCCTGGACATGATCGAGCGTGGCGAACTCCTCGAGAGTCAGCGGCACCGAACGCTCGAGCAGTGGATGGCCGTCGCGCAGCAACATCACGTGATCATCGCGCCACAGGGTGTGCGAGTGGAAGCCTCTCGGTAGCGCCGGGGGCTCGCTCGGCGTGTCGGTCGGATGGTCGTGTGCCCCGAGGCCGATATCCAGCAGGCCTCTTTCCATCAGATTGAGACAGTCGGCCTGCCAGCGACTGATCTCGAGACTGCCGAGCGGGAGGGCCTGGGTGAGGGCGCGGGTACAGGAGGGCATCAGCGTCGCCCAGGCGCTCTCCAGCACGGCCAGCTGGAAGCGTCGGCGACTGGTGGCGGGCGTGAAGGACGGCGGTGCGCTGAGATGCTCGAGACGCGAGAGCAGCTCGGCAAGCTCACCCCTGAGCCCGAGCGCACGTGGCGTGGGTCGCAGGCCATGACGCTCTCGAATGAAGAGGGGGTCATCGAACATCGCTCTCAGGCGAGCCAGGCTCTTGCTGACGGCCGACTGGGAAAGGTGCAGACGGCCCGCGGCCCGCGTGACGCTGCATTCTTCCAGAAGCACCTGCAACACCTGCAGGAGATTGAGGTCCAGGCGCGGATTGAGGGGGCCGGGTGACCGGAGGCCAGCATTGGAGGAAGCATGGCGGGAAGTCGAGGTCATGAATTTCGCCAGTGGAATATCAGGGCTGAAATAATATCATTTTGCAGCATAAGTCACAGGCGCTAGTCTCTGCAGCTTCCGACTCGCTCGCCATTCGCCGCTGAGCTACCTTCCGACTCCATGAGAGACTCCATGTCCGCGTCTTCCTCCGCTACCGCACGGCCCCTGCCGAGTGCCCGACAACTGTTGCTGCTATTGGTCGGCTGCGTGATGTTCTCGCCGCTGGCGATCGATATCTATCTCCCATCGCTGCCGGCGATGGCGCGCGAGTTTGCGCAGCCCACCGACGTGATGCAGATGACGGTGACCCTGTTTCTCGGTGCGGTGGGGGTCGGCCAGATTCTGGTCGGGCCGCTGACGGACCTCTATGGCCGTCGTCCCGCCTTGCTGGGCGGTGCGCTGGTCTATCTGGCAGGTGCCGTGGTCGCGACGCTGGCCCAGGACATCGGCATGTTGTATGTCGGGCGCATCCTGCAGGGGCTGGGTGCCTGTGCCACCGTCACGGTGGCCTTCGCGGCGGTGCGTGACTGCTATACGCCGGAGCAGGGTGCCAGGATGTACAGCTACCTCAACGGCGCGTTGTGCATCATTCCGGCGTTGGCGCCGGTTCTGGGCGGCCTGCTGGCGGTGCAGTTCGGGTGGCGTTCCAACTTCCTGTTCATGGGGTTCTTCGCGCTATGCGTCGGGTCAGCCGCCTGGCGGCTGTTCGCCGAGACGCGCCCCGCCAACACGGTGGTGGAGCGTCCGCTCTACAATTGGGCGCGGTATCGTCCGGTGCTGACCAGCTGGCGCTTCCTGTATCAGGCGCTGGTGGCCATGTCGGCGATGAGTGCGATCCTGCTGTATGTCTCCTCCTCTTCCGAGTTGCTGGTGGAAACGCTGGGCCATTCCGAGCTTGCCTTCAGCGCGATGTTTGGGGGCAACGCCGTGATCAATATCCTGACGTTCTTCTTCGCACCGCGCGTGATCACCCGGCTGGGACGCCAGCCGACGGTTCGGCTGGGGCTGGTGATCATCCTGGTCTCCGGGCTGATGCAGGGGGCCGCCATGGCCTGGCTGCCGTTGTCGGCGGCAGCCTTCATGGTGCCGGTGGGAGTGCTGTCAGTCGGTTTCTCGCTGGCCCTGGGCGCCGCTTCCAGTCTGGCGCTGGAAGCCTTCGGTGAGCGTGCCGGTACGGCGGCGGCGCTGTTGGGCAGCATTCAGCTGGGGGGCTCGGCCATCGTGGCCACCGCGCTGCTCAGTACCCCGCTGGCGCCGCAGCAGGGATTGCTCCTGATCAGCGTGGTGATGATTCTTCCCTTGCTGTTGCTGGGCGCGCGCCGTCAGCCGGGGCTTGGCGTCGATGAGACACCTCAGGGCAGCTAACCGATGTGGGCTCGCGTGGGTGGTTCATTCCTGAGGCCTGACGGGAGTATGCTTGTCGCTCGATCCGCATGTCGCCAAGGAGACACCACATGGAATCAGCGGCGCGTGTGCGCGTGATACTCAACGGTGAGAAGGCACAGCAGCCTGAGCTGCGTGATGCCTTGTTCGCCCAGCGTGAGCGCACCCAGGGGTTGGAGATACGTCTGACCTTCGAAGCACAGGATGTCGCGAGGTTGGTGGATGAAGCGATCGCGGAAGGCGTCACACGCCTGATTGCCGGGGGCGGGGATGGCACGCTCAACCTGCTGGCCAATGCGCTGATGACGCATCCACGGGCTCAACGTCCGGAACTGGCCATTCTTCCGCTGGGGACGGCCAATGACCTGGCGACCTCGCTCGGGATACCGCCCGGTATCTCCGAGGCCCTGGCACTGGCCTGTGAAGGGCAATCACGAGCGGTGGATCTGGTGCAGCTCGATGATGCCTACTTCCTCAATGTCGCCTCGGCCGGTTTCGGGGCGGAGGTGACCCGCTCGACCCCGGCCGGACTCAAGAAGCTGTTCGGGGGTGGGGCCTATTCGCTGATGGGCGTGCTCAAGGCGTGGGATTTCCGTCCCTATCGAGGACGTCTCACCCTCGATGGGGTCGAGGAAGAGCTTGCGCTGTTCGTGCTGGCCATCGGCAATGGTCGGCAGGCCGGTGGCGGGCAGGAGCTGGCGCCACGGGCCTTGCTCGATGATGCCGGTTTCGATGTGCTGGTGATTCGTGATTTCCCCATCGCGCGCATCGGTGAGGTGGTGGAAGAGTTGGAATCCCTGCCTGAGAACGGTCATTTCGTGCGTTATGTGCGTACCGATACGCTGCGCTATCGGGGGGAGCCGCTGCCGGTCAATCTGGACGGCGAGAGTCATCTGATCGAGGACAGCGAGTTCAGTATCGCGCCACAGGCTCTGCAACTGGTGGTGCCGGCGGATACCGAGCTGTTGCAGGCGAAGCGCTAGCGCTCCTCTCATCATCGATGCCAGTCTGGTACACGAGCGCAGTCTGAGGTTTACTCGGGCTGCGCTCGTGGCATTTTCAGCACGAGATTTCTTCAGTCTCTTGGCCGCAATGGACGAGAGAAACGCTTGGGAGAACGATGGCATGACAGGTGTGGCAGCGTGGCATCTCTGGGTCATTCTCGGGTTGATTCTGGCGGGGCTTGAGTTGTTGGGGGCGCAATTCGTGCTGCTGGCGTTGGGGGTCAGTGCGCTGAGTGGCGCTCTGGCATCCGTTCTCGGGGCGGGGCTCAACGTCCAGCTGATCAGCGTGGCGATCACGGCGCTGGTGGTCGTGCCGTTATTCGTCCGCAAGATCCATCCCTATCTGTTGCCCAAGACGCCCTACGGTACCCTGGGCAGTGGCGCGGAGACCGGCCAGCTGGCCAAGGTGATCATCGGCAACGGCGGCAAACTTGCCGTGCGCGTGTCAGGCAATGAGTATCCGCTACGCTGGGAGGGGGAGACGAAGCCGGCAGCGGGGGACACGGTCAGGATCCTCAGCGTCGAAGGCATCACGCTCTGCGTGGAGCGCGTCGAGTAATCTGTCTCAAGGTCCGTCTCGCCGTCCTGGCGGTCGGACAAGTGGTGATATCACCATTCATTCGGGCGGCAGGAAGCTGCCCAGTTCAAGGGAGTTGAGCAACATGATCATCAGTCCGGGTCTCATCATCATTCTCTTCATCGTGGCGCTTGTCGTCATTCTGCTGGCCAAGGGATTGATGATCGTCCAGCAGTCCGAAGCCGTCGTGATAGAACGGCTCGGCAGCTACAGCCGTACTCTGGAATCCGGTATCAATCTGGTCGTGCCTTTCATCGACAAGCCGCGCTCGATTACCATTCGCCGCTATCGCCAGATCAAGGGCGACAACCTGCCGCTGGTGGTCGAGGAGACGCGCATCGACCGTCGTGAGACGGTGATGGACTTTCCGGGACAAAGCGTGGTGACGACGGACAACGTGACGGTGACCGTCAATGGCGCCCTCTATTTCCAGATCGTCGACCCCAAGCGTGCGGTCTATGAAGTGGAGAACTTCACTCAGGCCATCGAGGTGCTCGCCAAGACCAGCCTGCGTTCCGAGATCGGACGAATGGAGCTCGACAAGCTGTTCGAGAGTCGCAAGGAAGTGAATGATGCCTTGCAGGTCACCATGGATGAGGTCGGTGACAAGTGGGGCGTCAAGGTCACCCGAGTCGAGATCCAGGACATCAGCATGCCCGATGAAGTCGAGGATGCGATGCGTCTGCAGATGGCGGCCGAGCGCCGGCGTCGTGCCACCGTCACCGAGGCCAATGGTCAGCGCGAGGCGGCCATCGCCACGGCGGAAGGTGAGAAGCAGTCCGCGGTGTTGCGCGCCGAGGGCGACAAGCAGGCCTCCATCCTGCGTGCCGAAGGTGAGCGCCAGGCCATCTACCAGCTGCGTGATGCCATCGGGGCGGAAGATCCGCAGCTGGTGGTGGGCTACATGCTGGGACAGAAATACCTGCAGATGCTGCCGGACATGGCCCGTGACGGTGATCGAGTCTTCATCCCCTATGAAGCCTCGGCGCTGCTCGGTGCGATGGGCAGCTTCCGCGAGCTTGCCAATGAAGTCGGTGAGCCCACCAATGCGGGCAATGAAGGGCTGAGACGAGCCCGTCAGATGATGACAGGGGAAGCGGGACTCGGGTGATGCTCGCCGTTCATGTCAGGTTCGCTCACAGGGGCGTGCCTGCAGGGTGGCCTCCCCATGTCGTCATCGCCGATGTTTCATGACTGAACCCCCTTACTGAATATTCAGGAGCAAGACCATGTCAGCGCAGACTCAGGATCACGAAGGTTTCCTGCAAGCGGCCATCGAGGAGGCCGAGAAGGGCCATGCCGCAGGTGGCGTACCGATCGGCTCGGTACTGGTCCACGATGGCAAGATCATCGGGCGTGGCCACAACCAGCGTCAGCAGAAGGGCAGCACGGTACTGCACGGTGAGATGGATGCGCTGGAGAATGCCGGACGTCTGCCGGCGAAGGTCTATCGCGAGTGCGTGCTCTACACTACCTTGTCACCGTGCCCGATGTGCAGTGGCGCCATCCAGCTCTACGGGATTCCCCATGTCGTCGTGGGTGAGAACAGGACCTTCATGGGTGCGGAAGACCATCTGCGCGCTCAAGGCGTCAAGGTGGACGTCGTGGACAATGCGCGTTGTCGGGAGCTGATGGAGACATTCATCCGCGAACAGCCGGAAGTATGGAACGAAGATATCGGAGAGTGATCAGAGAGTCGTCAGAGAAAAGAAATGGTGTTCGTTAACATTTTCATGCTACTGAAAGGGCGATTTGCTTGAAAAGCTGCCAAGCGAGCACCATGTTGAAGTCATCCAAGCGTTTGAACACGCTTTCGCTTGCATGAATACTCGACCTTTGTTGCAATGCTTTGCGCAGGAAACAAGGGGCTGATGACTCCCCACCTATCAAGGAGAAGACGATGAAGCTCAAGCAATGGATGATTCCCGCACTGGCCGCTGGCCTGTCCCTTGCCATCGCCGGTTGTGACAATGGCGATACCGACAAGGCCGCCCAGCAAGCCGAGACGTCTGCAGAGCAAAGTGCAGAGCAGGCTGAGCAGAGTGCCGATCAGGCTGCTGAAGCCGCTGCTGCCGAGATGGACCAGGCTGCAGATGAAGCTGCTGCTGAAATGGACGACGCGGCTGACAAGGCTGACAACATGGCTGATGACGCAGCGCAGTCCGCTGACGCCATGGGTGATGAAGCTGCCGCCGAGAGCGATGATGCCCTCGATGCGACCAAGAACGCCGCCAGCGAGACTTACGAGTCCGCCAAGCAGGGTGTGAACGATGCCGCTGACGCCACCGCCGATGCTGCCAAGAACGCCTACGACTCCACCAAGGAGCAGGCTGCTGAACTGACCAACTCCGCTGAACAGCAGGGTGATGACGCTGCGGCAGAAGCCAACGCCGAGATCAATGAAGCTCAGAAGGCGGCCAACGAATCCGTTGATGACGCTCAGCAGTGATCGTTTGAGGCAATGCCATCACTCACGTGAGTGAATGTCCTGCCTGCAACGCCGCGGCCCCGTGCTGCGGCGTTGTGCGTCTTGCTCTCATGCCGTCCTGAAGCGATGTAGTGCCATCGCTCTGGCGGAGGCAGCGGACACAGAAACGCCCGCCAATAGGCGGGCGTTTCTGTGTCTTGCCATCATCAGGCCACCGGTGAGGGTGGACTGACCGGAGTGATCAGGTGATCAGACCGGCTTGATGTTTGCGGCCTGAAGGCCTTTCTTGCCCTGGGTGACGTCGAAGGAAACCTTCTGGCCGTCCTGCAGGGACTTGAAGCCTTCTGCCTGAATTTCAGAGAAGTGCGCGAACAGGTCGTCGCCGCCGTCGTCCGGAGAAATGAAGCCGAAACCTTTGGTGTCGTTAAACCACTTGACTGTGCCAGTTGCCATGATTCTTTCCTTGCTTACGTGATGATGTTGGTGGTCTGCCCATCAGACCGGATTGCGTTGGTGCGGCTAGGGGGAATTCCACCAGAGAGACGCGTTACGTCCTGCGACGACATCCTTTCCTGCTTGACCTACGCCTGCAGTAGAAACTGCACATGTTCGCATCTTGACCGAATAGTCAGTCGTCGTATTGGCGACGTCTGCCTGCTCAAGTAGGATGCGTACACAGAGCCAACATAGATGGAAATGCCATGAAGGTCCAGAACGTAGATTACCGCTCGGCCGATGCTGCCGAAAAATTTGTCGAATCCCTGCGCACGACAGGCTTCGGCGTGATTCGCAATCATCCGATTTCTCATGAATTGGTCGAGAAGATCTACGCTGAATGGGCGGAATTCTTCGCGAGTGCCGACAAGCTGGAGTGGCGCTACGACCCGAAGACCCAGGATGGTCTCTTCCCGGCGGATGTCTCCGAGACCGCCAAGGGGCATACGGCGCGGGACCTCAAGGAGTACTACCACATCTATCCGTGGGGAAAGATTCCGGACAGCCTGCGCGAGAATGCCATGGAGTACTACCGTCAGGCAGAAGCCTTCGCCGCGGAGCTCCTGAGCTGGGTGGAAGCGCATTCGCCCGCTGAAGTGGCCGAGCTCTATCGTGAGCCGCTCTCCAACATGATCAAGGACAGTGGGCAGACGCTCTTGCGCGTCCTGCACTATCCGCCGATGACCGGTTCGGAAGAGCCGGGTGCCGTGCGTGCCGCTGCCCATGAGGACATCAACCTGCTGACCGTGCTGCCTGCCGCCAATGAGCCGGGGCTGCAGGTGATGGATGTCGATGGTGAATGGATGGACGTGCCCTGTGATCCGGGTCAGCTGGTCATCAATGTCGGCGACATGCTCCAGGAAGCCAGTGGCGGCTATTTCCCGTCCACCACGCATCGCGTGATCAATCCGACCGGGGAAGGGTGCAGTCAGTCGCGTCTGTCCCTGCCGCTTTTCCTGCATCCGCGTCCACAAGTGGTGCTGTCTGACAAGCACACCGCGGATTCCTATCTCAAGGAACGTCTGCGCGAACTGGGCGTGATCTAGGCTTCGGTGACGACACGACAGGCTTCAACGCCACCCGCGCGGCTGCGTGGGTGGCGTTGTCGCGTCTGGACGAGGCTTGCGGGCACGAGAGGCTTGATTCCCGCCCGCCAAGACCGCATTGACTGTATTCGCAATCATGATCTGCCGTTTCACGGCTAAGGCTTTACAGATGACCGCATCGCCCGTCGTACAGGACACGCACTCCAAGACCATGGGCTACCTGCTGTGGATCTTCGGTTTCCTCGGCGCCCATCGTTTCTACTATGGCAAACCGGTCACCGGCACCATCTGGCTGTTCACCTTCGGCCTGCTGGGGATCGGCTGGCTGATCGACCTGTTCCTGATTCCCGCCATGGACCGCGAGGCGGATTTCCGCTTTCGTGAAGGGCCAATCAACTACTCGCTGAGCTGGATTCTGCTCACCTTCCTGGGCGTATTCGGCGTCCACCGCATGTACATGGGCAAGTGGCTGACCGGGCTGATCTATCTGTGTACCGGTGGGCTGTTCTTCATCGGCGTGCTCTATGATTTCTGGACGCTCAACGAGCAGATCTCCCAGGAACAGGCCCGCTGATCCACCTTCGGCAAGCGTCAGTGCCGCATCGGTCCCGGGAGGTAGCTCCGGGACTGTCCGGACGCCGCCGACCTTCAGTGCAGGCGGCCTCAATCACAAGGATGTTCACATGATCTGGCTCAAGGCTTTCGTGGCGGCTTTTCTGGCGACCCTGATCTTCCATCAGGGGCTGTTCGGGCTCTTCTATCTGGCCGATATCCTGCCCAAGGCGCCCTACAACATGACCCCTGCCGGGCCGCTGGGCGTTCCGTCAGTGCTCTCGCTGGCCTTCTGGGGCGGGCTATGGGGACTGCCGCTATGGGCGCTGGTACGCCGCAGCACCGGCATGAGCCACTGGCTGATCAGTCTGGCATTCGGTGCCGTCGGTCCGACGGCAGTGGCCATGCTGGTCGTCTTCCCGCTCAAGGGCATCGCCGTGGTGCCGATGATGATCATCGGCGGGCTGATTCTCAATGGTGCCTGGGGGCTCGGTACCAGCCTGCTGATGCGCGTGCTGGGTGAACGTCCGGCCCCTGGTGGCCGCCCGGCAGCATGATGGCAGACCTCCCCTGGGAAATGTTGGCAATGGCCTGGGCGGCCGGGTTGTGCATCCCGCTGGGTGGGGTGATCGCGCAACTGGAGCGTAGCCACGAAACCCACGTCAAGCGCAGCTGGTTGGCTGGCATCACGGCGCTGGGGGGAGGCATCCTGCTGGCAGCGGTCGCGTTGGTGCTGGTGCCTCGCGCCATGGAATCCCTGTCCGTCCTGCCTCTGCTCGGGCTGTTTCTGCTCGGGGCGCTCGTCTTCATGCAGCTGGATCGCTGGCTGGCCCGCAGCGGTGACGCCAGGGGACAGCTGCTGGCGATGTTGATGGACTTCATCCCCGAGGCGATCGCTCTCGGGGCCCTGGCATCCGCCTCACCTGCGGCGGCCATGCTGATGGCGCTGTTCATCGCCGTGCAGAACCTGCCAGAAGGTTTCAATGCCTATCGGGAGCTGGAAGGCGCTGGCCTCACCGCGCGACAGGGACTGGGCGCCTTCCTGCTGCTGTCATTGCTAGGTCCGCTGACGGCCTTCTCCGGCCATCTGTGGTTGGCGGATGCCCCCCGGCTGCTGGGCGGGCTGATGGCCTTCGCGGCGGGAGGCATCCTGTATCTGATCTTTCAGGACATCGCCCCCCAGGCGCGAGTGGTGCATCACTGGTCTCCACCGCTGGGGGCCACGCTGGGATTCATGATCGGCATGCTCGGTGAACGTCTGGTCGGCTGATGGCAGGCGATCCGCTTGCCGACAGCAGGACTGACCGACATCGGTATTGCCATGTGTCTGCTCTTTCTTCCCTGTCACGTCTCACCACGGATATCTCATGAGCGAACACGCCAAGGACAGCGGTCTCACCGCATTGCTGGAAGAGCTGGACCGCGAGATAGAAGGCGACATCTCGCTGGGTGCCATACTGGAACATTTCAATTCACGCGGCTTCGGCCCCTTGCTGGTGTTGCCGGCGCTGCTGGTTCTGCTGCCGACCGGGGCCATTCCGGGCGTGCCGACTACCTGTGCGCTGTTCATCGGGCTGATCGCCTTCCAGCTGTTGCTGGGCCATCGCACTCCCTGGTTGCCCAGACGGCTGGCCAGCTTCAGTTTCGAGCATGAGCGCCTCACCCATGGCGTGCAGCGAGCGCGTCCCTGGACACGGCGCATCGACCGATTGCTCAAGCCGCGGCTCGGTTTCATGACACGTGGCATTGCCTATCGTCTGATCGCTGCACTGGCCATTCTGCTGGCGGCCACCATGGTGCCTCTGGAGCTGGTGCCGTTTGCCTCGGCACTGCCCGCCGCGACGCTGTTGCTGCTCGGGCTGGGGCTGATCGGTGAGGATGGCGTCGTCATTCTGCTGGCATTGGCGGTGCTGCTTGCCGATGTGGTGGCGGGATTGTGGCTGGTCGGTTGAAGCCCTGAGGCGCCTCGGCGCCCGGGGCGCCTCCCTCGAAGGCATGAGCGAGTCTCAGTGGAAGGGATCACGCCGAGGTGGGGGCGAGGGCGGCAGTTGAGCGACGAGGATGGGCTGGCGGTCTGAAGGTTGTCAGCGATGACTTTTCAGGCTCGCATCCCTCGCTTAGACTGGACATCCGTTCATGCCGCAGGGCGTGGAGAAGTCCGTCACAAGGATATGCGGCATGTTTGACTTCATTCAGTTCGATACCGCGTTCTGGTCATTCGTGGTGGCCATCACGCTGCTCACCGTGACCCCCGGAGTGGACACCCTGCTGGTGATTCGCAACACCCTGCGTGGCGGCCTGCGCGACGGGGTGCTCACCAGTGTTGCCATCTGTGCCGGGCTCTTCGTGCATGCCCTGGTGTCGTCGGCGGGGATCTCGCTGATTCTTCTGCAATCCGCCTGGGCCTTCTCGGCACTCAAGCTGGTCGGTGCTGCCTATCTCGTATGGCTGGGGATCAAGAGTCTGCTCAGTGCGCGCCGCACTCGCGGGCTGGATATCCAGGCCGATGTCGCGCGTCAGCGAGTCTCTCTCTGGCAACCGTTGCGCGAAGGCTTCCTCTCCAACGTGCTCAACCCCAAGACCGTCGTCTTCTATATGGCGTTCCTGCCGCAGTTCATCGCACCGACCGACCCGGCCATTCTCAAGTCGCTGTGGCTGGCAGGTGTCCACTTCGTGATCGCCAACCTGTGGCAGATCGGTGTGGCGGTGATGGTGGGCGGTGCCGGGCGCTGGCTGGCTCGACCCCGTGTCGCCAGCTGGATGGAAGGCATCACCGGCACCGTGATGGTGGCACTCGGCGCGCGCCTGGCCCTGAGCCGCTGACGGCGGCGTCTGACATCTGCACGCGGCCCTTTGCGGGCACGAGAGCACTCACTGCGACGGAGAAGCCGGGGATGAACGCCTTATCCCTCACGCCACATGGATCCTGCTACGCTGACCCTTGCCTCCTTCCTCAAGATCGTGACCCATCTTGAGTCTCGTGATATCAGCGATGTCTACGATTCGCGTGTCCAGCAGGTACAGGTGCTCTATCACGGCTACACCGTCGACTTCCGTCATCAGTTGTGGCGTATCCAGGAGGAGTCGGTATGTGCCCGGCTGAGCAAGACCGGCAGCGCGGCGGAGCAACGTGATTGCTCACGCATGGCCAGCCGTCTGTTCGTCGAGACCTGTCACGCCCTGCAGCAGAGGGGGCGTGCTGCCCATCTCGACACTCGCACCATGTATTGCAAGGCGGCCGCCACCTACAAGCCCCTGCGCGACCCCTATGCCGGGATGACACCTGCCCAGCGTGAGGCGCGCAAGGCGCTGGAAGCTGCCCAGAAACGTGCGGAACGCGCCTGCAATCGTTATGTGCTGGATGCACTGTCGAGCAACTCACTTGAGGTGCTGCGTCTGCGTCAGCGCTATTGTCGTGAAAGTGAGCGTCTGTCCTCGCGACTCAAGGGCCCTTGAGTCCGGACGCTCACCGCAGTCGCGTGGCCGGCCAAGTGTGGAAAGGCCGCGTGAGTGGATGAGGTATGCTGTCGTGAAGATCACGATGGTTCGTGTCGTCATTACATCAAGACCGGCCGCACGTCAGGCTGGCAGAAGCAGGGAATGCTAACCAATGAGTCCTTCCTACACCTTGCGTCGCCGGCTGGCCGGGGCGGGTATCGTCGTCTTGCTGCTCGTGGGGCTGGCGGCCTGGCTGTTTGCCTTCGAAGAGGGACGCTGGGTGGGCCGTGTCACGTCCCGGCCTGAGACCTTGAACCTGGAAGCCGTCGAACAGGGCAATCTACCGGTCAATCAGTTCGTGTCGCTACGCGATCACTGGGCGGTCTATCGCGAACATGCCGAGACCTTTCGTCTGGATGCGGCTGCCGAAGGTGGGCAGCGAATCGAGACGCTCTATTACCCGGTGATCTCGGACATGAACCCCTATCTGCTGGAGCTGGCAGGATTGTCACGCGCCTTCGGTGGCATCGATGGCATTCCCTCGGACGAGTGGCCGCGCATCGAGCGCATGGGCGTGCTGGTGCGTACCGATTCCGTCCAGAGCCTGAAGAACGTCCCGCCGCTCATCGAGTTCCCGGATGGCCTGTTCGGTACCGTGCTGCATGCCGAGACCGACCTGCCCGGCGATGAGCGCGCCCTGTTGAGTGAACGCTGGCCGGACATCGACCTGTCGCGGGTGATCATCATCAATGCGGGCCATCGTCCCGGCAATGTCTGGAGCATGATCGCCTACGGGCTGCTGGGGAGCGTCAGCTGGGCAGGGGGGCTGATACTGGCCTGGCGCCTGTGGCGCCGCCCTCGCGTCAGCCATTCGGCTCGTCACTCGGATGGGGCTCGCCAGATACCCCATGAGACCTCGCCCTCGACATTTCCCGCGAATCCCTCTCTCGCCCGCAAGGACGAGAACTGGAAGGGCAGTCAGCGCGACAGCGGTGATGGGCGTCCGCTGAGCTATGCCGAGGCGCTGAATCGCTACGCTCCCCAGCATGAGGAAGCTCCCCGACAGGGTGACGGCCAGACGCCACCGCTATCGGGAATCCATGCCCGACGCGATGATTGAGCCGTAGCGGAGACGCACGACGACAACGCCAGCCCTGAGGCTGGCGTTGTCGTGTGTGACGTCACGATTGGTCTGTCAGCGCGTGCGCTGGACGTTCGGCATGATTCTCTTCAGCGGCGGTCCACCAGCGCGGTGGTGTAGGGCTGATTGACCTCGCGCTCACTGACCACTCTGACGCCGTCGCTCGTGCCCTTGGCCAGCGACTCGAAGATGACGCGATACGCCAGTACTGCCTTGACGTACTCACGGGTTTCCTTGAAGGGAATGCGCTCGACGAAGCGGTCATATTCGCGCGGGGTATCGGCCAGCCAGCGATCCACGCGGCCCGGGCCTGCGTTGTAGGCCGCCGCTGCCGCAAGGCGATTGCCGGAGTAGCGGTCCAGCATCTCGCGGATATAGGTGCTGCCGAGGCGGATGTTGGTGTCCGGGTCACCGAGCGCGGCATGGCTGGGCGTGGCAAGCCCCAGGTCACGACTGACCTTGGCCGCCGTGCCCGGCATCAGCTGCATCAGCCCACGGGCACCCACGGGCGAGGTGGCGGTAGGATTGAAGGCACTCTCGCGACGCGCCAGTGCCATCAGCATCCAGGGGTCCACACCGGCGTTGGCCCCATAGCGCTGGAAGTCCTGCTGCCAGGCGGGCGGGAAGCGCCAGGACAGGCCATCCCACAGCTTGCCGCGAATGGTCGCGAACACGGTCAGGTCATACCATTGCTGCTTGAGGGCGTAAGCCGCCAGGCGACGCGCGCCGGCGTCATCGGCCTGGCTCACGGCATTGAACCATTCCGAACGCGCCAGACCGATCTCATCGATCTCCATCAGCGCCCTGACACGCCTGACGGCCGGGGTGCGGGCAATCTCTGCCAGTTGCGCATCATCGAAGGTCTGGTCATCGCGATTGAGCGAATAGGCCTTGCCGATCCGGTCCGAGGCGAGGAAACCATAGAAGTTGCGTTCGCCACTGGCGCGTGCCCAGGCGGCGCGTGCCTCATCCCGGCGTCCCAGGCTGTCATCCGCACGGCCCAGCCAGTACTGGTATCGGGCTTCGCCACTGAAGCGTTCCGGCATCTTGAGGACCCATTCGCGTACCTCGCCCCAGGCGCCATCGCGAATGGCATTGCGCATGCGCAGGTCGAACAGCTCCTCATCATCGAGCATGGCCAGGCGCTCATCCACCCAGCCCTGGTTGTTGGGAATGTCACGTACCAGGGAATACCAGGCCAGATCACGCTCGACCTCATGACGCTGCTCATCGCTCAGCGGCATGTGCGGGCTGACCTTGCGCCAGGCCTCCAGGGCTGCCTCGGTATCCGCGCGCACGAAGCCATGCATGGCAGCGACACTGAGCGCGGCAAAGGCATGCCCACCGTGACCCAGATCGGTCGGAATCCGGGTAATGGCGGCAAAGTTGCCGTCCAGCTGCTCGCGTGCGGCGATGGCCTGCTGCCAGTTGCCCGACAGCTGGCGTTCCAGGTAGCTGACCATGCTGCCCTGACCGGCGGCCCAGGCGAGCATCATGCGTTCCCAGACGGCCTGATCATCGATCACGCCACGTTCGCGCAGCGTCGAGAACAGCGGGTCACAGGCGGAATCCTGCGAGCCCGAGACATGCCAGAGTTTCAGGCCGCCTTGCGAGGCGCTGGCGAAATCATTGTTCAGCTGTGCCGTGTAGTAATGGCATTGACGGCTGGCACCGGCAGGCACGCCATCGCTGACCTCGAGCAAAGCATCATGGCGTCCGGTGCGTCCGTAGGCCGAGATGGCCTGGCCGCGCATCCACTCCGCCAAGGGGGAATCGGCGTGACGCTCCATGAAGGACAGGACTTCCGCCGGCGTTGCGTAGGGCAGGCGTGCCTTGAGCTGGTGATATTCGATATAGCCTTCCAGCACATGGCCATTGACGGCGACCTGCTGGATATCCTGGAAGCGCTTGGCTCGGGCATCCTCCAGCGCAGCGCGGAAGCTCTGATCACTGGGAGTGGCCGCTTGCAGCGGCAGGCTGAGGCCCAGCAGCAGACCCAGGCTTGTCAAATGGCGCAACGATGTGAAGCGGCGCATGGCGCGGGCGCCGCGGCCCGGTGGGGAAACGAACTTGCCTAGTGTCACCTGGAGACTCCTGCGATGAACGAGGTGAAGAGGGCTGAGGCGTCGCCCGCATCTTGCGTAGACGCCCCAGTGCCCCGATGTCGTGTATCAGGGGTTGCAGAGATAGCACCCATTGAGGGCTATCGTGGCAGCCGATGACGAGGAATGACAGTGTCGATGGATGCTGACAGTCACAATACATGCAATACCTGCGATACAGGCAATGTACGAGGAGTGTTCCCATGGGCAAGGCAATGTGGTTGACCCGCCTGTTTGGTCGCCGACACGTATTGGGCAAGGCCGGAGCGGCATTGCGTACACTCGTTCCGCTGTGCCGTGACGTGATCAGTGGACGTTATCGCCCGGTGCCGTGGAAGGCGCTGGGACTGGCCGCAGGTGCGTTGCTCTATCTGGTCTCGCCGCTGGACCTGATCCCCGACATGCTGGTGGGGCTGGGGATTCTGGATGATCTGGTGATCGTGACCTGGTTGCTCGGCAAGCTCGATGATGCGCTGGCCGACTATCGCCTGTGGCGCGGCGAGGTCCCCGACACCGAGCCTTCCGATCCCTCGGCGCCCTGACGACGCTGGCGGGCCATGCGGTGGCAGGGCACTGCCCATTGGCCGCATGGCGGCGATGAGGATCACCTGTCATGCTCGTGAGGGATCATCAAACACCAGTTTGAACCGCGTCGTGCCGGTGACATGCACACGTGCCCTGGCGGACGATGCCTTTCATGACGAGTCTCGAGGAAATCCTGCATGCTGATCTATGCCTGTCTGCTGTTCGCGGCGCTGATGCTGGTGCTGACCAAGGCGCCCGTCGCCTGGGCCCAGCAACGTACCGGACGCTATGACAACCATGACCCCCGCGCGCAGCAGCGCGAACTCACGGGCTTCGGGGCGCGTGCGCTCGCCGCGCATCAGAACAGCAACGAGGCGTTCCCGCTGTTTGCCGCCGGGGTGCTGGTGAGTGTCATCGTCGCGCCCGGCGCGCCGATCGCCACCACTCTGGCGGTGATCTTCGTGCTGGCGCGTCTGGGGTACTGGGGCTGCTATCTGGCGAATATCGCGCTCTTGCGCTCCCTGCTGTGGGGCGTCGGCTATCTGGTCTCCCTCGCGCTGATCGCGATACCGCTATGGATGTGACGGCGTCGGAGGCGACGAAAGACGGGCCGCACAGTCTGCTGGGGCTGGCCGTCAATCGCGCTGACGTGCCGGCGGCGGGAGGAGGGCTGGATGACGCCAGCTGGGTGAGGGCGCTGACGGGGTTCGTGAGCTTCATTCCGCATACCGCGAGATTGCAGGTCAGTGTCGATGAGGTCGCCGCGCCGGCCGTGCGCATGACGTTACCCTGGCAGGCGGCACTGGTGGGGGACCCGCATCGCCACCTGGTGCACGGCGGTGTACTGACGATGTTCGCCGACACTCTGTGCGGCAGTGCCGTCCTGACGGGCCTGGAGCGTCCGGAAGTCTGCCCGACGCTGGATCTGCGTCTCGATCATTATCGTCCCGGGGTGGAAGGCATGGCGTTGATCGGCGAGGCACGCGTCCTGCGTGTCACCGAGTCGATGGTCTTCACCGAAGCGCAGATCTGGCAGCAACCGGGCAAGCTTCTGTGTCGCGCCATCGGCAACTTCGTTCGCCTGGGGGCGCGCAATACGCCTCCAGGATTTGGCGAAGCGCTGATGGCCGCCGCGCAGGGTCGCCCATCGGCGAGGGCAGCCGGCTCTGTCATCGATGACCCGCAGAAGACCGCTGACGACGAGGCGCTCCCTGCCGTGTCGCAGCCGGTCGTCAGCCGTCCGGGGGACGGGCTGCAGCATGCCCGGCGTTTCGTCGAAGGCCAGCGCACCCGAGGGGATCTTGCAGACCTGCTGGCAAGCCTGCCCTACGCCAGAGCCATCGGACTGGGCCTGTGCTCCCTGGCGCCCTCCTCGTCGGCAGAGGATGACCCGCTGCCGACCACCCCGCTTCGCTATGCGATGGCCGCCATGCCCGAGAACGTCGGCAACCCCATGTTGCCCGCCGTGCATGGAGGCGTGCTGGCGGCCGCGATGGAGACGGCCGCCACGCTCGAGGTGCTGCGCTTGAATGGCCGTGGAGGGCGTCAGGCGCGTCTGCCCAAGTTGATCGATTTCTCCATCGATTATCTGGCCACGGCGCGGGGTGACAGTGTCACGCGCATCGATTGTGAGGTGCTGCGCGAGGGGCGGCGCATGGCCAACGTGCGTGTCAGTGCCTGGCAGCACTCCAGTCAACGGCCGGTCGCCAGTGCGCGCATGCATTTCGTGCTGGAACCTCTGGCAAGAGAACAAGAGGCCTGATCCTCAGCCACCTTCGTCAGCGACACCTCAGGGCACCCCGCGCGGGTGCCCTGTCGTCTCACGCCTGGCCTGACGGAACCTGCTGAAGGAATCAGCGCGACGCCGAGCGCAATATGCTGCCTCTAGTGCCTTGAAATCGTTCATCCTTGCCCCATATCTGGTCCACGAGAGCGTGACTCGACCCGTCCCCGAGAATGACGGGCGAGCCTTCGCCACCACCTTGCAGCGGTGACGCAGGTTGCCGCCGGTTTCCACATCAGGCACAGACATAGAGGGGTCCTTCACGATGACCACCGCCACCCACACCGAAACACATGGCTTCCAGACAGAAGTGAAGCAGCTGCTTCACCTCATGATCCACTCGCTGTACTCCAACCGCGAGATCTTCCTGCGCGAGCTGGTCTCCAATGCCGCGGATGCCTGCGACAAGCTGCGCTACCAGGCGCTGGACAACGATGCCCTCTACGGCAATGACAGCGAGCTGCGCATCGAGATCGAGCACGATGCCGACGCGAAGACCATCACCCTGCGTGACAACGGCATCGGCATGAGCCGCGATGACGTGGTGGCCAATCTGGGCACCATCGCGCGCTCCGGCACCGCCGAGTTCATGAAGAACCTGTCAGGTGACCAGCAGAAGGATTCGCGTCTGATCGGCCAGTTCGGTGTCGGCTTCTATTCCGGCTTCATCGTCGCCGACGAGATCACCGTGCGCACCCGTCGCGCCGACCTCGATGCCGACCAGGGTGTCGAGTGGAAGTCCCGTGGCGAGGGCGAGTTCAGCGTGGCGGACATCGAGCGCGCCGAGCGCGGTACCGAGATCGTGCTGCACCTCAAGGACGATGCCCTCGAGTTCGCCGATGAGCATCGCCTGCGCAACCTGGTCACCAAGTACTCCGATCACATCGAACTGCCGGTGCGCATGCAGCGTGTCGAGAAGGACGAGGAAGGCAACGAGCAGATCCACTGGGAAACCGCCAACTCCGCCACTGCGCTGTGGGTGCGCTCCAAGTCCGAGGTCAGCGACGAGGAGTACAAGAACTTCTACAAGCACGTCTCTCACGACTTCTCCGACCCGCTCAGCTGGAGCCACAACAAGGTCGAGGGCAAGCTCGAGTACACCAGCCTGCTGTTCGTGCCGGGTCGTGCGCCGTTCGACCTCTACCAGCGTGATGCCGCGCGTGGCCTGAAGCTCTACGTGCAGCGCGTCTTCATCATGGACGACGCCGAACAGTTCCTGCCGCTGTACCTGCGCTTCATCAAGGGCGTGCTGGACACCAATGATCTGTCCTTGAACGTCTCGCGTGAGCTGCTGCAGCAGGACCCGCAGGTCGACAAGCTCAAGTCCGCGCTGACCAAGCGTGGCCTGGACATGCTCAAGAAGCTGGCCAAGGACGCCGAGCAGTACCAGACCTTCTGGAACCAGTTCGGCTCCGTGCTCAAGGAAGGCCCGGCGGAGGACTACGCCAACCGCGAGAAGATCGCCGAGCTGCTGCGCTTCTCCACCACGCATACTGACAGCGCCACTCAGGATCAGTCGCTGGCCCAGTACGTCGAGCGCATGAAGGAAGGTCAGAGCAAGATCTACTATCTGGTCGCCGACAGCTTCAACGCCGCCAAGTCCAGCCCGCATCTCGAGATCTTCCGCAAGAAGGGCATCGAGGTTCTGCTGCTGACCGACCGTATCGATGAGTGGCTGATGAGCCACCTCACCGAGTTCGACGGCAAGTCCTTCGCCGACGTCGCCAAGGGCGATCTCGATCTCGGCGATGTCGAGAACGAGGAAGAGAAGAAGGCCCAGGAAGAGACTGCCAAGGCCAAGGAAGATCTGGTCAAGCGTGTCAAGGAAGCGCTGTCTGATAGCGTTCAGGAAGTGCGTATCACGCACCGTCTGACCGATTCCCCGGCCTGCGTGGTGCTGCCGGAGCACGAGATGGGCTACCAGATGCGCAAGATGATGGAAGCCGCTGGCCAGCCGCTGCCGGAAGTGAAGCCGATTCTCGAGCTGAACCCGGAGCACGCCCTGGTCTCGCGTCTGGAAGGCGGCGAAGGCGACTACTTCACCGACCTCGCTCACGTGCTGCTCGATCAGGCCATCATCGCCGAAGGTGGCGCGCTGGAAGACCCGGCCGCCTACGTGCGTCGCCTGAACGGCATGCTCAGCGCCTGAGGCGACTGACCGAACACGTCACGTGGAGGCTCGAATGCCCGTCGTGACAGGTCGTTCGTGACCGGCCATGCTTGACGCGATGCCCCCGCAGCCCCGGCTGCGGGGGCATCGTGCGTTTCAGACATCGTGCGTTTCAGGCATCGTGTATTTCAGCAACCGTGCCTGTCAGCCTGTCAGCCTGTCAGTCTTTCGTGTCGCTGGCGATGAGATGGGCTTCTCCAGACGGCATTTTTGGGGTTTCATGCAGCCTCATGAGATACGCTGCCAGTGATTATGCGTCTTGGATGTGTCCATTCTCATCACATGTCTCATCACATGAGCGCCGCGCATGACCTACCTGCTTTCCTGTCGACTCCCGAACCGTCATCAGTCCCTGCAGCCTCTCGCGATGGCTCGTGGCCTGCTGGCCACCGGCGAGCGACTCCTGCGCCGTTTTGCCAGGTCACGCATGCAACGTCGATCCGGCCTCTGCCTTTTGATGGTGGTGATGGCCGTGTGCTCGGTCGCCGAGGCGGCACGCCTGGATGACGAGCTGCTGGTCAGGGACACCACCCATCAGATGCCGGACCTGCGTGTCCTTGCTGCCGGCAATCCACGCAAGGTCGCCTTCTTCGAGCTGATGATCCCGCTGGTGGTGGCCCAGAATCAGCGTCTTTCGGAACAGCGTGACTGGCTGCAGGCGATGCGTCGGCGAGCAGGCGAGGCCGGCAGAGACTACAGCGAGCGTGAGCAGGAGCGATTGAATGCCCTGTGCGAGCAGGCGCAGCAGCGCTGCAGCGTCAGCGCCGCGGACATCGGCATTCCCTGGGACGACCTGCTGGCGAGCATCGATACCCTGCCACTGGACATGGTGATGGTGCAGGCCATCGAGGAGTCCGGCTGGGGGACGTCCGGTCACGCCCGCAACGCCAACAATCTGTTCGGCATGCGCTGCTTCACCTCCGGCTGCGGTACCGGCCGGGCAGGGCGTGAATATCAGCGCTTCGAGAGTCTGGAGGCGGGGCTGGCCGCCTATTACCAGAACCTCAATGCCAACCCGCGTTATGCCAGGATGCGCCAGCTGCGGGCCCGCCTGCGCAATGCCGGTGAACGGGTGCGCGCCGAGGATCTCATCCCGATGCTGGGCGCCTATTCGACCCGGGGCGAGGCCTACTTCGCGACGCTCAATGAGCTGTTGCGCTGGAATCGCGGCCTGATCCGTACCGTGCGTGAGCGCCTGGCGGCCAATGGTGTCTTGTCGTGAGCCCTGGTGCTGGATATCGTCCTGCGTGAATCGCTTGTCCCACGGTCTGACAGAAGGGATCATGCCCCGATGCATCTGAGCAATGATCAACGGCGGATTCTCGCCCACCCCTTTCCCTCGCGACTGCGCGATCGCACGCCGGCCACCAGTGCCGAGAACAGCGATTGCGTGGTGGTGCGAGCCTGTGCCGGCAGCGGCAAGACCGTCCTGATGGTGGAGCTGGCGCGGACCTATGCCGATGAGATCCTCATCTATACCTCACTCAACCCGGCGGTCGCGGGACGTACGGCCAGCCAGCTGCCGGCCAATGTCCAGTCCCTGTCGTTGCACCAGCTGGCGCGTCAGGCGCTGCAGGAAGAGTACGGCGACAAGCTCAAGCGGCAGCCGGACATCACGCGCCGACTGTCGCCCCAGAGCCTCAACTGGCTGGGCAGCCTGTCCAGTCAGTCGCGCAGCCTGATCGCCCAGGGGCTCAATACCTTCTTCACGCTGAGTGATGCCGTGCCCATGCCGGAGCATCTGCCGGAGGGCTGCGCCGACCGCTTGAGCGCCAATGAGCTGCGCCAGCTGGTCGAGAGCATGCGACTGGTGTGGGAGTGCCTGCTGGACCCGGCGGACCATCAGCAGGCGCTGTCCTTCAATGCCTTGCTCAAGCTGTGGTCCCAGCATGGTCAGTCGCTCGATGCCGATCTGGTCATGCTGGATGAGGCCCAGGACGCCACGCCGGCGCTGCTGGCCATGCTGAGACGCCAGCGCTGTGATCTGCTGCTGATCGGCGACCCACACCAGAGTCTGGCACGCCAGGCCGAGGGGCTGAGCTCGCTGGATTCGCCGCTGCTTGGCGATGCCACCGTCTACTCCCTGCCGGGGGCCTGGCGATTCGGGCCGTCACTGGCCGCGCTGGGAACGCGTCTGGCGGCCTGTTCCCCGACCTCGCGTGAGCAGGCCATGAGCGGTCTCGGGCCTGCCACGCGTCTGGCGGCACCGGGCGTGCGTGAGGCCTTGCTGACCGCCGGCGCGCGACATGCCGTGATCAGTGCCGGGCCCATCGCGGCGCTGGGTGAAGCGCTGGCACTGCATCAGCGTGGCATCGCGGTGGCATGGCTGGACGGCATCGAAGGCTATCCGCTGGCGGGTCTGCTGGACCACTGGCGCCTGTGGCGCTGCCACCAGCTGGCGGAGCAGGGCGACAGGCACGAGCAGCAGCAATGGTGGCGTCAGTTGCCGCCAGCACTGACGCGGCTTGGCCAGACCCCGGCACAGGTGCTGGGGGCTCTCGCGCGTCTCGATGATCATCAGGCGCGCAGCCTGCACGAGCTGGCCTCCTGGTACGCGCAGGCGCCGCTGGACCAATGGATCGGCGAGCTGCGCAGGCAGGATGGTGATCTGCAGGCCGCCATCCTGGCCGACCAGACCGTCACGCTGCCTTGCGTCATGCTCGGGACCGTCTTCCGCGCCAAGGGCCTGGAGTTCGATTGCGTCGTGCTGGCGGATGACCTGATGTTGCCCGGTGAACGACAGCAGCTTGCCAATCAGGTGCTGGTCACCAATCTGACCTACACCGCAGCCACGCGGGCACGACAGCTGCTGGTGCTCAACGAACGGCTGAGCCACTGGTGGCAGGCGCAGGCCGAGAGTGAGCGCTTCCCTCTGATCCAGGAGTTGCCCGCCGAGATGCTGGCGATGTGGCGTCCGGCCGTGGGGGGGCAGGCGGCGGGGGCTGCCCATGGCAGCCGTGCCCCTCACCCCTGGTGGGGACGTGCGCGGCTGGCCGAACTCGCCCTGACGCCCCGCAAGCGTCTGATGCTCAAGCGGACTCATCAGGCCGTCGACGAACCAGTGCGTCCGACTCGGGCCGCCGCCGAACACCGACAGACCGGTGCCGAGCTGGCCCCCGACGTGCAGACCCGGCCTCGTCACGACGACGGCCTCCAGGCGCTGGAGCGTCAGGCGCACAGGGACAGCACGGCGCGCAAGCTGTATGACATGGCCAGCCAGTTGCCGCCGGGGCGTCCGCCAGGGGGGCTGCGTAGCCTGTTGACCCCTGAAGCGCCTCCCGCGACAGCCCCTGGGACTGGCCGTGACGAGGAGAGTGGCTCCCGTGAATCCCCGGATGGCGCCGTCACGCCCCCGCGGCCGCGCGACCCGCTTTCCGATGAATGAATCCAGCGAAGACAGCCCGGCTGTCGGAGATAACGTGCCTGATCTGATGTCATTGAGCTTCAACAACCGCTACGCCCGTCTGCCGGAGCACTTCTTCAGTCGTGTTGCGCCGCAGCCACGTCAAGGCACTCGCCTGGCCGATGTGAGTCCTGACTGCGCCCGCCTGCTGGGCCTGGACTCGCTGGTGGCGGAAATGGCGTCAAGCCGGGAGGATCGCGAGTCACTTCGCCTGCTGATGGCGGGGGAGCGCCTGCTGCCGGGCATGGACGCGCTGGCCCAGAAGTACACCGGGCACCAGTTCGGTCATTACAACCCGCAGCTGGGCGATGGGCGCGGCATGCTGCTCGGTGAGCTTCAGACCGAGAACGGCAGCGTCTTCGACCTGCATCTCAAGGGAGCCGGGCGTACGCCATATTCCCGCTTCGGTGATGGGCAGGCGGTGGTGCGCTCCAGCGTGCGCGAGTATCTGGCCAGTGAGTACATGGCGGCGCTGGGTATCCCGACCAGTCGCGCGCTGGCATTGGCGGTGAATGCCGAGCAGGTCCAGCGCGAGACGCTCGAGCCCGGTGCCACCGTGCTGCGGGTCTGCGAGAGTCATCTGCGTTTCGGACATTTCGAGTGGCTGGCGCACTCCGGCCGTCACGCTGACCTCAAGACGTTGATCGACCACGCCCTGCGGGAGCACTTCCCGGAGTGTCTGCCCGACACGGAGAAAGGGGCATCGCGCGCTGGTGAAGCGCCCAGCGCGCCGCTGGCGGATGAGACGCGCATCGCCGCCGCGCTTTTGATGTTCGAGACAGTGATCACTCGCACCGCGAAACTGATCGCGGCCTGGCAGGCCTACGGCTTCGTGCATGCCGTGATGAACACCGACAACATGTCGCTGCTGGGGCTGACCTTCGATTATGGCCCCTATGCCTTCCTCGATGGCTACGAAGAGAATCTGATCCCCAACCATACCGACCAGGCCGGGCGCTATGGGTTTGCCCAGCAGCCGGGCATCGGGCTCTGGAACCTGGAGCGCCTCGGGATTGCGCTGTCGCCGCTGATCGATGTGGAAGCGCTCTCCGCCGTGCTGGGCGCCTATGAAGGCGAGTTGCAGCGCGAATATGCTCGCCTGATGCGCGCGCGTCTCGGGCTGCCGGATTCCCGGGATGAGGACATGACACTGGTGCAGCAATGGCGTGAGCTGCTGGCGGCCGGCAAGGTGGATCACACCCACGCCTATCGTCTGCTCAGCCATTGGGATGTCACGCAGGCCGCGCCGGAAGCGCTGGTCGTGCGCCTGGCGGGCGAGCGTGGGCCGCACGGCAACTCGGCACAGGCGCGCGATGAAGCCTCGGCCTGGCTTGCACGCTATCAGACACGTGTCATGGCCATCGGGCTCTCCGCCGATGATGAGCGCCAGCGGCGCCTCGCCATGCTGGGTGTGAACCCGCTCTACGTGCCGCGCACGCATCTGTTGCTGGAAGTGATCGCGCGGGTCGAGCAGGGCGATGACACGACGCTCGAAGCGTTCCGTGAGCGCCTGGGTGCCCCGTTCCATCGTCCTGAAGAGGGCAGTCTCGAGGCGGCGCAGGCACTCGGTCAGGCGCAGGGTGTCGAGGCGGAACTCGCCGATGACTGGACACGCCCGCCGGCGGCGAATGCCGCGCCGATCTGCATGAGCTGCTCTTCCTGAGCCGCGCCTGGCGAGAGGGCTGGACCGCTTTCTGACAGTGCAAGCGCTGGCCGAGCATCCGCTGGGCGCAATGCCGGGATCATGCACTGGTACTCACCTCGGCGCCATCACGATGGGAGGCTGCTTCGGTGGCATCCCGTTTCCCGTGGCAATGGCGGCAACAGCCATAAGCTCGAGATTATGCGATGCATAACACAAAGCTGAGCTATTCTTGGAAGGGCCTGATTCACAAACTCATTGGAAATCAGTCGCTTGGCGAGATGTGGAGTGTCGTTCAGGCATAAGCTCACTGTTATGTCGCGCATAACGTTAGCTTTATGATTGATTTTATTGCCTTTTTTGCAATGCAGCGCTTGACCCTGATACACCGACGAGAAAAGACTGATACTGGACACTCATCGTGTCACAGGGGATGTCAGGCCTCTTGGCCGTGCGTGACCCGCGGCTTGCGATTCCGGCACGCCTCACCTGTGACAGACAATAACGTCGCTGAAAGCGCATCGGGCAGGCAGGGATGACGCGAATCAGCGCTCAACAGGAACGACGCCATGAACCTTTCAAGGCTGGCAGCCTCTGGCATGAACATGGATGTGAAACGAGGTGCGCGATGCTGAATATTCTTGTCGTGCGTGAAATGCGTGCGCCCGATACTGTCTCGCAGGCCGCAGACGGACAGCAGGGCAGCGCAGACCCCACCCTGGCGCGCGGAGAATGTCGTGTCGCGCTGGACCCGGTGACGGCCGGCAAGCTGGCGCGTCATCTGGACAGCGCCATCGCTGACTCCGGCGACGCCATCGTGCACGTGGAGAGCGGCGCCGGGCGCCATGCGCACTTCGATGATGCCGCCTATGCCGAGCAGGACGGAGTCGCCATCGTCGCCGAGCAGGACATCCCGGCGGCACGTGCCGCGGCGGACCTCATCCTCTGCGTGCGTACGCCCAGCGAGTCCCAGATCAACGACTTCCGTGAGGGCGCGGTCATCGTGGCCCTGATGACGCCGTATCAGAATCCGCAATTGATCCAGACGCTTGCCCAGCGCGGGTTGACCAGCCTGTGCATGGAATTCGTGCCGCGCATCTCGCGTGCCCAGAGCATGGATGCCCTGTCCTCCCAGGCCGCCGTGGCCGGCTATCATGCCGCACTGCTGGCGGCCAACGAGTCCTCGGTATTCTTCCCGATGCTGACCACCGCTGCCGGCACCGTGCGTCCGGCACGTGTCGTGGTGGTCGGGGCCGGTGTCGCGGGGCTGCAGGCCATCGCCACCGCCAAGCGTCTCGGCGCGCAGGTCTGGGCCTATGACATTCGCGCAGCCGCCCGTGAGCAGGTCGAGTCGCTGGGGGCCAAGATGATCGATACCGGTGTCGATGCCTCCGGTGAGGGCGGTTACGCCCGTGAGCTGACCGATGAGGAGCGCGCCCAGCAGGCCGAGGCACTGGCGCGTCACATGGGCGATGCCCATGTGGTGATCTCCACCGCGGCGATTCCGGGGCGTCCGTCGCCGCGCATCATCAGCCGCGAGATGGTCGAGGGCATGAAGCCCGGCGCCGTGCTGGTGGATCTGGCGGCGGAAGGAGGCGGCAACTGTGAGCTGACCCAGCCCGGTGCCCGGGTCGAACATGGCGGCGTCACGGTACTCGGCCCGCTGGACATGGCCTCCAGCCTGTCGGTCAATGCCAGCGAGATGTACGCCAAGAATCTCTTCAACCTGCTGACACCCTTCATGAAGGATGGCGAACTGTCGCTGGACTTCGAGGATGCGGTACTCGGCCCGATGCGCCTGACCGAAGCGGGTCGCATCACCCACGATGACGTACGCGCTCGCGCGGAGGACGCCGCATGATCGAAGGACTCTCAGCCATATACATCCTGATGCTGGCGGCCTTCGTCGGCTACGAGGTCATCTCCCGGGTACCGGTGATCCTGCATACGCCGCTGATGTCCGGTTCCAACTTCATCCATGGCATCGTGCTGGTCGGGGCGATGATCGCCCTCGGCCAGGCCGAGACCGGCATGCAGCAGTTCATCGGCTTCATCGCCGTGCTGCTGGGTGCGGGGAACGCGGTGGGCGGCTACGTCGTCACCGAGCGCATGCTGGAAATGTTCAAGGCCAGTGATCGCAGCAAGGGCGCTGACGCGGCCAACGCCATCAACGACAAGGAGGCTCGCTGATGAACTGGCTGGTCGAAACAGGATATTTCGCCGCGGCGGTAGTCTTCATTCTGGGCCTCAAGCGCATGTCGCACCCCACCACGGCGCGCAGCGGCATCCACTGGGCCGGGATCGCGATGGTCGTGGCCACGCTGCTCACCTTCCTGCACCCGCAGATTGACGGGCGCTACGGGCTGATGCTGCTGGCCATCGTGATCGGTGGCGGCATTGCCTGGTACTCGGGCAAGAAGGTCGCGATGACCGACATGCCGCAGATGATCGCCATCTACAACGGCATGGGCGGCGGCGCGGCGGCGGCGATCGCCGCGGTCGAGCTGATGCGCATGAGCGACAACCCGGGACTGATCGAGCAGCACGGCTCGCTGGCCCTGTGGCTGGGCGTTCTCGGCGCCTTGATCGGTGCGGTGGCCTTCTCCGGTTCCATCATCGCCTGGGCCAAGCTGGACGGGCGCATCAAGAAGGCTGTCCATTTCCAGAATCAGCAGCTGATCAACATGATCGTGCTGGGCCTGGCGATCTATCTCGGGGTGGTGATCGCGGCGGTGGAGCCGTCAAGCTCGCTGGTGATCGTGTTCTTCGTGCTGGCACTGCTGTTCGGCGCCATGCTGGCACTGCCCATCGGCGGCGCGGACATGCCGGTTATCATCTCGCTGTTCAATGCGCTGACGGGCCTTGCGGTGGCAATGGAAGGTTTCGTGCTGGGCAATGCCGCGATGATCATCGCCGGTACCGTGGTCGGGGCGGCGGGTACGCTGCTGACCCAGCTGATGGCCAAGGCGATGAACCGACCGATCCGCAACGTGCTGTTCAAGCAGTTCGGTGGCGCAAGCGGCGCGGAGCAGGGCGAGATCGAAGGCAGCATGAAGGCTTCTGATCCGATGGACGCTGCCGTGCAGCTGGCCTTCGCCGAGCGCGTCATCATCGTGCCGGGCTATGGTCTGGCGGTGGCCCAGGCGCAGCACAAGGTCTGGGAGATGGTCGAGCTGCTGGGCGAGCGTGGAGTGGAAGTGCGCTTCGCGATCCACCCGGTCGCCGGTCGCATGCCGGGCCACATGAACGTGCTGCTGGCGGAAGCCGGGGTACCCTACGACATGATCGCGGACCTGGACGAGATCAACAACGACTTCGAGAACACCGACGTGACGCTGGTCATCGGCGCCAATGACGTGGTCAATCCGGTCGCCAAGAACGATCCCTCTAGCCCGCTGTACGGCATGCCGATCCTCAATGCCGATCAGTCACGCAACGTGCTGGTGATCAAGCGTGGCCAGGGAGCAGGCTTCTCGGGTGTCGAGAATCACCTGTTCTATCTGGACCACACGCGCATGGTCTATGGCGATGGTCAGAAGGTGGTGGGCGACATGATCACGGCGCTCAAGACACTCTGAACTGACTGCCGGGCGGTGATCGCTGCCTGATGCAGACGCGATGGCCATCGGCCTTCGTGACGACGCCGGCAACTTCCGGGGCTCCTGCCTTGAGAGTTGCCGGCGTTTTCGTGTTCGCCATCCCTCATCAAGGAGAGTTGAATATGACGTCATCGCCACCACTGTCAGGATGTCATCGCCCACGCAGGCTTTGGCTTGCGAGGGCAGCCCGACAGGTGCCGACGACAGGCACTGACTAGAGGTACAATGCGCGACAGTTGCCGAATCCGCGTTTCTTTCTCCTTCTTACGCCACTACCAGGAGTCTTCATGTCTGCCTCTTCACCCGCTCCTCGTCGCGCCATCCGTGATCGCGAGCTTTCGGAAAGTGCACCGCAGGCAGCCGGCTTGAATGTCTGTGTGCTGGGCGGCGGCAGCTTCGGCACCGCGATCGCCTCGATCGCCGCCGACAATGGTGCCAATGTCACCCAGTGGATGCGTGATGCAATCCAGGCCGAAGAGGTCAACACCGAGCACCGCAATTCGGGCTATCTGCCGGATTTCGTCATCAACTCGGCCGTGCGGGCCACCACCGACATGGCAGAGGCCCTCAAGGAGGCGGAACTGGTGTGCGTGGCGATTCCCTCCAAGGCGTTTCGCAGTGTGGTGCGTCAAGCGCGCCCGCATCTGCGCGAGGAGCAGATTCTGGTCGCGACCACCAAGGGGATCGAGAGCGAAGGCTTCACCCTGATGAGCGAGGTGCTGGAAGAGGAAACCGGCTTCTCCCACATCGGCGTGCTCTCCGGCCCCAATCTGGCCAGTGAGATCGCTCAGCGTCAGCTGACCGCGACGGTGATCGCCTCGGATGACCCCTACACCCGCGCACGCGTACAGACGGCCTTCGGCTGTGATTACTTCCGGGTCTATGCCAGCAATGATCGCTACGGGGTGGAGCTGGGCGGGGCGCTGAAGAACATCTACGCCATCGCCGCGGGCATGGCGGCGGCCCTGGGCATGGGGGAGAACACCCGCGCCATGCTGATGACACGGGCGCTGGCCGAGATGAGCCGTTTCGCCGTGGCCAAGGGCGCCAATCCGATGACCTTCCTCGGCCTGGCCGGCGTGGGGGATCTCATCGTCACCTGCTCGTCGCCATTGTCGCGCAACTATCGGGTCGGCTACGCCCTCGGGGAGGGGCGTACTCTGGATCAGGCCGTGGAGGTGCTGGGGCAGGTCGCGGAAGGTGTCAATACGGTGCGACTGGTGCAGGATGAGTCAGAGCGTCTGGAGATCTACATGCCGCTGGTGAATGGCATGGCCAAGGTGCTCTTCGAGGATGTCGATCCTCACCACATGGCCCGCGCCCTGATGGGCGGTGAGCAATCCACGGATGTGGAGTTCGTGCTGTCGCGCGAGTCCGTCAAGCAGGCGCGTCAATTGGAACCTGATGGCTCCTGAAGACTCTCAATTCCATGGGGTGGCATCGGCTGAGTGGTGCCATCCCGTTCCTCGCTCGGCGCTCCGGCCGTGCGAGCACTGTCATCGACCGGCGAGGGCGGATCTTCGTCCCGCGCGGTAGTCACCCTTCAGGAGAAAGCCATGAGTGTATTGATCATGCGTCACGGGGAGGCAAGCTCCGGCTCGCCGGACGCCAGCAGGGAATTGAGCGCCCGAGGGCGTGAAGAAGCCCGCCGCATGGGGCAATGGCTGGCGCATCAGTTGCCCGCGGAACGCCGTGCCCGTCTGACCCTCGTCGTCAGCCCCTTCACCCGTGCCCAGCAGACGGCGCAGGAAGTCTCCTCGGCGCTCAAGCTTGCCGGTGAGCAACAGACGACTCTGGAAATCATCACCCCGGATGACCCGCTCACGCCGGTGCTGGATTGGCTGCAGACCCACGTTCCGCCCTGCAGCGAGGCGCGTGAGCCGCGTGACTGGCTGATCATCAGCCACAACCCGCTGGTGTCGAGCCTGGCCAGTGCGCTGGTGGATGGCCCCGGCAGCACTCAGCTGGCCTTTGCCACCGCGAGTCTGGCGTGGCTGGATGCCGATATCTGGGCGGCAGGTCTGGCGGACCTGCACCACTTCGTCAGCCCGGCGGAGCTTGACTGAACACGCGCAGGCGCGTGCCCGGGACCGGGACCGGGACCGGGACCGGGACATGAGCTTCAGACGCAAGCGCCCCCGTCAGCCATTCGCTGTCGGGGGCGCTTGCGTTGCGTCATCCGAAAGGTGCTAAACCAATCCGCTCAGCTTGAGGAGGAAGATGCCCAGGGTGATGGTGAGCGCGGCCATCAGGGTACTGATGGCGATGATGTTGGCGGCGAGGCGATCATTGCCGCCCATGGCCCGCACCATCACGAAGCTTGCCGCCGCCGTCGGTGAGGCGAAGAACAGGAACAGCACACCGAGTTCCGTGCCGCGAAAGCCCAGCAGCACGGCGAAGGCCGTGGCCACCAGTGGCACGCTGATCATCTTCATCAGGCTGGCACTCAGCGCCAGCTGGCGGCCTTCACGCAGTGAGCGCATCGAGAGGGTGCCGCCGATGCAGATCAGCGCCAGCGGCAACGTCATGCGCGCGAAGTAGTCGCCGGAGGTTTCCAGCCACTGGGGCAGCTGCCAGCTGAACGCCGCGAAGGGCAGCGCCGCCAGGACACCGAGAATCAGCGGGTTGGTGATGATGCCGCGCGCGATGGCACTCCAGCTGGTGCGGCCATCGCCCAGATAACTCGATAGCACCACCACTGACAGCATGTTGTAGGACAGGATGACGACGCCCATCAGGATACCGCCCATCGACAGGCCGAGATCGCCATAGAGGTTGGCTGCCAGTGCCAGCCCGACGATGGCACAGTTGCCACGAAACGCCCCCTGGACGATCTCGCCGCGCTCCTTCAGTGGAATGCGCCAGATGGCCCAGCCCCACAGCAGCAGGAAGGTCCCAAGCGTGGCGCAGGCGAAGTAGAGCAGCATGCCGGGGCGCAGGGCGTGGTCGAGGTCCGCTCGCACGATGGACAGAAACACCAGTGCGGGCATGGTGCCCTTGAAGACCAGGGAAGAGGCGGTGCCGATGAAGGTGTCATCGATCCAGCCGAGACGCTTGAGACCCAGTCCCAGAAATACCATCGCGAAGACCGGCACGGTGATGTTGAGTGTCGCGACGAACAGCGCCAGCATGTCGTTCATTCCAGTCTCTCGCTCATGTCAGTCTCTCGCTCATGTCAGTCCGCCCTCAGATCAGCCAGAAGCCGGTGATCAATGCTGCCGTCAGCAGTGCCCAGAACAGGCGATTGCGCAGGCGTGTGTCACGCTGCGGGCGCCTGGTCGAGCGCTCGTCCGTGGAAGACTCCAGGTCCTCGGGTGTCGGTGAGGCGTTCGAACGGGAGCCGGAAGAGGGCGAGTTGACGTGCGGATCGGGCATGGGAACTCCTGGAAGGGTGAGCGCGTGGTCCCGGCGCCTCACGGATGTCCGGCGCCTCGCCTTGCGGCAGAATAGCGCCAGCATATCAGGATTTTGCAGCGCAGCAGACTGGAAGGCGCGCGCCCGGCTTGGCGAGCGCAGGCTGTCCGCTTACCCTGTGCTG
Source organism: Cobetia sp. 3AK (assembly GCF_029846335.1). NCBI lineage: Bacteria > Pseudomonadati > Pseudomonadota > Gammaproteobacteria > Oceanospirillales > Halomonadaceae > Cobetia > Cobetia sp. 3AK. Next base: position 122,423 of record NZ_JARWKR010000001.1, on the reverse strand, counting down.
CAATCTTTCGGGCGCAGGCCCCACATCATCACAAGGAGCGGGTAACTTGCAGGACCCATACGCGACCTCTGCCGCATCGTCTTCCGTGCCCTTGCCTCATCAGCCTGCGCCTGTGCCACTGCTGGCAAGCCGGGGGCTGGGGCGTCAATTCGGCCTTCACCAGGCCGTGTCCGGACTCTCCTTCAAGGCCTTTCGCGGCGAAGTGATCGGCCTGCTGGGGCCCAATGGCGCCGGCAAGACCACCAGTCTGCGCATGCTGGCAGGCACCCTGGCGGCAACCGATGGTGAACTGTCGCTCGAGGGAGTGGCCTTCGATGGGCGAGCCGGTCAGCGTCAGCTCAATCGCCTGAAGCGACGGATCGGCTATCTGCCGGAAGGGGCACCACTGTGGCCGCAGCTTACCGTGCGCGAGACGCTCGAGTGCGTCGCGGGCCTGCATGGTCTGTCGCGCAAGACTCGCAAGGAGCGCCTGCCTGCCTTGATGGATCGCCTCGACATCACGCCGTTCGCCAATCAATTGTGCGCCGTGTTATCCAAAGGCTATCGCCGGCGCGTGGCACTGGCGATGGCGCTGACCCATGACCCGGACATCCTGCTGCTGGATGAGCCCACCGATGGGTTGGACCCGCTGCAGAAGGACAGCGTGCGCGCCTTCATTCGCGAGCTGGGGCGCGAGCGCCTGATCATCGTCTCCACTCATCTGCTGGAAGAGGTGCCGCGGATCTGTGATCGCGTGCTGGTCATGGCCAACGGCCAGCTGGGCTTCGATGACACGCCGGCGGCGCTGGCGGCCCTGTCCGTCAGCGAGGCGGTGCCCAGTGCCTATCGTGAGCGACTCGGTGCCGCTCATGGCGGCACGTCGCCCTTGCCGGTGTGGCGAGTGATCCTGAGCCGCGAACTCAGCGAGCTGGAACTGGCCAGCGTCTCGCGGCTGCCCGGTGTCGCGGCCATCACCGCCGTGTCGCCCGAGGGCGCCGAGCGAGTGTCCCGCTCAGGGCGACGCCTGATGGCGGACCCGGCCTATCGACTGGTGGGCAGGCCCGGGCAGGACCCGCGCTCCGCGCTGGCGCGGTGGTGCAGCTACATGCAGATACGGCTCGATGAGTGCGTGCATGAGCGGGGGGACATCGAGGTGGCATTCCGTCAGCTGGTGGCGCGCATGGCCGAGCAGCCCGCGCCATTGCCGCGCGTGAAGCGCCCCCTGGATGCGGATCAGGAGGTATCGTCATGGGGGCGATGATGGCGCTGGTGCGGCGTGACCTGCATCAGGCAATGACCCAGGGGGCCAGCTGGTCTCTGCTGGTGGTGATGGCGGTGCTGGCCCCGCTGGGGGCCTTCGAGGTCGGTGATCTTCTTGCACGTGATCGTGCGGACCTGGGGGCGCTGTGGCAGGTATTGCCATGGCTGCTGGTGCTATGGACACCGTTGCTGGCCCTGCGTGGCTGGCCGGAAGAGCGCGCCAATGGCCTGCTTGAATGGCTGTCAGGGCTCGGGCTTGGCCCATGGCGGCTGGCGGGTGCCCGCCTGGCAAGCGCCTGTGTGCTGGGCTGGCTGGGCCTGGCGATGACGGCACCGTTGCTGGTGCTGATCCACTGGCTGGGCGATCCCGATCTCGGCCTTGTGCTCAGCGGGTATCTTGGCATGGCGCTGTTGGTGATGGCACTGGCAAGTCTCGGTCAGGCGCTGGCGGTCCGTGCGCCCTCGGCGCTCTCGGCCTGGCTGGGGGCACTGGTGCTGGGGCTGGCGTTGATGCTGCCGGGCACGCCGGCGGTGACTGCTCAGCTGGCGCGTCATCTGGCGCCACACTGGGTGCAGCTGCTGGATCTGATCAGTCTGCCGGCCCATCTCACGCCCTTCAGCGAAGGGCGCCCCGCGCTGCTGGATGTCGGCTACTTCCTGTCGTTGACCCTGGCCGGTCTGGTGCTGCAGGTGCGTGGCCTCAAGCAGGAGCGCAACACGCGTCGGCAGGCGCCCCAGTGGCTGGTCGCCCTGGCCGTGGCATCAAGTGTCACGGCCGTGCTGCTGGCCGCCCAGCGTCTGCCCGCCATGGTATCCCCGAACGCGTCCAATCCGCTGATCACAACGCATGACCTCACCGATACCCGCCAGCACAGCCTGAGCCCTGCCAGCCGGGAGCTGCTGTCGCGGCTGACATCCCCCGTGACGCTGACCTTCGCCTACAGCGAGCGCTTTGCCGCGGACCTCCCGCAGCTGCGGGAGCTGGCGACACGAATCGAGACGCGCCTGGGCGCCTTCGCGCGTGAGCCTCAGGTGCGCCTGAAGCGGGTGGACCCGCAGCCGGACAGTGCCGATTTCACGGATCTCGAAGCCCAGGGGCTCACGGCGCTCTCGCTGCCTGGCGGTGAAAGAATGCTGTTCGGTCTGATCATCGATGGCCCCTATTCCGAGCGCCGTGCGATCCCGATGCTCAAGGCCTCCGATCTCGGCGGACTGGAAGCGCAGGTCGCGCGTCAGATCCAGGAAGTCTCGCGCACCCAGCCACCCCGTCTGGGCGTGATCTCCAGCCTGCCGGTGATGGGTCAGCCGAGCATGGAGCAGGGCCGGGCACTGGGCAGCTGGGGGCTGATGGAACGTCTCAATGCCCGCCTGCGCATCGACTGGCTGTCCGGCGGGGATGACCCGGCGCGCCCGATCGCCGATCAGGATGCGCTGCTGGTGATCGCCCCGCGCCTGTTGCCGACGGCGACGCTGACGGCGATCCGTGACTATCTGGATCGTGGTGGGCGAGTGCTGATGATGCTGGACCCGTTCCCCGAGATGCTGGATCAGCCAGCCCCGGCTTCCGAGGCTCTGAGCGCCTTGCTGGCCCATGCAGGACTTGAGTCACGTGCCGGCGAGGTGGTGGCGGACACCCGACTTGCCTTGCCGATCGGTCTGCTGGACGGCACGCGCGCCCTCAGTCCGACGCTGCTTGGCATCGGCCCGGACCGTCTGTCGGATGCCTTGCTGAACCAGAATGTCGATCAGCTGGTGATGTCCAGCGCCGGTTGGCTGGCCCCACGTGAGGAGACGGCGGAGACACCGTCAGCGACCTCGCGGCAGTGGCTGATCCGAGGGGCCGACACCACGCGCCTGCTGCCGGCCGACAAGGTGTACGCCAACCGCATGGACCCGCGGCCGTTGTCCGGCCTGTCTGGACAGGGCGTCGAGGAGGGTGGGCTGGCGGTGCTGACCCACTGGCCGGCGCCAGTGGATCAGGGGGCGCGTGACGACGGGCATGAAGACGGGCGTGAGGGCCAGCTGCTGGTGGTCAGCGATGTCGACATGGCCAGTGATCGCCTGTGGCGGCGCAGCGCGGCGGACGGCAGTGAGCGCGAGCTGAATGCCAATGCCCGTTGGCTGGAGAACGCGGTGGATGTGCTGGCGGGCAGCCCGGAGCTGGTGGCGCTGCGTGCCGGTGCCCATCAGGTGCGCGAGTTGACGCGACTGCATCAGCTGGCGGATCGCCAGGCGGCCGAGGAAACCCGTCTGCGCAATGACTGGCAGTCGCGCCTGAGTGCACTGGGGGCTGCCCCGGTGGCCGACAAGGCGGAGGCGGCACACCAGCGAACGGCACTGGATGACATGCAACAGGCGTTCGAGAGCGCACTCGCGCGCCAGCAGCGCGCGGCGAATGCCGAGCGTGATGATCTGCGTCGCAGGCTTCGTCTCTGGACCTTGCTGGCGCTGCCGGTGTTGCTGGGCCTGTTGGGTGAGCTGATCTGCTGGCGGCGCTATCACGCGAGTCGTCGAGCGGGCTATCGCCCTGCCGGGCGACTGTCCGGCCATCGTCAGCCCGGTCGTCATCGCCTCGGTGGCGGGGGACTGTCCGCGTCCACCAGCGCCGAGACGGCGTCGGCATCCGACAGGCCGGCCTCATCCAGCACGTCTGACCGAGCCGCTGAGGATCATCGCGGTGAGCGCCGTAGGGGAGGTGACGCATGAGTCGCTTCAATCGCGCCGGATGGGCGCTGACAGCACTGGCCTCGTTGCTGGCGATCGGGGCTCTGACGCTCGGCCCGCGTGAGTCGGGCTCGTTTCCGGATGCCGGGCCAGGCGCTCCGCTTCAGGAGGGCGAGGCCTCAAGCGCCATCCTGACACCGCTGCCGGCGTTGTCGCATGTCGCCGCGACGGCGCAGAGAATCGGCATTCGTCGCCATCCCGATGAGGCGCAGGACTGGCTGAGTCTGACGCGAGACCCGAAGGGGGATTGGCAGCTGGCATCACTGGGCAACTGGCCGGCGCGTCAGGACAAGGTGATCGGGCTGCTGCACCAGCTGAGCGAGGCACGTCTGCGTACGCGCAAGCCCGCGACTGACCAGGCGCTTCAGGCGCTGGGGCTGGCGGGGCAGACTCCGGTAGTGAATGTCACCGGCAGTGATGGCGAGGTGAGTCTGCAACTGGGCGGCACGCCGTCGGCTGCCCGCAGTGGTGCTGATGCCTTGCCGGGGCGTTACGTGCGCTGGCTTTCGCTGCCGGACTCGCCGGTGCTGGAACTGTCTCGTGACATCGGCTTGCCGGACTGGCGGGGCGGCCTGGCGGCAAGCGAGGTGCTGGATCTGTCCGCATTGCTGCACGAGATGCAGGGGCCGCCCGCGCTGAGTCGTGTGGAGGTGCGTCTGGCGCCTCATCCGCAGGCATCCCATACCCCGCACACGCGGGGGCTTGCCCCCGACAGCGCGGCGGCCGAGGCCCTCATGGCGGCGCTCTCGCCCCTGAACCAGAACGATCTGCGCCTGCGTGTCGCGCAGGCGGACTGGCAGCCGGCGGTCACGCTGACCCTGAACTGGTCCCACGCCGCGCGGCAGTATCGCCAGCCGCCATCGCGGGATGATCACCTGCAGCTGACGCTGTCCATCGCTTCCGGCAGCAAGCCCTGGGCGCGTCTGACCCTGGAGGGTACGCGCTGGCCGGCGGCTCTGGTACGGCGTCTCGCGGCAGTGGAGATCCAGGTCAACGGTGCGCTGCGCGAGCGCTTGATCGGTCTGGGCAAGGTCATCGAGACCCATACCGGGCCTCATCCTGGCGTGTCCGCTGGCTCGGCAGAGGCGGGCGGTGGCCTCGAGGCGGGCAGACTGTCGCCAACGGCGATTCAGGCCGCTCTGCAGGCGGCTTCCCAAGCGAGCGAAGAGGTGGCTTCGACGGTGGATGACAGGCCTGCCGCGCAAGGTGAGACATTAGGCGAGTAGCGTGGTGGCGGTGGGGCTGGCATGCTGGGAAACTGGGTCAAACGACCGTTTGCTCTGCGGCATCCGGCGACACCGCCACGCAAGGTGAGGAGACTTCATGATGACAGTGCCATCCCGCAATGCCTCATCAGCATCCGCTGGGCAATCCGCCGTGGCGGGGGCCGTAGAGGTCACGCCGCAAGCGGAGTCTCGGGAGGTGTCCGAGCCGCGAGAGTCACGTCCGCTGCTGGCGTTTGCCCATGCCAATGGCTTCACCGGCGCCTGTTACAACAGCCTGCTGGCCCCGTTGGCCGAGTCGTTCGATCTGCTGCCGGTGGACAGGCTGGCGCATGATCCCGCCTATCCGGTGGGGCGCAATCTGATCGCGTTGCGGGACGAATGGCTGGCCTGTCTGGACACGGCGCTGGGGCCGGTGGGCACGCCGGACAGTCGCAAGGTCATCGGGGTAGGGCATTCGCTGGGAGGCGTGGTCAACTACATGGCCGCGCTCAAGCAGCCGGCGCGTTTCCACTGCGTCATCCTGCTTGACCCGCCCTTGATGCTGGGACGTGATGCCATCGGCCTCAAGATCGCCAAGCGCTTCGGTTTCATCGACCGTGTCACGCCGGCAGGGCGCACGCGTGGCCGGCGTGCCCGCTGGGATTCGCCTCAGGCGATGCATGATTACCTGCGTCGCCGCTCGCTGTTCGCCAACTTCACGCCCCGCGCACTTGCGGACTACATCGAGCATGCCACGCATCGCCACGGCGATGGCAGCCTGTCGCTGAGCTTCGATACGCGTCACGAGGTGGAGATCTTCCGCCATCTGAGTGATCACCTCACGGGCTCCGTGGCCAGGCTCATGGTACCGGTGAAGATACTGGCAGGTGAGCAGTCGGACCTCTTGACGCCACCGCGCATCGCCAGGCTCCAACGGGCCGGGCTTGAGGTCGCCACGGTGCCGGGCGGACACATGTATCCTTTTGAGCATCCTGATCTGACGCGTGAGGCGCTGTTGGCGACCCTCTCGCAATTGGCACCGGAGTTGATGGCATGAATTGCACGACGGGCACATCACGCCCATCCCCTCGTCCCTTGACGTTCACGCGGCGCTGCGGCGGCGAGATAGCGGCGCTGGAGTGGCGCTCCGAGCAGGCCAGCGCTGACGCCCCGGTATGGCTGGCGCTGCACGGCTGGCTCGACAATGCCGCCAGCTTCACGCGCCTGGCACCTCTGCTGTGTGAGCGACTGGGCATCCGGATCGTGGCCATCGACCTGGTCGGGCATGGTCGCTCGAGTCCCCAGGGGCCGGATGGCGACTATGCGGTGTGGGATTATTGTCACGATGTCATCGAAGCGCTGGAGGGGTTGCGAGGCGAGGGCATGTCGGAGGCACCGGTCACCTTGCTGGCGCACTCGCTTGGCGCTGCCGTCGCCGGACAAGTCGCAGCGGCCCTGCCGGAGCATGTCGCACGACTGGTGCTGATCGACGGTATCGGGGCGCTGGCGACACCGGCTGACGAGGTGGTGGGGCAGTTGCGCCGTGGCCTGCTGGCGCGTCATGCGCGTCCGCTCTCGCGAGAGGCCTCAGGGAGCCAGCCGTCGCGTCGTGCGCACTATCGTGGCATCGAGGAGGCGGTGGCGGCGCGTGTGGCCGGAGGCGTCACGCCCGTGGATGCCGAGACGATACGCCCGGTGGTCGAGCGCAACCTCGAACCCCTCGAAGAGGGCTGGCGGCTGTGCAGTGACCGTCGTCTGCTCAGACCCTCGGTGATGCGCTATACCCCGGAGCAGGTACTGGCGCTGCTGGCCGCCGTCAATCAGCCGGTGCTGCTGATCGAGGGGGAGCAGGGTATCCTGAGGGAGCGGCCCGAAGCGCAGCTGGCGCGAGCGGCCGTGCGCGGGCTGGAGCGTTGCGTCCTGCCCGGCGGCCATCACCTGCATCTGGAGCCGGGACATGTCGCGGCGGTCGCGGCACGGATCATCGACTGGACCGTCGCGGGCGAGTAGTCCGTCGCGCCAAGGTCATCCTTCATCATCGTCATCGGGAGACATGCCATGGCCAAGCGCAAGACCATCGCCCTGGCACTGGGGAGTGGCGGGGCACGCGGTTATGCCCATATCGGTGTCATCGAGGAAGTGCTGGCGCGGGGCTACGACATTCGCGCCATCTCCGGCTGCTCCATGGGCGCGCTGGTGGGCGGTATCTATGCCGCCGGTCAGCTCGACGCCTATCGGGACTGGGTGTGCAAGCTGGATTATTTCGATGTGCTGCGACTGGTGGACGTGACCTGGAGCCCGATGGGCGCCATTCGCGCCCGTCGCATCATGGAAGAGCTGGAGGCCCTGATCGGGGATACGCGCATCGAGGACCTGCCGATACCGCTCACCACCGTCGCCACGGACCTGATCGCCCAGAAGGAGGTCTGGTTCCAGAGCGGCAATCTTCTCGAGGCGATCCGGGCCTCCATCGCCGTGCCGGGGGTGATCACGCCGGTGCAGCGCGATCGCAAGATGCTGGTGGATGGTGGCTTGATGAATCCGTTGCCCATCACGCCGCTGGTGGCCGCGCATGTGGATCTGGTGCTGGCGGTGAATGCCACCGCGCACTCGCCGCGCAACCAGACGCTGGAGCAGATGCTGCCCCCGGCGGAGGCGGCCGAAGAGGAAGCACGCGAGGCCGCGCTGCAGGCGCAGGAGGGCGGATTCGGTGACTGGCTGCGTGGCGTGCGCCGCAGTGCCGAGCGCATGTTCTCGGCCGAACGTGAGACGACGCAGCCTCCTGAACTCGCCGAGCCACCGCCATCCTCCACCTCGGCGGTGAGCCCCTTGGGCGGCGTGCCGCTGCCGCCGGGAGGCAGTCTCGCCCCGCCCTTCACGGCCTTGTCGGAGGCGCCGGAGACGGAGCCCGTCACCAGCACGGGCGCGACCCTGAACGATGTGCTGAATCAGGCCGTGAAGGAGGGCCGGGACGACGCTGACCCGCGCGAGGCGCAGGGGCGTCAGAGCGAGAATCGGGAGTCGCGGCGCCTCGCGGAGATCGAGGAGGGAGTCGACGACGACAATTCGCCGGAGCAGGCCTGGGGCAAGCTCGACATGATGATGCGCTCCTTCGATATCACCCAGGCGACACTGGCCAAGTACAAGATCGCCGGGTATCCGCCGGACATTCTGGTCGAGATCCCCAAGACGGTGTGTGGCGCCTACGAATTCCATCGGGCCGAAGGCCTGATCAAGCTGGGCCGTCACCTGGCCGCCGAGGCGCTGGATCGTTATGAGAAGGGGCTGGATGGCTAGGAGGTCGATGAGCACGCGGCAATGACGCAAGCCCCCGCCAAACGAGATTGGCGGGGGCTTTTGGCATGTGGCTCAGGCTGACGCTGACGCGCTGGTTCAGCCCTTGATCCATTTCTCGAAGATGGCGGCCTGCTCGCCGGTGCCCTGCATCTGGGTCAGCCACTGGTCAACGTAGGCCTTCCAGATATTGTCACCCAGCGGCAGCAGATAGCCCTTCTGGGAGAAGGTGAATGGCGCATCAGGATGCACGCTGCACAGCGCCGGGTGACGGCTGGCCTGCAGCTGGGTCTCGATGGCATCCGTCACCATCACGTCGGCGCGGTCTTCGATGATGTTGTTGAAGATGGTGCGGTTGTCGTTATGCGCGACGCGCGTGGCATCGCTCAGGAATTCATTGGCGAAGCGCTCGTTGGTGCCGCCCGGATTGACGGTGATGCGCACGCTCGGCTGATTGATCTGGGCGACGGTCTGGTACTTGTCGACATCTTCACAGCGCACGATGGGCGTCTTGCCGCCGGTCTGGTAGGGCAGGCTGAAGTAGGCCTGTGCCTGACGATCCAGCTTGATCGAGATACCGGACATGGCGATGTCGCACTTGCCGGAGGTGAAGTCTTCCATCAGCGTCGGCCAGCTGGTCGGAACCGTCTCGACGCTTGCGTCCAGGCTTGCGGCCAGCGAGGCGGCCATGTCGAGATCGATGCCCTCGAACTCGCCGTCGTCTTCACGATGGCTGAAGGGGGCATAGTCACCGGTGGTGCAGACCTTCAGCACCTGAGTCTCCTTCACGCGGGAAAGCGTGCTGTCGGCCAGGGAATCGCTGGCGGCAGCGGGCATGGCAAGCGTCAGTGACAGGGTGGCTGCGGTCACGCCGCTGAAGATGGCGGTGGAGCGCGCGCGGCGTGAGGGCTGGCGTGTGGAGTGTTCAGCGTTGGGTGTCATCGGGGTGTTCCCTTGTCGTTATGGTGGCAGGCTCGGCGTGAGGCCTGCTTCAGATGTTCAGTTGCTCAGGTGTTCAGATGCTCAGATGTCCTGTGTCGCTACTCCGTGGCGTGGCGATGGAGGGGCTCGCTCAGTCCATCAACGGATCACGGCCCTTGCTGCGCAACAATACATAAACTGCGCCGCTGCCGCCGTCCAGCTCCAGCGCCGAGGTGAAGGCCAGCACGTCCGGCCACTGGCGCAGCCAGGCGTTGACGTGGCTCTTGATGATCGGGTGATCCGCCATGCCGGTCCACGCCTTGCCATGTACGACCAGCACACAGCGTGAGCGCCGCGCGATGGCGTCATCGATGAAGGATTCCAGCTCGCTGCGCGCCTGCTCCAGTGTGTAGCCGTGCAGATCGAGACCGGCTTCCCAGGCGATCTCGCCGCGCTTGAGGCGCTGGCGCTGGCGGTAGGGGAGGTCCGGTACCGCGAAGTCGAGCAGCTGGCTGGGCGTGACCGGTTCGACCTGGCCGTCCGTGGTGCGCGATGGCGTGCCGAGAGAGTCGGTCGAGGCTTCGCTGGCGGCAGCGCGACGCGCGGCCAGTCGGGCCTGCTCGTCCCGGCTGAGCGGCTTGCGGCCGGGGTCTGCCCGGTTGCTGGTGATCTTGCGCACGCCGGCCTGTTTGAGGGCGGCGCGGAAGGCGTTGAAATCGTCGCCGTCATCCGAGCTGTCGTCGTGTCGGGGGGGCATGGCTGGGGGCTCCGCAAGCGGTGAATGGCAAGGGGCGCAGTATAGCGTGGCTGTCGGTGCTGTGAAGCACCGCGCCGTGCCGTGCAAGGTCAGTGGCGTCCCATGATGTCGCGCACGTCACGCGCGGTGACCATGGCGCGTGCAAGGGTCGCCGCCACGCCTCGTGAACGCTACAATGCCTGCGCGAGACGCCAGCGACGCATCATGACTGGCGGCGCTCGTTGTCCATCTGTCCGCTTACAGGAATCACCGTGTCCACTACTTCCGCGTCCGACCTGCGCCATCCTTCCAGCCTCAGTGAGCCGGATTCCCGTCTCGTCGAGGAGCTGGTGACTCTGCGCGACCTGATTCGCTGGGCGACCAGCGAGTTCCACGCGCACCGTCTGCACTTCGCCCACGGCACCGACTCTGCCTGGGACGAGGCGGTGGCGCTGGTGCTGGGTGCGCTGCATCTGCCGTGGGACACGGACCCCGCCGTGATCGACGCCCGTCTGCTGACCATGGAGCGTGCGCGCATCGTGGCGCTGGTGCGTGAACGCATCACCACCCGCAAGCCGCTGCCGTATCTGCTCGGTGAAGCCTTCTTCACCGGCGTGCCCTTCGATGTCGATGAGCGCGTGCTGATTCCGCGCTCGCCGATCGCCGAACTGATCGAGAGCGGCTTCTCGGCCTGGTTCCCGGAACTGCCGCCGACCCGGGTGCTGGACATGTGCACCGGTTCCGGCTGCATCGGGATCGCCACCGCGCTGGTGATGCCGACCGCCGAGGTGGATCTGGTGGATATCAGCGCGGAGGCGCTGGAAGTCGCGCGTCGCAATATCGAGCGTCACGATGTGGCAGGGCGGGTCATCGCCGTGCAGTCGGACCTGTTCGCGGGCGTGGCCGGCAAGCGCTATGACCTGATCGTCTCCAATCCGCCCTACGTGGACAGTTTCGATCTCTCCCACATGCCGCAGGAATTCGGCCACGAGCCGGCGCTGGCGCTGGGCGCCGGTGATGATGGCCTGGATATCGTGCGCCGTATCCTGCGCGAGGCGCGTGACTACCTGACCGACGACGGCGTCTTGATCGTCGAGGTCGGCAACTCCGAGCGCCACCTGATGGACGCGTTCCCGGACGTGCCCTTCATGTGGCTGGAGTTCGAGCGTGGCGGCAACGGCGTCTTCGCCATCGATGCCCAGACACTGGACGTCTGCGCCCCCGAATTCGCCTGAAGACAGGCTCGTCTGGTGCCTTCGCTTCAGCGCCAGACCTGAAAAAGCTCACGACAACTATTATCAGAACGCCGTCGGCCATGACCGGCGGCATCGCCTGAGGACCCCCTGAATGTCCGGAAATACCTTCGGCAAGCTGTTCACCGTCACCACCTTCGGCGAAAGCCATGGCCCGGCGCTGGGCGCCATCATCGATGGTTGCCCGCCGGGCATCGAGATCAGCGAAGCGGATCTGCAGGTCGATCTGGACCGCCGCCGTCCCGGCACCTCGCGCCACACCACCCAGCGGCGCGAGCCGGACCAGGTGCGCATTCTCTCGGGCGTGTTCGAGGGCCGCACCACCGGCACGGCCATCGGCCTGATGATCGAGAACACCGATCAGCGCTCCAAGGACTACGGCAAGATCAAGGACCAGTTCCGTCCGGCCCACGCCGACTACACCTATCACCACAAGTATGGTGAGCGTGACTACCGTGGCGGTGGCCGCAGCTCCGCGCGCGAGACTGCCATGCGCGTCGCCGCCGGTGCCATCGCCAAGAAGTATCTGGCGAGCCACGGCGTGCAGGTGCGCGGCTATCTGTCCCAGCTCGGTCCCATCCAGCTTGAGGTCAAGGACTGGTCGCTGGTCGACACCAATCCGTTCTTCTGTGGCGATGCGGACCGCCTCGAGGAGCTGGAGCAGTACATGGACGCCCTGCGCAAGGAAGGCGATTCCGTGGGCGCCAAGGTCACCGTCGAGGCGACTGGCGTGCCGGTGGGTCTCGGTGAGCCGATCTTCGATCGCATCGATGCCGAGCTGGCCCATGGCCTGATGAGCATCAACGCCGTCAAGGGCGTCGAGATCGGGGACGGGTTCGCCGTGGTCAGCCAGAAGGGTACCGAGCACCGTGACGAGATGACGCCGGAAGGTTTCCTCTCCAATCATGCCGGCGGCATCCTGGGCGGTATCACCAGCGGCCAGACCCTGCGTGCCAGCATCGCCCTTAAGCCGACCTCCAGCCTTCGGCTGCCGGGGCGCAGCATTGACGTCAATGGCGAAGCGGTCGAAGTGATCACCACCGGCCGTCATGATCCGTGTGTCGGCATCCGTGCCACGCCGATCGCCGAGGCGATGGTCGCGCTGACGTTGATGGACCACCTGCTGCGCCATCGTGGCCAGAATGCCGACGTCAAGGTCGACACACCGGTGCTGCGCGAGGTGTAAGCCGCTTGCGGCGCGGCTGAACTGCTGGCGCTGCCCAGCTGTTGAACTTGTAACGCTGCCAAGCTGCTGAACTTTTAGTGAGAAAGAGACGCCCCATCCGTGGAGTGATGCCCTGCATCCTTCGTGGCTGGGGCGTCTTGCGTGGTGGGTTGGCTTGCACAAAGTAAATAAGAAAAGGCGTAAGTAGCAGGCTGCCCCCGTGTCATTCTCGCTGCTAGACTCGAATGGCAAGCATGCCAGCGGACTCGCGCACCACGCCGTGCGCGGGCAGACAACACAAGGACACTGCCATGAAGATCAATGTCGAATTCGACCTGACGCCTCAGGAGTTTCGCCAGGCGATGGGCCTGCCGGATGTGGAAGCCTTTCAACAGGAATTGATGGAGCGCTTTCGTCGCCAGATGGAAGCGGGCGTCGAGGGCTATGATCCGATGAGCCTGCTCAAGCCGCTGATGACACCGGGGGCGGGCACGCCGTTTGCCAGGTTCATGCCGCCGGGGATGGCGGAAGGCATGGCGGGGATGGGCGGCTCGTCAGCGGCCGATTCCCCGGGGGCCTCATCCAACGAGATGGGCGACAGCATGGCCAAGGGCATGGCGGCTTTCCAGCAGTACCAGAAGATGATGCTGGATACCTTGCAGCAGTTCGGTCAGCAGGGCACGGGCAACGCCAGTGGTGGGGCCAGTGGTGGCGACAGTGAGCCCGCTGGGAATGACCCGCATGCGGGAGCTGCGCAGAAGGCGGCCGCTGAGGACAGACCCAAGGCCGCCAGCGCGCGCTCACGCAGTCAGCGTGACTGATGGATGACGAGGGAAGCTGAAGGCATTGCGTTGCAGGATTATCGTCATGGGATTGCAACCGCTTCGGGAGCAGACTAGTCTTTGTGCAGTGCAGCATAATGCTGCGCTCAAAAGATGGCGCAGAGTCTTCTGCGCGCTCTTCCGGTACGGAATCCATGGGAGGAACCGTCATGCAACAGGATCAGATGTTCAACGCCTTTGCCGAGCAGGCCCGCAGCTTCTATCAGCCGATGCGCAAGCTCAACAGCCTGGTGCTCGACCACATGAGCAAGGTGGCCGAGTTCCAGATGGATGCCGCCAAGCGCTATGCCGATACCGGTTTCGAGCGTGCCCGCGCCGCGACGGAAGTGAAGAGTGTCGAGCAGCTCAGCGAATTCGGCAATCGTCAGCTGGAAGTGGCCACCGAGCTGTCCCAGCAGATGATGGACGATTCCCTGAAACTGGCGGAAATGGGCAACGAGATGCGCAGCCAGATGGAACAGGCCTATTCCGATGCGGGCAAGGAAGCCACGGACAAGGCATCTTCCGCTGCCAGCAAGGCGTCTTCCGCCACGGCGGATGCCGCGAAAGACAGCACCAGCAAGCCGGCAAGTGCCACCAGCCGCGCCAAGCAGAGCTGAAGAATCATCGAGAGGGCTGGCGCACGCGCCAGCCCTTTTTTTGGCGAGGTCAGGCATTGCCCCCATCACGGCCCGGGTGCATGCTGAGAGTCGCCCCCCCCGAGGCGGCAAGACGACAGATGAGAGGTCTCAGCCGGCTTTCCGTCGTATTCGCGCCTTTGGCATGAATGCGACGGAAAGCGGACTGCAAGGCTCTGGCTTGCCAGAGTGACGCCAGAGTGAAGAGAGTCGGTGCAAGGTGCCAGTGACGGCGCCGCGAACGCCTTTCGAGGGCATTGCACTGCAGAGGTACGGAAGGATTCGGTTCGATGAAATCGTGCATGTCGGCGTTCGTTCGACAGCCATGCTTCGATAGCCAATGACAAGGAGGACGGGCGATATGGTTTCAGCCCAGCAGCAGGCACTTTCTCAGGCATTCTCTCAGGCCTTTTCCCATCTGTTTCCCGATGGCGCCGACGGCGGTGAATGGGCCGGCGTGGTACAGGAAGCCAGCACCCAGTATCAGGCTCTGATGAGTGACATGCTGGAGCGCCTGTGGCCAAGTGCTGCTGCCTCCACCATCTACGACGAGATGGGACGTTGCTTCCAGGCAGGCGCGGAGGCGCTGGCACGTGACCCCCAATTGCTGATTTCCACGCAGACCCGCCTCTTCCAGGACCAGATGGCCCTGATGCAGGGCACGCTGCGCGAGATGAGCGGTGAGAGTGTCGAGCCCGTGATCAGCCCCGCACGCTCTGATCGTCGCTTCCGCGATGAGGCCTGGCAGAGCGAACCGTATTATCACTTCCTCGTGCAGCAATATCTGCTGTTCTCGCGCGCCGTGGATGAGATGCTGGCGGGCATCAAGGGATTGCCGGAGAGCCAGAAGCGCAATCTCGAGTTCTACGCGCGCCAGTACGTCAGTGCCTTCTCGCCCTCCAACTTCGCCTCCACCAACCCGGAAGTGCAGCGGGTGACCCGCGAAACCGGCGGCCAGAATCTGCTCGACGGCTTGAAGCGTCTGCGGGAAGACCTTGCCAACTCCGCCGAAGGCATCAATGTCGCGATGACCGACACCGAAGCCTTCCGTCTCGGCGACAACATCGCCGTCACGCCGGGGGATGTGGTGTTCGAGAATGAGCTGATCCAGCTGATCCAGTATCGCCCGGCGACGGAAAAGGCCTTCAGTACGCCGTTGCTGGTCGTGCCGCCGTGGATCAACAAGTACTACATTCTCGATCTGCGTCAGGACAATTCGATGATGCGCTGGCTGGTGGAGCAGGGGCACACCGTGTTCCTGATCTCCTGGCGCAATCCCGGGCCGGAGCAGAGCGATCTCACCTGGGCCGATTACATGCAGATGGGGCCGCTTGCCGCGATGGATGCCATCGAGCAGGCCACCGGCGAGAAGCAGGTCAATATCCTGTCCTACTGCATCGGCGGCACGCTGACGGCCAGCACCATGGCCTATCTCACGGCCAGGAAACAGGCGGATCGCGTGCGCTCGGTCAGTTACATGGCGACGTTGCAGGACTTCTCCGATCCCGGCGAGATCGGTGTCTTCCTCAACGAGCCGGTACTGCAGGGCCTTGAGAAGCAGATGGCGCAGGACGGCTACCTGGATGGCCGCGTGATGGCGTTCTCCTTCAACCTGCTGCGCGAGAATGACCTCTTCTGGTCGTTCTACGTCTCCAACTATCTCAAGGGCGAAGCGCCGACCGCGTTCGACCTGCTGTACTGGAATACCGACGGCACCAACCTGCCGGCCGGTACCCATGCCTGGTATCTGCGTCACATGTATCTGGAGAACCGCCTTGTGCAGCCCGGCGGTATCGAGCTGGACGGTGTCCCGATCGACCTCTCGCAGATCGAGATTCCCAGCTATTGGGTCTCCGCCCGCGAGGATCACATCGCCAAGTGGCAGACCACCTACAACGGCACCCAGCTGCCCAAGGCTTCCATCAAGCGCTTCGTGCTGGGTGGCTCAGGCCATATCGCGGGTATCGTCAATCCGCCGCACAAGAACAAGTACGGCTACGTCACCAATGACGAGCTGCCGGCGACACCGGATGCCTGGCTTGAAGGCACCGAGGCGCATGAAGGCTCCTGGTGGAATGACTGGCAGGCATGGATGTCCGGCAATGGTTTCGTCGAGCCGGAACCGGAAGTCTCTGCGCGCACGCCTGGCAAGGGCAAGCTTGAGGTGATCGAAGCGGCGCCGGGCCGTTACGCGCGCCAGACCATCCCCGAAGTGCTGGGGCAGGCCGTCCCGGAAGAGATCACCAGCGTGGCGGATGCGCAGCTCAAGGCCGTGCGTGATGTGCAGCAGACGGTCGAGAAGAGCGTGAATGAAGCGCTCAAGCAGGTGACGCTGCCGCTGGAAGAGGCCATGACCGCGATGACCGAAGCCGTCACCGGCAAGGCCGCCAATGATGCCAGCAGTGCCTCTACGGCCAAGCCGTCTTCCGCCAAACCTGCCGCGTCGTCTGCCAAGCCATCGGCGACAACTGCCAAGCCTGCAGCACGCAAGGCGCCTGCCAGGAAGGCAGCGACACCCAAGTCGGTAGCGCCGAAGCCAGCCGCACCGAAGCCGGCCGCACCGAAGCCGGCCGCACCTGAATCAGCTACGCTAAAGTCGACCACGAGCGAAGCCTCAGGCAGCAGCACCTCAAGCGCTGCTGACAAGGCGCCTGCGGCAAAAGCCCCGGCTGCCAAGAAGCCAGCAACGCCTCGCAAGACAACTGCCAGAAAGACAGCGGCGAGCAAGTCTGCCTCTGACAGCAAGACGTCTGCCTCCGGCACCTCGAACAGCAGCACTTCTTCCGCGGCCTCCGGCTCCAGTGCTGCGAAGCCAGCGACGACGCGCAAGAGCACAGCGAGCAAGACGACTGGAACCAGCAAGAGCACCGCCAGCTCGACGGGAAGCGCGAGCACTGCCAAGACGGGCAGCAGTACTGGGACTTCCAGTCAGGGCGCTTCAGGCTCTGGTGCTTCCGCCACCACCGCCAAGAGCGACACCGGCAGCGAAGCACCCAAGCCGCGCCGTGGCCGTCCCTCCAACGTCAGCAAGGCTGCCGCCGCCAAGGCAGCGGAAGAGGCGAAGAAGGACGATGCCAAGCCTGGGGCAAGCAAGACGGATGGCGCGTCTGGTGGGCCGAAGGGGTCTGATAAAGACTAAATACTTTGAGGTCATGATAAATGACCAGTCTATATTAGGCTGGTCATTTTTTATTGTTCTGATATTGGAGTTTTATGATTTTTAATCCTTTGTCTCCATTTGTTTGCTAACATTTTCTAGGGTTTATTTTTTGAACTCCTTTAGGTGGTTGTTTATGTTCTTAAGCTCTTTCGTTACATCACTTATGTTTTTGCTGACTTGTATAAAAATGGTGTTATTTCTTCCCCGTAGAGCATCTGATAAAGTTGTTGCGGCGCTATTTGAGCTCTGAGCTTTCTCCAAGTATCTTATGTCTAAAATAGAGATGTCATTAGCTTTCTTGCTACGTATAGGAGATTTGAAGCTATAATTAGCAGTAACCTCTAGGTCCGAGGGGATCACTTCCCTTAGTCCAGCAAACTGCCCAGCTCTATATCTTAGCTCGCGACCTGCGCTTAGATGGCGAATAGTATAGTTGAAAGTGTCTTCTTGGTTCGAATCTGCTTTTTCAATGCCATATCTATTAATTGGAATAGGTGGAGAAAAGGTTAGGTCCTTCGCAGCACTCCCTCCACTATTAATAATTACCAAATCAATAATGGATGCTATATCAGGATTGGGCTCGTAATAGATAGAGATAGAAGGCTTTGCCTGTCGATAAAGCGCATGATAAGCAACAGCTACTGCGGAAAGTGTTATGAGAGGACTTGCTATGAAAAACATAAACTGTAAAGCTGGATTGATTTCTTGGAAGTCTATGCTCAATTTGTAATCCCTTTGGAGGTTGTTATGGCGCCGTATAGAGATGCTGTGTTAGCGACAATTAGATTTATGGTTGAGTGTTTAGGTATGTCCGAGTTGAGTTTAGAGTGAGATGATTAAAATTTTCAACTCTCTACTCTAGGCAACCTTATGCGGTAATTTTTATCGATTGACTTGAATAGATTACGGCATCGGCTAGAGATTTCTCGACGCCGCATCCCTTGCGCCTTCCAGCAGTTCGATCATCGCACTGGCGGCGTTCGAGAGGGTGCGGTTGTTGTGATAGAGGTAGCCGAGCTGGCGTTCGATGGGGCGGTGGTCGATGGGCAGGATCTCGATCTCGTCGTCGATCATGCTTTCCGGCAGTACGCTCCAGCCCAGGCCGATGGCGACCATCATCTTGAGGGTCTCGAGGTAGTTGGTGGACATCGAGACTTCCACCGAGAGGCCGTCACGCGCGAAGGTGTCGATGACGATGCCGCGCGTGAAGGTCAGGTGGCCCGGCAGCACGGCGTCGTGCTGTGAAAGGGCGGCCAGCGGCAACGCCTTGTGTCCCGCCAGCGGGTGGTCTCGTCCGCACACGAAGCGCATCTCGTCCAGCCACACCGGCACCACCGTCAGATTGGGATCGCGATGCGGTGCCAGAGTGACGACGGCCAGTTCCAGCTCCCCATCCAGTACGCCCTGATAGGCCTGTTCCGAATCCAGGAAGCGCATGTCCATGCGTACCTCGGGATGGGACATGGTAAAGGCCTTGAGCAGTGGCGGCAGACGGTGCAGGCCCACATGGTGGCTGGTCGCCATCGTCAGGCTGCCTTTTACCTCGCCGGACAGATTGCGCAACGCGCGCCGCGTGTCATCGTGCATCACCAGAATGGCACGTGCCCGCGGCAGCAGGATATTGCCGGCCTCCGTCAGGGTGACGCGCCGCCCGATGCGATCAAACAGCCGCGCGCCGTGGAGCTGTTCCAGCTGCGCGATGCGCTTGGAGACAGCGGGTTGTGTCAGGTGCAGCTGTTCGGCCGCCAGCGAGAAGGAAGCGGTTTCCGCGACGGCAACGAAGGCCTGAAGAGAGGGAGTGTCCATGTGAGGCAGCTATCCTGTCATGAGGGCGTTCAGAAGAATGATCTTCCGTGCGATCAGGGGGAATGTCGGCTGAGGCAATGGTATTCCTTCTGGGAATCCAAAGCATGAAAAACATGAATTGCTTTTATTCATCGCCGCCGAGTACTCTTGATGCACAGGACGCGGCGGCGATGCTCGAGCCTCTGGTGGCAAGCCACCTGCGACATGGCTCGCACGACCGCCCCGCCATCAACACTGGACGACACACCTCATCAAGGGGCCGCCACGAGCCCCGAGGCAGCAAGCGCTCTTACCGTAGGGCGCCACGAGGAGACACGACATGGCCAGCCAGACCCTTTATGACAAGTTGTGGGACCAGCATCTGGTCAAGCAACGTGAAGACGGTACTGCACTCATCTACATCGACCGTCACCTGCTGCACGAAGTGACGTCGCCGCAGGCCTTCGAAGGGCTGCGTCTGGCCGGTCGCAAGCCGTGGCGTCTGGATGCCAACCTGGCAACGCCGGACCACAACGTGCCGACCTCTCTCAAGGAGCGCGCTGCCGGCATCGCGGGGATCGAGGATGAAACCTCTCGCATCCAGGTGCAGACCCTCGACGACAACTGCAACAGCTTCAACATCGAGCAGTTCACCATCAATGATGCGCGTCAGGGCATCGTGCACGTGGTCGGGCCGGAGCAGGGCGCGACCCTGCCGGGCATGACCGTGGTGTGTGGCGATTCCCACACTGCGACCCACGGTGCCTTCGCGGCACTCGCTCACGGTATCGGCACCTCCGAGGTCGAGCACGTGCTCGCCACCCAGTGTCTGATCCAGCGCAAGATGAAGAACATGCTGGTGCGCGTCGATGGTCGTCTCGGCACTGGCGTCACCGCCAAGGATGTCGTGCTCGCCATCATCGGTGAGATCGGCACCGCCGGCGGTACCGGCTATGCCATCGAATTCGGCGGCTCCGCCATCCAGGACATCTCCATGGAAGGCCGCATGACCATCTGCAACATGGCCATCGAAGCCGGGGCACGGGTCGGTCTGGTCGGGGTCGATGACATCACCATCGATTACCTGCGCGACCGTCCCTATGCGCCGAACGCCCAGCAGTGGGAAGCGGCCGTGTCCGACTGGCGGAATCTGGTCTCCGATGCAGATGCCGAATTCGACAAGGTCGTCGTGCTCAAGGCGGAAGACATCGCCCCGCAGGTCACCTGGGGCACCAGCCCGGAGCAGGTCACCAGCGTCAATGGCGTGGTGCCGGACCCGGCAGCCGCCAACGATGACACCGAAGCGCGTGGCATCACCCGTGCGCTCGAGTACATGGGCCTCAGCGCTCAGCAGAAGATCACCGACATCAAGCTGGACCGCGTGTTCATCGGCTCCTGCACCAACTCGCGTATCGAGGACTTGCGTGAAGCGGCGCGCGTGGCCGAAGGCCGTACGGTCGCCAAGAGCCTCAAGCAGGCGATGGTCGTGCCGGGCTCTGGCCTGGTGAAGGCACAGGCGGAAGCCGAAGGACTGCACGAGATCTTCCTCGCCGCGGGCTTTGAATGGCGCGAGCCGGGCTGCTCCATGTGTCTGGCGATGAACGCCGACAAGTTGGGCGCCGGCGAGCATTGTGCTTCCACCTCCAACCGCAACTTCGAAGGCCGTCAGGGCTTCGGTGGGCGTACGCACCTCGTCAGCCCGGCCATGGCCGCCGCTGCCGCGATTGCGGGTCACTTCGTTGATGTTCGTGACTTTGCCCCCATTCCTACTTCCGATACTCACGCAGCCTGAGGAGGCCCGACATGGAAAAGTTCATTCGCCAGCAGGGCCTCGTGGCACCGCTCGATCGCGCCAACGTCGATACCGACCTGATCATCCCGAAGCAGTTTCTGAAATCGATCAAGCGTACCGGCTTCGGCCCGAACCTCTTCGATGAGCTGCGTTATCTCGATGAGGGCTATATCGGACAGGACATCAGCAAGCGTCCGCTGAATCCGGACTTCGTGCTCAACCAGCCGCGTTATTCAGGCGCAAGCGTGCTGCTGGCACGTCGCAACTTCGGCTGTGGTTCCTCGCGCGAACACGCGCCCTGGGCACTGACCGACTTCGGCTTCCGTGTCGTCATCGCGCCGAGCTTCGCCGATATCTTCTACAACAACTCGTTCAAGAACGGCCTGTTGTTGATCACCCTCGACGAGGACACGGTGGATCGCCTGTTCAAGGAAGCCGAGGCGGTGGAAGGGTATCGTCTGGATATCGATCTCGAGGCACAGGCCGTCATCACGCCGTCCGGTGAGTCGATCGCCTTCGAGGTGGACAGCTTCCGCAAGCATTGCCTCATGGAAGGCCTGGATGACATCGGTCTGACTCTCAAGGATCAGGACGCCATCGACAGCTTCGAGACGCGTCATCGCGCCGAGCGTCCGTGGCTGTTCCGCGATGGCAAGACGGCCTGATCTGTCCAGCGTCACGCCAGTCAGCGCCGCAGTCGCAACACATTCGTCATGGCTCGCCGTCCAGAGTGGCAGCGAGCCCAGTCTCAGCACCGGCGGTGAACCGTCGGTCTTGCCGGATGCTCTCCGGCCCAAGGAGTTCCAGATGAGCCGCAATATCCTGATTCTGCCCGGTGATGGCATTGGCCCGGAAATCACGGCCGAAGCCGTGAAGATCCTTGAAGCCGCACGCAGCGAAGGGCTGGACATCACGCTGAGCGAAGGCAAGGTCGGTGGTGCAGGGTATGACGCGGCGGGCCATCCGCTGCCGAAGGACACGCTGGACGCCGCCAAGGCGGCAGACGCCATCCTGCTCGGCGCGGTCGGTGGCCCGCAGTGGGACAAGCTCGAGGACATCTCGCTGCGTCCGGAACGCGGCCTGCTGGGGCTGCGCAAGGAGCTTGAACTCTTCGCCAACCTGCGTCCGGCAATTCTCTACCCGCAGCTGGCCGAGGCCTCCAGCCTCAAGCCGGAAGTGGTGTCCGGTCTGGACATCATGATCGTGCGTGAGCTGACCGGTGGCATCTACTTCGGCCAGCCGCGTGGCATCGAGACGCGCGACGGACAGCAGGTCGGCTACAACACCTACGTCTACTCAGAATCCGAGATCGAGCGTATCGGCCGTACCGCCTTCGAGATGGCCCAGAAGCGCAACAAGAAGCTGTGCAGTGTCGACAAGGCCAACGTGCTGGAAGTCACCATGCTGTGGCGTGACGTGATGGAGCGCATCTCCGCCGACTACCCGGATGTCGAGCTGTCGCACATGTACGTCGACAACGCCGCCATGCAGCTGGTGCGCGCACCGAAGCAGTTCGACGTGGTGGTCACCGGCAACATGTTTGGCGACATCCTCTCGGATGAAGCCGCGATGTTGACCGGTTCCATCGGCATGCTGCCGTCCGCCTCGCTGAATGCCAGCGGCCAGGGCATGTATGAGCCGTGCCACGGCAGCGCGCCGGACATCGCGGGTCAGGGCATCGCCAACCCGCTGGCGACCATCCTGTCAGTGGCGATGATGCTGCGCTACTCGCTGAATGAAGCGGCGTGGGCCGAGCGTATCGAGAAGGCCGTCGGTGTGGTGCTGGATGAAGGTCTGCGTACCGCC
This sequence comes from Cobetia sp. 3AK, assembly GCF_029846335.1. Taxonomy (NCBI): domain Bacteria; kingdom Pseudomonadati; phylum Pseudomonadota; class Gammaproteobacteria; order Oceanospirillales; family Halomonadaceae; genus Cobetia; species Cobetia sp. 3AK. The sequence goes on along the minus strand of NZ_JARWKR010000001.1, from coordinate 99,884 downwards.
GATATCGCCTACGCCGGCACTCGCAAGGTCTCCACCTCTGAGATGGGCGATGCCGTGCTGGCCGCCTTCAAGGCCCAGGCGTAAGGCAAGACCCGCGTGAACGCCGCTCGTGAGTGGCGTTCACGCGAGATGATCATGAGGAAGCCTGGCGTGCGTCGCTGGGCTTTCGTGTCAGGACCTGCGGCTGGAGCGTTGGGCAAGGCTCACATTGGGTGAGTTGCCTGTGCTCGCTGCGGGTCATTCCTGTGTCGGGAGCGGTGGTGTCTTCCATGCTCCCGGCCGTGCATGAACAAGGAGAACAAGCATGTTGAAAGTCGGATTTGTCGGTTGGCGTGGCATGGTCGGTTCCGTGCTGATGCAACGCATGCGTGATGACAACGATTTCGCCGGTATCGAGCCGGTATTCTTCTCCACTTCCCAGGTCGGTCAGGCCGGCCCGGACGTGGGCACGCCGGTGCCGGCGCTCAAGGATGCCAATGACATCAATGAGCTGAAGGCGCTGGACGTCATCGTCACCTGTCAGGGTGGCGACTACACCAAGCAGGTGTTCGGACCGCTGCGTGAAGCCGGCTGGAAGGGCGACTGGATCGATGCGGCCTCCACCCTGCGCATGGAGAAGGATGCCGTGCTGGTGCTGGACCCGGTCAATCGTCACGTGATCGATGAGAAGATCGGTGCCGGTGCCAACACCTTCGTCGGCGGCAACTGCACCGTCAGCCTGATGCTGATGGGTCTGGGTGGCCTGTTCGAGGCCGGCATGGTCGAGTGGATGACCTCCATGAGCTACCAGGCGGCTTCCGGCAGCGGTGCGCGCCACATGCGTGAGCTGCTGACCCAGATGGGCCAGCTCAATGGCAGCGTGGCCTCGGAGCTTGCCGACCCGGCCAGCGCGATTCTGGATATCGACCGCAAGGTGACCGCCACCATGCGCGGCGATGATTTCGCGACCCAGCAGTTCGGTGCGCCGCTGGCCGGCTCGCTGCTGCCGTGGATCGATTCCCCGATGGAATCCGGTCAGACCCGCGAGGAGTGGAAGGCCGGTGTCGAGGCCAACAAGATTCTCGACAGCCAGGGCAACCCGATCATGATCGATGGGCTGTGCGTGCGGATCGGTGCGATGCGCTCCCACTCCCAGGCCTTCACCGTCAAGCTCAAGCAGGACGTGCCGCTGGACGAGATCGAAGACCGCCTGGCCAAGCACAACGACTGGGTCAAGGTCGTTGCCAACACCAAGGAAGACAGCCTCAAGCACCTGACACCGGCTGCTGCTACCGGCACCCTGACCGTTCCGGTCGGCCGTCTGCGCAAGCTGGCGATGGGTGGTGAATACCTGTCTGCCTTCAGCGTGGGTGACCAGCTGCTGTGGGGGGCCGCGGAGCCGCTCAAGCGCATGCTGACCATTCTGCGGGAACATCGCGCCGCCTGATCATCACGATGGCTGGCCCTCGCGGTTGAGTGCCATGGCGTGATGCAAGACGTCGCCCCCGACTCCTCGGAGCCGGGGGCGACTTTTTTGCGCTCGAAAATTCTGCAATCGTAAATCCTGCAATCGAATATCCATGCACTCGAACGTCCCTGACGAATGTCCTGGCGGACCATGTCCGGGTTCCCGGTCATGTCCCGAATGCCCAATGAAGGGTGATTGCGATGGTCGGTCGTGCCGATGATCGGCAGTGCCATGGGCAGCAGATGACCGGCATGTCATTCGAATGACTGACCGGCTTCATTCCGGCTTGCGCATTTTTTGCGAATTTGGCTGGCGATGTTGATGCATGATGGCATCTCGTATGCATATTTGAGTATCGTGTCAGCCGGATGAGGTGGAGCTGGTCACTCCTGTCATCCGGGGAGCAGGTGGGCTATCAGAGGGGACGACGCCCGCTAGCGTTGAAATTTTTCTGGCTGAGTCGCGCCTTGCCTGAATCATGAGGCGGACTCTCTGGTATCTTATATGTAAGAATACGTAACATAATGCGCCGGCCGGACACTGAATCGGTCGCATACGAAGGGACACTCAATGGGACGCAAGCTTCCTCTCGCACTGGCGATCTCCTTCGCCATCTATAGTGCTCAGGCCTTGGCGGTCGGCATGGAATCGCCGCGATTGCGCTCGAATCTGAATCAACCGCTGGATGCCCGCATCGGCCTGACAGATACCTCCGGGCTTGATAGCAGCCTGATCAAGGCGAACGTCTCCGATGCCGCCGCCTTTGCGCGTGCCGGTGTGGACCGCAGCTATGTCAGTGATGACGTCAAGGTGGCCATCAAGCAGCAGGGCAGCCGCTATTATCTTCAGCTGACCACCAACGGGGCGGTACGTGAGCCCTATGTGGATCTGCTGCTGGACGTCGAGTGGCCCAATGGCAAGCTGCAGCGTCAGGTCACGCTGCTGTTCGATCCGGCGGGCTATTCCAGTCAGCCGGCACTGGTGACGCCTTCTGGTGCGCGCTCACGTCCGTTGGCCGACACGGGGTCGACACCCTCGCGTTCCGTGGTCTTCCGTGACAGTGGTCAGTCGTCCTCGGCAAGCGCTGCGCCCGCGGCGGGCGAAACGCCGTCAAGCATCAAGGTACGCAGTGGCGATTCCCTGTGGACCATCGCACGACGCGTGCGTCCGGATGCCGGGGTCAGCATCCGTCAGGCCATGCTGGCGATTCAGGAAGCCAATCCCAGTGCCTTCCCGGGCGGCAACATCAACAAGCTGAGGGCGGGGGTGGTCCTGAGCGTTCCCGATCGCGCCACCATGCTGGGCCGCTCGCGCACGGCGGCCGATCGCGAAGTGCGTGAGCAATATCAGCAGTGGGTCGCGGGGGCGCAAGGCAAGACCATCCCTGCTCCGGCCAGCAAGAAGACGGCATCCGCGTCTCCGAAGGATACCGCCACGGCCAGTGAGACGCCCGCTGCAGCGCCCGCTCCCAGCGGCCCCGCCAGTGCGGGTGCTGACGGCAAGCCGCGCCTGACGCTGATCGATGAAGAGGCCACGCCGGCGAGCAAGGCGGCCGCCAGTACGCAGATTTCCGCGGGCAGCCAGCAGGCCATCGATGAGCTGTCGGATCGCCTCGAATCGCTGGAAGACCAGTTGCTGACCAACCAGCAGCGTCTGGATCAACTGGAGCAGGAGCGTGACGACCTGCGCAGTGAAGTCGCTTCATTGCGCAGTGAGGTCGGTGAGCTGCGTGCTTCCCTGGCCGAGCGTACCGAGCAGCTGGAAACGGCCAAGGTATTGCTGGCCAAGCAGAACCGTCTGCTGGTCAACAGCGGCATCACTCCCTTGACGCTACCCGAGAGTCTGGTCGCTGCCGGGGTGGATCTGGGCCAGCCGCGTGATGGTGAAGGTAATCTCGTGTTGCCCAGCCAGCCCTGGCCGCAGGCGACGTGGAAGTGGGTACAGGACAATCTGATGATGGTGGGCGGCGCGGCGGGAGCATTGCTGTTGCTGCTGTTGCTGTTGCTGCGTCGTCGCTCGGGGCCGAAGGATGACTCCAGCATGAGCTTCGCGGATGCCGTGCGTCACAACGACCAGGACCTGCAGGACCCGTCACGGGGTGCCTTTGGTGCTGCAGCGGGTACCGCTGACAGACAGGTCCCGGAAGAGGCGTCTGCAGTGGCAAGTCGTGGCTCTCACACTCTTGAGCCTCTGGCCCAGCCTGAGGCCGCTGCCATCAGCGAGGCGGATATCTTCATCGCCTATGGACGCTTCGATCAGGCGCAAGCCCTGCTGGAAACCGGTCTTGCAGACGATGAGAGTCGTCAGGACCTGCGTCTCAAGCTGATGGGTGTGCATGGAGAACTTGGCAATCTCGAGGCGCTGAATCACGAAAGCGAGAAGGTATTGGCGGCGGGCAATGCAGAAGAGCGTGAAGAGGCTCAGGCGCTGCTCAACCGTTATGCCGGAATGGGTAGCCCCATGCGTGCCGCCATGGGTGGCGCGGTGGCCGCAAGCAACGTGACGCATCTCTCCGGTGTCGTCAGTCAATATGCCCAGTCCCTACGTGTGCCATCCTCGGGCAGCGCAGCCTCTGAAAGGCTGGCGGCAGGTGGCGCAAACCTGCAGGACGATGAGCGCGAGCCGGAGGGTGACGTGTCTGACTCTTCAGGCGAAGGGCAGGACAGTGGCTCGTTCGAGGATGACTTGCACGCTGATACCGCCGTCACGAATGACACTCCGGCAGACGTGGGAGTCGCATTCGAGCCCGGCCTCAAGGGCAAGAGTCCCGAGCACGGAAAGGCGGCAACCGATACCAGTTTCTTCAGTGACAACGTGATCGATTACCAGGCGCCGGAACTGACGCTTGACGACGGTGTGGAGCCTGCGGCAGTGGCAAGTGTTGAGAAGGCGGACGAGGCGCTCAAGGGTGAGGCGGTCGAATTTACCTCCGCCTCCATTGATGAGGAAGGTGAATCTGCGAAATCCAGTGCACCTTCAGGCGACGAGGTGGCGCCTGCAAGCGCCTTTTCAGCAGCCGACGAGTTGCCGTCGCTGGATAGCATGACGCTGGAAGAGGTGGATGTCCCTCGTCGTGATATCTCGCAATTCGAGGTGGAGGAAGTGGCGTTCGAGTCCGGGGATCAGGATAATGCCTATCCCTCTGTCGGCATGGCAGGGGCAGGGGCTGGCGCCCAGGATAGCGTGGCCTTCCAGCAGCTCGAGGAAGCCCGCCAGTTGCTGGTGGATGGTGAGGATGATCAAGCGGCAGCGCTGCTTGAGCCGCTCGCCTCCGCCAGTGACGGGATGATCCGTGAAGAGGCGCTGGCGTTGATGGAGCGCTTTGGTCTGACCTGATGCCCTTTTTTACACCGCTTGATGATAATGAAAGACGCCCGGGGCGCATCGCTCTGGGCGTCGAGTATGATGGCAGCCGCTATTGCGGTTGGCAGCGCCTCAGCCACGCACCTTCCGTGCAGGAAACGCTTGAAAAGGCGCTTTCCAAGGTGGCTTCCACTCCCATCACCGTCCACTGCAGCGGGCGCACCGATTCAGGTGTGCACGCCGTGCGTCAGGTCGTGCACTTCGATACCCCCGTGGGCCGCAGCCGCAAGGCATGGCGCATGGGCGGCAACGTCAATCTTCCCCCGGATATCGGTATCCATTGGGCGGTCCCCGTTCCCGATGACTTCCATGCCCGATTCAGCGCCATCGCGCGTCGTTATCGCTACATGATCATCAATCAGCCTTTTCGGCCGGTGATGGAGCGTCACAACGCCACCTGGTGTCGTGAACCCCTGAATGTCGCCGACATGCAGGCGGCGGCCGCCCATCTGGTAGGGGAGCTGGACTTCTCGGCCTTCCGTGCGGCAGGTTGTCAGTCGCGCTCGCCACGACGCCACGTGCATTTCATCGAGGTGAGTCGTCACGGCCAGCTGGTCATGATCGACATCCAGGCGAATGCCTTCCTGCACCACATGGTGCGCAATATTGCCGGTACCTTGATGGCCATCGGACGTGGCGAGAAGCCTGTCGAGTGGATCGTCGAGCTGATGCGCGGGGGAGATCGCACGCGTTCGAGTGCCACGGCAGCAGCCACGGGACTTCACTTCGTCGACGTCATCTATCCGCCGCGCTATGAGCTGCCCAGGGAGCCGCTCGGGCCTGGTCTGGTGGCCCATCTCGGGGAGTGGACGGGAGAGCGTCCCTTGCCGGATTGCCCGATGGTACGCTCACGCCTGGCCCGTGCCGAAGCCGAGGGTGCCGAAGAGGCTCGGGCGGCAGGCAAGCTCAGTGAAAAGGAAGCCATTCGGCTGGCAAGCGTTGCCCGTGAGGCCGAGCGTCTCAGTCGGGAACATGAACAAGCGATTCCTGCCGCACAGAATGAATCCTCACGTTGAACGGAGTGATCCCATGACCGAGATGAGCGCTCGAGCGAGCCAGCGTACCCGAATCAAGATCTGCGGATTGACGCGTGAGCAGGATATCCGCGACGCCGTGGCGGCAGGTGCCGATGCGCTGGGATTCGTGCTGTGGGCGGGCAGCAAGCGGGCGGTGGGCGTTGCTCGCCTGGCGGAGCTTTCGCGCCTGGTGCCGGCATTCGTGATGCGTGTCGGATTGTTCGTCGATGCCAGTGAGGCTGAAGTGGCCGCCGCTGCCCCGCATCTCGATCTGCTGCAATTCCATGGCAACGAAACGCCCGAGCAATGCCGCGCCGCTGGCCGCCCCTATATCAAGGCGTTGCGCATGCGTGACGGGATCGACCTGGCGGCAGAGGCAGAACGCTTCCATGACGCACGCGGGCTGCTGCTGGATGCCTATCGTCCCGGTGTCCCCGGTGGCACGGGCGAGACCTTTGACTGGTCGCGCATCCCTCGAGAATTGCCCCTGCCAGTGATCCTGGCGGGCGGGCTCGAGGCCGGCAACGTGACGGAGGCGGTCAGGCAGGTAGCGCCCCACGCGGTCGATGTCTCGGGAGGGGTAGAGTCTGCCCCTGGCGAGAAGTCACGGGAGCGCCTCCAGGCGTTCTGTCAGGCAGTACGAGCCGCCGACTGACTCCACTGATGCCCTGCGCGGCATGCCGCAAGGCCTGCGCGGGACAGGCGCAACACTGGACTCCACAAGGCAATTGGCATATCGCACTACCCGCAAGGGGGGCGAAGCCGCTACAATGTTTGCCAGAATCTGGAAAAGGGGCCGTACGACCAATGGGTTGCACGGTCTTTTCCTTTGGCGCCACTGACTTCCTCCAGCGTCCCGAGACAAGGGGGCGAAGAGGGTGTCAGTCGTTGCCCGCCACGTCCTTGCCTCCCGGAGAGGTGGGCGTGTGCCAACTCGCATGGCCGCCGACAGTCGTCGAGCGGTGCCCAGAACAGCAGCAAAACGGAAGCCTCCCCACCATGAGCTGGCTTGACAAGATTGTGCCGTCAATGAGCCGTATCCAACGCAAGGATCGGCGCACCTCCATTCCTGATGGCCTGTGGCGTAAATGCCCCAAGTGCGAAGCAGTCCTGTACCTTCCGGAGCTGACCAAGCACGACAACGTCTGCCCGAAGTGTGACCACCACCTGCGTCTCACTGCGCGTGCCCGTCTGTCCTGGTTCCTCGACAGCGAGGGTCGCGAGGAGATCGCGGCAGATCTGGAGCCGGTCGATCGCCTCAAGTTCCGCGATTCCAAGAAGTACAAGGATCGCCTGAGCGCCGCCCAGAAGCAGACGTCCGAGAAGGATGCGCTGGTCGCCATGCGCGGCACGCTTTCCGGACAGCCTGTCGTGGCCGTTGCCTTCGAATTCAGCTTCATGGGCGGCTCCATGGGGGCCATCGTCGGTGAGAAGTTCGTGCGTGCAGCCGAACTCGCGCTGGCGGAAGAAGTGCCGCTGGTATGCTTCGCGGCCTCCGGTGGCGCGCGCATGCAGGAAGCACTGTTCTCCCTGATGCAGATGGCCAAGACCTCCGCCGCGCTCGAGAAGCTCAAACAGGCAGGCGTACCGTACATCAGCGTGCTGACGGATCCGGTCTTCGGTGGCGTATCGGCATCGCTTGCCATGCTGGGCGACCTGAACGTTGCCGAGCCGAATGCCCTGATCGGCTTCGCTGGCCCGCGTGTCATCGAGCAGACCGTGCGCGAGAAACTGCCGGAAGGCTTCCAGCGTTCAGAGTTCCTGCTCGAGCATGGCGCGGTCGACATGATCATCCATCGTCGCGACATGCGTGAGCGTCTGTCCAGCATCCTGCTCAAGCTGCAGGGTCTGCCGGTCAAGGCTGACGTGCAGGCACCGGTGGTAGATGCCACGGAAGTCGTTGTCGAAGGTGAGGCTGTCGAGGCTGCACCGAGCGAGCCGCAGCCTGCAGAGCCGCGCTCCGCGGTTGACAGCGTGCTTGACGAGACATTCTCCGCCGACAAGCCGCAAGGCGATCGTCGCGATGGCTGAGCAGGCCAATGCGCCGGGCCACTGCAGCACCCGAGAGGTGCTGCAGTCCCGTAAGCGGCCTCCGCTGAGCGTTGCTGCCCTGCATGAGGCCGTGCCACGCGAGCTGTCACTGCAAGACTGGCTTTCGCGTCTGGAGCGCCAGCATCCCGTCAGCATCGACATGGGGCTCGCCCGCGTGCAATGCGTGGCTGAGCGTCTGGGGCTTGTCGGCCCCGGGGCTCGTCGCATTGGCGAGCGGGTCATCACCGTGGCCGGTACCAACGGCAAGGGCTCCACGGTCGCCATGCTCGAGGCGCTCGGGCGTGCGCATGGTCTGACGACCGCGACTTACACCTCTCCGCACCTGCTGCATTACAACGAGCGCGTGACCCTCGATGGGCAGCACGCCAGTGATGCCGAGCTGATCACTGCCTTCGAGCAGGTGGATTCGGCGCGTCATTCGGATGCGGGAGATGGGCAGGGCGTGATCAGCCTGACCTACTTCGAGGCCGGCACGCTCGCTGGCCTGTGGTTGATCGCTCAGCGACAGCCACGGTTGGCGATTCTGGAGGTCGGTCTTGGCGGGCGTCTGGATGCCGTCAACATCATCGACTGCGATGTGGCGATGATCACCACCGTGGCACAGGATCATGCTGCCTTCCTGGGCACGGACCTCGAGAACATCGGCTTCGAGAAGGCGGGTATCCTGCGTGCAGGGCGCCCGGCCATCTTCGGCTCCGATCACTTGCCGAGCAGCTGTGCCGAGCACGCCCGCTCGCTGGGTGTGACGCCTCAGGTGCTGTGGCAGGACTTTGTCTGGCAGGACGCCTGCGAGCAGGACCTCGCCTCCCCGGCAAGGTCGTCAGCGGATGGGCTCTGGCGCTGGCAGCGACTGAGCGACCCCGTCATGACCCTCGAGGCACTTCCGGACCCCGGCCTGCCACGCGACAACGCGGCCAGTGCGCTGAATGCGCTCGTCGCAGCCGGTGTGGCGCTTGAGGTGTCATGCGTGCGCCATGCCATGGCCAATGTCCAGCTCAAGGGGCGCATGCAATGGGTCCAGCGTCATGGGCGTGACTGGTGTCTGGATGTGGGGCACAACCCGCATGCGGCAGGTTATCTGGCCAGTCGTCTGGCGGCGCGTGAGTGTTCCGCTCGACCGCGTCTGGTGCTGCTGGCCATGCTGGGAGACAAGGACGCACGAGGCGTGATCGAGGCGCTGTCGCCCGTGGTGGATGGCTTCGTCGTGGCGACACTGGGCGGCGAGCGTGCTCGCCAGGCCAGTGAGCTGGCTGCCGTGGTGCGTGCCTGCCAGGGGACCGTGCTGGCGGAGTGTGATTCGGTCGCTGAGGCGGCGGATTGGCTGGTGGAGCATGCCACCGCGGGGGAGGTGCTGGTCTGCGGCTCCTTCTTCACGGTCGGCGAAGCGCTGGCATGGCTTGACGACGAGGATGCCTGAGGTGAAGCAGGACCGCGGTCATTGGAATCCGGGTGCAAGGGAGATGGCACGATGAAATATGGCAAGCGAGAACGGATCAGCGGCGCAGTCATCCTGTTGGCCCTGGGCGTGATCTTCATCCCGATGTTGTTTGATGAGCCGCCGGCCCGTGATGAGCGTCCCAGTCCGGTGATGACATTGGGCAAGCCGGTGGATATCGACCGTTCGACGGTGGATGCACCGCAGCCCCCCAGCGAGCTGAAGATTGGTACCGATGTCCCCATCACCTTCGTGGATGGCAATGGCAAGGTGCGTGACAGTGATCCCGGACCCGGCATCGAAAACGCCTCCGAGTCGCGAGCTCGCGTGGCGGAGGCGCAGCAGCTGTCGCCGACCAGATCCGTGTCCAGCAGCGAGCCGAAGGCTGCGCCGACACCGCAGCCCAAGCCGGCCCCGACGCCCAAGCCAGAGCCCAAGCCGGCGCCTGAGCCCAAGCCTGCCGTTGCCGCCAGCGCGCCATCTTCTTCCGCCGGTGGCTGGGCGGTGCAGGTCGGCAGCTTCGGCAAGCCGGCCAACGCCGAGCGACTCCAGAAGGACCTGCAGAGCAAGGGATTCGCGGCCTATCGCGTCGCGCGGGATGGCAATCTGACCGTGGTATTCGTCGGTCCCTACAAATCTTCCGAGATTGGTGAGTCCGCGCGCTCTCGCCTTCAGGAGCAGGTCAATATCAAGGGCCTTCTGGTACGCCGGAAGGAGGGTGAGTGAACGCGCTGGTCTGGATCGATTGGTTGTGTCTGGGGCTGCTGATCATCTCCGTGTTGCTGGGGTTGATGCGTGGTCTGCTCAGCGAGGCGCTGGGACTGGCAGGCTGGCTGGTGGCCCTGGTGGCGGCACGCCAGTTCGGGGCGGAAGCCGGGGCCCTGCTCGACGAGGTGATCCTGTCTCCGGGCATTCGCACCGCGGTCGGCTTCGTGCTGGTGGTACTGGGCACGGTGCTAGTCTGGGGATTGATGCTGCGTCTGCTCGAACGCCTGGTCCAGGCGGTCGGCATGGGGGGCTTCAATCGCCTGCTGGGGGGTGTCTTCGGCGCGCTTCGGGCGGCGGTGATCCTGGTGCTGGTGACGGCTGTCGTCGGCCTGACACCTCTGCGTGACAGTGCGGACTGGCAGGCGGCGCAGCTGCGCCCGACGCTGGAGCAGCTGCGCGACTGGTCGCTGGCACGCTACCGTGAGTGGGACACGGGAGGGGATTGGCAGTTGCCGCAGGACGGGACGGCTCCATCCTCACAGACTGCCGGTTTCCAGCAGCAGGCGAGTGGCCTGCTCGAGCGTGCCCGCCACGAAGGCCGCACGCTGAGTGAAGGCGTCAGTCAGCAGGTCGCCGAGCAGTTCATGCGTCAGCAGCATCAGCAGCGTGATGGTGACACCGCAGCACCTTGAGACGACAAAAGCGCCGGGCATTCTTGCTCGGCGCTTTTGTTTTGTCTGTTCGCCCCCCGAGCAGGTCAGCGCGTCGAGGTGCAGCAAGCATCGTGGTATCGATTGACCCATCGGTCAGGTGTTGCCTGTGGTGTGGGCAGGCCTGACAATTGCGGCATGTGAGCACTCATATTGCCATGTGGAGGCGCGCTGATGATGGCTGGCGCCTCCCTCTCCTAGTGTGTATCAGTGAGGTAATGACGGGATGTGCGGGATTGTAGGTTTGATGGCCAACGCCTCGGTAAACCAGGCGCTGTATGACGCGCTGACCGTATTGCAGCATCGTGGGCAGGATGCCGCGGGGATGATGACCTGGCACGAGGGTCGTTTCCTGCTGCGCAAGAGCAATGGCCTGGTGCGTGATGTCTTCCGCACTCGTCATATGCAGCGACTCAAGGGCAACATGGGCATCGGCCATGTTCGCTATCCGACCGCTGGCTCTTCCAGCGAGGCGGAATCGCAGCCGTTCTACGTCAATTCGCCCTACGGCATCACCCTGGCGCACAACGGCAACTTGACCAACTCCGAGCAGCTCAAGCAGGAGCTCTTCTCCTCCGACCTGCGTCACATCAACACCAGCTCCGATTCCGAAGTGCTGCTCAATGTCTTCGCTCACGAGCTGGGCAAGCAGGGCATGCGTCTGGGCGCGGGTGATGTCTTTGATGCGGTACGTCGTGTGCACCGTCGCTGCAAGGGTGGCTATGCCGCCGTATCGATCATCAACGGCACCGGCCTGGTCGCCTTCCGTGATCCGCACGGGATTCGTCCGGCGTGCTTCGGCAAGCGCGAGGCTGCTGAAGGTACCGAGTACATGATCGCTTCCGAATCCGTGGCGCTGGACGTCGCCGGTTTCGAGCTGATCCGTGACCTGGCACCGGGGGAAGCCGTCTTCATCGACATGGAGCGTCAGCTTCATACCCTGCAGTGCGCTGATGACCCGGTACTCAAGCCGTGCATCTTCGAGCACGTCTATCTGGCGCGTCCGGACTCCCTGCTGGACGGTGCCTATGTCTACGGCACCCGCATGCGCATGGGGGAGAAGCTGGCCGACAAGATCGTGCGGGAATGGCCGGAGCAGGACATCGATGTCGTCATCCCGATTCCGGATACCTCGCGCACGTCCGCTCTCGAGCTGGCTCAGCATCTGGGAGTGACTTACCGCGAAGGCTTCATGAAGAACCGTTACATCGGCCGTACCTTCATCATGCCGGGGCAGACGCTGCGCAAGAAGTCCGTGCGTCAGAAGCTCAACGCCATCGATATCGAGTTTGCCGGCAAGAACGTGCTGCTGGTGGATGATTCCATCGTGCGTGGCACCACCTGCAACGAGATCATCCAGATGGCCCGTGAGGCGGGCGCGAAGAATGTCTACTTCGCCTCGGCGGCGCCAGCGGTTCGCTATCCCAATGTGTACGGTATCGACATGCCGGCCGCGGAAGAGCTGATCGCCCATGGTCGTACCGAGAGGGAAATCGCGGATCTGATCGGCGCGGATCGTCTGTTCTATCAGGATCTCGATGACCTGAAGGACGCCTGTCGCGAGGTCAATCCTGCCCTCGACGAGTTCGACTGCTCCGTGTTCGATGGCATCTACGTGACCGGCGATATCGATGAGGCCTACCTCAACGACCTGCAGGCCTCACGCAACGACGGTGCCAAGAACGCAGGCGAGACCCACGCGGTCGTGGATCTGCACAACGATTCCGAAGACATCGACTGACCCCATGACCTGTCTCGCGTGACAGGTCATGGCAGGGTGAGTGATTCGCAACGGGCTCCGGAGAAATCCGGGGCCCGTTGCGCGTTCAAAACCGGTAACATTGACCGACAGCTTTCTGCTCTGTTTCCCGGCTCATGAAAGAAGCGCCCGCGGCGCGTAACCTGACAATCCCGTGAGCCACGTCATCCGAGACAGAGATCAGCGGATTCCATCAGTAGAGGTACTGGACACCATGCACGACGACAATCTTTCCCGCGCCGACCTTTCCCGCGATGAGCTGGGACTGGAGACGCTCGCCATCCGCGCCGGTCACTTGCGTGGCGGTGAGCAGGAGCACGGCGAGCCCATCTACACCACGTCCAGCTTCGTCTATGGCAGTGCGGCCGAGGCGGCAGCCAAGTTCGGTGGTGACGAAGCCGGCAACATCTACTCGCGCTTCACCAACCCGACGGTGCGCTTCTTCGAGGAGCGACTGGCGGCGATGGAGGGCGGTGAGCGCTGCGTGGCCACCAGCTCCGGCATGGCCGCGATCATGTCCACCGTGCTGGCCCTGCTGGAAGCCGGGGATGAGATCGTCGCCTCGCGTTCCATCTTCGGCTCCAGTGTGAGCCTGTTCACCAAGTACTTCGGCAAGCTGGGCATCACCACGCGCTTCGTCGAACTGGGGGATCTCGAGGCCTGGCGCGCGGCCATCACACCGTCCACCAAGCTGCTGTTCGCCGAGACGCCGTCCAACCCGTTGTCCGAGATCGGTGACATCAAGGCGCTGGCAGCGCTGGCACATGAACATGATGCATGGCTTGCCATCGACAACTGCTTCTGCACCCCGGCATTGCAGCGTCCGCTGACCCTGGGCGCGGATATCGTCATCCACTCCGCCACCAAGTATCTGGATGGGCAGGGGCGGACTCTGGGCGGGGCAGTGGTCGGCAGCAGCGCGTTGATGGAAGAGGTCTTCGGCGTGGTGCGGACGTGCGGGCCCTGCCTGAGCCCCTTCAATGCCTGGGTCTTCCTCAAGGGACTGGAGACGCTCAACATTCGCATGGAGGCCCACTGTGCACGTGCGCTGGAGCTGGCGCACTGGCTGGAAGCGCATCCTGCGGTCGAGCGCGTCCACTATTCAGGCCTCGAGAGTCATCCGCAGCATGCACTCGCCAAGGCTCAGCAGAAGGCCTTCGGTGCCGTGCTGGGGGTGGTCATCAAGGGAGGCCGTGAAGGGGCCTGGTCGGTCATCGATGCCACGCGCATCCTGTCGATCACCGGCAACCTCGGTGATGTGAAGACCACCATCACGCATCCTGCCACCACCACGCATGGCCGCTTGAGTGATGAGCAGAAAGCGGCCGCCGGTATCGTGGACGGCATGGTGCGCATCGCAGTGGGCCTGGAAGATCTCGATGACATCAAGCGTGATCTGGCGCTTGGGTTGGATCGCCTGGCGTCTGCATGAGTCGACCAGCACTTTCGTGAGGGAACGCCCGGCCATGCCGGGCGTTTCTGCATCTGCTCGGCCGTGACGGTGGCCGGTGTCTCGGGAAGAGAGCGCTCAGCGCCGGCATGGCTGGCGCGGCATGATGAGAAAGGGGTGGGACTATCGCTTGGCGCGTGGCAGGCCAGTGGGTAAGCTGGCAGCCATGGGAAGGCATCATCACGATACGGTGTCGTATCGCGGTTCAGAGCGTCGATCACGGCAGGTGGGCTCACGCTCGGCGCGTTGGATGACAGGACAGGGAGACAAGCATGTGGCGCAATAGTCGTCGGGGGTGGGGCTGGCCCGTCATCGTGATGCACTGGCTGTCGGCGCTGGCCATCATCGGCCTCTTCGCCCTCGGGTGGTGGATGACATCACTGGGCTATTATGATCGCTGGTATCAGCTGGGTCCCTGGTGGCATCGCTCCGTGGGCGTGGTGCTGTTCGTGATCACGTTGCTGCGCCTTGTCTGGCGAGCCATGCAGCCGACGCCACAGGCGCATGGCTCCCGCATCGAGCAGCGGGCGGCGCGCATCGGGCATGCCTTGCTGTATGCATTGCTGTTGCTGGTGATGATCTCGGGGTATCTGATCTCGACGGCGGATGGACGAGCCATCAGCGTATTCGGGCTGTTTGACGTGCCTGCCTTGCTCAGCGGGATGGAGGATCAGGCGACGTTGGCAGGAGACGTTCACTGGTACGCGGCCTGGGCGCTTGTCATCCTGTCGCTTGGTCACGCCGCTGCCGCCTTCAAGCATCATCTGATGGAGGGCCAGGACACGTTGCGACGTATGCTCTGGCCGCTGCGCTGAAAGGAATTGCCGGCCACCACGGCGGCACCATGCATGACGAATCCTCAAGGAGCTAGGACATGAACGACACATCCCTGACACCCAAGGCCTTCTCGCTGGGCAAGACGTTCGCTGGCGGCCTTCTGGCAGCGGCACTCCCCTTGATGGCGGGCCAGGCTCAGGCCTCGGACTATGTCATTGACACCAAGGGCCAGCACGCCTTCATCCAGTTCAAGATCAGCCATCTCGGCTACTCCTACGTCCTGGGTGAGTTCAAGGACTTCACGGGGACCTTCCGCTATGACGAGGGTCAGCCCGAGGCGTCAAGCGTCAAGGTCGAAGTCGATGTCGACAGCCTGGACAGCGCCCACGCCGAGCGAGACAAGCACATCAAGTCCGCTGATTTCCTGGATGCTTCCGAGTACCCGACGGCGTCTTTCGTCTCCACCGGGTTCACCTCTTCCGGTGATGGTGCCGGCAAGCTGACGGGGGATCTGACACTGCATGGCGAGACGCAGCCGATCACCATCGATGTCGATCACATCGGCGGTGGCGAAGACCCCTGGGGCGGCTATCGTCAGGGCTTCGAGGGCACCACCACGCTCAAGCTCGCCGACTATGGCATCGACACCTCCAAGCTTGGGCCAGCGGCCGCGACGGTCGACATGTACCTGGTGGTGGAAGGTATCCGTCAGTAACGGTGCCATCCGTTGCATGACCTGAGCGAATTGCCTCAGTGATCGAAGAGAACGCCCCTGTCATGTGATTGACAGGGGCGTTCTCGTATCGGCGGCCAGACTGGCGCAGGAGGCCGGTGCTCAACCACGCAGTGCGAGGTAGCTGCCGGCACCGATCATCAGGCTGGCAGCGCTGCGGTTGAGGCGTCTGACGGCTCGCGTCGAGCGCAGATGGCGACGAATGCGGCCTGCGGCGTAACCGACAGGGACGACCCCGATCAGCAAGGCACTGAGATTGAGAGCGGCCGCGATCACGATATCGCCACCACTCAGGCGGGTGATGTCCATGAAGGTCGGCAGAAAGGCGATGTAGAACAGGATGACCTTGGGGTTGGAGGCCGAGATCAGGAAGCCCTGCAGGAAGCCACGCCACCAGCTTCCGCGCATGTCGGGAATTTCCGTGTCTTCCAGGCTGGGCCGGCAGGTCCAGAGCTTGTACCCCAGGTAGATCAGATAGGCGGCCCCCAGCAGGCGGATGACCAGAAAGAGCTCGCTCCAATGGGTCGCCAGTGCCGAGAGACCGAAGACGGCCGCCAGCATGTAGCAGACGTCACTGAGGCTCATGCCGACGGCCATCGGGACACAGGCATTGCCTCCCTGGCTCATGCCACGCGCCATCAGGGCGAGGATCCCGGGGCCGGGAGTGATCCCGAAGAGGAAGATGGCAAGGAAGAAGGTCAGTCCTGATTCAAGCGTCATGAGGATTTCCTGTCGTGGAAGGCGCATCGTGGGCAACGCCTCTGTCATGAATCGAGTATATCGCCTGTACATGGCGCGCGGACAATGAAACCGATGCGCTTGGCATGCAGGCGGAAGCCGTTGGCGGGGCTGTTGCAGGAGGGGGGCAGGTCGCGGTCAGGCTGAGGCCTTCGGGCCAGTCAGGAGTGGCACGCCAGGCCAGCCGGTTGCCCGGCTGGTTCCTCGTGTCGTGCTCAGGTAGCGTGCTGCGACGCTTGAGTGCAGGTCAGGTGGGGAGGCCTCGGAAGCTACCGATCCCCCAGGATGAGATGAGGAAAGCTGTCGTCGAGGCAGTTGTGCGGGCGATGCCCGGACACCGGGTTGCCAGTCTGCTCAGTGAATTCGAATGGCTTCACTCGCAGTCGTTCAGGACTGCCCCCGGGAAGTGACGACGCAGCATGCGGTTCTGGAACTCATCGATGAATGAGCAGTTGATGATGATGATGAAGCGCTCGAAGTGCTGGCCCGCGTTATCCTGAGTGATGGAGCTGACGCTGTGGAACAGCTGGTCATCATGGATGTGCAGAACCTCTCCCGGTGCCAGCTCGGTGGTCGCCAGCAACTCGCTGCCGGCCTTGTCGCGGTAGAGGGTATTGATGGCACCACTGACGTTCTCGCGATTGAGTACCAGAATGCTCAAGTACTTGCAGCCATCGGCGTGAATGCCTTGTCCCTGGAGAGGGTCGATGGTGCCGTCGCCGCGGACACCCGTGATCTGCATCAGGATCGGCTCACGCGGCCCGATGCCCCACATGTCGGCCCAGGCCTTGACGAAGGCGCGCACGTCGTCGCGCTCGGTGAACGCCGCTTCCAGCGGATCGTAGTATCTCAGGCGGTCCGCCATGCTGGCAGCGTCATTGAAGCGTCCACCCTGTGCCATCGGGCACTCGCCAAGGGTTTCGACTTCCATCTGGTCATTCAGGTGCAGCCAGGACATGCGCTTCCAGCGTGTGTTGACGTAAGGGTCACGGGGAAGGTTGTCCAGGAAACCCTGCCAGGCGTTCAAGTCAATGTGTGGAGTGATCGTTGCCTTGCTCCAGTGCTGACGAGCCAGCTCCTCATGCACGCTTGTCGGCCAGTACTCAGAGATCCTGGGCAGCGAGAGAGCGCTATCCTCTGATGACGTTGCCGGGTAGCGATCGTTGAGAGCGCTCTGGTCCAGAGTGAGTTTACGGGAAGCATCGGCCAGCTGACGTACACCACGGTTTACGATGTTCATGCAAGAATTCCTCGATGTTTCGGCATTTAGCGCCTGTTGGAAGGTGTTGCGTTCGCAACGTCGAGGAGAATGGGAAGATGCATGAGAGAGAGTCAAACCAAGCGCGCGGCTTAGAGCGTTAATCTTGCGTAAGTATCATCAATATGGGCGTCTGGGCGATGGAGGGGTATTAGAGGTCTGATCTCCTGGCATCATGTCAGTCATGAGCGGTATTCTTTGTCGCCTTTCGGCGAAAAACGGCATGGGCAATGCGTGACGCAGGTGCTGGTAGCGTTGAGAGGAGGCGTGTGTCACGGCGGGTTTGGCACTGTGTTTATGCGAGGCAGACACTTAGACTGCTATTGGCTCCAGTGATGTATATCGCGATAACTCAGCGGATTCAGGCAACGTGCGTGTCCCCGCCGAGCACCGGTCGGTAGACAAGATGGTAGGGGAGGTATCCTGGATCATGGCAGATGGGTCTCGTCAGACCGGAAGAGCGACTGGAATTGCGCTCTTTGGAACAGTGGTCGCTGCCATCGCGATCGGCCTGCTGGTGGGGGTCGTGGCAGTGCAGGACATCATCGGCCGCTGGCCTTCAGCGCTGCTGATGGTGATTATTGGCGCAACTGCGGGCATCATGCTGATTCGTCATCGTCAGATGGCATATCAACAGCACACGCAGGAGGCGGTCATGCAGACTAGTGTTGTTGGCCCCTCGGCCAGCATGGGACTCCCCGCCAGTGACCAGCGCTTTCGCGAATTGCTGGAAAGCCTGCCACGTGTGGCAGTGCAGGGGTACGACAGCCAGCGCCGAGTGATCTATTGGAATGAGGCCAGCGAGCGACTGTATGGTTTCAGCGAGCAGGAAGCTCGAGGGCGTTGTCTTGAAGCCTTGCTGATACCGGATGAAATGGCGGACATCGTGGTGGATGCCCACCACGCGTGGGTCAATCACGGCACCCAGATCCCGGCGAGCGAGCTTGAGCTGAAGCACAAGTCAGGCGCACCGGTGCCGGTGTTCTCTCACCACGTCATGTTGGGTGAGCGGTCGGACAATCCATTGATGTTCTGCATCGACATCGATCTGGCGGGCGAGCGCAAGGTGCAGCGTGAGCTGGACTACATGACGCGATTCGATCCGTTGACCGAACTGCCCAATCGGCAGACGTTCGAGACTGAGCTCGAGAACATGCTCGGGGAGTGTCAGCGTCACGGCGATACCTTGATGGTGCTGTTCCTAGATATCGACCACTTCACCGAGATCAACGATACCCAGGGCTATGAGATGGGGGACCTCGTGATTCGCAGCGTCGCGTCGCGCTTGCAGGGGTTCCAGCGGAGTCAGGATCTACTGTCACGCTTCGGCGGCGATGAGTTCGTCATGGCGATGCCGCGCCTGGATTATGAAAGTGATGCCTTGTCGGTCGTGCAGCGGATCCGCGAAGATTTCCAGCGCCCCTTCCAGATAGAAGGGCGTGAGTTGTTGCTGCGTCTAAGCATCGGCGTCAGCCTCTATCCCGAGAATGGCAATGATGCGCCGGAACTGGTGCGCAATGCGGACGTCGCCAAGCACCGAGCGAAGCAGGCCGGGCGTGATGGATATCAGTTCTTCAACCAGGAAGTGCGCGATGCCATGCTGCATCAGCATCATCTGGCGGGGCGCCTTCAGACGCTGCTGAGCGAGGATGGGGGTGGCGAGCTGTTCCTCCACTTCCAGCCTCAGGTCGCGGCGCGCAGTGAGCGTATCGAGTCGGTAGAGGCGCTGATGCGCTGGCATGCGCCCGAGGGACCCATTCCCCCGACTGACTTCATCAAGGTGGCAGAGCGCACCAATCTGATCGAGCGCCTGGGTGACTGGGTGATTCGCCAGGCATGTCGCCAGCAGGCCGAGTGGCATGCCATGGGGATCAAGGGCTATCGGATCGATATCAATATCTCCGGGCGTCAGGCGATCAACAGCGACGTCTTCCAGCGTCTTGAGGCATGCGTGGCGGAATATGGCCTGACGCCACGGGACATCGGCATCGAGCTGACCGAGAACGTGTTGATCGATGCTGACGTCAAGGTGCGCGATAGCCTGCGTGCCCTGCACGACAGAGGCTACAAGATCGCGATCGATGATTTCGGGACCGGCTACTCCTCGATGAGCTACCTCAAGATGCTGCCGGTGACGGCGCTCAAGATCGATCGCTCCTTCGTGATCGAATGTGCTCAGGAACCCAAGGACCGCGCCATCATGGAAGCGACGGTCTTCCTCGGGCATCGACTGGGGCTGGAGGTGGTGGCCGAGGGGGTGGAGAATATCCAGCAACTCGAGCTGTTGCGCGAAATGCGCTGTGATCTCATTCAGGGATACTACTTCTACAAGCCCATGGCGGCGGCGGATATCCAGCGGCTGCTGTCCGGGGGCAACAACCCGCCTCATCCTGGCGCCCATCGCCCGTCCAGTGATCCAACCAGTGCATCCAACGGTTGCCATTGAGTCAGCGTTGATCCGGTGCCGTTGTGTCATGGGACTGTTGCTGTGGATCGGCTTTTTAGTTTGCGGGCTAAAAGATATGATGCTGACAGTTGAAGCGGATGGACTGTCATCATCATCGATGAATCTGGGCATTCCTTCCTGACACCTGCGGGTCGAGCATCTCATGCTCCCCGCAGGCGTTTGCCGAGAGTGGCTGCGTCGTTCAATGCGCAGAGCTGTTCGCCCACTCTCGCTTCCTGCCTGCATTGCAGGTTGCGATGGTTCCTTGAGCGGGTTTCACGACCCTTCCGGCGATACCCTTGGGGTATCGATGACCGGACAAGCCAGTCCTTGTGACTGGCTTTTTTTATGCCTGTCGCCTCCTGTCGGCTATTGAGCCAACGAATGATCCCCTTTCTATTCAAGCGCATTACGCTATCAGGCATAGCCTTTAGTGCTAGCAATCTAATCCAAAAACATCATAAAAAGATATGTCACTAAGGTTTACATAGGGTTGATATTGCTAATCGAGTCATGTCGACACTATCTGCCACCTGAACTTTGGTGTATCTGGTCAGTCCGAATGAGTCGATTCCGATGGTGTGCTTCATGCGTTGTACAAGCGCCGACATTCATGCCTCTGCCTCTTGGAAGTACGTAACGTCTCTGGAAGCCTTCTCATGCGTATTGCTGTTATCGGTCGTGCCGCGACCCATTCCTATGAATACCCTGTTGAACAGGACACCATGCTGGCCGCGCTAGACCAGCATGCGACGCAAAATTCTCTCTCGGATCACGATAGTCAGCGGATTGAGGAATATGCTTGGTCTGCCATCCGTATCACTCCGGTCACCGAAGGCGCTGAGGGTTTGCACCGGCTCGATGAGCTGATTACCTGTATCAGGTCGACGGTGAGAGGCGCACTTGTTCCTATTCTTGTGGAAGGGGCTGATACACCCTGTGTCCGGGCTCTGGCAAATCAATGGCCTGGGCGTCGGGAGATCGACCTGAAGCGACTGTATCAGCAGCATGGCCCCTCAGGAGAAAGTGATGTCATGGTGAGTCTCAACAGGAGCAAGGCGCCTTTCGAGGCATTGTTGCGCTGGTGGACCCTGTATCCAGATCATGTCCTTGAGGTCTCGCTCGCCCCAGAACTGACGTCAGGGTGTCATTGGCCTCTGCTGACGGCATGGGGAGTGAAGCCCGATGCGCAGCGCGAGGTACTAAGGTCATTCGAGCAGCGGAGATGGGTGGAGGAGAGGGTGTTGGTCACTCGGACGCGCCACTGCCGTCAATGCCGAAGTGTGCACCTCAATTATGTTGATGTTTGTCCTCGCTGTCGCGAGGTGGATCTCAAGGCATTGGATGGCCTGCATTGTTTTGCCTGTGGCCATGTAGACCGAATGGATCGATTCGTGAAGGCCGAGCAGCTCAGCTGTCCTCAGTGTCGGACTCGATTGCGCCATATCGGGGTCGATTATGATCGCCCACTTGAATCCTTGGCCTGTGGTAAATGCGATCTATGGATCGTCGAGGGTGAAGTGGAAGCGCAATGCCTGGATTGTGGACAGAGCCAGCAACCTGGCGAGCTTATTCAGCATCGAATTGCCTCGCTGCAATTGAGTGCCGCTGGCCGGGAAGCAGTTGCAGCTTCAGAGGAGGTCAAAGTAGTGGCTTCGGGTCAGCGAATGAAGTCGCATGAGCTGCATAATATGCTGGATATTCTGGTGCCGCTGGCGCGTCGCCATTCTCATCACCATCTGCTGATGGTGCTCTCACAACATGGAGAGAGCGAGCAAGGCTTGCTTGAACGCTTAGCCCTTCGCATTGGCAGCTTGCTGCGCGACACGGACCTCTTCTGTCAGTACTCGATGAGACAGTGGATATTTTTGCTGCCTCACACGCCGCGTGCCCGCTTTACCGATGTGGCACAGCGAATTCGTTCCGTCATGGAGTTGGAACAATCCGAGGGTGAGTCCGGCTTGTCTCTCGACATGCATGAACTTCCGGGTGAGCACCAAGTCGGCAAGGCAGCGGAGTGGTTGCCAGAGCTGGGAGGCAAGCCTTACAGATCACCATCGGAAATGGCATGAGGTACTTCGCATGAATGCCCTCAATTTCTTCATCTCTCAAGTGGTGTGGGAAATGCATTGGGTGCTCAACGGAATGCTGCAATCCGTCTGGGTGGCCATAGCGATCCTGCCGCTGTTGATTCTCTTTGAGCTACCGTTGGCGGCTATCGTGATCACCGGCATGGTTGGGCACCTGAAGGCACGTGGGCTAAACGCATCGGGTGATGCCGATGTACTTCCTTGCCGCTATCCCACCGTCAGTTGCCTGGTACTGTGCTACTCCGAGGGTGAGGGTGTAGCTGAGAGCGCCGAAACCTTGCTGCATCAGGATTATCCTGGGCATGTGGAAGTCATCATGGTGATTGATGGTGCGAATGCCAATCAGGCTACCTTGATGGCAGCACGGCGTCAGGCTGCTGCCTTCAAGGATGTGACTAACCGTACATTGCGTGTTGTCCCCAAATGGCAGCGGGGAGGCAGAGTCTCTTCACTCAATACCGGGCTTGGATTGGCACGGGGAGAGCTTGTGTATGCGCTGGATGGCGATACAGGTTTTGCCCCTGACATGATCACACGCAGTGTGGTGGTGTTCGAAGATCCCGATGTGCTGGCTGCGGCGGGCAATCTGCGAATTCGCAATCGAACCAAGTCCTTGATGACCCGACTTCAATCATTGGAATATCTGCTGTCCATCGAGTATGGGCGAACTGGATTGGCTCGTTGGAACCTGATCAACAATATCTCTGGGGCTTTCGGGATCTTTCGCACGGATATTCTGCGTCAGATCGGTGGCTGGGATACCCACACGGCGGAAGATCTCGATCTCACCCTGCGCTTGAAGCAGTACCAGCGTCGTCATCCCTGCATGCGCCTTGCCTTCATTCCGGACGCCATAGGTTTCACGGATGGCCCGGATACGGTGGCGGGCCTTGCCAGTCAGCGCATGCGTTGGGAGGGAGATCTCTACTTTGTTTATCTACGCAAGCACTGGCATGGCATCCGACCCCGATTGATGGGATGGCCCGGAACCTTGTTCACCCTGGCTTACGGGCTTGTCCAGAGTGTGGCATTACCCTTCCTGATAGGAGGGTATGTCATGTGGTGGTATGCCACCCAGCCGCTGGTGCATGCCGTGGCGATCAGCGTGTTGTTGTATCTGATCTATCTTGCCTTGTGCTCCTGGTATGCATTGATGGGATTGCTATGTGTGAGCCGAGTGCCGTCACTTGCGCTACGCGACATGATCTGGCTGCCGGTACTTCCGATATATCAGCTGAGCATGCGCCTATTGGCTCTGGTCGCGATTCTCAATGAAATGCTGCGTCGCAGCCACGAAGAAACCAGCATGGCACCCTGGTGGGTCCTGCGAAGAGGAAACCGTTTCTGATGGATATTCGTTTCGATCCCGAAAAATCCCGTCGTCCTGATCAGCAGGATGGGCTCAAGGTGCCTTACGCCAAGGCACGTCGTGGCGGGGGGCGCTGGCGTTGGTTTGGTTTGATGGCATTGGTACTGGTCCCCATCGTCGCCTTCAGCTGGTATGCATTACGTGATCGTGTGTTGCTGGTGGCGCCAGCAGTGCTGACTCATGAGCCTCTTGTGATCACCAGTCCGCGCGATGCTCGTGTCACTGAGGTTCCCCAGCGTGCGGGTAACAAGGTGTCCGTCGATATGAGGCTGTTCGAGCTTGAGGATCCGGCACTCACTGCCGAGCGACATGCACTTGAAGATATATTGTCGACCTTGCCTCCTCAAGGCGCCCAGGAACAAAGTGAGTCATTGATAGAGACGGCACAGCGACGTGTGGCCAATGCACAGTCGTCCTTGACGTTCCAGTCCGGGGTGGCGGACAAGTTCGAAGCGTTCCGACGACAGGGAGAAGTGCCTCTGACGGATCTGGCCAGTATTCATGTCGCGCGTTCAAATGCTCGTGATCAGCTCTCCGAGGCTGAAGAGAACCTCTTGTTGCAGCAACGTGAGAAGTTGCGTGCCGAGCTGGTGGGTCCTATCGTCCAGCGACGTCAGAATCTGACACGGGAGCTTGCTCAGCTGGAAGCGATGATCCATGAGTTGAGGATCGATGCCTCGCAAGATGGTCTGTTGGCCAAGACCTATGTCCAGGTCGGCCAGCGAGTCAGTGCAGGAGATCCTCTGGGAGTCCTGGTGCCAGCCAACTCACCCGAGTTCCATGCTTATTTCTCACCCAAGTATGTTGGCAAGGTCGCCGTAGGGCGGGTTGCTGAAGCACATTTTGCAGATGGGCGAAGTATATTGGCTCGCATCGTAGCGCCACCGGAACTGACGCAGAAGCTTCCCTCTCAATTGGCGGGCCCTTTCGACGGTCATCAGGCAATGCTGGAAGTAAGGTTGAAACCGCTTGAGAAAATCGATGTTCAACACGATGTGGAGGGCTTGCCATTGGAAATACGGCTACGCTCACCCTCGGCGCTCTGGGGTAATTGGGGGGAGGAGGGCGAGACTCATCGGGAAAACGATGCCGTTGCAGGTGGTGTTAAGTAAGCTCACCCTCTCCTGTCCAAGATGTTTACACCCATCACTCGTCACCCTCTCAGAACAGCCCCAGCTGTTGCGTCTCTTCGTGGGCCTTGAGTCGGACACCGACTCCCAGCAGGCGCACCGGTCGATGGCCACGTTGCCAGGCTTGCTCCATCAGCAGTGCGAAACTCCTGGCGTCCGGCAATGAGAGGGTGGAGGCGGGGAGGAGGCTTTCCAGCGTGGTGCTGGTGAAGTCGTTGAAGCGTACCTTGACGAACTGCTTGGCCAGCACCGGCTGTTCCTGGCGTGCGTGACGCTCCCCGAGGCGCTCCATCAGCATGGGAAGCTTGGCGAGGCACGCGGAGAGATCCGGAAGATCCTGATCGAAAGTGCGTTCGACACTGATGGACTTCCGCTCTCTCTCGACCTTGACGGGGCGGTCATCAATGCCATGAGAGAGTTCATGCAGGCGATGTCCGAATTTGCCGAAGTGTTCGACCAGTGTGGTCAGTGGTGTCGTGCGGATGTCATCGCAGGTGGTAATCTCCAGCCGATTGAGGCGGGCCAGCGTGGCCGGGCCGACGCCATGCAGCTTGCCGACGGGCAGCTTACGAATGAAGGCGTCGCTGGACTCTGGCGTGATCACCGTCAGGCCATCGGGTTTCTCCCAGTCACTCGCGATCTTGGCCAGGAACTTGTTGGCGGCTACGCCGATCGACAGCGTGACCCCGGTGCGCTTCAGGGCTTCTTCCTTCAGCCAGCGCGCCATCCAGGTCGCGCTTCCCTGAAATTCCTCGATATCGCTGACGTCCAGGTAGGCTTCGTCCAGCGATAGAGGTTCCACCAGTGGTGTCAGTTCGTGAAACAGTGCCTGGATCTCCTGCGAGACGGCACGGTAGCGCTCGAAGTCGGGGGGGACGAGTATCAGTTGCGGACACAGGCGCAGGGCGCGCGCTGTGGACATCGCAGAGCGGACGCCGAAGGCGCGAGCCGGATAATTGCAGGTGGCGATCACGCCACGTTGCTCGGTGCGGCCACCGATGGCGATGGGCACCTCGCGCCACTCTGGGTGACGAAGCATCTCGACGGCGGCGTAGAAACAATCGCAGTCAGCATGAAGGATCTTGCGCATTCGCGCATCATCCTAAAAGACTGGATGGCTGTCCAGTGTCAGGCGGCGTGTCGCCTCATTCTTCGCCCAGAGACGACAGCGCCCGGCAGACGTGATGCCTGCCGGGCGTTGTCGTATTTCCTGTTGCCGTTGCCAGGCTACCCTGGCCGGCGGATTACAGCGTCATCGCCGCCACCCAGCCGAAGACGATCAACGGGATGTTGTAGTGGATGAAGGTCGGCACCACGCTGTCCCAGATATGATCATGCTGTTGATCGACATTCAGGCCTGCCGTCGGGCCGAGTGTGGAGTCAGAGGCGGGGGAGCCAGCATCGCCCAGTGCGGCCGCGGTGCCGATCAGGGCGACGGTCGCCAGGGGGGAAAAGCCGAACTGCAGGGCCAGCGGGACATAGATCGCCGCGATGATCGGGATGGTGGAAAAGCTGGAGCCGATGCCCAGCGTGATGAAGAGTCCGACCATCAGCATGACGAGCGCGGCCAACGGCTTGTTGTCTCCGATGATGTGGAAGGAGGCATCCACCAGGGTCTGGATATCACCCGTAGCTTTCATGACGGAGGCGAAGCCGGCTGCCGAGATCATGATGAAGCCGATCAGTGCCATCATGCGCATGCCGGAGGTGAACAGGTCGTCGGCTTCGTTCCACTTGAACAGGCCACCCAGGGAAAGAATGGCGAAGCCGACCAGGCCGCCCAGGATCATCGAGCCGGAATAGAGCTGGATGCCCAGGGCGGCGATGATGGCGACCCCAGCCATGATCAGGCCGCTGCGGGATGGTGCATGCACTGGAGTATGGTGCGGGACATTGGTCGACTTGATCTCGCGATTGGCGTAGTCACGCGGCTTGCGATAGGAGACGAAGACCGCAGTCAGAAGTCCCAGGAACATGCCGCCTACCGGAATGGCCATTGCCATCGGCACCATGCCGCGGGTGACTTCCAGCCCCATTGCCTGGCCCGCTTCATTGATGTTGGCCAGCAGGATGTCATTGAGGAAGATGGAACCGAAGCCCACCGGCAGCAGCATGTAGGGAGCCGTCAGACCAAAGGTCAGGGCACAGGCGACAGCGCGGCGATCCAGGCGCAGGCGGTTCATGGCCACCAGCAGTGGCGGAATCAGGATCGGAATGAAGGCGATGTGGACAGGGATCAGGTTCTGGGACGAGATCGCCACCAATGTCACGCTGCCCAGCAAGCCGTACTTGATGGCGGTCTGACGGCGAGGGGTGCTCTCCCCATTGAGCATACCGATCAGGCGTGCGGCAAGAAGATCCGGTAGGCCGGAGCGAGACAGGGCCACGGCAAAGGCACCGAGCGTGGCATAGGCCAGGGCGACCTTGGCACCACCGCCGACGCCGTCGTTGAAGGCGCCGAGAGTGTCAGTCAGAGACAGGCCACTGAACAGGCCGCCGACCAAGGCGCCGGCCACCAGAGCGAAGACGACCGAGACTCGGGCCAGTGACAGGCCGACCATGACCAGAACGGCCAGTATTACCGCATTCATGCGAGTACCTCATTAAGGGAGATGTGCCAATGGAGCGGGGGGTTGCAGGTGTGCGCGGCCACCCGATCCCGGGCAATACCTCGCAAGTCGTGCTGATCGCTTACGTCAGGCGGTTTCGTCCTGAAACTGCCAGAAAACGGCGCGTTATCATACCAGAGCGAGGTCCCAAGCTGAATGGCCGATGAATGACCTCATGGAACGCGGCCGCCGGCGGCACGGTTGGCGCAAGGGAAGGGCTTTTTGTAGAATGCCACGCTGCCCGGCGGCTGCAGTCGCAGGCGTTATTCAACAGGAGAGCGCATGCTGGAGCTTGAAAATGCCCGTGTCATCGGCATGGGCAATGATCGCCGTGTCTATCAGGACCCCCGTGATCCTCGGCGCTGCATCAAGGTACCGCGCTATCCCGACAAAGGAAGCCGCCAGAATCAGCGCGAGCAGCGCTACTTCGAAGGGCTCGTGAGGCGAGGTGTGCACGACTGGTCCTACGTGCCTGCCTATCATGGCAGCGTGGCGACCCGAGAGGGCCTCGGGCTGGTCTTCGACCTGATACTCGACGATGACGGCACGACCTCGCGCCGTCTGCGAGAGGTCTGTCATGAAACTCCCGAGCGGGTGGGGGAGGAGGCATTGATGGATGAGCTGGCCAACCTCTATCGCTATCTCGACAAGCGTTGGCTGATACCGTCCGACCTCAATGATCGCAACATCGTGGTCCAGTTTCGCGAGCATCAATCCCCGCGCCTGTGGTTGATCGATGGCATCTCCAATCCGGACTTCATCCCCCTCGCCACCGGTATCGCCTGGTTGGCGCGCCGCAAGATCGCCCGCCGCTATCGTCATTTTCTCAAGAAACTGATGAAGGGCGGGATGCTGACGGCAGATGCACATGCGCGCCTCGAGCGGCGTCTCTGGGGAGATTGAGCGCTTCCGACCGCATTCCCCTGCCGGGAGATGGGCTTCGAATCTCGGCGTTGAGAGAAGAGTGAAGGAAGAAGAGGGGAGTGATGAGGGCGATCGTCACTCTCAGTCACTCCCCGTCAGCCGACAGGCAGCCGAGCAGATCCCTGTCCTGACGTCTTGCCTCAGAGATTGTCGGTAAAGTGGCTCTTCATGGCATGCGTGATCTTGCGCAAGTCGTCGTGTGAGGTGATATATGCCGGCATGGTATAGAGCCAGCGGCCGAACGGTCGCAACCAGACCCCTTGCTGACGAGCGTGAGCCTGAGCCCCTTCAAGACTTGCTGCATCGTGAACTTCTATCACGGCAGTGGCTCCCAATACGCGTATGTCGCCAATGGCGGGATGTGAGAAATCCGCGAGTTCCTCTCGTAGTACCTGATTGAGGCTGGCGATCTTGCCGAGATAATCGTCTTCCTCGAAAACCTTGAGGCTTTCCAGTGCCACTCGGCAAGCCAATGGGTTGCCCATGAACGTCGGGCCATGCATGAAGGCAGTATTGGCATCCTTGCCATCGAAGGCATGAAAGATATGGCTCTGGGCGAGGGTGGCAGCATGTCCCAGATACCCTCCCGTCAGTCCTTTTGACAGCACCATGATATCGGGCGTCACATCTGCATGCTCACAGGCAAACAGTTTTCCAGTACGTCCGAATCCTGTCGCGACCTCATCGAAGATCAACACCACACCGAACTCGTCACATAAATCACGTGCCGCTTTCAGGTAGTGAGGCGAGTACATGTTGAGGCCGCCGGCTGCCTGGAGCAGCGGCTCCATCAGCAGGGCGGCGATGTCATCATGCGTCTCGAGCTCTCTGCGCAGAGCTGCGATGTCACCGAGGACCTCTTCATATGGCGCCGTGAATCCCGCCGTCGGTGCCGGCGCGAAATGATGTCTAGGCAGGAAGTCGGCAAACAGTGAGTGCATGCCCTCTTCCGGGTCGCAGACCGCCATGCAGCCTGCCGTGTCCCCGTGGTAGGCCTTCATCAACGACAGCATTCGCGTCCGCCCGCGAGTGTCATCACGATCCTGACGCTGTTGCTGGTATTGCACTGCCATCTTCATGGCGACTTCCATGCCGACGGAGCCACTGTCCGAGAAGAACACGTGGTTCAGCCCCTCCGGGGTGATGCGCACCAGTGCCTCGGCCAGCGCCACCGCCGGTTGGTGCCGAATGCCCCCGAGCATCACATGACACAATTGAGCCGCTTGCTGCTGAATCGCGGAGACGAGTCGAGGATGGCCGTAGCCATGGATCATGCACCACCAGGAGCAGGTTGCGTCCAGCAGGGTCTCGCCGTCACTCAGTGTCATGCGCGGCCCGACTCCGCCCACGACCTCAAGCGGGGCAGGCATCGCGTGCATCTGCGTATACGGATGCCAAAGCGCTTGTGGCTGATCGGCATGTGAGGCGGTCTGGGGGTAGGACATGATGTTCTCCATCGACGCTGACGGCAATTGAACCTCTTTGTTAACCTTGACCACTTTATCAGGTTGACATGATTTGTGAAGTGTCACTTTCTGGAGGGGGTGATGTCTCTAATATTGCCGGCGAAAATAGTGCTGAGGGATTGGTGGAGCCGAAGCGAAGGTTTACTTTCCTCTGTGTCTGCATGCTTTTGAGGATACGCTCAAGAACAAGAGGGACTCGGAGTGATGATGTGTGATGAAAGAGCTACTGAAAAAGTCACAATATGAATACTTCATGAAAGCTGCGGCTTGCCAGCGAGAGAATTTACCTGCCTGTGATGTCGATGTGATTCTACAATACCGCCTGACGGCCGCTGACGCCCGCCATATAGGGACTCTAGGCTCATGTCGATTCTAATTAACGATATTTGCAGGCAGAGACTATTTTGAATTCACATATCTTTTCGAGTGCCAGCTATTGCATTCCAGAGAGCGCTTGATTAACTTGTCGTTAGTTGATTAGTGCTTCACGGCGTGGACATGCTTGGTCTATAATCCCTTCAGCTTCTGTAGGGTCTTACTGTCCCAAGTCCCTGCGTGAGCCAAATCCAGGAAGCAGCTGTTATTTGTTGATCGGCGAATTCTTTCGCAACACCTGTTTCCGGAAGTGAATTCCTGACTGTCCCGATACCCTTGGAGAACCCCATGTCCCTGTTGACTGATTTCATGCAGAAAGAACAAGAGCTCAAGAAACTTCAAGAGCAACTGGAAAGCCTGCGCAACGATGATCGCCTGAAGAATGAGCTGGAATTCAAGGACAAGCTTGATTCCCTGATGAGTGAATACGGCAAGTCCACTCGCGACGTGATTGGCCTGCTGGATCCGAAAGCCAGCCAGACGCCGGCAGCTGCCGCGAGCGCGGAAACCAAGGCTGGCGGCGTTCGTCGCAAGCGCAAGCTGAAGGTCTACAAGAACCCGAATACCGGTGAAGTGATCGAGACCCGTGGTGGCAATCACAAGCAGCTGAAAGAGTGGAAGGAAGAGCACGGTGCCGAAACCGTCGAATCCTGGCTCGAGCGTACCGAGAGCTGAGTTGACACTTTCCTTGAGCATCTGCTGAAGAGACGGTTGACCAGACACGAAGAAGCCCCGCCATGGCGGGGCTTCTTCGTGTCTGGCGTTCGTGTCTGGCGTTCGTGTCTGGCGCTGATGTTGCCATTGCGCTGACCTTGCTCCCCATGGCCTGGGGGGCCTCCGAGAGCAGGGCGGGCGAGCCTGGGCAGAGAGCGCTCCCGTCAGCTGTCGATCTGTCCCAGGTTGACCAGGCGGCCGATGGCCAGCACCTTGCCGGTCGGTTTGCCGGTCGGCGAACCACCGCTGGGCTCCAGTGTCATCTCGAGCAACTGGCCCGGACTCATGCGGCCGATCTGTTCGGCGCTCAACTCGATACCTGCCACCGGGTCCACCAGACCCAGCGAACGCGGGCCCTCCGCAGGATCGGTCAGGGTCCAGAGTTCGATGGCGCGATCCGTCGGACGCTCGATACTGACCTTGGGTGTCAGCTGAAGTCCGCCATCGGCCGTGACACTGGCGACCCAGGTCGGCGTGGCAGGGTCCTCGAGAGTCTGCAGCACCGCGACCATGCGCTGCGCGGATGACTCGGGCACTTCGGTCGCCACCGGCGGGGTGCCCTCTTGTGGTGATTGAGGCGCGAAGGGTCCCACCTGCATCGCCAGAGCAAGGGCGAGTCCGGCGCCCAGCCCCAGACCCAGCCCGCCTCCCAGCCAGCGCCATAGCCAAGGGGCTTGCGGAGCAGGAGCGCCACCCGTGTCATTGGCTGGCGTCGGAGTCTGCTTGAGGCGCGTCAGGCTGGCATCGATGCGTTTCCACAGCGAATCGGAGGCCGGTTCCGGCGGCAGGCGATCACTGACGCTCAGCCAGTGCTGCTGCCAGCGAAGTGCCATGCGGGCGGCCTCATCGTCGCGCTCTATCCAGGCGCGCACCTCGGCTTCACGTTCGGGGTCCAGCAGGCCCAGGGTGTGTTCACCCAGCAACAGATTCTGCTCTTGTGGAGATTCGGGGATCGGGGAATGGTTCATCGTGACAGGCACTCCTGCAGTCGCTTGAGTCCGGCACGGATGCGACCCTTGATGGTGCCGAGCGGGGCGCTGAGTTTTTCGGCGATCTGCTCGTGGGTCAGGCCCTTGAAGAATGCCAGCAGAATGGGTTCGCGTCGTGGGGCTTCCAGCTCACCCAGACAATCGCTCAGCTGATGGGCTGTCTGACTGTCGTGTGCTGCCGCTTCCGGGTTGGCGAGCAAGTCGGCGAGGCTATCGAGCGCCTCGCTGTCACCGCGGGGCGTCCGTCCCTGGGCCCGCAGCTGATCCAGTGCACGATAGCGCAGGATGGTGAACAGCCAGGCGCGGCCATTGCCGAGTTCACGGCGATATTGGCCGGCATTGGACCACAGCTTGATGAAGGCATCGTGGACGGCGTCCTCGGCCTGATCCCGGCTGCCGAGCAGGCGCATGGCAAGTGCCAGCATGCGGCCGGACTCAAGGTCATAAAGGCGACGAAAGGCGGTTTCATCACCGAGCGCACAGGCCTCTATGGCACTGGCGTGGTCAAAGTCGTCCGGGTCTTGCGAACTGACGGGTGTCGTGTGTGCTGGCATCGGGGGCCCGACTCCATTGGCTGGGAATCCATCGTTCAGCTGACGGTAGTCGCCCCATGAGAGGTTGGCAAGTGACATGGAGAGAGCTCCAGAGTCGTGTGAACCCCTCGGCTGTGACATTGATGGAGCACGTCGAGGAGGCATGAAGGTGATTTGATGGCGAGACATGCAGAGCATGGCGTGCTGGTCCGGTCCCGTTGAGTCGCTGTCTGTCACACGCGGGCGTGGACCGGGACAATGTCTTGCGATATGCCTGAACTAACGCGCCATTCAGGCAATTGGATGTGCTGATATCGCCAAGGGTGGGTAGTGACTTGATGCAGCAACGGAAAATGCAGGTGCATTGCCGCTGGTGAAGGGAGTCCGCATAATGTTCTGCATGACAGCCCGGGAGGCGTGATGAAGCAGCAATTCAATACGATCGGCGTGATTGGTCGACTGGGCAGTGCTCAGGTAGTGGACACGCTCAAGCGCTTGATTCGCTTTCTTGAGGCTCGCCAGCTGGCGATGATCATCGAGGAGCGCACGGCGACGCTGTTGCTTGACCATGGCCTTGAGGTGGCGAGCCGTCGTCAGATGGGCGAGCGCTGTGATCTGGTGATCGTGGTGGGCGGTGATGGAAGTCTGCTGGGCGCGGCGCGTGCATTGTGTCGCAGTGGCACGCCGGTACTGGGCGTCAATCGCGGCCGGCTGGGCTTTCTCACCGACATCCGTCCAGATGAGCTGGAGGAAAAGGTCGCCGAGGTGCTCGAGGGTGACTACCTCAGTGAGCAGCGGTTCCTGCTGGAGGCGGAAGTCTTTCGGGACGGCGAGAAGATAGGTGCGGCGGACGGCCTCAACGATGTCGTGCTGCATCCTGGCAAGGCGGCGCGGATGATCGAGTTCGAGCTGTTCATCGATGGCCAGTTCGTCTATTCCCAGCGCTCCGATGGCTTGATCGTGGCCACTCCGACCGGCTCGACCGCCTATGCGCTCTCCGGCGGCGGGCCGATCGTCCACCCGCGCCTGGAGGCCATCACGCTGGTGCCGATGTTCCCGCATACGCTGTCCAGTCGTCCGATCGTGATCGACGCGGCCAGCGAGATACTCCTGCACATCAGCGCCAGCAACACGACCTATCCCCACATCAGCTGCGATGGCCAGACTCAGGTCGTGGCCAAGCCCGGCGATGTGCTCAAGATTCGTCGCAAGCGCGAACGTCTGACGCTGATCCATCCGCTGGAGCACAACTATTTCGAGATCTGTCGCACCAAGCTCGGCTGGAGCAACCGCCTCGGCGAATGACATCAAGGCAAGCAGCATGAACGCATTCGTGGCGCCACGGGATGGCTATGATCTGATCGGTGATGTGCACGGCTGTGGCGCCACGCTGGCGGCGCTGCTGGAGAAGCTCGGCTATCACCTGAAGGATGGCGTGTATCGTCATGCCACGCGCAAGGTGATCTTTCTTGGTGACATCATCGATCGTGGGCCTCGTATCCGACTGGCCGTCCAGTTGGCCAGCCGGATGGTGGAAGCCGGTGAGGCGTTGATCGTGATGGGCAACCATGAATACAACGCGCTGGCCTATTGTCGGCGTGCACGCCTGCGGGAGAGTGGCGATCACCGTGATTTTCTGCGCCCGCATACCTCGCGGCACAATCGCATCATTCGCGAGACGCTCGATCAGTATCAGCATCATCCCGATGAGTGGGATGACGTATTGAGCTGGTTCATGCGCATGCCGCTGTGTCTTGAACTGCCGTCGCTGGGAGAGGGCAAGAGTGGTCTGCGCGTGGTCCACGCCTGTTGGGATGAAGCGCTGGTGCGTCCGTTTCTGGCGCGCTTTCCGGATGGCTGCATCGATGAAGCCTTCCTGCAGGACTCCGTCGACCCCTCGAGCTTTGCCTATCGGGTGCTGGATCGCCTGACCCGGGGGACCAGTCTGCGCTTGCCGGAGGGCGTCGAGATCCACTCGGGGGATGGCTTCACGCGCCGCAGTTTCCGGGCGCATTTCTGGGCGCGCGAGCCTCGCACCTATGGCGATGTGGTGTTCCAGCCCGACAATCTGCCGGGAGAGCTGGAGTCGCGCTGGTTGAGCGAGGGCGAGCTCGAGAAATTGCCGTATTACGGACCAGAGCAATTGCCATTGTTCCTGGGGCATTACTGGTGTGAAGGCGTGCCTGCGCTCCCGGCGACCAATATCGCCTGTCTCGATTACAGCGCCGTCAAATGCGGTCGCCTGGTCGCCTATCGCTTCAGTGGCGAAGCGACGCTGGATGCCGCCAATTTCGTCTGGGTGCCGGTGCCGCGCGAACCCTCGAGTCGTCCACTGCCGGAAGAGTTGCCGGCCGAGGAGTTGTCGGGGCGCGGTGAGATGAGGGGATAGCGTGCTGGGCCATAGCCATACCTGCCGGTCTTTTCTCATTGCCATTGTTTTTTTCAATAAGCAGCCAGTGAACCAAAGCGCCATCCCGGACTCAGAGTAAGTGTTCCCTTGAATGATCCCTTGCTCAGTCCGGTGCCCCCCACCGGACTTTTTTTATGCCTGTCAGTTTGTCATCGCCGCCACCGCGGCTCTCCAGACAAGTCCCTATCCAGAGTGGCATCAGCTGGATCTGCCACCGACCGCCCATCGGCGCTCTCGACGTCGGGCTACTGTCGAGAGATGCCATCACGCTGACTTGTCACTGCAAGGACACTGCATGTTCCAGGTTCTGACCTTAGACGACTCCTTCGATACGCTCGCACTGCGTCAGGCGCTGTGGGCGGAGAAGATCGGCCACCAGATCACCTCCGAGCGCGTCTCGACCCCTGACGGGGAGGCGGTGCGTCAGATGCTGTGGCTGGCGGACCCCGAGCAG
Source organism: Cobetia sp. 3AK (assembly GCF_029846335.1). Classification (NCBI taxonomy): domain Bacteria; kingdom Pseudomonadati; phylum Pseudomonadota; class Gammaproteobacteria; order Oceanospirillales; family Halomonadaceae; genus Cobetia; species Cobetia sp. 3AK. The sequence continues at coordinate 64,929 of NZ_JARWKR010000001.1, read as the reverse complement.
CTCCCCCGCGTGATCGCGATGCTGGAGCGCCACTCACGCGGAGAGCCGCTGCGCGATGAGGCTACGGAGGCGTCGGGTTTCTCAAGCGGTTCATCGGGCGGTCTCTGGCAGCTCGTCAGACAGACCCCGCTGACATGGCTGGTCGGGCTCGCCTGCTGCCTCACGGTACTCTGTCAGTACGTGCTGGGTCAGGCGGCGGTGTTCGAATGGCTGGCCATCGTGCCCTTTGAGCTGGTGGGCAGTCAGCACATTGCACCGGCGCCGTTGTCCACGACACTGGCGGGGGAGTGGTGGCGGCTGTGGTCACCTTCCTTGATGCATTTCGGCATTCTGCATCTGGTCTTCAATCTGCTGTGGCTTTGGGTGTTCGGGCGCCAGATCGAGGCCATCGATGGCGCCTGGCGCTTCGCGCTGGTGGTGCTGGTGAGCGGGGTGGCTGCCAACCTGGCGCAGTACGCCACCGGCAGTGTGCTGTTTGGCGGGCTCTCGGGAATCGATTTCGCCGTGATCGGCTATGTCTTCATCGCGGCTCGTCGACGGCCGATGCTGGGCTATCAGATGCAGCGCTCGCTGATGATCTTCATGTTGATCTATCTGGTGCTGTGCATGACACCGTTATCGAGTGCCATCGGCCTTGGGGCCATCGCCAATGAGGCGCATCTCGGTGGGCTGCTGGCAGGGCTGGTGCTGGGATTCGTGCTGCCGCGCCGCGCGCCGGGCGCCACGTCATGACAGCCAGGCGGATGACAATGATAGAATGGGCGCATTTTGCACGGCGTGGCGCTGCCCCCGCGCCGTGCTCCAGCATCAGGAGAACTCCCATGAGTGACATGACCTTCGACGGGATGGTCGAACAGATGACCCCGGCCATCTACGAGAGCCTCAAGCAGTCCATGCAGCTGCGCAAATGGCCGGACGGCCGGGTGCTGACCTCGGAGCAGGTCGAGCTGTGCATGGAAGCCGTCATCAAGTACGAGGTCCACAACAACGTGCCTGCCGAGTCACGTGTCGGCTTCATCGACAACGGTACTTGCGGTCCGCGTGACGGTGACGACACTGCTTCACGCGATGAGCCGGAGCAGATCAAGTGGGTCAACTGACACTGGATGATGCACTGGACGTCGATGGCGCACCTCAGCCCGCCGTGGAGTCGGTGACCCTGAGAGGAGACATCCGCAAGATGTCCATCGTGCCTGCCGGTGAGGCGCTTGCGATCGATACCTCGGCGGATGCGCAGTCAGGCTCGCGTGAGCCGCTGGCGGCCAGCTATGGCCTGCGACTGGGCGAGATCACCCAGCCGCTGAACGCCTATATTGGCCACAAGGTACGCCTGGACTTCACCGGTCAGATCCACTGCAGCCATTGCGGGCGCAAGACCAAGAAGAGCTTCGCACAGGGGCATTGCTATCCCTGCTTTCGCAAGCTGCCACAGTGTGATGGCTGCATCATGAAGCCGGAGACCTGTCACTTCGCCGAAGGAACCTGTCGTGATCCTCAGTGGGGTGAGGAACATTGCTTCCAGCCGCACATCGTCTACCTGGCCAACTCCTCCGGCCTCAAGGTCGGTATCACCCGCAAGACCCAGATGCCGACGCGCTGGTTCGATCAGGGTGCCATCCAGGCCTTGCCCATCGTCGAGGTCTCCAATCGTCTGCAGTCAGGGCTGGTCGAGGTGCTGTTCAAGCAGGCACTCAATGACCGCACCAACTGGCGCGCGATGCTCAAGGGCGATGTGGCCGAGCTGGATCTGGAAGCCGAGCGTGATGCACTGCTCGAGCAGATGGCCGAGGGTCTGGCGGCGCTGCAGGCGCATTGCGGTGAAGACGCCATCCGGGTACTGGATACCACGGCATTGGCCTTCGAGTTTCCGGTGCGTACCGCGCCGACCAAGGTCACCTCGTTCAACTTCGACAAGACACCCGTGGTGGAAGGCGTTCTCGAAGGGCTCAAGGGTCAGTATCTGATCCTCGACAGCGGGGTGATCAATCTGCGCAAGTTCATGGGGTATGAGGTCGAGGTCCAGCTCGGCGAATGACGTCGTCCCGTGTTGAAGAATAAGCTCAAGGCTAATGAGGATGACAACGCCCGCGCTCCCTTCCAGGAGTGCGGGCGTTGTCGTATGGCCTGGGGATATCGAAGAAAGATGCCGGCCCGACTGGTTCAGCCAGCGGATTCAGCCAGCGGATTCAGCCGGGGGATTCAGCCGGGGGATTCAGCCGAGCACGGGCTGGCGGCGCGCCTGCATGCGCTCCAGGAAGACCTGCATCACTCGGTGGTAGAGCTCGCGTCCCAGCACGACATCCTCGACTCCCGCATCCAGATTGGGGTTGTCATTGACCTCGATGACCACCACGCGATCCTCGAGCTGTTTGAGGTCAACTCCATAGAGCCCATCACCGATCAGACGTGTCGCCTTGAGAGCCGCCTTGATCACGGCGGGGGGCACGTCACTCGGGTCAACGGTGGCAAAGCCGCCGGAGCGGGTGCGGGCGCCGCTGTGGTCATAGATTTGCCAATGGCCACGCGCCATGTAGTAACGGCTGGCGAACAGCACCTTGCCGTCGAGCACGCCGATACGCCAGTCGAACTCGGTCGGCAGCCATTCCTGCAGCAGCAGCAGAGCGGAGTCATGGAACAGTCGCTCGGCTTCACGCACCAGTGTCTCCGGCCCGTCAATCTTGACGATGCCGCGCGAGAAGGCACCATCCGGCACCTTCATCACCAGCGGATAGCGCATGTGCTGTCCGCGTTCGGCCAGCTGGCGCAGTTCGCCGCGATGAATCAGGCGTCCCTGTGGGGCGCTGAGGCCGCGAGCCTTCAGGAGCTCATGCAGGAAGACCTTGTTGGTACAGCGCAGAATCGACTGACTGTCGTCGATCACCACCAGCCCTTCGTGTTCGGCTCGCTTGGCCATGCGGTAGGTATGGTGGTCCAGGCTTGTGGTCTCGCGGATGAACAGTCCATCGAATTCGGCCAGACGTCCCTCGTCACGCTTGGTGATCAGACTGACATCGATGCCCAGGCGGCGTCCCTCGCGGATGAAGTGCTTGAGCGCCGTTCGATTGGACGGTGGCAGTGCCTCATTCGGGTCCACCAGCATCGCCAGGTCGAAACGGTAGTGGCGGCGAGCCTTCGGGGTGCGCCAGACCTTGCGTGAATGGCGGTTGAGCGCCTGGGCAAAGCGATCCTCGTCCGTTTCCGCCAGATGACTCAAGGATTGCGGGCGCACTCGCCTGAGGGTCCAGCGCTCGCCACGCACCTCGAGTCGCACCTCGAGCAACGGGCAGGGTAGTCGCTCGAACAGCTTGCGACCGAGACGTGCCAGTGCGGGGTCATCGCTCTCACCGAAGGTCAGCAGCAGGTCGAGATGCGCATGCTTGCCGGTCTCGTGGGGGACTGTCTGCGGGGCGGGCAGGGCGCTCTTGCGCGTCAGCTCCTCAAGCAGCACACGGATGCTGCCCAGTTCCATGTCGATCAGTGACTTGCGCGACAGCTGGTTGAGCGTTTCCACCGACGGCAGGGCTTTCTGTCCGCGAGCCTGTGCCAGCAGCGAGACGTAATAGCCGATCCCGAGGTAATCGAGCCCGCCGCAGAGATTGATGACGTGGGTCGCGGGCTGCGGAGCGTCCTGGTCTGCCCGGGCCGTGGGCACGGAGCTGTCGTGGGAGAGCTCGGACAGAAAGTCGTGGGCGCTGATGACATCATCACTGGGATAGAAGGCGCGCCAGTCACTGACACGGTCAACCACGATACGCAGGCGGGACATTGAGTAGCCTCGAAGGGCGGGCACCGAAGCGGTGCCGAATGCAGCGCATCATGAAAAACAATCTCCGTCATCGCAATAGGCAACAAGATGAAATAATTTCATGCAAATAGGTCGAGACAAGACGTGCCTGCATGCCCAGAATGCAGCGGATTGCTACCGCCCCACGACACCTTGATTTCAGGGCTGCCTCAGGGCGCTGACAGGCGGGAGAGCCTGCATCATGACCCCCATTCTGCGTCCGGCGATCCGGGCCGATCTCGATGCTCTGGTAGAGCTCGAGGAAGTCAGTTTCGATAGCGACTGGTTCAGTCGTCGTCAGCTGTCCCATCTGATTCTGCGTGCCAATGCACGCACCCTCGTCATCATCCAGCCAGAAGGCGATGGCTCGGACGCCCTGCCGGCGGCAGGCAATGCGATGGCCGCACTGTGGCCGGCGGGCAGCGTGGCGCAGGATGACGCTACCCCGCTGCGCAGCGTGCTGGGCTATGGCACCGTGCTGTTCCGACGCAATTCACGCCGGGCACGACTCTATTCCTTCTGTCTGCATCCCGAGGCGCGCGGACGCGGTCTCGCCCAGCGTCTGCTCATCGCGCTCGAGCAGCTGGCCATCGAGCAGGGCTGTGAGCAGTTCGATCTGGAAGTGCATACCGGCAACGGTGCAGCGATCACCCTCTATGAGCGCCACGGCTTTGCCAGGAATGGTCGCCTGCGCGATTACTACGCCGACGGCGCAGCGGCCTGGAAGATGCGCAAGTCACTGGTGATTCCCTCATCAAACCCGCCCGCCAGCAGCAGCGACATCAGGGCTGAGGGGATCTCGACGTGGGGAGATGCGGGCGCTGCCTGACGGCCGGGCATGGCGCGCGTCGCCCCCATGGGCTAGGATGCGCTGTTTATTCTTCATGGCTTCAAAGGAATCGCTCCCATGCCGTCATTCGATATTGTCTCCGAACTCGACAAGCACGAAGTTCAGAACGCCGTCGATCAGGCCAATCGCGAACTTGCGACACGCTTTGATTTCAAGGGCGTGACTGCCGGCTTCGAACTCGAGAAGGAAGAGACCGTCAATCTGGAAGCCGACGCCGATTTCCAGCTGCGTCAGATGATCGAGCTGCTCAAGGGTCGCCTGATCGCGCGTGGCATCGACGTGCGTTGCCTGGAAGAGAAGGACGCCGACACCGGCGGTGTGCGTGCCCGCCAGCAGCTGGTGCTGCGTCAGGGGCTGGACCAGCCGACCGCCAAGAAGATCGTCAAGGCGCTCAAGGATGCCAAGCTCAAGGTCCAGGCCCAGATCCAGGGTGAGAAGGTGCGCGTCACCGGCAAGAAGCGTGATGATCTCCAGGGGGCCATGGCCTTGCTGAAAGGTGACGAGAGCATCGAGCTGCCGCTGCAGTTCAACAACTTCCGCGACTGATCTTCCTCGCGCGCCTGGCGCTCATGTCACGGCTGACCGCTGTCAGCGGCAAATGTCGTCGACAAGTGTCAGGGGCGCCACTCTCAGCACCGTTCGCTCTCGGCGAGCGGTGCTGTGTTCGTTTGAATCGCTTTGAAAGCGTCACGTACCCGTTTCAGGCGCTGCGCTCTCAAAGCGTTTCACCATCTTCGTTCGTCATATTCGCGTGACGCTCGCCCCGGGTGGGTCGGGCTGCGCAAAGAGAGGTTACATGTCTGCTCCGCTCGCTATCGGCCAGCGCAATACCCTGACCATCACCAAGCGGGTCGGCTTCGGCGTCTTCCTCGACGGCGGTGACCGCGGTGAAATCCTGCTGCCGACTCCCTTCATTCCTGCCGGTGCCGATATCGGTGACGCGGTGGAAGTCTTCGTGAGTCTTGATGATGAAGACCGCCTGCTGGCCACCACGCGCTATCCGCGCGCCATGGTCGGTGAGTTCGCCGCCCTCAAGGTGGTCGAGGTCAACGACATCGGCACCTTCCTCGACAATGGCCTGGGCAAGGACCTGCTGCTGCCCTACGGCGAGCGCAAGCGTGAGCTCAAGGCGGGCCAGTTCGCCATGGTGCACGTGGGGCTCGACAAGCACAGCGATCGCATGGTCGCGTCGATGCGCCTGGATCGCTGGCTGGACAAGACACCGGCCGAGTACACCGTCGGTCAGGAAATCTCCGGCCTGGTGGCGGCGAAGACCGAATTGGGCATGAAGATCATCATCGACAATGCCCATTGGGGGCTGGTGCACCATGATCGCATCTTCACCCGCCTGCATATCGGCAATCGTCTGCGTCTGTGGGTGCTCAAGAATGATGGCAACGGCAACATCGACCTGACCCCGCAGGCACCGGGCCCTGCAGGCCATCAACAGCTGGCGGACCGCATCCTTGCACGTCTGGAAGCCAACGCCGGGGTGCTGCCGCTGGGTGACAAGAGCGACCCCCAGGCCATCAGCGACGCCTTCGGCGCCAGCAAGGCCAACTTCAAGCGTGCCATCGGCCACCTGAAGCGCGAGGGCAAGGTGACACTGGCCCCCACCGAGACGCGCCTGGTCAAGTGAGGCGCCGGTGATGCGTCGCGCATCGCCCGAGCGGCTTCTGCCGCGCCAGCATCACAAGCTTTCCATCGGCAATTTCGCTGCCACTCGTCGGTTCTCCGGCGGGTGGCAGTTGCGTTTGTGGGCAGCGCATGGCACCAATGAGCGTCAGGACCCTGCGGACCATGAGTCGCCCTGCGTGTCCATGACGCGCTGAGCGTGCCGTGGCGTCATCCAGCGCATGCCTGATCACGCAGGAGCACCTGAGATCATCCCCACCATTGACAACAAGGATCGTCAGCCCATGTCTCCCGTTACCACTTCCTCCTCTCGTTCGGCGTTGCGTATCCTGCTGGCCCCTGACAGCTACAAGGAGGCGCTGCCTGCGCTGGAGGCTGCCGAGGCAATGGCGAGCGGCATCCGGCGCGTATTGCCCGAGGCCGAGCTCGACCTGTGCCCGTTGGGAGATGGCGGAGAGGGCACCCTGGCGGCACTGTTGGCCGCTGCAAGCGACGCAGATCCCATCGAGGCGCGCAGCGCTCAGGTACTTGATCCGCTGGGGCGCGAGGTCACTGCGCAATGGGGCTGGCAAGCGGATAGCCGCACGGCCATCGTAGAGCTCGCCGAGGCCAGTGGTCTGCACCTGCTCAGCCCCGATGAGCGTGATGCGCGCATCGCCAGTACCTACGGCGTCGGACAGCTGGTGCTTGCCGCGCTGGAGGCCGGTGCCGAGCGCCTGATCGTCACGCTGGGCGGCAGCGCGACCAACGATGGCGGCAGCGGCATGTTGCGTGCACTCGGTCTGCGTCTGCTGGATGAGGCGGGTGACGAACTGCCGGACGGAGGGGCGGCGCTGGCACGATTGGCGCGGCTGGATGCCAGTGGTCTGGACCCGCGGCTGGCGACTCTCAAGGTGTCCGCGGCGGTGGACGTCGACAACCCGCTGTGTGGCCCGCGTGGCGCGACGGCCGTGTTCGGGCCCCAGAAGGGCGCGGATGAGGCGGTGGTCGAGGAGCTGGACGTCGCGCTGGGGCGTTTCGCGCGGATGAGTGCCGAGGTGCTGGGGGAGGACCACCAGCAGCTGCCGGGCACTGGTGCCGCAGGCGGCATGGGCTACGCAGTGGCGGCCTGGCTCACGGGGGAGCTGCGCCCGGGCATCGAGCTTGTGATGGAACGACTGAACGTGGCGCAGCGCCTGGAAGGGTGTGACCTGCTGATCACCGGCGAGGGCGGGCTGGATGGGCAAAGCCTGGGAGGCAAGACGCCCATCGGCGCGGCGCGTGCCGCCCGAGCGGCTGGAGTGCCGGCCATCGTGCTGGCAGGGCGTCTCGCGGATGGCTGGCAGGCTGCGCATGACGAAGGCGTCAGCGCCGTCTTCACCCTGTGTGACGCTGCCATGCCGCTGGAGCAGGCCCTGACGCGCACCGCTGAACTGCTGGCGGACCGCTGTGAAGCCATCATGCGCCTCTGGCAGGTGGCGCACAGCGACTGAATGTCGCCTGCACCGCAACCCCGTTCGCCTTTCGTGTCACGGGCAAGCCCGTTACCATGCACGCAGCAGCTATGGGAAAGATAGCCAGAATGCACTTCCCTCGGGAGGCATCTGGCGCTTGACTGGTAGCAGGTGGCACGCGGTGTGCGCCCGATGGTTGAGGGGACCTTGAGATGATGATTTTTCGGCGCATGAAGCGGATCTGCTGGCTGGGGCTGGCCTGGCTGTTCTTCGCGATCGGGTTTGCCGGCATGTTTCTGCCCCTGTTGCCGACGACCGTCTTCATGCTGCTGGCGCTGGCTTGCGCCAGTCGCGGCTCCCCTCGCTTCGCGCGCTACATTCGCGAACACCCCCAGATCGGGCCTCCCCTGATCTCCTGGGAGCGCGAGCGTGCCATCCCGCTGCGTGCACGCATCCTGGCGGTCGGCATGCTGGTGGTCTCGATGCTGATCATTCTCTTCACCGTTTCCGTGATGGCGGTCAAGGTCTCGTTGCTGATCTTCCTTTCCCTGTTGGCCATCTGGCTGGGCACGCGCCCCGAGCCGCGCGGGGGATACGAGGAACTCGCGCCTGCGCCTTCCCCGGCCGAGCCCTTCGATGAGCCCTCCCGCCCCGTCAGCGGCGAACGCCTGCAGAACGACTAGTCATTCGCGTGTCCCGCCCCTCCCGTGAGGGGCCATTCATCGCGGGCGAGGTGGCAGGCTGCCATCGCTGCCCGATGTTTTCCTGCCGTGTGGCATCGTCCGCGCGGCGTTGATCGTGGAGTCCTTCATGTCACAACCTGCCGCCATTCATCTTGATGATTATCAAGCGCCGGCCTGGCGCATTCTCAGCACTCGGTTGACGTTCGATCTGGCGCCGTCCGCGACCCGCGTGACGGCCGTGCTGACCCTCGAGGCCAATCCCGATGCCGCCGTGGGCAGTGACGCGACGCCGCCGCTGGTGCTCAATGGCGAGCACCTGACGCTGGAATCCGTGCGTGTCGATGGGCGAGCGCTCGCCAGTGATGAATACAAGGTCGACGAGACGCATCTCACCCTCGCGGCGCTGCCGGCCAGCTGTGAGCTCGAGACGGTCGTGCTGATCGACCCGGCGGCCAACACGGCACTGGAAGGGCTCTATGTGTCCTCCGGCATGTTCTGCACCCAGTGCGAGGCCGAGGGCTTCCGCCGTATCACCTATTACCCGGATCGTCCGGACGTGATGTCGGTATTCACGACGACCGTCATCGCGGACAAGGCGAACTACCCGATCCTGCTCTCCAACGGCAATCCCGTCGAGCGTGGCGAGCTGGACGGCGGCCGTCACTTCGTCACCTGGCAGGACCCGCACCTCAAGCCGTGCTACCTGTTCGCGCTGGTGGCGGGGGATCTGGTCAAGCATGCCGACAGCTTCACCACCATGAGCGGGCGTGATGTCGCCCTGGAGATCTGGGTCGAGCCGGAGAATCTCGACAAGACCCAGCACGCCATGAACTCTCTCAAGGCCTCCATGAAGTGGGATGAGGAGGTCTATGGGCGCGAGTATGACCTCGATATCTTCATGATCGTCGCGGTCAATGACTTCAACATGGGCGCGATGGAGAACAAGGGTCTCAACATCTTCAACAGCGCCTGTGTGCTGGCCAATCCCGACACCACCACCGACGCTGCCTTCCAGCGCGTCGAAGGGGTGGTGGCACACGAGTACTTCCACAACTGGTCCGGCAATCGCGTCACCTGCCGTGACTGGTTCCAGCTGTCCTTGAAGGAAGGCTTCACCGTCTATCGTGACCAGACCTTCTCCGCCGACATGAATTCGGCGCCGGTCAAGCGCATCGAAGACGTCGCCATGCTGCGCACCGCGCAGTTCGCGGAAGATGCCGGTCCCACCGCGCATCCGGTGCGCCCGGCGTCCTATATCGAGATTTCCAACTTCTACACCCTGACCATCTACGAGAAGGGGTCCGAAGTGGTGCGCATGGTCGCCAACCTGCTGGGCGAAGAGGCCTTCCGCCGCGGCAGTGACCTCTACTTCGCGCGCAACGATGGCAGCGCCGCCACCATCGAGGATTTCATCAGTGCGATGAGCGAAGCCTCCGGGCGTGACTTCACCCAGTTCATGCGCTGGTACTCTCAGGCGGGGACGCCGGAAATCAGTGCCCGTGGCAACTTCGATGCCGAGACGGGCCGCTATTCCCTGACGCTGCATCAGTCCACGCCGGCGACACCGGGGCAGGCTGAGAAGCTGCCGCTGGTGATCCCGGTACGCATGGGCCTGGTGGGTGCGGATGGCAGTGATCTGGCGCTCACGCTCGACGGCGAGGCGCTGGGCACGGAAACGGTGCTGGAGCTGACCGAGGCCGAGCAGACCTTCGTCTTCACTGGCCTCGAGGCCGGTGCCGACCCCGTGCCGTCGCTGCTGCGCGGCTTCTCGGCGCCGGTCAAGCTGTCCTTCGCCTACAGCCGTGAGCAGCTGGCCTTCCTGATGCAGCATGACAGCGATGGCTTCAACCGCTGGGATGCCGGCCAGCGTCTGGCACTGGCGGCGCTCGAGGACCTGATGGCCGCCTGGCAGCAGGGCGACACCCAGGCATCACTCGATGCGCGTCTGCTGGCCGCCTATCGCTTCCTGCTCCAGAGCGAGCCGTCCGATCGTGCCGTGCTGGCCGAGATGCTAACCCTGCCGTCGGAGGCCTATATCGCCGAGCAGCAGACTGTCGTCGATGTCGATGCCATCCACTGGGCGCGCAAGACCGCCAAGGCGCAACTGGCCACGGCACTGCGCGATGATTTCGTCGCGCTCTATCACGCCAATGAGCAGCAGGGCGACTACGCGCCGACCTTCGAGCAGATGGCGCGCCGCAGCCTCAAGAATGCCGCGCTCAGCTATCTGATGAGCATCGAGGACGAGGAGGGCGTGCGTCTGGCCCAGGCTCAGCTGGCCGCGGCGCACAACATGACCGACGTACGCGCGGCATTGACGTTGCTGGTGCACTCCTCGCGCACCGAGTTGGGCGATCCGGCCCTCAAGGCCTTCGCCGAGCGCTGGTCGCATGATCCGCTGGTGATGGATCAGTGGTTCTCGATCCAGGTCACGCGTCCGCAGGCTGACGTGCTGGATCGCGTGCGCTTCTTGATGGAGCACCCGGCATTCTCGCTGACCAACCCCAACAAGGTGCGCGCCTTGATCGGTGCCTTCGCCGGCCAGAACCGGGTCAACTTCCATCGCCTCGATGGCGAAGGCTATCGCCTGCTGGCGGATGTGGTCATCGAACTCAATCGCCTGAATCCGGAAATCGCGGCGCGCATCATCACGCCGCTGACGCGCTACAAGCGTTTCGATGCCAAGCGTCAGGCGCTGATGAAGGCTGAGCTCGAGCGTATCCGTGGCGAGAAGCTGTCGCGCAATCTCTACGAGGTCGTGGAGAAGGCGCTGGCCTGATCCGCCGGATCACGTCCTCGCCCCGTCAGTTCGACTGACATGAAAAACCCCCACCCGTCACAGACGGGTGGGGGTTTTTCGTGGTGCTTGCGAACCAGGCCTTGAAGAGAGGCGTCAGTCGCGCACGTTCAGCTCTCGGTCAGTGACAGCAGGATCTTCTTGTAGCTGTCAAAGCGCACGCGGCCTATCTCGCCGCTGTCGACCGCCTGAAGCAGGGCGCAGCCCGGTTCCTTCTCGTGCTTGCAGTCACGGAAGCGGCATAGCCCCAGGTAGTCGTGGAATTCACGGAAGCCATCGGTGACCTGCTCCGGCGTCAGGTGGACCAGGCCGAATTCACGGATACCGGGTGAGTCGATCAGATCACCGCCGTCCGGCATGTGATAGAGCCAGGCCGTGGTGGTGGTGTGCATGCCCTGGCGTGATTCGGTGGAGAGCGGGCCGACACGTATCTCTTCTCGGGGCAGCAGCATGCCGACAAGTGACGACTTGCCGACGCCACTCTGACCGACGAACACCGAGGTGCGATCGCTCAGCTGTGCCTTCAGGGCGTCCAGGCCTGCCTCGCCGCGCGTGGTACAGGCGACGACGTCGTAGCCGAGTGCCTCGTAGCGTGCCAGCAGGTCACGCAGCACACCACCGCTCTCGGGCAGGAGGTCAACCTTGTTGAGCACCAGCACTGGCGTGATGCCGGTGGCTTCCGCAGCGATCAGGTAGCGGTCGATCAGATTGGGTTGTGGCGCGGGTTCGGCGGCGAACACGATCATGATCTGGTCGATGTTGGCGGCCACCGGCTTGAGCACCCCCCGCATGTCCGGGCGTTCAAGCTCGGTAGTGCGGGCACCGCGTGCCACCACCACACCCGTGGCATCGCTGGCTTCACGCCAGATCACGCGGTCACCGGTGACCAGCGTTTCCAGGTTGGCGCGCAGGTGGCAGCGATGCAGGCTGCCGGATTCACTTTCGACTTCCAGGCTGCGCCCGTAGTGGGCAATGACACGGCCGTGCTGTTCCGGGCCGTATTCGCCGGCGTCGAGCTTGTCGCGGTCCTGCGTCTCGCGCTTTTCGGCGCGCTTGGTACGCTCGGCCTGGACCTTCTCGATGCGCCATTGTTGCTGGCGGCTTAGCTTGCGTTTGCTCATGCTTGGCTGGTGACTCCGGTCGCCGTTCGTTCGCCAGGGATGGGAGCGTCTTCCCCCCTCTGCGGCGCGATTGTACCCTTTGCGCCCTCGGGTGTCGTGCGACACCCCGGGATGGCGTGTGATACTGCCGTCACAGGCGGATCCTCAGCGTCTTCCCATTCCCCGTTCAGCAAGGAGTGACCCATGGCAAATCCCACCGCGCAGGCCGATCGACTCATCTGGATCGACCTGGAAATGACCGGGCTGGACCCCGCGCGTGAGCGCATCATCGAGGTGGCCACGCTGGTCACCGACGGAGATCTCAACCTGATTGCCGAAGGGCCGGTGCTGGCCGTGCATCAGCCGGACAGCCTGCTGGAGGCGATGGATGAATGGAACACGCGCACCCACGGCGAATCCGGACTGGTGACGCGCGTCAAGGAAAGTCAGATCGATACCGCCGAAGCCGAACGTCAGACTCTCGAGTTCCTGGCCCGCCACGTGGCGGCAGGCGCCTCGCCGATGTGCGGCAACAGCGTGCATCAGGACCGCCGTTTCCTGCAGCATGAGATGCCGTTGCTGGAAGCGTTCTTCCATTACCGCAACATCGATGTCTCGACCCTCAAGGAACTCGCCAAGCGCTGGAATCCGGCCGCGCTGGACGGTTTCAAGAAGCGGGCGACTCACCAGGCGATGGATGATATCCGCGAGTCACTGGCGGAGCTTGCGCATTACCGCAAGACCTTCCTCAAGCTGACCCAGCAGGGCATCGTCTGAACGACGCAGGGTGAGAGTCTCAGAGCGCGGTGGCCAGACGGGCGCCGCGCTTGATGGCTTGCTCCTTCAGTGCCCAGCGCACGTGCTCGCGCAGTGGCTCGCTGGGATAGGGCAGGCGGGCACGCAGGACATGCTCGACCTGCTCCGACCAGGGCGCATTGCCCAGTCCGATGGCGATGTTGGAGAGCCACTTCTCATAGCCGATACGCCGGATGGGGCTGCCTTGCGTCTTGTCGAGGAACTCCTGCTCCCCCCAGCAGAACAGCCGGATCAACTCGATGCGATCCAGATCATGGCGTGGCGAGAAATCCGCCTCCTGGGTCGCCTTGGCAAAGCGCGTGAAGGGACAGAACAGCTGGCAGTCGTCGCAGCCATAGATGCGGTTGCCCATGGCACGGCGGAATTCTTCGGGGATGGCGCCATCCAGCTCGATGGTCAGGTAGGAGATGCAGCGGCGTGCATCGACGACCTTGTCCTCGACGATGGCATCCGTCGGGCAGGCGACCTTGCAGGCGTTGCAGCTGCCACAGTGTTCCTTCTCGAAGGGGGCATCCACCGGCAGAGGCAGGTCGGTGTAGAGTTCGCCCAGGAAGAACAGGCAGCCGGCCTGCTGGTTCATCAGCATGGCGTTCTTGCCGAACCAGCCGATACCGGCCTTCTGGGCCAGCGCGCGCTCCATGACCGGAGCGGAGTCGACGAAGGCGCGGTAGCCGAACGTGCCGACTTCCTTCTCTATCTGCTTGGCCAGGTTGGCCAGCCGCTTGCGCATCAGCTTGTGGTAATCGCGTCCCAGCGCGTAGCGTGAGACGTAGGCGCGCTCGGGCTGGCTGAGTACCTGGGTGGTCTCGACCTCGGGCGGCAGGTAGTCGAGGCGCACGCTGATGACGCGCAGCGTGCCGGGCACCAGCTCCTCCGGGCGCGTGCGTCTGGTGCCGTGCTTGGCCATGAAGTTCATCTCGCCGTGATGACCATTGGCCAGCCAACGTTCCAGGTAGGCCTCGTGTTCCGAGAGGTCGACATCGGTGATCCCGACCTGCTGAAACCCCAGTTCGCGCCCCCATGTCTTGATGCGGGCTGCCAGTTCCGCCATGGCCTGAGGGTCGGCGACGCGCGAGTCAGCACCGGATGTCTCGGCGGGAGAGCTTGCGGCTGCGTCGGCGGGCAGGGACATGGTGGCGGATGAAGCAGGCATGGGCATTCCAGCTGGACAGGATGTTCAGGAGCATGGTGCACGCTGGCGTCTCACGGCGAGGAGTCGGCGGTGCGTGCGAAAGGGCGCCACCTTAGCGTAACTTGCCGATCAGCCCAAGCGGCATGTGAGGTGTGCGCTACCCAGTATTTCAGGGCGTGCGGCGTCGCTTTTCCAGGGCGCGGGCACGACTCAGTTTATCAGACATGGAGTGTGGGCATGGCCGTGAGCGATTCCTCTAACCCCTGCGATGTGACGCCGGTCTCATCCGCCACTCAAGCCTTGTGGCGTTCGGTCAATTGCCTGTGGCCCATCGCGGCGCTGCGTGACCTCGAGCATTGGCTGCTGGCGGAAGAGACCGTCTCGATGACCAACGGCTTGCCTGAAGCGTCGGTGGACAAGCGTCTGATGGGGCGGGCGGCGCAGTCAGCCTTCGACCTGCTGCGGCAGCGATGGCCCGAGACGCGCAGATTGTGTGTCCTGTGTGGTGGCGGCAACAATGCGGGCGACGGCTATCTGGTGGCGCGTCTTGCCCAGCTGGCGGGGTTCGAGGTGCGCATCATCGCTTTGAAGGATGAGGCGCAATTGACGGGCGATGCCCAGCTGGCCGCGATTGCCGCGCGGGAAGCCGGGGTCGAGCGTCACCCCTGGCCACAAGATACCGTCACGGCAGAATCATTGGTGAAGGGCTGGCCATTGCTGCTGGACGCCCTGACCGGTATCGGTCTGCGCGAGGCGCCCCGCGGCGCGGTCGCCCACGCCATCGAGCTGATCAACCAACGTCACCGGGAGGGCGCGCATGTCATGGCGCTGGATGTGCCCTCGGGGCTTGATGCCGCCACGGGGGCGGTGGCCGGTGTCGCCGTGGAGGCGGATGTCACGCTGACATTTCTGGTCGACAAGCCGGGTCTGCACACCGGGCGCGCCGAGCTGCATGCCGGACACGTCAGTCTGGCGCGGCTTGGTGCGGCTCGGGTGTTGCCGGAGGTGGTCAAGCAGACCCGAACGGCAGCGCTGCTGGCGTGCGAGTCCGTGCAGCGCCTCACGCCACGCTGGCTGGAGACCGAGCTGGTGCCGCGCTCTCCGCTGGCGCACAAGGGGGATGCCGGCAGCGTGCTGGTCTTTGGCGGCGGGCCGGGGCTTGGCGGCTCCGTTCTGCTGGCCAGTGAAGCCGCCGCGCGTGCCGGTGCCGGCAAGGTGGCGCTGCTTACCGCGCCGGCGCATGTCAGCGCCAGCCTGACACGCTGCCCGGAAGTCATGGTGCGTGGTCTCAAGAGCGGGCCGGAGGGCAGCAGTCATGACGGGTTTGCCGTACTGGAAGCCCAGATGGCACAGGCCAGCGTGACACTGGTCGGCCCCGGCATGGGGACGGAGCCGCTGGAGAGCCTGTTGTGGGGCTGGGGAGGACTGTCTCGCGTGCTCGCGGCCGACCAGCCGCTGGTGGTGGATGCCGACGCCCTGAGCCTGCTGGCCTGGCGAGCCGGTGAAGGTGAGGTGATCCGACGCGACGATTGGGTGTTGACGCCGCATCCTGGAGAGGCGGCGCGCCTGCTGGGCTGCTCGGTGGCACAGGTCGAGCAGGACCGGCCCGGCGCCGTGCGTGCCCTGCAGCAAAGATATGGCGGCAGTGTGGTGCTCAAGGGGGCCGGCAGTCTGATTGCCAGTCCCGCCGGCGTACTGGAAGGGCCAGACGTGGCGCTGTGTCCCTATGGCAATCCCGGCATGGCCAGTGGCGGCATGGGGGACGTGCTGGGCGGCATCATTGCGGGGCTGGCGGCCCAGGCGCTCAATGGTGGCTTCGATGCACGCCAGTCACGCACCCATGAGCAGGGCACGGCACAGGCGGCGCATGTCACGCGTTGCATGGCGCAGGCGGCACGGGTCGGCGTGCTGGTGCACGCCCTGGCCGCCGACCGTGCGGTGCAGGAGCGCGGCGAGCGTGGCCTGCTCGCGGGTGATCTGGCATCCTATATGCATTTATTGCTCAATCCACGGGCCCGAAATGCGCATACTCCTGTCTGATGAAAATGCCCAGGTTGCCTTTGGCAGCCAGCTGGGCGACGTCCTTGCCGGCCGAGGGCTGGTGTTCCTGGAAGGTGAGCTGGGGGCCGGCAAGACGACTCTCACGCGTGGCGTGCTGCGTGCCTACGGGCATGAGGGGGCGGTGAAGAGTCCGACCTATACCCTGGTGGAGCCCTATGTGCTGCCACGTCCCGAGGGCGGCGAATGGCACATCAATCATTTCGATCTCTACCGGCTGGCTGACCCGGAGGAGCTTGAGTTCATCGGCGGGCGAGACCTGCTTGCCGATGACAGCCTGGCGCTGATCGAGTGGCCAAGCTGTGGTCAGGGCTTCCTGCCGGTGCCGGACCTGCGCGTGACGTTGTCCGTCGCCGAGCAGGGCCGCGAGGCCGAGTTGCATGCCCTCACACCGCGAGGAGAGGGTTGGCTTGAGGCACTGGCCGAGCGACGCGCCTCTCAGGCATGATGGCGCCTGACGTGCCGTATCATCTTCGTGGCTGCGTCTGGTCATCCTTCGCTATATTCATCCATGTTCCTTCTGTTCGAGTCACCCTTTCCGATGCCTGAAACTGCGCCCCAATCCTCTCGCCTGCGCATGATGCGCGGTCTACGTCGCTGCCTGGCGGGGGGGGTGATGTGCTCGCTGGCAAGTCTCGCGCTCGCTCCCCAGGCGCTGGCCGCCAAGGTCGAGAATCTGCGGTTGTGGACCGCGCCGGACCACACGCGGCTGGTGTTCGATCTCGATAGCGCAGCCAGTGCCAACATCTTCAGCCTCGACAATCCTCGGCGTCTGGTGATCGACCTCGCGGCAAGCGAGGTGGCCAGCAACGCGGTGAAGCGCAAGCTCGATGCGCTGGATCTGGAAGGCAGTGCCATCAAGGCGATCCGTACCGGACGACAGGACGATGCCCTGCGGGTCGTGCTGGATCTGACGCGCCAGGTCAATCCCAAGGACTTCACGCTGGCGCCGAACGACAAGTACGGCAACCGTCTGGTGGTGGACCTCGAGTTCCCGGGCGAGTCCGCGGTCGAGAATCCCATTGACCCGATCGAAGCCCGTATCCGCGAGCAGGAGCAGGCGGCAGCCAAGCGCAAGCTGAAGGGCGAGCCTGCCGCGCCGCTGCCGAGCAGCAAGGCGGCGACGCATCCCAAGCGCGATATCATCATCGCCATTGACCCCGGTCACGGCGGTGAGGACCCGGGCGCCAGCGGCCCGAGCGGCACCAAGGAGAAGGATGTGGTGCTCAAGATCGGCAAGCGTCTCAAGCGCATGTTCGACGAGCAGCCCGGCTTCAAGGCCATCCTGACCCGCAACAGCGATTACTACATCCCGCTGCGCAAGCGTACCGAGATCGCGCGTGAGCAGAAGGCAGACTTCTTCGTCTCGGTGCACGCCGACGCCTTCAACAGTCCGCGGCCGCATGGCAGCTCGGTCTTTGCGCTTTCCAGCCGAGGCGCCACCTCAGAGACCGCCCGCTGGCTGGCGGCCACCGAGAACCGTGCTGACCTGATCGGCGGCGTGGATGGCCACCTCAGCCTGAATGACAAGGATGAGATGCTGCGCGGCGTGCTGCTGGACCTGACCATGACCGCCACGCTCAATGATTCATTGGCGGCAGGCAGCGGCGTGCTGGCCAATCTGGGCCGCATCAACTCGCTGCACAAGCGTCAGGTGGAGCAGGCCGGCTTCGTGGTGCTCAAGTCGCCGGACATCCCGTCTCTGCTGGTGGAAACGGGCTTCATCTCCAATCCCCAGGAAGAGCGCAACCTCAACAGTGGCGCCTATCAGGAAAAGCTGGCGCGCTCGATCTTCTCGGGTATCCAGAGTCACTTCGAGCGCAATCCGCCGCCTGCCAGTCTGCTGGCATGGCGACGCAGCCAGGCACGAGGCGGCAACGGTGGCGAGTATCGCGTCAAGAGTGGCGATACGCTGTCGGAAGTCGCACAGCGTCACAACGTGAGCATGGCCGCGCTGAAGCAGGCCAATGGCATGAGCGGGGACACGGTCCGCGTCGGTCAGGTGCTCAAGATTCCGCGCGGCTGAGTGTCAGGCCGCCTGTTCCTTCGACGTGGCGGCAGGCGGGCGTGGCGGCCCGAGCACGCTATTCACCGGGCATGAAGCCCGTCGACTGTCCGCAGCCCCGGCTCTTGCGTGCTCGCCGCACGGAGAGGCCGGGTCGGCGGGCAGTGTCGTTTTCAGAGAGACGCCCTCTACGCATGCATAATCAGGAGTTCTTCCATGTCCGTCGAGCCATCTGATACGGATGTCGCTGAAACACGTGAGCGGCGTATCCGCATTCTCAATCCGCGTCTTGCCAACCAGATCGCGGCGGGCGAGGTGGTGGAGCGACCGGCCTCCGTGGTCAAGGAGCTGGTCGAGAACGCCATCGATGCCGGCAGTACGCGCATCGAGCTGGAACTGGAAGGCGGCGGTGCGCGGCTGATTCGCGTGCGTGACAACGGCTGCGGCATCACCGAGGAGGATCTGCCGCTGGCCCTGTCACGTCACGCGACCAGCAAGATCGAGAGCCTTGATGACCTGGAAGGAGTGGCGAGTCTCGGCTTTCGAGGGGAGGCATTGGCCTCGATCAGCTCGGTCTCGCGCCTGGAGCTGTTCTCGAACGTCTCGGATGAGCCCGCCAATGGCTGGCGGGTGGTGGCGGAAGGCCGTGAGATGTCGCCGCGTGTCTCGCCGGCGCCCCATCCGCGTGGCACCAGCGTGGCCGTGCGTGACCTGTTCTTCAATACGCCGGCGCGTCGCAAGTTCATGCGTACCGAGAAGACCGAATTCGGCCATGTCGAAGAAAGCTTCCGGCGTCTCGCGCTGTCGCGTCACGACATCGGCTGGACGTTGCGCCACAACCAGAAGGTGGTGCATCAGCTGCGTGCCGGCGAGGACACGCTGACGGTGGAGCGCCGGATCGGCGCACTGCTGGGCCGCAACTTCCTCGAGCATGCGCTGCATCTGGATATCGAGGCCTCCGGCTTGCGTCTCTCCGGCTGGGTCGGCTTGCCGACGCATTCGCGTGCCCAGGCGGACCAGCAGTATTTCTTCGTCAATGGCCGCGTGGTGCGTGACCGTCTGGTCGCGCATGCTGTGCGTCAGGCCTATCGCGACGTGCTGTTCCACGGCCGGCATCCGGTGTTCGTGCTCTATCTGGAGCTGGACCCCACGGTGGTGGATGTCAACGTTCACCCCACCAAGCACGAAGTGCGCTTCCGCGACGGACGCCTGGTGCACGACTTCCTGTTCTCCAGCCTGCACAAGGCACTGGCCGAGGTGCGCCCCGGTGACAACAGCGCCGCGCCCACCGGTATCGAGGGCCAGGAGAAGGAGGAGGATCCCGGCTGGCAGCAGCAGGGCATGCGTCTCGGGCGTCAGGAGCAGGATGCGCAGGAGCATGGTGCGTCAGCGCAGTCATCCCCTGGTGGTGGTGCGTCGGCCGGGAAGGATCAGTCAGCCGCTGCAGGTGAGCCGTCAGGTGCTGCCGCGCCCTGGAAGCCATCGTCACAGCTGCCGCCGGCCGGAGATGGCCGCTCCAGCGAGCGCCTGAGTGCTGAGCGGGTGCGTCAGTTCATGGCCGGCTATCGTGCGTTGCATCCCAGCGAAGACCATCTGCTGACGCCGGGTGGCGGGCCTGCGGGCACGACGCCTGAGCATGGCGCTGCTCGCGACCCTGCCGCCATCGCCAGTGCCGAGCGCGAGGCGCGGCGCGCCCCGCGTGTCACCCTGGGCGAAGGGATGCGCCAAGGTGAGGATGACGCACCGGCCGGTATCAGCGAATCTGCCGCCGGTTGGCAGGTCTCGGCACCGTCAGCGGAGCCATCGTCGGGAGTCCCGGCAGAGAATGTGTCCGCTGACGGTGCCACGCCTGTCGCCTCTGACATCGTGATGCGTGGCCTGCCAGCCCAGAGCGCCGAGGATGATACGCCACCGCTGGGCTACGCCATCGCGCAGCTGCACGGGGTCTACATCCTGTCGCAGACCTCGCGTGGACTGGTGATGGTCGACATGCACGCTGCCCACGAGCGCATCACCTACGAGCGCATGAAGCGCCATGTGCATGGCGGCGGTCATCTGGAGGCCCAGCCGCTGCTGGTGCCGGTGTCACTTGCCGTCAGTTCGCGCGAGATGGGGACCTTCGAGCGCGAATCCGAGGCATTCACGCGTCTTGGCGTCGAGCTGGACGCCGCCGGACCGGAAACCCTGCTGGTGCGGCAGGTGCCGGTGGTGCTCGGCAATGCCGATGTCGAGCCACTGGTGCGCGGCATGCTGGAGGATCTCGAGCGTTACGGCCGCAGCGATCGCATGGAAGCTCACATGAATGAGCTGCTCGCGGACATGGCCTGCCGGGGCAGCGTGCGGGCCAATCGTCGCCTGACGGTTCCCGAGATGAATGCCCTGCTGCGAGACATGGAGCGCACCGAGCGCTCCGGTCAGTGCAATCATGGCCGTCCTACCTGGACCGAACTTTCCATGAATGAACTCGACAAGCTGTTCCTGCGTGGGCAGTAAGCCTGCCCGGTATCGACAGTGGTTCACCCTTGATTCACCTCCTAGCCCAGACAATAGGTCATGACCCAGACGCAATCCCCCGACATTTCCCCCCGTGCCGCGCATGAGCTGGCTGACAAACCGCCCGTCATGCTGTTGATGGGGCCGACAGCCTCCGGCAAGACGGACCTGGCCATCCGCTGGCACGAGGAGCAGGGGGCGGAGCTGGTGAGCGTCGATTCCGCGCTGATCTATCGTGGCATGGACATCGGGACCGCCAAGCCCAGCGCCGAAGAGCTGGCGCGGGCGCCGCATCGGTTGATCGACTTTCTGGATCCGCTGGAGAGCTATTCGGCAGCGGAGTTTCGTCGCGATGCACTGGCGCATATCGCCGAGATCCAGTCCCGCGGCAAGATGCCGCTGCTGGTCGGTGGCACCATGATGTATTTCAAGCGGCTGCTGGAAGGTGTGGCGGAGCTGCCGGCGGCGGATCCCGCGCTGCGTGAACAGCTGGAAGCACGCGCCAGAGACGAAGGGCTGCCGGCGCTGCATGCGCAGCTTGCCAGGCTGGATCCGGCGAGCGCCGAGAGAATTCGGCCCTCGGACCCGCAGCGTCTGACACGTGCGCTGGAAGTCTGTCTGTTGAGCGGGCGATCGATGACGGAGCTGCTCGCGGAGCAGCCGGAAGCCGAGCTTCCGTTCCGGCCGATCCCGATCGCACTGGCGCCCCATGACAGAGCCGTGTTACATGAACGTATCGAGACGCGTTTTGACCAGATGCTGGAACAGGGCCTGATTGGCGAGGTCGAAGCGCTGAAGGCTCGCTCGGAGCTGCACCCCGGGCTGCCCTCGATACGCTGCGTCGGCTATCGTCAGGTGTGGGATTATCTGGAGGGGCATCTGACGCGTGACGAGATGCGTGAGCGTGGCATCATTGCCACCCGCCAGCTCGCCAAGCGTCAATTGACCTGGCTGCGTAGCTGGAAGGGGATTCACCACGTGGATTCCATGGGTGTAAATCCTTACAGTGAAACCTTGAAAATCGTGCGCCAGACCAGCACTTAGCGTAACATGAGCTGTCACGACCCGCGCCCGTGAAGCCCCCCAAAGAGGGCAACCCGGAGCGCTGGCGAACATAACCATACTTGCCTCGAACGAGACATTTTTTACGGAGAGTCACATGTCCAAAGGTCAATCACTCCAGGACCCGTACCTGAACATCCTGCGCAAGGAACGTATTCCGGTCTCGATCTTCCTGGTCAACGGCATCAAGCTGCAGGGCCAGATCGAATCCTTCGATCAATTCGTCATCCTGCTGCGCAATACCGTCTCCCAGATGGTTTACAAGCACGCTATCTCAACCGTGGTGCCCTCGCGCAATGTGCGCCTGCCGGCCCAGGATGCGACCGTGCCCTCCACAGAAAGCTGAAATCCGAGGCGCTGATTGTTCTTCGAACGACCCGAAGCCGGTGAAACGGCCGTCCTGGTCCATGTCAATTTCCGGGACGAAAAAGAACGCGAGGATGCCGGTGAGCTCCTCGAACTCGTACGTTCGGCAGGCGCCGTGCCGGCCACCCTCATCGAGGGTAGCCGGCCCCGCCCTGACTCCCGTACGTTCATCGGAGAAGGCAAGCTTGAGGAAGTGCGTGAGGCCCTGGCCGAGCACCAAGCCGAGCTTGTGATCTTCAACCATTCATTGAGCCCTTCCCAGCAGCGCAATCTTGAAGGTTCGCTCCAGTGTCGCGTGATCGACCGCACCGGTCTGATCCTCGACATCTTTGCCCAGCGCGCGCGTACCCACGAGGGCAAGCTGCAGGTGGAGCTCGCTCAGCTCGAGTACATGTCCACCCGCCTGGTGCGTGGCTGGACCCACCTTGAGCGTCAGAAGGGCGGTATCGGTCTGCGTGGCCCGGGGGAAACCCAGCTCGAGACCGACCGTCGTCTGCTGCGTGCCCGGATCAAGTCGATCCACAAGCGGCTCGAGAAGGTGCACAAGCAGCGCGATCAGAACCGCCGTGCTCGGGCACGTGCCGAGATCCCCAGCCTGTCACTGGTCGGCTATACCAACGCCGGCAAGTCGACGCTGTTCAATGCGCTGACCACCTCTGAGGTCTATGCGGCGGATCAGCTGTTCGCCACGCTCGACCCGACGCTGCGCCGTCTGGAGCTGGAAGACGTGGGCCCTGCGGTGCTTGCGGATACCGTCGGCTTCATTCGGCACCTGCCGCACAAGCTGGTGGAAGCGTTCCAGGCCACCCTGCAGGAAGCCGCCGAGGCGGACCTGCTGGTGCACGTCATCGATGCGGCTGACCCGGAAAATGATCGCAATACCGAGCAGGTCAACGAGGTGCTCAACGAGATTGAGGCCGGTGACGTGCCACGCCTGCTGGTCATGAACAAGGTCGATCGCCTCGACATGGCGCCGCGTATCGAGCGCGACGGCTTCGGGCGTCCGCTGGTCGTATGGTTGTCGGCGCGTGACGGCAAGGGGCTGGATCTGCTGATGCAGGCCTTCTCCGAGCTGCTGTCAGACAATGTCATCTCGACCCGTCTGACGCTGGGGCCGGAGAAGTCACGCCTGCGTGCCGGTCTGCATGAGCTGGATGCCGTCAAGAGTGAAGCGTATGACGAGCAGGGCAATGCGTTGATGGACATTCGTCTCGAGAAGCGCGACTTTCTCCAGCTGTTGTCGCATCTTGGGGAATCTCCCGAGGCCTACCTCGGGGGCGAGCATGACGATCGTGAGGCCTGGCAGCGTGAGCTGTCTGCCGAGCGCGCCGAGAAGCATCGCCTCTCGGTGACGCACAAGTCCTGACGCAGTGATTGCGTCATCTGGCATCTGCAGGTACCTGATGCAGATGCCCTTGCACGGATAGTGACGTGCAGCGAGCAACAGGCATTCGACGTGAAGGGATTGTCGGATGCCGCCTGGCAGAGGATGGTTGTCAGGCAGGGCCATGGCCTTCTCCCGCAAGGGGCGCGCCGCCGTGTCATAGCAAAGAACCGGTCATCAATTGCCGGGGACGATTCCCGGCAACGAAAGCCGGCATGGGCGGCGTCATCATAATGACGAGCGGAACATCGACTGAGTGGAGACGACGTATGGCTTGGAATGAGCCGGGTGGCGGCAACCAGCATGACCCCTGGAGTGGCGGTGGCCGCAACGGGGACAAGAAAGGGGGTGGAGGCAACGGCGGTGGCAACGGTGGACCGCCCGACCTCGACGAAGCGCTGAAGAAGTTCCAGGACAAGCTCAACGGCATGCTGGGCAACGGCCGCAAGCGTCGTGGCGGCAGCGGAGGCGGTAACGGCGGCAGTGGTGGCAGCACCAATGCCTTTGCCCTGCCGGGCATCATCGGGGTGGTGCTGGTCGCCATCTGGGCGGCTTCCGGTTTCTATCTGGTCGATCAGTCCGAACGTGGCGTGGTGCTTCGCTTCGGCAAGTACAACGACATCGTCGGCCCGGGTCTGCACTGGAATCCGCCGATCATCGATGACGTGCGCGAGATCAACGTCACCAAGGTGCGCTCGCTCTCCCAGACCAAGTCGATGCTGACGCAGGACGAGAACATCGTCGAAGTGCAGATGTCCGTCCAGTATCAGGTATCCAACCCGCGTGACTTCCTGCTCAACGTGCGTGCTCCCGAGGTCAGCCTCGAGAACGCCATGGATTCTGCATTGCGTCACGAAGTCGGCAGCGCCGACATGAACGACATCCTGACCTCCGGGCGTGAGCTGCTGGCCAGCAACGTCAAGTCGCGTCTGCAGTCCTACCTGGACAACTATGGCGTGGGTCTGACATTGCAGACCATCAACGTCGAGTCCACGTCGGCGCCGGCAGCGGTCCAGGATTCCTTCGATGACGTCATCAAGGCTCGTGAGGATCGTCAGCGCACGATCAACCAGGCATTGGCCTACGAGAACTCGATTCTCCCGGCGGCTCAAGGTCAGGCGCAGCGCATCATCGAGGAAGCCGAAGGGTACAAGGAGTCGGTGGTGGCCAAGTCCCAGGGTGAGGCCAATCGCTTCACTTCCCTGCTGACCGAGTACCAGAAGGCACCGGAGATCATCCGCGAGCGCATGTACCTCGAGACCATGGGGGAAGTGCTCGGCAAGACCAACAAGGTGCTGGTGGATGTCGAGAACGGCAACTCCCTCATGTACCTGCCGTTGGACAAGCTGGCTGGCAAGTCCAATGCCACGTCCGAGGATGCCAGTGGCATGAGTCGCAGTGAGTTGGATCGCGTGTCCCGACAGGCGAGCGACGCTCTCGGCCGCAGCAGCCAGAGCAGCAATGACAGCAGCAACAGCATTCGTCGGGAGGGTCGTCAATGATCAACAATCGCTCACTGATGGCCGTGGCGGGTCTGGCCGTCGTTGCCTGGTTCGCCAGCAATAGCCTCTACACGATCGATGAGACCCAGCGCGCCATCAAGCTCAAGTTTGGTGAGGTGGTGGAAGACAACATCCAGCCGGGCCTGCATTTCAAGTTGCCGGTCTACAACACGATTCGTACCTTCGATACGCGCGTGTTGACACTGGATGCCCAGGCGAGCCGTTATCTGACCCGCGAGAAGAAGGCGGTCATCGTCGACTCCTTCGTCAAGTGGAAGATCATCGACCCGAAGCGCTACTACGAGGCGACGTCCGGTGATGAGCAGATGGCAGAGCGTCTGATCGCGCCGCGTGTCGACGAGAGTCTGCGTAACGAGTTCGGCAAGCTCGAGTTGGTACAGATCATCTCCGAACAGCGTGATGCGCTGATGAAGAAGCCCACCGAAGAGCTCGACGCGGTGATGCGCAAGGAACTGGGGGTGTCGATTCTCGATATCCGCGTCAAGCGCATCGACCTGCCGGACGAAGTCTCTCAGGCGGTCTATGAGCGCATGAAGACCGAGCGTCAGCGTGAGGCACGTGAATATCGTGCCCAGGGTCAGGAGCAGGCCGAGAAGATCCAGGCCAATGCGGACCGCCGTCGTTCGGTACTGCTTGCGCAGGCTGAAGAGCAGGCGCAGACCCTGCGTGGTGAGGGGGACGCATCAGCGGCCGCCATCTACGCTGCGGCTTACGGGGCGGATCTGGAGTTCTTCCGCTTCTATCGCTCGCTGCAGGCCTATCGCGACAGCTTCAAGGGTGATGGCAACATGATGGTCATCCAGCCGGATAGCGAATTCTTCCGCTTCTTCAAGGATTCGCAGGGCGGCTCTCAGTAACGGCTGACCGTCCGCATCGTCATCAGGCGAACAGATGACGATGCCGCGGATGAACCCCGCACGAAGTCTCGTGTGGGGTTCATCCCGAAAGGATTCATGCTAGACTCCTGCAACCGGGCACCGCCCGGTTTTTTTGTGGCCGTTTTTCCTCTATCGACGACGTTCCCACGAAGTCCCGATGGGCCCCGGACAGGCGCTGTCAGCGTGACAGTCCTTGCTCGCGAAGCCGCCTCAAGGCGCGGTTCGAGCCTGTCTCACGCCGTGTTTCAAGGGCGTTGCCGTCGAGTGTCCAGCGTGTTGCGCGGGTGTTTCGTCACTGAGTTGCAGCGGCATGTCCCTGCACTGACGGCACGCGCGATACGCGCCACTCCTTGTCAAAAATTTCTCGCAGGATAGCGCAATGACCATCGCAGATCGCTGGCTCCTCCCGGATGGCATGGATGAGGTACTGCCGCCTCAGGCAACCCGTATGGAGGCGCTGCGCCGCGCGCTGCTCGACCTCTATCATCGCTTCGGCTATGACCTGGTGCTGCCGCCTCCCGTCGAATTCCTTGATTCCCTGCTGACCGGCACCGGTACCGAGCTTGACCTTCAGACCTTCAAGCTGACAGATCAGATGACCGGGCGCATGATGGGAGCCAGTGCCGATGTCACCCCGCAGGTGGCACGCATGGATGCCCACTCCCTGCATCGTGAAGGGCCGGTGCGTCTGTGCTACTGCGCCAACGTGCTGCGTACCAAGGCGGACAAGCATCAGGGCGGACGCAGCCCGGTGCAGGTCGGTGCCGAGCTGTTCGGTCATGCTGGCCTTGAGGCCGACCACGAGATCCTGCACCTTGCACTGACCAGCCTCGAGCAGGCCGGTGCTGGCGAGCTGCACCTGGCGCTGGGGCACATCGGCATCTATCGTGCCTTGATCGCCGAAGCCGGCATGAGCGACGAGCACGAGCGCGAGCTGTTCGCCGCCATCGAACGCAAGCAGTATTCCGCTCTCGATGCATTGATCGATCGGGTGGTGGGTGACAAGGTGGTGGCGGGCATGCTCAAGACCCTGCCGCACCTGCACGGGGATGAAGAGATTCTTGCCCAGGCCCGGACCGCCTTTGCCGGCGCGCCCGCTGCCGTCGCCGGCGCACTGGATCAGCTTGCCGCCCTCAGTCAGGTCGTGCGTGAGCGTCATCCGCAGGTCACGCTGTACTTCGATCTCGCCGAACTGCGCGGCTATGAATATCACACCGGCATGGTGTTCGCGGCCTATGTGCCGGGCTACGGTCAGGCGCTGGCCAAGGGCGGGCGCTACGACGATACTGGGCGTGCCTTCGGACGTGCGCGTCCGGCCACCGGCTTCTCGATGGACCTGAAGCAGCTGGCGTCGCTCGCCGTGCAGCCTCCGGCCTGCGATGGCATCTGGGCACCGGCGCTCAATGACAGCGCGCTGCGCGAGTGTGTCGATCAGCTGCGCGCCGACGGCGAGCGTGTCATCGCCGCGCTGCCGGGCCAGACCACCGGTGCCGATGCGCACCGTTGCAACCGCGAGCTTGTCCAGGTCGATGGCGCCTGGCAGGTCGTGACGCTGCAGTCGTGATCCGCTGACGGCCACGCGTGCCAGCCAGCAGAACAGCAGGGGCCACCAGGTCCCGAGGTGCAGCTGCCCTTGAGGTGGCTGCACTTGTGAGTGGGTTTTCACCGACGGTTATTCACCGAAAGAGACTAGGAATCATGGGCAAGAATGTAGTCGTGCTCGGCACCCAATGGGGTGATGAAGGCAAGGGCAAGGTCGTTGACCTGCTGACCGAATCCGCCAGCGCCGTCGTGCGCTTCCAGGGTGGCCACAACGCCGGCCATACACTGGTGCTGGATGGCAAGAAGACCGTTCTTCACCTGATCCCGTCCGGTATCCTGCACCCGGGCAAGACCTGCGTCATCGGCAACGGCGTCGTGCTGTCTCCGGAAGCGCTGATCAAGGAGATCCGTGAGCTGGAAGCCAATGACGTGCCGGTACGTGACCGTCTGCGTCTGTCGCCGGCTTGCCCGCTGATCCTGTCCTATCACGTGCGCCTGGATCAGGCGCGCGAGAAGGCGCGTGGTGTCGCCAAGATCGGCACCACGGGTCGTGGCATCGGGCCGGCCTACGAAGACAAGGTCGCGCGTCGTGGTCTGCGTCTGGGTGACATGCTCCACCGTGAGCGTTTCGCCTCCAAGCTGGGCGAAGTGCTGGACTACCACAACTTCGTGCTGCAGCACTATCACGGTGAAGCGCCGGTCGACTTCCAGCAGGTGCTGGACGAAGCCATGGAAATGGCCGAAGAGCTGCGTCCGATGGTCTGCGACACCGTGGACCTGGTCCACTCCGTGCGCAAGGCCAACGAGAACATCCTCTTCGAGGGTGCTCAGGGCTCACTGCTCGACATCGACCACGGTACCTACCCGTACGTCACCAGCTCCAACACCACTGCCGGCGGCACCGCCACCGGTTCCGGTGTCGGCCCGCTGTATCTCGACTACGTGCTGGGCATCACCAAGGCCTACACCACCCGTGTCGGTTCCGGCCCGTTCCCGACCGAGCTGTTCGATGAGTTCGGCCGTCACCTGGCCGAGCGTGGCCACGAATTCGGTGCTACCACCGGTCGTGCGCGTCGTTGTGGCTGGTTCGATGCCGTCGCCCTGCGTCACGCCGTGCAGATCAACTCGGTCAGCGGCATCTGCCTGACCAAGCTGGACGTGCTGGATGGTCTCGAGAACATCCGGGTCTGCATCGGCTATCGCAGCAAGGATGGCGACGTGCTGGACAACCCGGTGGATTCCGAAGGCTATGAAGCCATCGAGCCGCTCTACCAGGATCTGCCGGGCTGGAGCGACTCCACCATCGGCGTGCGTGAAGTCGAGAAGCTGCCGGCCAATGCCCGTGCCTACATCAGCTTCCTGGAAGAGCAGGTCGGCGTGCCGATCGACATCATCTCCACCGGCCCGGATCGCAACGAGACCATCGTGCTGCGCAATCCGTTCCACGACTGATCATGACCACGTCGCTTTCCTGAGCGGCGCGTGATGTCGAGATGATGCAAGACCAAGACACCCCGTCGGGATTTCCCGGCGGGGTGTCTTGCGTTCCAAGGCTGGCAGCAGAAGGGCTTGTACAGGCTTGAGAGTGGCAGGATGGAGTGGTCAGTAGGAATTTTAAATGGGAATGATTGTTATTTTTGTTGTGATCGGCGGCTATCTTGTCGGCAAACTGGTTGCCCAGGCCGCAATTTGGCGTTTTCGCTGGGTGCTTGGCTTCACATCGTTCTGATACAGGACTAAAATGGTCCCCAATTGATAACCCCGCAGTGGAGGCAAGATGCTGAAGCTTTCCAGAATGACCGATTATGCCGCCGTGGTGATGGCGCGCATCGCTCGCGAGCCGGAGTCGGCCCATGCAGCGATCGATCTCGCGGAAAGCGTTCAGTTGCCGCATCCCACCGTCAGCAAGACCTTGAAGGCGCTGGTACGCGCCGGATTGCTGGAGTCACGTCGTGGGGCGCAGGGGGGCTACCGTCTGGCGCGACCCGCCAGTGACATCACGGCCAGTGACATCATCAGCGCCATCGAAGGTCCAGTGGCCGTCACGGAATGCAGCCACGCCGATGGCGATTGCGAGCTGGTCAACACCTGTGGCGTGGCCGACAACTGGCAGAGAGTCTCGCGCGCCATCGGTGAACTGCTGGGCAGCGTGACGCTGGCACATCTGGCATCCACCACACCGCTGCGGATGCCGATCCAGTTGCCCATTCAGGCCGTCAGTCTCTACAGCGATGAAGAGGCTGACGGGGGAGCCCCCGACAAGGACAGCAGTGCAGGAAGCGCCGTCAACGGCATGTCCGGGCGCTGAATGCTCAGCCCCACGGTTGCGGGCCAGGCTTCAGAAATATTCGAATATTCGAGCTTCGCCGCAGTTGAGGCGGGGTGATCAGGAATCTGAACAGACCCGGAGCTTCTCCGGGAGAGGAGACCAGCATGGCGAGCCAGGAGATGGAGCAGCTTGTACAGCGAGAGTACAAGCAGGGCTTCGTGACCGACATCGAGAGCGACACCATTCCGCCGGGACTGGATGAGAGCGTGATTCGCTTCATCTCGGCCAAGAAGGGTGAGCCGGAGTGGATGCTGGAGTGGCGTCTGGATGCCTATCATCAGTGGCTGAAGATGAAGGCGCCGTCCTGGGCACACCTGGATTACCCCGAGATCGACTACCAGGCGATTTCCTATTTCAGCGCCCCGAAGAAGCCGGAAGATCGTCCGCAGAGTCTGGATGAGGTGGACCCCAAACTGCTGGAGACCTACGAGAAGCTGGGTATCCCGCTGCACGAGCGCGCCGCGCTGGCTGGCGTGGCGGTGGATGCGGTATTCGACTCCGTATCGGTGACCACCACCTTCAAGAAGGAACTGTCCGAGGCGGGCGTGATCTTCTGCTCCATCTCGGAAGCCATCCAGGACTACCCGGAGCTGATCAAGCAGTATCTGGGGACCGTCGTGCCCAAGGCAGACAACTACTTCACCGCGCTGAACGCGGCCGTCTTCACCGATGGCTCCTTCGTGTTCGTGCCGGAAGGCGTGACCTGCCCGATGGAGCTTTCCACCTACTTCCGCATCAACGCCGCCAACACCGGCCAGTTCGAGCGCACCCTGATCATCTGCGAGAAGCAGGCTCAGGTCTCGTATCTGGAAGGCTGCACCGCACCGCAGCGTGATGAGAACCAGCTGCACGCCGCCGTGGTCGAGCTGGTCGCGCTGGAAGATGCCTACATCAAGTACTCCACCGTCCAGAACTGGTATCCGGGCGATGAAGACGGCAAGGGTGGCATCTACAATTTCGTCACCAAGCGCGCCGATTGCCGCGGTGATCGTTCCAAGGTGTCCTGGACCCAGGTCGAGACCGGCTCCGCGATCACCTGGAAGTACCCGTCATGCATCCTGCGTGGCAAGGACAGTGTCGGGGAGTTCTACTCCGTCGCCGTCACCAATGGTCGCCAGCAGGCGGACACCGGTACCAAGATGATCCACATCGGTGAGGGCACCAAGTCCACCATCGTCTCCAAGGGCATCTCGGCCGGCAACTCCGAGCAGTCCTATCGTGGCCTGGTCAAGATCGGTCCACGGGCCAAGGGCGCGCGCAATTTCACCCAGTGTGACTCGCTGTTGATCGGCGATCGCTGTGGTGCGCACACCTTCCCGTATCAGGAGATCGGCAACGCCACCGCTACCGTCGAGCACGAGGCGACGACGTCCAAGATCGGCGAGGATCAGCTGTTCTACTGCCGTCAGCGCGGCATCAGCGAGGAAGATGCGGTCAACATGATCGTCAACGGTTTCTGCAAGGACGTCTTCCAGGAGTTGCCGATGGAGTTCGCCGTCGAGGCCGAGGCGCTGCTCAACGTCACCCTCGAAGGCGCCGTCGGCTAACGCCACAGCCTGTTTCGCATTCATCCCCATTCTTGAGGGCCGCTTGCGGGCGGCCTGTCAGCCAAAGGTATCATCATGCTCGTAGTCAAAGATCTGCACGTCTCGGTGGAAGGCAAGGAAATCCTCAAGGGGCTCGACCTGACCATCAACAAGGGTGAAGTCCACGCCATCATGGGGCCGAACGGTGCGGGCAAGTCCACGCTGTCCTCCGTGATCGCCGGCAAGGACGGTTATGAAGTGACCTCGGGCACCATCACCTATGAAGGTGAGGACGTGCTGGAGATGGAAGTCGAGGAGCGCGCGCGTGCCGGCCTGCTGCTGGGCTTCCAGTACCCGGTGGAGATCCCGGGGGTCAAGAATGTCTACCTGCTCAAGGCGGCGCTGAACGCCAAGCGTGAAGCCGAAGGCCTGGGCGAGATTCCGGCCCCGGAATTCATGAAGCTGATCCGCGAGAAGCTTGCCTTCATGCAGATGGATGCCAGCTTCCTGCAGCGTGCGGTGAACGAGGGCTTCTCCGGTGGCGAGAAGAAGCGCAACGAGATCCTGCAGATGCTGGTGCTGGAACCGAAGCTCGCCATGCTCGACGAGATCGACTCCGGTCTCGACATCGATGCGTTGAAGATCGTCGCCAAGGGCGTCAATTCCCTGCGCAACGAGAACCGCGCCGTACTGATGGTCACGCACTACCAGCGTCTGCTCGAGCACATCGTGCCGGACCACATCCACGTGCTGATGGATGGCCGCATCGTCAAGTCCGGCGACAAGTCGCTGGCCCTCGAACTCGAAGCCCAGGGCTATGACTGGCTGCAGGAGGAAACCGCGTAATGACAGCACTTGCTACCGCGTCCGTCCCCGGCAGCGAAGCCTTCGCCAGCGAATTCGCCGCGCGCAAGGCTCGCTTCGCGGCTGACCCGAGCTGGATGGCGGCGCGCCGTCAGGCCGGCATCGCCCGCTTTGAAGCGCTGGGTCTGCCGACTCGCAAGGTCGAGGCCTGGAAGTACACCGACACCCAGGCGCTGGGTCGCCAGCAATACCGTCTCGCCGACGATGCCCATCTCTCGGCGGCGGTGAAGGACGAGCTGGCGCTCGCCGTCGATGCTTACCGCCTGGTGTTCGTCGATGGTCTCTACAACGCCGAGCTTTCCGATGTGGCAGGTCTGCCCGACACCGTGCGTGTCGTGCCGCTGTCTGACGCCATCGTCAATCAGCCGGAAGTGATCGGCGGCTCGCTGAATCGCCTGACCGGTATCGACTTCACGCCCTTCGTGGCGCTGAACTCTGCCTTCACCGAAGAGGGTGCGGTGATTCAGGTCGGCCCTCGGACGGTGCTCGACAAGCCGGTCTATGCGCTGTTCCTGTCGCGCGCCGCCGTCGAAGGCGAGCCCGTGACCATGAGCCATCCGCGCCTGCTGGTGCAGCTGGGCAGCCGTGCCGAAGCCAGCGTGATCGAGCATCACATCGGCGAGACCGGCGCGACCAACTTCACCAACATGGTCAGCGAAGTGATGCTGGAGCGCGGCGCCGTGCTCAATCACTACAAGCTGGGTGAGGCCGCCACCGGCGAGACGCATATCGCCTCACTGCAGGTCGAGCAGCCGCGTGACAGCCAGTACCGCTCCATCAACCTGAATACCGGTGGTGGTCTGGTACGCAACGACATCGTCTGCGATCTCAACGGCAGCAATGCCCATGCGCGCCTCGATGGCCTGTTCTTCGGTCGTGATCGTCAGCACGTGGATACCCACTCGCTGGTCAATCACAACGAGGCTCTGACCTTCTCGGATGAGAACTACAAGGGCATCCTGGCCGACCGCGCACGTGGCGTCTTCAATGGCCGCGTGCTGGTCAAGCGTGACAGTCAGAAGATCGAGGCGCATCAGAACAACGCCAACCTGCTGCTGTCGGACCGCGCCGAGATCAATACCAAGCCGGAACTCGAGATCTACGCCGACGACGTCAAGTGCTCTCACGGCACCACGACCGGCCAGCTCGACGAGACGGCTGTCTTCGCACTGCGTGCGCGTGGCATCGATGAGCAGACGGCACGCGGCCTGCTGACCCTGGCCTTCGCCAATGAGGTCATGTCCGGTCTGGGCATCGACGCCATCGCTGAGCGTATCGAGCGCAGCGTCGCGGGTCGCCTGCCGTCACGCTTCCACCTCGATGAGCTGGTGGATCTGAGTGTCGAGCTGGGCGGTGGGGCCGTGGCGGTGGCGCGTGATGAGGACTTCGCATGAGCGCACTCGACAATCTGATGCTCGATGTCGTGCGGGTCCGCGAGGATTTCCCGATCCTCGAGCGTCGCGTGCATGGTGACGTGCCGCTGATCTATCTCGACAGCGCCGCCACCAGCCAGACGCCGACTGCCGTCATCGACGCGATGAGCGATTATTACCGCAACACCAATGCCAATATCCACCGTGGCCTGCACAGCCTGGCGGACGAGGCGACGGCCGCTTACGAAGGGACGCGCGAGAAGGTACGTGCCTTCATCAATGCGCGCCTGACGCGTGAAGTCATCTTCACGCGCGGCACCACCGAGGCGATCAACCTGGTTGCCAACAGCTGGGGTGCCAACTGGCTGAATGCCGGTGATGAAGTGCTGATCTCGGTAATGGAGCATCACGCCAACATCGTGCCCTGGCAGATGCTGGCGGAACGCCTGGATATCGTCATCAAGGTGATTCCGTGTGACGACGATGGCGTGCTCGACATGGCGGCCTACCGTGACCTGCTGGGCGAGAAGACGCGCCTGGTCTGCGTCAATCAGGTCTCCAACGCCCTGGGCAGCATCAACCCGGTGGCCGAGATGGCCAGGCTGGCGCATGCTCACGACGCGCTGATTCTGGTCGATGGCGCCCAGGCGGTGCCGCATCAGCAGGTCGATGTACGCGAGATCGACGCCGACTTCTATGTCTTCTCGGGCCACAAGATGTATGGCCCGACCGGCATCGGCGTGCTCTACGGCAAGGAAGCGCTGCTCGATGCCATGCCACCGTGGCAGGGCGGCGGCGAGATGATCCGCACGGTCTCGTTCGAGAACGGCACCCTGTTCGCGGATCTGCCGCACAAGTTCGAGGCTGGCACGCCGCCCATCGCCGAGGTCATCGGTCTGGGCAAGGCCATCGACTGGCTGGACTGCACCCACATGGCGCTGATCACGCGCTGGGAGCAGCAGCTGATGCGCCATGCCACCGAGCGCATGCGCGAAGTGGACGGGCTGCGCATCATCGGCAACTCGCCCGACAAGGCCGGCGCGATCTCCTTCGTGGTCGACGGTGCCCACGCCCAGGACATCGGTCTGCTGATCGATCAGCTGGGGGTCGCCATCCGGACCGGTCATCACTGCGCTCAGCCGGTGCTGCGACGTTTCGGTGTCGATGCCACCTGTCGCGCCTCCTTCGCGGCCTACAACACGCCGGAGGAGATCGACCTGTTCGTCGAGGCTCTGCAGCGCGTGCTGACCATGGTGCGCTGAGCATCCCCTGCGGTGGCCCTGACGGGCGCTGATCAATGAGGCTCGCGCATGGCGGGCCTCATTGCTATCGGCGCTTGCCAGGGGATGTTGTGACCCGCACATCCTGAGTGAACCCACAGTATTCTTGATCCGCATGGCTGTCATGCGGTTCGGCAAGGAGAGGGCATGAGCCACACTGAAGACCAGCTGGCCAGCCTCGGCAAGGGCCAGAAGATGCCGTTGCAGCGTGACGTGGAAGGTATCTCGGTACCCTTCGGCAAGTCGGTGACCCTGCATGAGGACGCGGTGGTCGAAGTCATGCAGGCCAAGGGCGGCACCGTCAGCGTGGCGTACGAGGGCCGCATGTACCTGATCGAGAGCTTCAGCCTCGATGCACTGGGACTGGACGCCGTGCCGCGCCCGCATCTGCCGGCCGGGCAGAGCGACGCCGAGATAGAGGCCTTCGTCTGGGCGCAGCTGCGCACCTGTTTCGACCCCGAGATCCCGGTGGACATCGTCGAGCTCGGGCTGGTCTATGGCTGTCGTATCGACACCCTGATCAGCGGCGAGAAGATGGTCAATCTGAAGATGACGCTGACGGCGCCGGGCTGCGGCATGGGCAACGTGATCGCCGAGGATGCCAAGCGCAAGATCCTGGGCGCGGAGGATGTCTCCAAGGTTCACGTCGAGATCGTGTTCTCGCCCCCCTGGTCGCGGGAGATGATGAGTGAAGAGGCGCGCCTTGAACTTGGCATGTTCTGACGCTGCGTGTCGCTCGGGCGCAATCGCGCAACGGGCGGCACGGCCGTCTTGACGGAACCTCTCGCGCCAACTGCTTTCCAAGCCGTGCCAAGGACTGCACCATGGCGCCGTCGTTGCGTCATGTGGCGTCGAAGATCGTGATTCTCTGCCAGCAAGGAATATCCCAATGCGCTACCCGACAGCCTTACGTGTCCTGACCGCCAGCCTGATCATGAGTACTGCCGTCAGTGCACAGGCGTCATGGACACTGGACAGCGATGCCTCGCAACTGAATTTCCAGTCCACCAAGATGAGCAAGGACGGTGCCAGCACCGTCGAGCAGCACGCCTTCGATTCCTGGCGTGCTCGCGTCAATGATGCGGGCCAGTTGTCGGTCGAGATCGACCTGGACTCTGCCGATACCGGTATCGAGATCCGTGATCAGCGTGTCAGCGAGAAACTCTTTGAGGCCGGTGACTATCCCCTGGCCGTGCTGACCGCGTCACTGGACATGCCGACGCTCAAGGTCATGGAGCCGGGCGATACCCAGCATGTCAGCCTGGAAGGGCAGCTGACGCTGCATGACAGTACCCAGACCCTGCCGGTGAGCCTGCAGGTGACACGTCTGCAGGGGGAGCGCTGGCTGGTGCAGACGGACGCGCCGGTGATGGTCGATGCCAGCCAGTTCTCGCTGGTGGATGGCATCCGTACCCTGCGTGACCTGGCGGGACTGGGCAACATCGCGACCCAGGTGCCGGTCAGCGTCAAGGCGATCATGACGCAGGAAGAGTGAGCCGACAGGCGTCTGCCCTGACCCCGTGGCCCTCGAGCCTGCAGGCGTCATCCCGCTGGTGTCGTGTGCATGGCTTGGGTAGGCTGGGCGCTCATGCTTGCATGATGCAGTGAATGGCGATATTCGGTAGTGACAGGCAAGGATGGGTGCGGGGAGCAGATGCGACGAGTGATCAAGCGGGCCGTGATGGCCATGATTGGCCTGTTGGTCGTGAGCCTGATGATAGTGGTCGGGCTCAATCTGTGGGTCGTGATGTCGACCCGTGATCGCATCGCGTCTTCCCCGCTGACCTGCGAAAGCCGTGAAGTGGGAATCGTCTTCGGGACCTCCCATGGCCTGGTGGGCGGAGGACGCAACCCGCACTATCAGGCTCGTCTCGACACCGCCGCCCAGCTCTACCGGCTGCATCGAGTGAGCAACCTGCTGCTGTCAGGGGACAATCGTACGCGTTATTACAATGAGCCGATGACCATGTGGCGTGACCTGCGTGATCGCAATGTGCCACAGCAGTTCATGACGCTGGATTACGCCGGATTCTCGACCTTCGATACGCTGGTGCGTGCGCACAAGGTCTTCGGTGTCGATCAGGCGGTGCTGGTCACGCAGCCCTGGCATCTACCACGGGCACTGTTCATCGCTGACGTGCTGGGGTTGGATGCCGTCGGCTGTCCGGCAGTTTCCGAGCGTCGGCCTGCGGGGCTGCGGCTGATGCTGCGCGAATGGCTGGCGCGTGCCGCCACGGTGGGGGATCTTTACCTGTGGGGCCGCAAGCCGCGTTTCCTGGGGCCGGCGGAGCGACTACCGACACCGGTATTGCCAGCCGTACCGGCCGTGTCAGGCAGTTGACGACAGCGGCTCAGCGTACCGGCCGGCCAACACGAAAAGCCCCCGTCTTCCGATAGGAAGCGGGGGCTTTTCGTGTCTGCTCGAGGCTTTTTCCGCTGAGCGGGCCCGAGGTCAGCCGGCGCGGCGGCGTGCCGCGATGCCGGTCTGGTGACGATAGAGCTCGCGAATCAATTGGCGGCAGTTGTGGAAGCACGCTTCCAGCACCTTCTCCATGCTGTCCGGGAGAGGATGCGTGAAGGCCGTCGAGCAGGCCTGCATCAGCACGCGCTCCTGTTCGAGCAGTTCGTTGATCAGAACCTGATTGTCATTGCTGACGATGCTCTTCAGGCGACTCCACAGCCACATGTAGTCATCACGCTCGACATCAGCGTCTCGCGGCATCAGGCTCAGATGCTTGCGCGTCTCGACTTCCAGCGCCTGCTTGAGCTCCACGCGCCGGGCATAGAAGGGTTCAAAGGCCTTCAGCAGCCCGGGACGCAGCCGTTCGGCGTTGTCCTCGAAATAATCAAGACTGTCTGCCAGGGCTTCCTGGACGCTATCCATCGCCACCTGGCGATTGTCGAGAAACATGGGCGGTCACCTCCTCCGTCAGGAGAGATTGTGCGGGTGAAAACAGTGTTTTTCTACCCCTGATGTGCAGAAAGTCCTGATATTTCTTCCCGTAGCGTCAATCCACTCATTTTACGACAGTTCGATGACGTTATCGTGACGTCCGACAGTGTCACGGCTGTCCGTGATCAGCGTCATGTCTCCCCGAATGCTCAGGCAAGCCGGCGGCATCTCACCCCTTGGGCTTGGGCGGGATCTTCCTGGCGGGTGCGGCGGACTTGGCGATGTGGTCGATGATCGTCCCCGCGATGTCCTTGCCGGTTGCCGTTTCAATGCCCTGCAGACCCGGTGAGGAGTTCACTTCCATGATCACCGGACCATGGTTGGCGCGCAGCAGGTCGACACCGGCGACGGCCAGGCCCATGGCCTTGGCGGCGCGGATGGCGGTGGAGCGCTCTTCCGGCGTGATGCGAATCTCGCTCGCGGTGCCGCCACGGTGCAGGTTGGAGCGAAACTCGCCATCGGCGGCCTGGCGCTTCATGGAGGCGACCACCTTGTCACCCACCACCAGGCAGCGGATGTCGGCGCCGCGCGCCTCCTTGATGTATTCCTGCACCATGATGTTGGCTTTCATGCCCATGAAGGCCTGGATCACGCTCTCGGCGGCCTGATTGGTCTCGGCGAGTACCACCCCGATGCCCTGGGTGCCTTCCAGCAGCTTGATGACCAGCGGCGCGCCCTTGACCATGGTGATCAGGTCGGGGATGTCATCCGGCGAATGCGCGAAGCCGGTGACCGGCAGGCCCAGCCCCTTGCGAGACAGCAGCTGCAGCGAGCGCAGCTTGTCACGCGAGCGCGCGATGGCCACGGAGTCGTTGACCACGTAGGTACCCATCATCTCGAACTGGCGCAGTACCGCACAGCCATAGAAGGTGACGGAGGCGCCGATGCGTGGCACTACGGCGTCGAAATGCTCGATCTCGGCACCCTTGTAATGGATGGAGGGGCGGTGCGAGGCGATGTTCATGTAGCAGCGCAGCGTGTCCACGACGCGTGCGGTATGCCCGCGGGCTTCGGCTGCCTCGATCAGGCGGCGAGTGGAGTAGAGGCGGGAATTGCGCGACAGGATACCGATATGCATGAAATCCTCCAGAGCCGAAAGGGCCGTCAGGAATGAGAAGGTGGCGAAAGGATGAAAGAGGTGCGTCAGGAGGCGTCTTGCGCGAGCGCCGCGAAGGCGGCGTGCCCGTTCGAGTCATGCCGGGGGCGAGTCTTGCGCAATGTGAAGGTCGTCAGGGCTCGCCATGCAGATAGGCGGCACCCGGTGCCACCAGCAGGCGACGCAGTGCACGGCGCCCCAGCAGGATGGGGTGGCGCATCTGGGAGCGATCGACCAGTGTCATGTCGATGTCGTAGTCGAGCCCGGCGAGCTGCATGCGGGAGCGAATCACGTAGCGCCACTGTGCCTGACCGTTGGAAGACCTGACCCGACGCCGGTCGTGGACCCGTGTCTCGACATCATGGGGCGGAGAATCACTGCCGCCACTGCGCGTGATGAAGCGTACCCACAGGTCTTCATCCTTCTCGAAGACCTCGATGTTCTCTGCGTGCAGTGCGCTCGAGTGCGCGCCAGTGTCGATCTTGGCGTTGAGGTGCAGATGCAGCTCCGGCAGCTCGATCAGTTCACGCCGCCCGACGACGGCTCGCGGTCGAAAGCCGAGCAGATCGTGGTTCAGGGATCTGAGATCCAGAGGCGGTGCCTTGTGAGCGTGATGACGAGCAGGGGTCTTGGAATGCGGCATGTTTCATCCTGAATCAGAGGGCATGACCTGGCCTGGAGGTCGGGTCACGGCATGAAAGGCACCGTGGTGATCGCAATGGCGCGTGGCAGACAGCGGGATTGCGACCAGACGGGCGCGCAGCATAGTCACTTACCGTATCAGCAGCAATCCTTGTTGGCATATCTTTGGCTGCGAGCAGCGCCGCTCCCGTGCCTGGCGCCTTGCAGAGCGCTTTCACCGGGCAGTTCTCGCGCACGATGATCAGGCCTCTCCCAAGTGTCGTGGGTTATGCGCATGATCTCAAGGACTGTGATGCTCACCTGTCGCTTGCGCTGGCGACCACCGGGCAAGGTGCTGGGCCTAGAGCTAGGCATAGGGCTGGGCCTGGGGCCGAACGAGGTACGTGGCGCAGTGCCGGGCACGAGCCGAGAGGAGAGATTGGCCAGGACGGGCCGGCAGGGGATTGGCCATCAGGACCGGCGAGGGCGGCGGGTCCTGATGGCAGGGCTGGCTCAGAGGCTCAGTAATTCAGAGGCTCAGTAATTCAGTGGCTCAGTGGCGTTGCGTCGGCGCCACCGTCCGGCCGGTGAGCGACGCCAGGGCGAGCCCCAGGGCGCTGTCGGGTTCGGCGTTGCGCAGCGTCATCAGTACCGGCAGACGCAGACGCGGAATCAGCGCCAGATCACGGGCGAGAGCCTGGAAGCTGGCTTGCGGGCAGTTGGCCAGTCGCACGAGGAAGGTCGGCAGGCGCTCGGCATCTTCCAGATGGGCATAACCGCGTGCGGCGATCGCGACCAGCACATCCACGCTGGCGGCGCTCTCGTCCGCCAATAGCATATCCAGCCATTCGGCGGCCGCTGGCAGGGGGCTGGCAGCCGCTGCACGCAGGCAGGCGCACAGGGTTTCCAGGTCTCCCAGCTCCCGTGCCGTCTGACCGCGGCGAATCAGACTGTCGAGCAGCTCCGCCTCCAGACTGTCCGTCAGCGGACTGGCCAGCTGCGGATGGGCCGGGGGAGCCTGCTCCAGGCACAGGGCGAGCGCGCGCAGCGGCGTGTCGGGAAGATAGCCGATCCGTTCGATCATCGCCTCGGCAAGTTCATTGGTGAACTCACCGCGACGCGTCAGCCCATCGGCGATGCCCTGCAGGCCAACGCTGGGCCAGTCATCAAGGGGCAGTTGCGCGGCGAGATAGCGTTCCGCCTGTTCGTAGTACTGACTGGCAGGGCGATCACAGTCGATGCTGGCGCGGGCATGCAGCATGGCGCGCAGGCTGTCATCTGGAGTGAAGGCCAGGGGATTGTCCTGCATCAGGTTGTCGATCTTGCCTGCCTCGGCCTGCAACAGGTCAGAACGACCGACGCTCAGTGCCGTCTGGCCGAGTGTGGTCAGCAGGCGTTCGAGGAATGCATCTCGTTGCGGCGGAGAAAGCCGGCCTTCTTCATCCAGCGGCAGGGCCAGAAACCATACCAGTGGATCGTCGATGCCGGCGGGTCGGAAGACGCACGCCAGCCGGGCCTGTCCCTTGAAAGGTTGCGACCACGGCTGTTGCTGGGTCTCGAAGGCTTCCAGCTCTTCAAGGCTCAAGGGGGACAGGATGCGCCCCAGATGATAAAGGTACACGTCAGCACCGGTGCGCTGGAAGAAGTTGCTCAGGGAGGAGAGTGGAGTCATGAGGCTCACCGCTGCGGTTGGGCTCCCCGGACGCAGTACGCGTCCGGGACGACCTGAGATTGGGCGTGATATCGGCAAGGATACGCCAAGAATGGCTGAGACTTTAGCGATTCGCCTCTTGGCATGCCACCCGCGAAGGCTATCGCGCATTGTCGCAACACCTTGATTGCAGAAGGATTGCCGGCTATGGGGCCTTTGGGAGACGTCCTGGTGGCTCGCTGATGAAAATTTGATCAATTTTCTCCTGCCCAGGTCTGGCGCGGCTTGCAGCGAGGAAGCACAAGGTTATCCACAGTATCGTCCACGGAAGACGTGAATAACTGTCATCCTGATGACCTCAGGCTGTCATCGTTAGCCGCTACCCGATGGCGTGCTCTTGAGAGGGCACACTCAATCCGAGTGGCAGCGGCCGTTGCGCCCGCCGGGACGCCTCGGCGCATGGCTGGTCAGCAGGGGCAGGCATGCTAGAATCTCATCATTGCTCGCGCATGTAGCGTTATTCCTTTTCGTTCTTACCAAAGTGGAGGAAATGTTTGGGAATGCGCGACAGGCTCGTTATTCTATAAAACTAAATCACATATAAATGCTGGCGCTTATGCCTGATTCGTTGCTGTCATGTGCTCGCTGCGTGTGGGACGGTGGATGACGTCTGCACTTCGACACATGCCCTGCCCGCATAAGTCTGCCACCATCGAGGATTTCCGATGCGCCATTCACGTTCACTTGCTGCCGTCTTCTCTTCCACTGCTCTCAAGGGCACCGTGATGGCGGCGGCATTGGGGGCTGCTGCCATGGGCAGCCTGGCCGCTCACGCCGACACCCTGAAGGTCGGCATGTCCGGGGGCTACTTCCCGTTCACCTTCGTCAAGCAGGACAAGCTGCAGGGCTTTGAGGTGGATGTCCTGAATGCCGTGGGCGAGATCACCGGCGACGATGTCGAATTCGTCACCATGAGCTTCTCCGGTCTGATCGGTGCACTGGAAGCGGGTCGTATCGATACCGTGGCCAACCAGATCACCATCACCGATGCGCGCAAGGCCAAGTTCGCTTTCACCCAGCCGTACGTCTATGACGGGGCGCAGGTGGTCAAGCGTCGTGGCAACGACGAGATCACCGGCGTCGAGTCCCTCAAGGGGCACAGCGTGGCGGTCAATCTGGGGTCCAACTACGAAGCGCTGATGAAGGAGCTGCCGTACGCCGACCAGATCGACATCAAGACCTATGAATCCAACATCGAGCAGGACACCGCCCTGGGCCGTGTCGATGCCTTCGTGATGGACCGCGTCAGCGCAAGCCAGGTGATCCAGAAGACGCCGTTGCCGCTGGAGCTGGCAGGCACGCCGTTCTCACGTCTCGAGAACGCGCTGCCATTCCGCAAGGATGCCGAGGGTGAAGCCAAGCGTGACGCGGTGGATGCCGCGCTGACCGAGCTCAAGGAAAATGGTCGTCTGGCCGAGATTTCCAACAAGTGGTTCGGCAATGACATCACCACGCCTTGAACATTGACGGGCGCGCCCTGATACAGGGGGCACCCGTGGACGAGCCTGACGCATGACGGTGTGTCACGTGCAGGCGCGTCAATCGATGTCGTGAGCAAACGGGGTGACGGCACAACCGTCACCCCGTTGCCGTGATGATGCTCCGCGTGTCGC
This sequence comes from Cobetia sp. 3AK, assembly GCF_029846335.1. NCBI lineage: Bacteria > Pseudomonadati > Pseudomonadota > Gammaproteobacteria > Oceanospirillales > Halomonadaceae > Cobetia > Cobetia sp. 3AK. The sequence goes on along the minus strand of NZ_JARWKR010000001.1, from coordinate 22,022 downwards.
CGGGATATTGCCGTCATCACGTCGATGGGCGTCTTCCGTGAGACTCTCAGCCAAGCCCTCAGCCTGTCCGGATAACGAATGGATACTCTCAATATCGATTACATGCTTGGCCTGCTGCCGGTCATGCTCAAATACCTGCCACTGACACTCAAGATGGCCTGTATCGGCATGGTGGCCGCGCTGGTACTGGCCTCGCTGTTGGCGGTAGTGCGGGTGCTGAAGGTGCCGGTGCTCAATGCGCTGACCGTGGTGTTCATCTCCTTTTTCCGCGGTACGCCGCTGCTGGTGCAGCTGTTCCTGTTCTACTACGGCCTGCCGCAGGTGATGTCGTTCCTCACCCAGATCGATGGCGTGACCGCGACGATTCTGGGCCTGACGCTGCACTTCTCTGCCTACATGGCCGAGTCGATCCGTGCGGCCATCGTCGGCGTCGATCGCAGCCAGACCGAGGCGGCGCTGTCCATCGGCATGACCAATGTCCAGTTGATGCGTCGCATCGTGCTGCCACAGGCAGCCCGTGTGGCGGCTCCCACGCTGATGAACTACTTCGTGGACATGATCAAGTCCACGTCGCTGGCTTTCACGCTGGGGGTGACCGAACTGATGGGCGCGACCCAGAAGGAAGCGGCCAGCAGCTTCCTGTACTTTGAATCCTTCATCATGGTGGCCATCGTCTACTGGGTGATGGTGGAAGGGCTGTCCTTCGTGCAGCGCTGGATGGAGAAACGTCTCAACAAGGCCTATCAGCGATGATTGCAGTCAGAAATCTGATCAAGAAATTCGGCGGACAGGCCGTACTCGATGGCATCACGCTGGAAGTGAAGCAGGGCGAGATCATCGTCGTCATCGGCCCGTCGGGTACCGGCAAGTCCACCTTGCTGCGTTGCATCAACTTCCTGGAGCAACCCGATGACGGGGAAATCCAGATCGGCGAGCACAAGGTCGCGGCCACACGCGCCAGTCGCCATGACATTCTTGCCCTGCGTCGCAACAGCGCCTTCGTGTTCCAGAACTATGCGCTGTTCGCCAACAAGACGGCGCTTGAGAACATTGCCGAGGGCCTGATCGTCGTCAATGGCTGGCCCAAGGCCAAGGCGCATCAACGCGCCCGCGAGATTCTCGAGCGCATCGGCATGAGCGAGAAGGCGGATGCCTTCCCGGCGGCGCTTTCCGGTGGACAGCAGCAGCGCATCGGCATCGGGCGTGCCATGGCGGCCCAGGCCGAGGTCATCCTGTTCGATGAGCCGACCTCGGCGCTCGACCCGGAGTGGGTCGACGAAGTGCTGGAGCTGATGAAGCAGCTGGCGGTGGAGCGTCAGACCATGATCGTGGTCACTCACGAGATGCAGTTTGCGCGGGAAGTCGCTGACCGCGTCATCTTCATGGAAGGCGGGCGTATCGTCGAGCAGGGGCCACCGAGTCAGCTGTTCAGCGCGCCGAAGGATGACCGCACCCGCGCCTTCCTGCGCAAGGTGCTCGATGAAGTCCCGCCGCAGGGAGCGGCAGGTATCTGAGCGGCTGCCATCTCAAGGGCAACCCTCATCACGACGGCCCACCTGCCTGCGCAGGTGGGCCGTCGTGGTTGGTGAGGCTCGTCGTGGTTGGTGAGGCCCGTCGTGATTGATGGCGAGCATCGTGATTGCCCGGGCGCATCCCCGCGATGCGCCCGGGGCAGAAGAGGGCGGCGACTAGCTGCGTCGCGGCATGCTGTGCACCCTGGCCACCGCATCATCAAGAGCCAGGGCCACACGCTCTTCCAGCAGCTCCTGTTCGGCAGGGGTCATGTAGAAGGCCATGTCCACATCATGACGGATGTAGCGCGGTGCCAGCTGATTGAGCGCGATGCAGGCGACATCCTCGCGGCTGTCGCCATCCATGCCGCTGGCCGTGGCATGCAGGCGTATGCCATCGAACACCAGCTGCTCCATGTAATTGTGGACGCCCATCGACTGTGGGCTCCCCTGGGTCGAGCAAGACGTTGCGTGCTGTCCGTGCATGATGAGTATCCCTTGTGACGTGACGAAGGCGGTCATTGCCTGCTGTCGAAAGGCCGGTCTCCTGTGCCCGTCCGGCGGACAGAGCCTCAGCCCGACAACAGACGCGCTTCTGCCTCTTCAATATGATCAGCCAGCCCGGACAATACCAGCGTATCGCCACACGCGAGACGAAGATCACCCGTGGGCTCCTCGATGCAGTCCCCGTTGGCGCGCACGATGCGGGAGATCAGAATACCGCTGCGCTCCGGCAGGGAGATCTCGTCCAGTCGGCGCTCACAGGCCCAGGTGCTCTCGGTCAGGGTCACGGGATGGCGTCTCAGCAGCGGGTTGCCACGCTTGTCGGTCAGCTGGGACTGCTGGCCGTGGAAGTAGCCATGCAGCAGACTGTAGCGGGCCTCGCGGGCCTTCTGGATCGAGCGCGCCACACGGCGAAATGGCACCTCGAGATTGACCAGCACATGCGAGACCAGCATCAATGAGCCTTCCAGTACCTCCGGGATCACCTCGGTCGCGCCGGCGGCCTTGTAGGTGTCCAGGTCGGCATCATCCTGGGTGCGCACCAGCACCTTGAGCTCGGGGAGCTGCAACGGCTGGATGGCATGCAGGATGGCCAGTGCATGCGGCAGCTGGTTGACGGTGATCACCACCTGGCGGGCGCGCTCGATGCCCAGTGCGCGCAGAATGTCCTGACGCTGGGCATCACCGAAGACCACCGGTTCACCCGCGCTGGCGGCTTCATGCACGCGGATGGGGTCGGCATCGATGGCGATCCACTGGAGCTTCTCCTGGGTCAGGAAGCGCCCGACCGTCTGACCGACACGCCCGAAGCCGCACACGATGACGTGATCGTGCAGCGGGGCCGTGGCCTCGCTCAACTGCGCCGTGGTGTGCGGATTTTCCTGGGTGGGGGTATGTGAGCGGCAGGCACGTTGCGACAGATGCTGGTTGTGACGAATGAGCGAGGGCGTGACGACCAGCGAGCCGATGATGATCGCCACCACCAGTCCCACGGTATCGGTGTCCATCAGCTGCTGTTGACTGGCCAGTGCCAGCAGGGCAAACCCGAACTCTCCGCCCTGTGACAGCACCAGGCCGGTGCGCATGGCCGAATCCAGTGGTCGTCCGGAGAGTCTGGCAAGCCCCGTGATCAACAGTGCCTTGGTGGTCAGCAGACAGATCACGCCGATCACCACCCAGTACCACTGTGCCAGCAGGACATGCGGGTCGAGCAGCATGCCCACCGAGACGAAGAACAGGCCCAGCAGGATGTCCCGGAACGGGCGAATGTCCGCCTCAATCTGATGCCGGTAATGGCTTTCACCGAGCATCATGCCCGCCAGGAAGGCGCCGAGCGCCATCGAAAGGTGCAGGCTATGGGTCAGCCAGGCCGAGAACAGGGCCACCAGCAACACGGTGAGCACGAACAGCTCTTCCGAGCGTGAGCGCGCGACTTCCTGAAAGACCAGTGGCAGCACCCATTTGCCGATGGCCATCATCACCACCACCAGGCCGATGCCCTTGGCCAGCATCACACCCAGATCGCTGAGCAGCTGGCTGCCATCTCCCGCCATGGCCGGAATCAGGATCAGGAACAGCAGGGCGGCAAGGTCCTGAAACAGCAACACTCCCACCGCGGCATGGCCGTGGGGGCTGTCCAGCTCGTTCCAGCGCGCCAGCTCCCGCGTCACGATGGCCGTGGAAGAAAGTCCCAGTGCGCCGGCCGCGACCAGCGCCGCGGCAGGGGTCAGCCCCAGTGCGCAGCCCAGCGCCCAGAAGAGTCCGCTGCAGACCACCACCTGGGAGGCTCCCAGTCCGAAGACGGTGGTCTTGAGGGCTCGCATGCGGGGCATCGAGAATTCCAATCCCAGCGAGAACAACAGAAAGACCAGGCCGAACTCCGACAGAAAGGCCAGCTCTTCCGGACGGCCTATCCAGCCTGCCAGATGCGGGCCGACCAGAAAGCCCACCGCCAGATAGGCCAGTACCGGTGGCAGGTGCAGGCGTCGGAACAGCGCCGCCGCGACCACCGAGGCCCCCAGCAGGATCATCACGTCATTGAACAGGCTATCTGCCATCTGGCCCTCCTGGCCTTCCAAGCGTATGAACGGGATAATACCGTGAACGCATCATGCATGAATTGACGGAGGTGTCATGAACCCGACCGAAATACCCCAGGACGGCGAACTCGCCGGCAACGCGCATGACGAATTGCGTGACCTGCTGGCACGCCTGGAAGCGACGATGAAGGCGGCGGATCTGTGGCGCATGGAGACACCGACCCCAGAGGCCTTCATGAGCGTGGAGCCCTTCTGCGTGGACCGCATGGACATGGGGCAGTGGCTGCGTTTCGTGTTCATCGCGCGTCTCGAGGCACTGTGTGACGCGCGTGGCAGCTTCCCGGTGAAGTGTGACGTGGCGCCTGCCATCGAGGCCTGGTTGAAGGATGCGCGTCCGGAGCGCCGCGTGGCGATGACGGAAGTCGTGCGCGAGATCGATACGCTGATCACCGACAACTGAGTCGTCGCGGTTCACACGGGAGATGGGTATGCCGTACTACTTCGCCTACGGAAGCAACATGAATCCGGCGCGTGTCGCGGCACGCATCGGTGACACGCGTCGTGCCCTGCATGGCTGGCTGGAGGAGCATCGGCTGAGTTTCGACAAGGCGTCGCGTGTTCCGGGGATCGCACATGCCAATGTGCAACCGGCGCGGGGTGAGCGTGTCGAAGGGGTGCTCTACGAGCTGCGCGACCCTGAGCAGATCACCCTGATGGACCCCTACGAGGGGCGCCCACATGAATATGAGCGCTTTCGTAATGCCATCGTGACACGTGACGGTGTCATCGAGGCCTGGGTGTACATCGCCTTGCCGGAGCGCACCGGTCAGGGACTCAAGCCGGCCCGTGAGTATCTCGAGCACCTGCTGGGTGGGCGTGACTTCCTGACCCCGGACTATTTCACGGCATTGGCAGACGTGGAAGCGGTGCACTCGCTGGATGATGACACGCTCGCACGGCTGGGGCTGTCACGCAGCACGCCGCGCTGAGACGCCAGAGACGACAGCCGTGACGAAAAAAGCCCGCCCCTCATCACGAGGGGCGGGCTTTTTCATGGCAACGCCCTGGCAACATCATGCCACCAGGGGAGGGCCGAGGGGCGCTCAGCGTTGCTCGGTCAGTACCGGGTCCAGATTCGTCTGGTCACGACGGCTGGTCAGCATGCCGATGATCAGGCCCGCCAGTGCAGGTGCCAGCCAGCCCAGATTCATGGAGGCCAGCGGCAGCAGCGGCTCGATGCGGTGCGAGATGGCCATCAGGGAATCGATGCCACTGGCTTCGAAGCCATCGAGCAGGCTGACCAGCAGGGTCAGGCCCAGGCTCCAGGCGAACACGCGCGGTGCATCATGCAGGCGCGGGCGCAGGTAGGAGAGCAGCGTCAGCACCAGCACCAGCGGATAGAGCGTGACCAGCACCGGAATCGAGACGCTGATCAGCGTCGAGAGGCCCAGGTTGGCGATCAACGCCGAGGCCACTGCCATCACGATCACCAGCAGACGGTAGGGCACGCTCGGCAGCAGGCGATGGAAGAACTCGCCGCAGGAGGTCAGCAGGCCCACCGCGGTGGTCAGACACGCCAGAGTGATGACCAGCGCCAGGATCAGCTTGCCGGCATCCCCGAACAAGGCCTCGACGTAGACCGGAATCAGTTCGCCCTTGGCGGCTTCCGTCACCAGAGCATGGCTGGTGGCGCCCATGTAGGTCAGCGGCAGATAGACGGCTGCCAGACAGATCGCGGCGATCGCGCCGGCCCACAGGGTGTAGCGCGTCACGTCAGCGGTGGCGGTGATGCCACGCGCCTTGATCGCGGAGACGATCAGGATGCCGAACACCATCGAGGCCAGCGCATCCATGGTCAGGTAGCCCTGCTGGAAGCCGGTCATGAAGGGCGCTTCGGCCCACTCGGGGCTCACCGGGCCCAGCGGCCCCTGCGGGTCGATGATGGTGAACAGCGCGATCAGTGCCAGCAGCGCGATCAACAGCGGGGTCAGCCACTTGCCGACCACGTCCATCAGCTTGCCGGGGCTCAGGGCGATCAGGGTGGCAATGCCGAAGAACACCACCGAGTGCAATGCCAGGCCTGACTCGGGCGTCATGTCGATGAACGGACGCATGCCCATCTCGAAGGCGACGGTACCGGTACGCGGGATGGCGAACATCGGCCCGATGGACAGGTAGATGGCGACGCCGAAGGCCGCTGCCGCCCACTTGGGCAGCGGGGAGGTGATCTTGTCGAGCCCGCCGCCGATCACGGCCACCGCGACGATTCCGGCCAGCGGCATGCCGACACCGGTGGTCAGAAAGCCGAGTGCGGCTGGCCAGAACTCGGCTCCTGCGCCCTGACCTACCTGAGGCGGGAAGATGATGTTGCCAGCGCCAAGGAAGAGCGCAAATGTCATGAAGCCCAGCGCCACGATATCGAGGCTGGAAAGTCGTGTTTTCAAGATGACGTCCTACGGATTCAGCGGATGCGTTGCGGCAGCAGGATGTCGGAGTCGACACGCTGCCGGGAAGCCGTTGGCCAGCGACAGGGGTGAGGTCACCAGCAGACTCGGGCTCGCGGGGTAGTGCGAAGCCCGCGTCTCATGGCGAGAAACAGGCCAACCTGTGAGTCGCCTGAATCTGACGCGGCGCATTATCGTTGATTTCACGCATCAAGACAAAGTGAGTACTCCCTCCCGAGCAGTCCGCTTGCCGGTCTGATCGCGACGTGAACCGTCAGGTGGGGGAAGCCGGGGACAGCGGGATGAAGTGAGGCCATCCATCCGGCACCACGAATACCCGCCATTGAGAGGGGGTGTCGTGTCGCGAGTCCAAGGGCCGGTGCGGCGCGCGTTCCAGCCATAGCTGACGCGGATGCTGAGGCGGCGCCTGCCGGGGAGTGCCCGTTGGTGGGTTCGCTTCCCCGTCAGAGGGCGCGAAATAGTCCTCGAGCCAGAGTTGCAGCTCGCGCCACCCGGTCAGTGATTGCACTGGGGGAGGGGCCAGCCAGGCGGGCTTTTCCCTGAGACAGCCCAGCAGCGGCGCGGTATTCATCGCGGTACTGTCGAGGCTCTGGCAGAAGGCGGCAAACTGGCTCACGGGGACCCACCAGCCAGCCTGCGCCGCGCTTGAAGGATGGCAGTGACGCGGTGGCGGCAGCTGCTCATCGGCAGGTGTCTCCGGCTGCCAGGGGCGAAACAGACCGCCGGGCATGGCCAGGCATTGGCCCGCGAGCCACCCGGGGGCCGAGTCTCCCGTCGCCTCGGCGGCGTCGCTCACGGGTAGACCAAGCGCCTGACGAATCGTCTGTTGCCCCCGCTCGCTGAGCGCCAGTGGCAGCTGGTGCGCAAGACTGCGTCGCGTCTTGATGGCGAGACTGTCGGCGCCGCCCGGGCCGATCCAGCGCTCCAGACCATCCGCCGGCCCCGGACCTTGTGGCAATCCCAGATAGAACTTGATCGCGACTTCCAGGTGGGTGGGGGTCGTATCGCCTGCCGCCAGATACAGCATGTCCAGCTCGCCCAGCGTGATCTTGCCTTCCATGATCCTGAGATTGTGGGCCAACAGTCGGCTGCCCGGGGCGTGGGCCAGTACGAACCGCCACAGCAGCTCGTGATAGAGACCGAGCCGATGGTGGCGACGCTCATCCACCGCGGATTCCAGTGCCTCGGGGGCCTGCTCAAGCTCGCTCAGCCAGCGATGGCGAGCGATGACGTCGCCCAGTCCCAACGCCTCGAGAGCCGGGCGCTGATAGGGGAGCAGTGTCAGCAGGTCCGGGGCACTCAACAGCCAGGCGATATCCCTGACGCGCGGATGCGTATAGCGCTCGCATTCGCCACGCAGGGTCTGCCCGGCAGTCTTCGGCCAGCGGGTGGGAGGGGCCTGCAAAGGCGCGTCATTGTCAGGAATGGGTGGCGGGTTGGGCATGTCGCCAGTGTAACGCTCACTCACCCACGCGGCCATTCGTGCCAGAGGGACCCGCGACCTCTGCTGACGGTGTTGGCGAGGGCATCGTCGTTGAGGATTGATTCCTCATGAGAACCAACCCGTGATGGTCAGGCCGGTACTCCACGCGCTGCACGTCTCTCGGCGTGTTCAACGAAGGGTAGATGCAACATGCAGACAATATGCAGGCAATGTGCGCGTGTCTCTTGAGGTCTGAATGCCCCCTTGTCACCTGACCAGGACGGAGCCGTCATCTGACGATCGCGCCCAGGCAGCGTGCTTGAGCCAGGGCCCCCGGCGATGGTGGAAGCGACCTTCGGCGTACCCGGTGGGTGAGGAACAATTCGGGCGACCGGGGTGAACAATCCTCTGCTCTGCAAGGGAGTTATCCGGCTTCCTGTCGCTGGCCGACAGAAAAATAAACGCATTATTTCTCTTTCTGCTGCATCCAGTCTCAAGGCCTTGGCGTATGTCTCATCAGAACATGACGACACACTTCACCGCTGGCGACATGTTCTCCCGAGGGGAGTCTCGAGACGGGGACTTCTCTCGAGCACCGAAGGATTCTGCCAGGGCAAGGCGTCAGTCAGATGGCTGGCTCGGCACGGAATCAGGAAGTTTCTGCGCCATCATGGTTGTACAAGAGTTGTCCATGACTCTGACAAGAATTTTCGATCTCGAGGGGCGCGCGGAAGAGGCTGGCCCCGGAATCGACAGCCCACCGCGAGTTTGTTGCTCAATGCGAAACAGTGAGCTTCCAATGGCACGGCTAGTTAGAAAGCGGAATAAAGATTAGTCTGTTAATTATCGAAGCGAAGCACGACCCACAGCCAATGGAGGACGGAGCCCGGACAGGGGCTACTCGCCAGATCCTTCACTCGCTGACAACGACTTCACGCGGAATCATCCGCTACCCAGGATCAGGAGATAGACCATGAAGAACACCACACTGAAGACATTGATCGCCGCCGCCGTCATCGCCACTGCCAGCACGTCCGCCCTTGCCGCTGATGACAGCCCTGCCGCTCTGCGCGTCCAGAATGCGCTGAACAGCCAGCAGATCATCGGCCAGTCCCAGCCGGCAGCCACCAGCCAGCAGAGCTTCGCGGAGACTGGAATGAGCGTTGCCGCCGGACGTGTCGAGCAATCACTCAATGCCGAGCACATTCGTGGCCAGCAGACCGCTGCCGTATCCCGGGCCAATGACACCGTTTCCGAGCAGGGCAAGAGTGTCGCAGCCAGCCGAGTCCAGCAGAGCATCAGCGACAACGCCTGAGCCGACGCAACGCTGAGTCGTCAACGGGTCGCAAGATACGGCCTCTCGGCGCGTCGCTCTCAAGCACTCTGTCTTTCCCTACCTCTTTCGTCAGTGTCATTTCCAGGAGTCACATCATGAAGACCTTCAATGCCCTCATCGCCGCCGCCGTTCTCTCCGTCACCACCGCAGGCGTTGCCAACGCTGATAGCGTTGCCGACCAGCAGGTCCGCGCCACCATCAGCGAATCCGTGATCCACGGTCAGGCCCAGCAGGCAGCGACTCAGCCGCTGCACCTCAACGACGCCGGCAAGAGTGTTGCGGCCAGTCGTGTCGAGCAGGCGCTGAACAACCAGAGCGTCAATGGTCAGCAGGCGCAGATCACTCGTGATTCCCGCGAGTACGTCAATGATGCCGGCAAGAGCGTTTCCGCTACCCGCGTCCAGCATGCCCTGAGCGAAAGCGTCTGAGGACAGGGGATCGCATTGGTGGATGGTCTTGGCTACCGCCACCGGGTGGGTCGTCTCTGCGCATGGTATGTGCTGGATGTCGACAAGGTGTTAGAGGATTTTCTTGAGTCTTCGTGAGGCATTCTTGCCAAAATTTACGCCGGTTGGATGCTGATATCTGCGATGTATCATTGGACAGATTTGAGACGATTTCTGGGGCGCAAGGCGTGATAGGCGCTCGAGAATGACAAGCCAGTCAGCCCTCGCAAGGAAGGATTGTTAATCTGGATAATTGCAGATATTTCCCGCGTTTTTCGTGAAGATTCATCGACAGTACATGGTGAGAGTGTCATGGTGAGTCACGGTGATTAAACGTTGTTGATTGCCGAGCGGCATGCCGGAAATGTCGAGGCCGGATGCCATGATATCGATCAAGTGGAGACCCATGATGGTGCGCGGAAAACTCAAGAAGGTGGCAGGTTCAGTGTTGTTGGGTATCGGCCTGATGTCGGGGAATGCGATGGCGGATGATGTCGCCGATAAGCCCAAGGTGCTCATCTTCGATGTCAATGAAACGCTGTTGGACCTGACCTCGATGCGCAGTTCGGTCGGTGAGGCACTGGGGGGAAGAGAAGACCTGCTGCCCCTGTGGTTCTCGACCATGCTGCATTACTCCCTGGTGTCTACCGTGACCCGGGACTATCACGACTTCGGGCAGATCGGTGTCGCCTCGTTGCTGGTGGTCGCGCAGAACAACGGTGTCGAACTGACGGATGAGCAGGCGAAGAAGGCCATCATCACACCGTTGCTGACACTCCCGCCTCACCCTGATGTCAAGGAAGGTCTGGCCAGGCTCAAGGCCGAAGGCTACAAGATCGTCAGTCTGACCAACTCGTCCAACAAGGGCGTCAAGGCCCAGTTCGAGAACGCGGGACTGCTGCCGTATTTTGATGCTCGCTACAGCATTGAAGATATCCAGATCTACAAGCCGGACCTGCGTTCCTATGAGTGGGTGCTGGACAAGCTCGATGTCGAACCTGAAGAAGCCATGATGGTCGCTGCACATGGTTGGGATGTCGCGGGTGCCAAGGAAGCGGGCTTGCAGACCACCTTCATCGCCCGCCCGGGCAAGGCACTCTTCCCGCTGTCAAAGGCGCCGGATCATGTCGTGAAAGATGTGAACGAACTGGCCGACATCCTGGAGTAATTTCCTTGATTGGCGGGGGCTATCGAGATCCTGTCACCCTGAAGTCCGAGGTATCGGTGGGGCTGGCGAATCTCCTTTGACAGAAATCATATCCTGTCAATCGGGAGGCTGCCGGTCCCATCGCCTGGCAGATTCATCGTGAATACTCCGCAAGTATTCTGGCGATATTGTCGAGATTTCGTGATGGTGGTTCGCTGTCATGCGCTGTCATGCGCTGTCATGCGCTGTCATGCGCTGTATTTCATTGATGTTGATCGATGGTGCGTGATGATGGAATGGCGCGCTGACAGGTCGCATCGAGGTGGCGTGACAGTCCTCAGGCGATCTCGAGAAGGATGTTCGTCAGAAAGACCCAGAGTGCTTGAGAAAGCCCCCCGCAGGCACGGTTTCTCAAGCGCTTTCCTGTCCTGGGTGTCGCTGTCCCGACATTCATTGCCCGCCCGATTGGCGGGTTTTTTTATGTCTCGCGTCCAGAGGCAGTGTCATGGTGAGGGCGCGCCAGAAGAGGGGGAGCGCAGGCCGAGCAGGCGTGCTGCATCGCGCGGTCGGGGTCTGAGCGAGGGGAGCGCAGGTGGCAGAAACCAATGTCAATGGTAGGCTGGGCGGCATTCCCCTTTTCCAGACAGGAGCGCAGAGATGAACGACGCATCACCCCAGCATGGCCACCGTAGTCCGCAGATCATCGAGCCTCAGGGCCAGGCGGATGCCTGTGTCATCTGGTTGCATGGGCTGGGGGCGGACGGCAGTGATTTCGTGCCCGTGGTGCCGGCGCTGGGATTGCCGGCTGATCACGGCGTGCGTTTCGTCTTCCCGCACGCGCGTGAGCTGGCCGTGACCGTCAATGGCGGCATGCGCATGCCGGCCTGGTACGACATTCTCGAGATGAATCTTGGGCGGCGTGTCGATGAAGTGCAGCTGCGCGAGTCCGCGGCTTACGTGCATGCCTTGATCGAGGAGCAGGTCGCGCAGGGGATCGCCAGTGAGCGCATCCTGCTGGCAGGCTTTTCTCAGGGCGGTGCCGTGGTCTACGAGGCGGCGTTGAGCTGTGAGCGGCCGTTGGGTGGGTTGCTGGCGCTCTCCACCTATTTCGCCACCAGCGCGACCATCACGCCGTCAGCCGCCAATCAGGGGCTGGCCATCAGTGTCCATCACGGCACCCAGGATGACATCGTGCCGCTGGCACTGGGGGAGGCTGGCACCGAGAGTGCTCGCGCCCTCGGGCATCCGCTTGAATGGCACACCTGGCCGATGGCGCACGCCGTGTGTCTCGAGGAGATCGAGGCGATCGGTGAATGGTTCACGGCACGCCTGCTGGCCTGATCGGCCGCCAGTCCCACAACGCCGCTGACGGAGTGATTCGTCAGCGGCGTTTTCATGTGCCGGCAGCGCGGGTCACGTTCAGCAGCGATAGCGATAGGCGAGATGTTCATCCTTGCGCGGACCGGTGATGCGCCAGTCGAGGTCGAAGCCGCAGGGCTTGTCATCCGCATCGCGCACGATGACGAGGGTGGCGGAATAGAGGTCATCGATGCACAGGTGTGCCTCGCGGCTGATGAAGTGGTCACCATCGCCTGCGGGAGCCTCGATCAGGTCGAACAGGAAGACCGCCGCATCGCGGCCGCGGCGCTCATGGCTCAGTGACAGGGCCGTGCCATCGGGGCTCAGTCGCCAGCGATAGCGATTGCTGAACGTGACACTGCTGGCCTGGCCCTCCAGTCGGAACTGCCCCTGTTCATTGAAGAGGATGTCCCACGAGACTTCCGCCCCAGTCCTGCCGGCCCCATCAGGCATCTCCTTCTCGAGGCGCACTTCACCGCTGCCATGGCCGGACCAGGCGTTGCGTGAGGCAGGCCCTGAGCGTGACGAAAATTCCAGGTGGCGTATCTGCTCAAGCAGCGCGTGGAGGGTTACAATGCCTGTCAACTTTCTCTGCCTAACGGGTTTACTCGTCATGTCCTACCTGATCGGTGTCACGGCCCTGTGGGCCTTCTCGTTTTCCCTGATCGGCGTCTACCTGTCCGGTCAGGTCGATAGCTATCTGGCCGTGCTGACACGCATCGTGCTGGCCAGCCTGATCTTTGCTCCCTTTCTGCGCCCACGGGCGATCAGTGGCCGCATCCGCTGGCAGCTGATGGCCATCGGTGCGGTGCAGCTGGGGCTGATGTACATCTTCTTCTACCGCTCCTTCCTGCTGTTGCCCGTCCCGGAAGTGCTGCTGTTCACGATCTTCACGCCCATCTACATCACCCTCCTGGATGACATGATGAAACGTCGGCTGTCGCCATTCTACCTGCTCACGGCGATGGTGGCGGTCATCGGTGCGGCGATCATTCGCTACGACGGGGTCACCGAGGGCTTCTGGCTCGGCTTTGCCGTCGTTCAGGGGGCCAATCTGTGCTTTGCCATCGGCCAGGTCGCCTATCGTCATCTCTCGCCCCAGCTGCCTGAAGGTGTCGCACACCGTCATGTGTTCGGCTGGTTCTATCTTGGCGCCCTGGCGCTGGTGGTCGTGATGTTCCTGCTGTTCGGCAATACCGACAAGCTGCCTTCGCAGCCGGTGCACTTCGTGGTGCTGGGCTGGTTGGGCATCGTGGCGTCCGGGATGGGCTACTTCCTGTGGAACAAGGGAGCGACGCGCGTCGATGCCGGTACCCTGGCGATCATGAACAATGCGCTGGTACCGGCGGGACTGCTGGTCAATCTGCTGATCTGGAATCGCGACGCGGACCTGCCGCGTCTCGCGCTGGGCGGGGCGGTCATCGTGCTGGCGCTGTTGATCAATCAGTTCTGGGCGCGCCAGCGCGAGCAGCGCGCGCGTGAGGCGCAGAGCGTTCGCTAGGCATCGGCTCCGTGCAGCGCGTTGCGCAGGGTCTTGGTCAATCGAGCGAGGGTCTCATCGTCCTGCAGTTGGGCCGCATTGAGGCGCAGGCCGGGGCTGACCGCCTTGAACAGGTAGCCGGGCAGAGTGGCGATGCCAGCCTCGAGCAGCTCGCGGTGCAGGCGGGAAAGGGCCGCGCCATCGAGTCCCGGCAGGCCGCACCACTGCAGATAGCCACCACTGACACCGGGCAGCCAGACGCCATCGCCGAGAGCAGAGGCAAGCGTCTCGCGCAGCAGTTGCAGGCGCTTCGCGTAGCAGCGGCGCATGCGGTGGACATGGCGCCCGTAATCGCCGCTGGCGATCAGTTCCGCGAGGGCGGCGTGCATCCATGGCATGTCGCCCATGCCATCGGCCCAGCGTGCGCGAATCAGCCCCTGCATGCCCAGCTCGGCGTCAGGCGTCACGCTTTCGGGCCGTGGGAGCCACACCCAGCCACAGCGTGCTCGCGGGTCGAGCGTCTTGGACAGCGAGCCCACCGTGATCACGCCGGGTGCCTGTTCCGGTGATATTGTCTGTCCCAGTGGCGTTGTCTGCGCCGGTGACGGTGCTTGGCGCTGATGGAGGTCCATCAGCCAGGGCAGACGGGTGTCGAAGCTCAGTTCCGCGAAGGTGGCATTCTCGATGATCTGTACCCCGTGGCGTTGGGCCAGCTTGAGCAGGCGATCTCGATCCGTCAGGCTCAGCTGGCCACCCAGCGGGTTGTGGCAATCCGGTGAGACGATCAGCGCGTCGAGGGCGGCCTTGCCGTGTCGGTGCCCGGCCGTGGGCGGCATCTCTGGCCGCGTCTTGCCTGCACACGTCTGCCGCCTGTCCATCTTCCTTGCCTCTCCTTCCTCCAGCAGTCTGGCCAATGCCTCGATATCCAGTCCGCTTCCAGCATGTGTCGGCAGGGCAATGGCTTCGTGACCATTGGCTTCCACCGCCGCAAGCACACCGAAATAGCCGGGGGCCTCGATGCCGATGCGACAGCGTCCCCGGCTTGCGCGCCATTGTCGGAGAATCAGCGACATGCCTTGCTGAGCCCCCTGACACAGCAACAGGGTGTCACCGTGACAGTGATGGCCATGGTGGCTGAGGTGAGAGGCGATGGCCTCGCGCAGGGCGGGGGAGCCCGGGGGCAGCGCGTAGGCGCTGGGGGATTCGGCGTGATGCTTGAGCTTCTGGCGCACCAGCCGATAGAGGCGCCGCACGGCGGGCGCATCCAGCTCGGGGTGCGCCGCGCCCAGCGGAGCCAGCGCCGGGTCGCTGGCATGTGCCATGGCCTGCCAGGCCGGGTCATCGATGGCCAGTGACGGAGTGGCAAGAGGGGTGCAGCGTGACGGGGCGGCGTCGTGATCGCGGCTGGCGGAAGAGGGAGGCGCCGCTGCGGCCGCGACCTGAAATCCCCGGCGCGGGACAGCCACGAGGAAGCCGGCGGATTCCAGCTCGCCATAGGCGCGGATCACGCTGTTGAGTCCCAGCCCTGACAGGGCCGCCTGGCGGCGCAATGAGGGCAGCCGTTGTCCGGGGACGAGTTGCCCCGTCGCCATCTCGGCTTTCAAGCGCGTCGCCAGTTGTTGGTAGCGCGGCGCTGATGGGAGGTCTTGAGTGCCACTCATGCGGACTGTATCCCCTGAAAAAGCCATTCTCTGTATCTTGTATCCCCTGATGCCTTCGCGGCAAGCTCATGTCACATCACGCCGGCGATGCATGACGCGCTCGGTGTGAGCGCTCCTCGGGACAGTGAGGTCCCGTCTCTCGTGCTTTGGAGTCAATCTGATGTGGATGCCGCTGACCTTCGTCTTCCTGTTCGCCACCGGGTTCATCGCCGCACGTTTCGGCACCCTGGATGCTGAGCCTTTCACGCTGCTGCTGGTGCGCAGCCTGCTGGTACTGCCGGTGCTGGGGCTGATCCTGTGGATACGCCGCAAGCCGCGCCAGTGGGGGCAGCGCCATGACAAGCTGGCTCAGATGGGCATCGGCATGCTGTTGCACGGCGCCTATCTGGGTGGCGTGTTCGCGGCGGTCAAGGCCGGGCTGCCCGCGGGGCTGACGGCCTTGCTGGTCAGCCTGCACCCTCTGGTGACGGCTGCGCTGTCACTGCCGCTGTTCGGTATCCGTCTGGGCGCCAGGCAGTGGCTGGGGCTGGGGTGTGGCGCGATTGGCGTCAGTCTGGTGCTGGGGGCGGGCGTGCTTCAGGGGGCAGGCGCCGCAAGCGCCACGCTCGAGTGGCCGATGATCGGCCTGCTGTGGTGTCTGGTGGCGCTCATCGGCGTGTCCAGCTCGACGCTGTGGCAGAAGCGTGTCGGTGGTCGGATGGGGCTGGTGGAGGGGCTGGTATTCCAGTATCTGGGAGCGGGCTGTGTCTTCCTCATCGCAGCCAGCAGCGTAGGTAGCTTCGCCTTCGACCCGACGCCTCGTCTGCTGCTGACCCTCGCCTGGCTGGTGATCGCCATCTCGGTGGGTGCCATCTGGTTGCTGATGCTGATGCTCGAACGTGGCGAGGCCCACCAGGTCGCACGTACCTTCTTCCTGGTGCCGCCGTGTGCCGCGCTGATGGCCTGGTGGCTGTTCGATGAGCAGTGGACCGCCTTGATGGTGGTGGGAGCGGCACTGGTCGTGCTGGGACTGGTGCTGGATCGCCCCCGTCCGGGCAAGGTAGCCAGGGCGCCGGCTGACGACACGTCGCCGTCAGCGCCCGAGACGTCGGCACCGAGCAGCGGGCAGGCCGCCTCGCGCTGATTCACCCTGAAAGCACAACGCCCCGCCGGCCCGTGATGGGCTGGCGGGGCGTTGTCGTCTGTGGCCAGTCAGATGCGCGACTCAGAAGCGATAGCTGATACCGGCCATGGTCACGATCGGGTCGATCTCGACCTTGTCGTTGACGCTGCCCGCCACGGTGACATCGGAATCGATATCCAGATACCAGGCAGCGATGTTGGCCGCCCAATGCTCATTGATGACCAGGTCGACACCGATCTGTGCGGCCGCGCCCCAGCTGTCATCCATCTCGAGCTTGGTGCCGTCATCGAGGGTTTCATCGGAGAAGTGGGTGTAATTGACGCCTGCACCGATGTACGGCTGGATGCGGGAGTCGCGTCCACCGAGGGGGTAGTACTGCAGTGTCAGGGTCGGTGGCAGATGATCGACGGAGCCGGCCTTCTGGCCATTCAGCGAGATGTCATGCTCGAAATTCTGCGCGGCCAGCAGCTCGATCCCCAGGGTATCGGTGAAGCGATACCCCAGAGTGAAGGCGAAGGCGCTGTCATCATCGACGTCCACGTCGGCACCGATGGCATCGATGCGACCGTTGTCGCTCTTAGGCGAGACCTTGGCGACACCCGCACGCGTCCAGAACTGGCCGGCACCATAATCGAGGTGCTCGAGGCCTGAGTCAGTCGATGAG
This sequence comes from Cobetia sp. 3AK, assembly GCF_029846335.1. Taxonomy (NCBI): domain Bacteria; kingdom Pseudomonadati; phylum Pseudomonadota; class Gammaproteobacteria; order Oceanospirillales; family Halomonadaceae; genus Cobetia; species Cobetia sp. 3AK. The sequence goes on along the minus strand of NZ_JARWKR010000001.1, from coordinate 4,864 downwards.
AACGGCGCAGCGACAGCCGACGTGGCAGTCAGCGTGAGTGCGGCCGTGATCGCCGCCATGCGCAGCGGACGTGAAGAGGACCGGCAGAAGGAGAAGGGCAAGAAGGACTGTGCGGCTGACATGTTCGCTCCCGAAGTGACAGGGGGTGAGAAAGGAGATGTCAGTCTAGGAGCTCATGTCGCCGAAAAATTGATCCATGACAAGGGTTTGCCGTCATGTCCGACAAGGGTTCGTCACACTTGATTCAAATCAAGTTCCGTCTGTCTCGCCGACTGTCCGCGCATGCAAGAACGCCGCAGGCCCTGAGGCCTGCGGCGTTCTTGTGCGTCGTCAATGAGGCAAGGGGATCACCCCTGATGCGTCATGGCTCGGCGCGGCTCGTCAGTGCGTGTTTCAGCACTTAGAAGCGGTAGGTGACACCGGCACCGACGGTGACCGGGTCCAGCTCGGTGTCGTTCACGTCCTGGCCGTTGATCTTGGTGTCGGCCTTGACGTCAGCGTAACGAGCGAAGCCATTGACGGCCCAGGATTCGTTGATGTTGAGGTCAACACCCAGCTCGGCAGCAGCGCCGTAGCTGTCGTCGATGTCCATGCTCTGGCCACCGGCAGACTCACCGGAGAAGTGGGTGTAGTTCAGGCCGACGCCAGCGTAAGGCTGAACGCGAGCTTCGGTACCGCCCAGCGGGTAGTACTGCAGCATCAGGTTGATCGGCATCTGATCGAAGCCACCGTCGCTGTTTTTCCAGTCGGTGCTGAATGCTTCAGTGGACTGCAGAGCAACTGCCAGGTTGTCGTGGAACATGTAGCCCACGGAGCCGGCGAAACCGGATTCATCCTTGGCGATCAGGCCATTGCCGTTGTTGCTCTTGCCGTCGACCTTGGCAACGCCGCCGCGCAGGAAGATGTCGCCCTTGCCGTAGGCCAGTGCAGATTGTGCACCCATTGCCATGGTGCCGGCGATGACGGTAGCAGTCAGGATCTTGATGGTTTTCATGTGATGTTCTCCTTGAAGCTTGTGGCCTCGGGGGCTTCCTGTCGGCGGTGCCTGGCGAACTCGGGGGATGTACCGAGTGTGGCAAGGCTGCCTTGTTCAGGGGACGAGATGAACTATAAAAAACACTGTTCTTTTTGGCAAGCATTTTTTTAGAACAATGTTTGAAAACATATTTGACGTCTTGTTAGCGGATGTTACCGATTATTTCAGAAAAGGTGCATGTCTCGAGGATGAGACTGGAGGTGGCGCAGGACAGCGACAGGGTCGTTCATTTTCACGACAGATTCATGAGACGTTGGTCGTAGGCGGCTCGTGAGGTGAGCGCATGCTACGCAATGCGTGATGCGCCCACCAGTGTGGGAATTCAGCGACGCTTGCGCTGGGCACGTGCTTCAAGCTCGTTGAGCCATCGACTGACCTCGTCACTCTGCGCGGGACAGTCGAGGTAGACGGCCAGAAACTCTCGCCACTCCGCTGCCTGCCAGGCCTTGAGGCGGCGCCACAACACGTAGAGGTCGCGCTGGCACTCGTGACGGCGCAGCACGAAGCGTCGGGTCTTCTCCAGGTCGATGATGACGGCATCCATCTGTTCCTGCATGGCGCTGGCACCGTCGGCGGCGGGCTGTGGGCGGCTGAGGAACAGATGCTTGGGGAACAGGCAGCCGTGCATCATGCCGGCTTGATGAATCTGTCGCACGAGACGCGCGCTGGCAGTGATGACTTGCGTGCGTCGGGTATCGTCCAGCGCCGTCCAGCGTGCATGCCAGTGGTCCAGATCATCGCGGCCGTCGAGATCGAAGGTGATCAGGATGGCGCGCCACTCCTTGCCGGTGCGGCGCTCGCCATACCAGCCGGCATCCACCGAAGGAATGCCCAGCGCGTGATAGTGGCGGATGGCACGCCACTCGCGCGAGAAAGTCGGCTCGCCCAGTGGGCGTGACAGGCTGCGGCCCAGATGGTTGGTCTGGCGCTTGAGGTAGAGGCGATGTGTCTGGCCCTGCTCGTCCTCGAGAGTGAGCAGCGAGACCGTCGAGATGCCTCCGCGCTCACGGTTAGGGGCATCAACGTCCTGGGCGGCCACGTGCCACAGGGCCTCGAACCGGTTCAGGCCGTGGTAATCCAGCAGATTCCCCAGGGCGGGGTCACAGTAGTCGGCATGGCCACGGGGCGCCGTGGCACGTGGGCCCCGAGAGGCGCTGGACAGGGAGTGGCGGGAAAAGGAGGTCATGGCAAGTTCACGAGCGAAAGAGGGGAGGTGGGTCACGGGCAATCCCTGCCGCAGGACCCAGCGATGGATCGCCCTATGATAGTTAGCCTGCTGGTGAAGTGATAGTCGCTGATCGGCAACTCCTGTGTCTGCGCATTCAACACGCGTCGCAGGATTGTCCGAGCCGTGCATGGCTGCTGTCGTGCAGGCCCGTGCTCTGTGGCGTGTGGTGGAAGGTCGCAGGTGTCGCGCAGGTGCGCGAGGAGAGCGTTGAGAGGCCGCTGGCGGTCCACTGCGCGTCAGCCCAGCAATGATGCGGGCCATGGACGTTTCCGCTGTCAGCTCATGGGCTTGCGATCCCCGCAGGCGGCGCTTGCCGGAGTGCGGCTGCGACAACCTGTCATCTGGAGCCTGTCGCGAGAGGGCAGAGAATGTCCGACCAAGGTCTTGGTACCACGGTGCCATTGCCTGTGCGCTTTCCGGCGGGAGTCGGGGGGAGACTGCCCCCGACGTCGGTGGCAAGCGCATGCAGAGACGGCAGTCTGGCCGTTCGTCTTATCGCAAAGGGGTTAGACATGATCTCCGATACCGTAGTGGAGCTGTCGCGGTTCCAGTTTGGCATGACCGCGCTCTATCACTTCCTGTTCGTCCCGTTGACCATCGGCATGGCCTTCCTGCTGGCCATCATGGAATCCCTGTATGTGATGACCGGCAAGCAGGTCTACCAGGACATGACCAAGTTCTGGGGCAAGCTGTTCGGCATCAACTTCGCGCTCGGTGTCGCCACCGGCCTGACGATGGAGTTCCAGTTCGGCACCAACTGGGCCTATTACTCGCATTACGTCGGCGACATCTTCGGTGCGCCGCTGGCCATCGAGGGCCTGGTGGCCTTCTTCCTCGAATCCACCTTCGTCGGGCTGTTCTTCTTCGGCTGGGACCGCCTGAGCAAGCGTCAGCACCTGATGGTGACCTGGCTTGTCGCCTTCGGCTCCAACTTCTCGGCGCTGTGGATCCTGATCGCCAATGGCTGGATGCAGAATCCGGTCGGGGCGGCCTTCAACTTCGAGACCATGCGCATGGAGCTGACCAGCTTCGCGGATGTCATCTTCAATCCGGTCGCCCAGGCCAAGTTCGTGCATACCGTGTCGGCAGGCTACGTGACCGGCGCCATGTTCGTGCTCGGCATCAGTGCCTTCTATCTTCTCAAGGGGCGGGATCTGGGCTTTGCCAAGCGCAGCTTCGCCATCGCCGCGGCCTTCGGACTGTTCTCGGTGGCCTCGGTCATCGTGCTGGGCGATGAGTCCGGTTATGAGGTGGGCGACGTGCAGAAGGCCAAGATGGCCGCCATCGAGGCGATGTGGGAGACCGAGCCGGCGCCGGCGTCCTTCACGCTGATCGGTCTGCCCAACGAGGAGACCCAGCACACCGATTACGGCATCCACATTCCCTATGTGATGGGGCTGATCGGTACGCGCTCGCTGGATACCGAGATTCCGGGCATCAAGGAGCTGACCGAGGAGCACCGCGGACGCATCGTCAATGGCATGCAGGCCTATGATCTGCTCCAGCAGCTGCGTGAGGGTCAGGACGATATCGCGACCCGTAAGGCCTTCGATGCCGTCAAGCAGGATCTCGGTTACGGCATGCTGCTCAAGCGCTATGTCGAGACGCCCTCCGATGCCACGCCGGAGATGATCGACAAGGCCGCGGCCGACTCGATCCCCCCGGTGGCACCGATGTTCTTCTCGTTCCGCATCATGGTCGCCTGTGGCATGGCGATGCTCGCGATCTTCATCGTCGCGGTATGGATGAGTGCCAAGCATCGCTTCGATGTGCGCCCCTTCCTGTGGATCTGCCTGCTGTCGATCCCGCTGCCGTTCATCGCGGTGGAGACCGGCTGGTTCGTGGCCGAATTCGGGCGTCAGCCCTGGGCGGTCGGAGAGATTCTGCCGACCTTCATGGCGGCCTCGAGCCTGGATGAGTCGGATCTGTGGTGGTCCATCGGCGGTTTCCTGGCCTTCTACAGCCTGTTCTTCGTGATCGAGATGTGGCTGATGTTCCACTTCGCGCGCAAGGGACCCTCTTCCCTGCATACCGGCCGCTATCACTTCGAGCGCGGCGCCCTGCGAGACGACGAGGGCATGTCGCTCAATCCTTCGCTGTCATTCAAGGAGTAATGGATCATGTGGGATTACGAGATCCTCAAGCTGTTCTGGTGGGTGGCGGTGGGTCTGCTGCTGATCGGCTTCGTCATCACCGATGGCATGGACATGGGCGCGGCGATGCTGATGCCGCTGGTCAGTCGCAGTGACAGCGAACGGCGCGTGGTGATCAACACGCTGGCGCCGCACTGGGATGGCAATCAGGTATGGCTGGTCACCGCCATCGGTGCCGTCTTCGCGGTGTGGCCGGTGGTCTATGGCGCGGCGTTCTCCAGCTTCTATTTCGCGATGCTGACCATCCTGTTCTCGCTGTTCTTCCGTCCGCTGGGCTTTGACTATCGCTCCAAGCTCGAGAGCCCCCAATGGCGGGGCTGGTGGGACCGCGGCATCGTCGCCGGCAGCCTGATTCCCACTGCCTTCTTCGGCCTCATCTTCGGCAACCTGCTATTCAAGGAGTAATGGATCATGTGGGATTACGAGATCCTCAAGCTGTTCTGGTGG
>NZ_JARWKR010000019.1:0-4930 GCF_029846335.1 Cobetia sp. 3AK | reverse complement strand
CAACGAAAGTGCACCGTCTGCCGACTTCACGCTCACCGTCGACACCGTCGCGCCAGATGCACCAGTGCTGGCCAAGACCGATGGCGAAACCGCCAATGGCAGTACGGTCAATGGCAGCGCCGAAGCCGGCGGGACGGTCGATATCACCAACGGTGATGGCGATCTGCTGGGCTCTGGCACCGTCGCGGATGACGGCACCTTCAGCATCACGCTGTCTCCGAAGCAGGAGGCCGGCACTGAGCTGACGGCTACCGTCACCGATGCCGCAGGCAACGAAAGTGCTGTCTCCGACACCCTGGTGGTGCCGGAAGATGCCGACGTCACCGCCCCGAACACGCCGACCATCGCCTCCGCGATCGACGACGTGCCTGATGGCACCAGCACCCTCGCCTCGGGCGACAGCACCAATGACGCGACTCCGACGCTGACCGGCAGCGCCGAAGCCGGCAGCACCATCACGATCACCCACAACGGTGAAGAGATCGGCACCACCACCGCCGATGCCAATGGCACCTGGAGCTTCACACCCGCGACTGGCTTCGCCGATGGCGAGCACGTCTTCAGCGTCACTGCGACCGATGCCGCAGGCAACGAAAGCCCAACGTCTGGCGAGTTCACACTCACCGTCGACACCACCGCGCCGGATGCACCAGTGCTGGCCGAGACCGATGGCACCACCGTCGCGGGCACCGGCGAAGCCGGCACCACGATCGAGATCACCAACGGTGATGGCGATCTGCTTGGCACCGGCACTGTTGCCGATGACGGCACCTTCAGCGTCACGCTGTCTCCGAAGCAAGAAGCCGGTACCGAGCTGACGGCCACCGTCACCGATGCTGCAGGCAATGAAAGCGCAGCCTCTGCCGCATTGACCGTGCCGGAAGATGCCGACGTCACCGCCCCGAACACGCCGACCATCGCCTCCGCGATCGACGACGTGCCTGATGGCACCAGCACCCTCGCCTCGGGCGACAGCACCAATGACGCGACTCCGACGCTGACCGGCAGCGCCGAAGCCGGCAGCACCATCACGATCACCCACAACGGTGAAGAGATCGGCACCACCACCGCCGACAGCAACGGCACCTGGAGCTTCACGCCCGAGACCGATTTCGCCGATGGCGAGCATGTCTTCAGCGTCACTGCCACTGATGCTGCAGGCAACGAAAGTGCACCGTCTGCCGACTTCACGCTCACCGTCGACACCGTCGCGCCAGATGCACCAGTGCTGGCCGAGACCGATGGCGAAACCGCCAATGGCAGTACGGTCAATGGCAGCGCCGAAGCCGGCGGGACGGTCGAGATCACCAACGGTGATGGCGATCTGCTGGGCTCTGGCACCGTCGCGGATGACGGCACCTTCAGCATCACGCTGTCTCCGAAGCAGGAAGCCGGCACTGAGCTGACGGCTACCGTCACCGATGCCGCAGGCAACGAAAGTGCTGTCTCCGACACCCTGGTGGTCCCGGAAGATGCCGACGTCACCGCGCCGAATGCGCCGACCATCGCCTCCGCCACGGATGATGTGGCCGCCGACACCGGCGCCCTCACCGATGGCGACAGCACCAATGATGCGACCCCGACCCTGACCGGCAGCGCCGAAGCCGAAAGCACCGTCACCATCACCCATAACAGTGAGGAAATCGCGACAGTCACCGCCGATGCCAATGGTGCCTGGAGCTATACCCCGAGCACAGATCTCACCGATGGCGAGCATGCCTACAGCGTCACGGCGACCGATGCCGCCGGCAATGAAAGCATGCCGTCTGGCGAGTTCACGCTTACCGTGGATACTACTGTGCCCACCAATCCGGCCCTCGCGCTCACCACCGACACCAACATCACCGACGATGGCATCACCAGCAATGGCGAGGTCACCGTCAGCGATCTGGAAGCCGACGCCAGCTGGGAGTATTCCCTCGACGGCGGCAGCAACTGGATCGATGGCACCGGCACCACCTTCACCCTCGCCGAAGGCAGCTACGCCGATGGCGTTGTGCAGATCCGTCAGACCGATGTGGCCGGCAATGTCAGTGACGTCGTGAACCTGGGCGACGTGACGGTCGATACCACCGCTCCGACGGGCAGCATCGCCTTCGTCGATGGTGACGATGGCCTGCTCAATCTGGCAGACATCAGCGCTGTCGACCTGACTGGCAGCATCGAGGCCGGTCTCGACAGCAGCAATGTCGTGATCACCATCACTGACAGCGCCGATCCGGCCAACGAGATCACCGTCGCCACGACTGACATTACGGTCGACGGCGCCGGCAATCTGTCCGTAACCGGCCTGGACCTGAGCACCGCAACTTCCGGGCTCACTGAAGGCGCCCTCACCGTCTCGATGACCGTGACCGATGTGGCGGGCAATACGTTCGAGACCGACGGCACCACCACCAGTGACCTCACGGTGCCTGACGCTCCGAGCCTTGCGCTCACCACCGACACCAACATTACCGACGACGGCATCACCAGCAATGGCGATGTCACCGTCAGCGGTCTGGAAGCCGACGCCAGCTGGGAGTACTCCCTCGACGGCGGCAGCAACTGGATCGATGGCACCGGCACCACCTTCACGCTGGACGAAGGTGTTTACACCGATGGCGTCGTGCAGATCCGTCAGACCGATGTCGCCGGCAACGTCAGCTACGCCGTGAACCTGGGCGACGTGACGGTCGATGCGACCGCCCCGACGGGCAGCATCGCCTTCGTCGATGGTGACGATGGCCTGCTCAATCTGGCAGACATCAGCGCCGTCGATCTGACTGGCAGCATCGAGGCCGGTCTCGACAGCAGCAATGTCGTGATCACCATCACTGACAGCGCCGATCCGGCCAACGAGATCACCGTCGCCACGACTGACATTACGGTCGACGGTGCCGGCAATCTGTCCGTAACCGGTCTGGACCTGAACACCGCAACTTCCGGGCTCACCGAAGGCGCCCTCACCGTCTCGATGACCGTGGCCGATGTGGCGGGCAATACGTTCGAGACCGACGGCACCACCACCAGTGACCTCACGGTGCCTGACGCTCCGAGCCTTGCGCTCACCACCGACACCAACGTCACCGACGACGGCATCACCAGCAATGGTGAAGTCACCGTCAGTGGTCTGGAAGCTGACGCCACTTGGGAGTACTCCCTCGACGGCGGCAGCAACTGGATCGATGGCACCGGCACCACCTTCACGCTGGACGAAGGTGTCTACGCCGACGGCGACGTGCAGATCCGTCAGACCGATGTCGCCGGCAATGTCAGCGACGCCGTGAACCTGGGTGACGTGACGGTCGATGCGACCGCGCCGACCACCACTGCTACCATTGACGCGATCAGCGACGATAGCGGTACCGCCGGCGACTTCATCACCAATGACGATGATGGCCTGACGGTCACCGCCACGCTGAGTGCCGAGCTCGCCACTGGGGAAGCTCTGCTCTACAGCACCGATGGCACCACCTGGGTCGACATCACCGACAGCGTGTCCGGTACTGCTGTCAGCTACGCCGATGCCGACCTTACCGCCTCTGCCACCGTGCAGCTCAAGGTGCAGGACGCCGCCGGCAACGATGGCGACATCGAGAGTCAAGACGTCGTCATTGATACGATCGCTCCGACCACCACTGCCACCATTGACGCGATCAGCGACGATAGCGGTACCGTCGGCGACTTCATCACCAATGACGATGATGGACTGACAATTTCGGCCACGCTGGATGCTCCGCTTGCCGAAGGCGAGACGCTGCAGTACAGCACCGATGGCACCACCTGGATCGACATCACCGACAGCGTGTCCGGTACTGCCGTCAGCTACAACGATGCCGCTCTGACCGAGTCAGCCACTGTACATCTTCGAGTAAAGGACACTGCTGGTAATGATGGACCGACAGCGTCACAGGTCATCATTATCGATGCGACTAATCCGATTACTACCGTCTCTATTGATTCAATCAGTGATGACTCCGGGGCAGTCGGCGACTTCCTTACTAATGACAATGACGGCCTAACTATCAGTGCAACTCTAAGTAATGAGTTAACTGAAGATGAGTCGCTTCTTTATAGCAGCGATGGCGGCCTGACTTGGTCTGAAATTACAAGTAGTGTGAATGGCACTAGCGTCAGTTACGAAGATCCATCGCTCGTAACATCTAGTACAGTTCATATGAAAGTCTCTGATGCCGCAGGTAATTCAGGCCGAGATGACGAGCAGCGAATAACAATTGACGCGACTCTACCAACAACCGTCAACATAGACAGCATCAGCACTGACACTGGGGCTGTAGGTGACTTCATAACGAGCGACAATGATGGATTGTCTATTAACTTTTCGTTAGGCGCTGACTTAGGGGATGGAGAAGCGTTGCTCTATAGCAACGATAATGGCTCTACATGGATTGATATTACTGGCTATATTGATGCCGGAGACTCTAGCTATTTCGATGCCGACCTTACCGCCTCTGCCACCGTGAAGCTCAAGGTGCAGGACGCCGCCGGCAACGATGGCGCAGTGGCCTCGCAGGCCGTCGTGATCGACGCTGTCGCGCCGACCACCACTGCTACTATTGACGCGATCAGCGACGATAGCGGTACCGTCGGCGACTTCATCACCAATGACGATGATGGCCTGACGGTCACCGCCACGCTGGATGCTCCGCTTGCCGAAGGCGAGACACTGCAGTACAGCACCGATGGCTCCACCTGGATCGACATCACCGACAGCGTGTCCGGTACTGCCGTCAGCTACACCGATGCTGACCTCACCGCCTCTGCCACCGTGCAGCTCAAGGTGCAGGACACGGCCGGCAACGATGGCGCAGTGACCTCGCAGGCGGTCGTGATTGACGTGACCGCGCCGACCACGGCCGTCAGCATTGACGAGATCAGCGACGATAGCGGTACCGCCGACGACTTCATCACCAATGACGATGATGGC
>NZ_JARWKR010000018.1:0-20259 GCF_029846335.1 Cobetia sp. 3AK | reverse complement strand
ACTTATACTGAACCGCCCCTGCAGCCCAGCTGCAGGGGCGGTTCTCTTTGTGCGTGAGAAAGTTGCGCTCTCAGAAGGTTGTGCGAGAGAGGGCCATGGATAAGCGAAGCCCGCTGAAACATTGACTCAAGAAGCCGCTATCACTTCCGTGATAGCGGCTTCCTTGTTTATTGATCAGTGCGGAGGGTGAAGTACGGCAGTACTCTGCTGATGATCAGTCTCATGGGCAGGCATTCCACGTTCTCGGGAGATATTCTTTCTACTGCAGAACCTGATCGATGACTGCGATGTCATTGAATACCACGCACGGGACGACTCATGAACAAGCGCAAGGAGGCGGCATGTCGAGGTACTTTTCATTTATCCCATCAAGGTCATTGCTGGCAGGGTTGATGGTGCTCTTGATAGGTCTGATGGCTTCAGAGGTGGCATCTGCTGGTGAGCGTGAAGAGAAGATAAAACGTTGCCAGTTCATCAAGAACAAGATCGAATATTATACTGGCATGCGTCGTGGCGGTGGGTCTTCAGGCCAGATGCGTAGTTGGCAGTCTCAGCGCAATGACTACAAGCAGCGTTATCGGGACGAGAACTGTACGCGGGTCCGAACGGCACTGAAGTGATCTGCATCTCGTGACAATGGCGGTGGTTGCAGCACGACCCCTTGGCTGCAAGTCAGAACAAACGATGCCCCTCATGAGTGCTTCTCAAGAGGGGCATCGTCGTTCCATCGATCGTTCAGGAGCGTTGGCGCAGGCGCGTCAGCCCTTCCTGAGCGCTGGACGCGACCAATTCGCCATGGCGATTGTAGAGGCTGCCGCGCGAGAAGCTGCGAGCACCGCCTGCCCACGGGCTATCCATCTCGTACAGCAACCAGTCGTTGACGCGAACATCCTGGTGGAACCAGAGTGAGTGATCCAGGCTGGCCATCTGCAGCTCCGGGGAGCCGAAGCGTACACCGTGTCCTCCCAGCGCAGTGGCCAGCAGGTTGAAGTCGGAGCTGTAGGTCAGGAGATAACGGTGCAGAGCATCATCTTCCGGCAGCTCGCCTGAAAGACGGAACCAGAGGCGCTGACGAGGTGGCGCTGATGACGCGCCCTCGCTTGTCGTAGCCGGGGCCTTCATGCGCAGGAACTCGATGGGATGGCCCTCGTAACGCTCGATGCGTGCCCCCTGTTCGATCAACTGCTCAGGGGATTCGATATCGGGCATGGCGAGCTGATGCGTGAAGCCCTCTTCCTTGCCATGGAAGGAGGCGCTGCAGAAGAAGATGGTCTTGCCGTTCTGGATGGCGCTGATGCGTCGGGTCGTGAAGCTGCCGCCATCACGTACGCCATCGACCTGGTAGACGACTGGCTTGTGAGCATCCCCCGGGCGAAGAAAGTAGCCATGCATCGAATGCACCTTCCGTTCCGAGGGTACGGTGCGTGTCGCGGCGGACAACGCTTGGCCAAGTACCTGCCCCCCGAACAGTTGTGGAAAGCCGAGATCCTGGCTGTGACCCCGGAAGAGATTCTCTTCCAGAGTTTCCAGCCCCAGCAAGGTGACGAGTGATTCAAGCGGTGTCGGTGAAGCGTCGGTCATCGTCCCATCCTTCAGGAAAAAGAGTCACGGCAAGCGGCTTTGATACGAGCAAATGAGCGCGTTGGCATTAGTCGGTATCATGTCGCTTGCGCCAATGACATCAGGATACCGGAGAATGACGGTGAGCGACGAGAGCGTGAGGTCTGAGGCGGCGATGCCTCGCAAGGATCAGTACTACATGCACCGCGCCCTGGATCAGGCGCGGCTGGCATTGGATGTTGGAGAGGTGCCGGTGGGGGCCGTCGTGGTGAACCCACAGGGGGAGATCATCGGGAGCGGGTTCAATGCCCCGGTGGGGACTCCGGATCCGACGGCACACGCTGAGATTCAGGCACTGCGTTCAGCAGCGGCCAGGCTTGGCAACTATCGGCTTGATGACTGCACGCTCTATGTCACCCTCGAGCCCTGCATGATGTGCAGTGGCGCCCTGATCCACGCCCGTGTGGCGCGCGTGGTATATGGTGCCGCTGAGCCAAAGACGGGGATGGTGGAGTCTCGGGCCAACCTCTTCGTGCAGCCGTGGCATAACCATCAGGTACAGATAGAAGGTGGGGTGCTGGCTGCCCAGGCGAAACGCCTGCTCAAGCAGTTCTTCGCCGAGCGGCGCGCTGCCGCGTTGCCAACCGATGCGTCATCCTGACTCGGCGCTTGCCATGACCCTGCGATGAAGCCTGTGCTTCAAGGGAGAATGAGGCTTCAGGCGGCGACCTGGACCTGATTGCGCCCACTGGACTTGGCGCGATACAGCGCCTCATCCGCAGCCTGGAGCAGTGCTTCCAGTCGCAGAGGCGCTCTGGCCACGCAGGCCATGCCAACCGAGACGGTGACGACACTGTCCGTGGCAGGCTGGGGGAGACCTGCCGCCTGTACGGCACGACGTAGCTCTTCCGCGAGCGTCCGGCCGACAGCACGGGGGCATTCGGGGATGCAGACGACGAATTCCTCGCCGCCGAAACGTGCCAGAATCCCTCCCGCTGCCTCGACAGGCGCTCGCGATACCGAGGCTATCTTCTGCAGGTAGCGATCGCCCTCGAGGTGCCCCAGCTTGTCGTTGATCGATTTGAAGAAATCGATGTCCAGTATCATCACCGTCAGTGGCATCTGGCCATTGAAGGTCTGCACCTGCTCGAGGAAATAACGGCGATTGGGGAGCTGGGTCAGCTCATCATGACGTGCCAGCCATTGTATCTCGTTCTGCAGTCGCTCTCGGCGCGTCATCTCTTCCTTCAGGGCATCGTTGGCTTGCTTGACGATGCCATGCTCCTGGGAGACGCGGCGGTACATGTAGACCACCAGGAAGAGCAGATACGAGAGCATGATGCCGGTCAGGAGCGTGACTTCTGGCAGGCGGCCACGGCTTGCCGCGAGGTAATGCTGCGTCGGCTGCAAGCCCAGCGTCAGGTCCGTGGCGGGAAGTTCGATGGGGATTCGATGCCCCCAGGGAGCAAGACGGCTTTCCGGGCCTACATGAATGTAGACATTGCTGCGTTCTGACAACGTGATGGCAAAGGCATCATTGCGGGCGGCATCCAGTGCCTGGTCCAGCAGCGGTGCCAGATCTACCACCATGGCGATGGCGCCGAGGATGTCGCCATCACGCGGATTGCGCACAGGCAGGTAGGACACCATGCCCTTGCCGCCCTGCAGGAGATCGATGATGCCGGTGTGGCCTTCAATGCCCAGCTCCAGCGGATTGCGCAGGGGGGTATCTGGCTGGGCATCAAATAGCCTCACGCCCAGCAGATCATGGTTGCCGCCCTTGTCGGGGAATACCAGAGTCACCACGCTGTCGGGATCAATGAAGGCGATATTCTGGAAGTAATTGAAATCATTGTAATAATTTCGTGCCAGACGTTGCCATTCACCCCGTGAAGGTGTCTGCCCCATCAGGCTCCAGAAGCCGGCGAAGCGCCGCATGGCATTGAGTTGATCATCGATCTCGCGTGACAGCTGTGTCGCGATCTTGTCGCCCAGTACATAGGTCGCCTGGTTGATGCGGTTGTTCTCATCCTTTGTCTGCTGTTGCCACGCCAGAAGACAGACGAGCGTGATGGAGGCAGAGATGGCCAGGGGCAGCACGTTGCGTCGCCACATGCGAGTGAGCGCTGGCAGCAGATCCAGCCATTGTGCAGCCAGAAGCAATCCCAGGAAGGCAAGCAGCGTGGTTCGCTCCACCCCTACCAGTGGCATGCTGGCCACGGAGAGACTCGGGTCGGCGATGATGGCGAAGATCAGTATGAGAGTCGTCTGCGCCAGCTGTATCGTGGCGCCGAAGCCCAGGCGCATCCGCAAGAGAGAACAGCAGTTGAGCCCCAGGCATGCCAGCAGAATCAGAATCGGAGGGCGAATGTTGGCGACATGCCAGTCACCGGGCAGGGCGGTCAGCAACGCGCCCCAATGATCGACACCGACCCAGCTTTCCGGCAAGAGAAAGGTGCAGGTAAGCACCAGGTTGATGAGCAGGGACATGCCGAGAAACAGTGGACTGAGGAACAGGTTTCGCCAGTGCCACGCAGTCTGCCCTGCCGCCTGCAATGTCAGCATGATCAACAGCAGTGCATTGGCTTCGTGGCCGGCGCGAGGCCAGAGGCCCAGCAAGGCGACGCCGAAGGCAAGCAGGCCAAGCAACATCAAGATGAATCTGCGTGTCATTCCCTGTCCTTAGAAGCTCCTGATGCACCACGCCCCGTGCGCGCTTTTCTCGCCTGTCACGAGTCGCCGACAGGTTTCCCACTACCTTGTTCATGGATCACAGGATCGGGGGGACGGTATCGAAGGGATTGTTGTCCCCTTCATCATCGGTTATCTGGCGCTCATTCAGCTGATAGAACTGCTGCTGACTGCGGTAAACATAGTTGAGTATTTCATAATACCGCCGGATGTTGCGTACATAGATGACAGGCTCACCACCGCGGGCATAGCCATAACGTACCTGTTGATACCATTGGCGTTTCTGCAGCAGAGGCAGCGCCTCGCGCACATCCTTCCAGTGGTCGGGGTTGCCACCCTTCATGCGCACGATACGCCTGGCATCCAGCAGGTGCCCGAGACCGACATTGTAGGCTGCCAATGTCATCCAGGTCCGGTCCGGCTCCTGAATTCCTTCGGGAAGACGTCCCTTTATACTCACAAGATAGCGTGACCCGCCATCGATACTCTGGACGGGGTCCAAACGATTGGCCACGTTCATCTCGCGGGCGGTGGCGTTGGTCAGCATCATCAGCCCACGTACCCCGGTAGGTGACGTCGCTTTCGGTTGCCAATGGGATTCCTGGTACCCCACCGCCGCCAGCAGTTTCCAATCGATGCCGGTATCGCGAGCGGCTTGCTTGAAGGTATCGATGTAGCGCGGGAGCCGCTCTCGTGCCTGGCGGATGAAGGTACGCGCGCCCACATATTCCAGATAGTCATCATGCCCGAAGTACTGGTCGACCAGCTGGTCCAGGGTGCCATCCTCGCTGCGTGTCTCGAGAAAATCGTTGGCAGCGCTCAGCAAGGAGATATCTCCCTGCGCCGGGAAGGCCCAGGCCAGAGTCAATGGGTCCCCCACGGTGAAACCGTTCTCCACATTGGGGAAGAACAGCCGATTGAGCTTGAACTGGTGGGCGTAGACGACCGCCACGTCCAGGCTGTCTTCCTCGATGCGCTGCAGGAGGTCGGCCACCTCGAGTTCGCCGGTTTCCTTCCAGCTGAGCTCGGGAAGCTGCTGTTGAAGCTCATGCAGAATCAGGCTGGTACCGGCTCCCTTGATGACGCCGATCCGCTTGCCGACCAGATCTTCAAGCTTTCTGGGCGGTTGCATTCCGCGTCGATAGACCACCATCGCCTGCAGTTCGAGAATCGGTCGAGTGAAGCGCAGCCCCTGCTCTGACAGGTCAAGAGGGAGGGTGGCGGCGGCAAAATCGGCCTGATCATCACGCACGCTTCGGGTGAGGGATTCGATATTGTGTTCTGCATCCATCGACAGGCTGACGCCGAGGTAGTCGGCAAAGTCTCGCGCCAGCTCATACTCGAAACCGGTGGGGCCCTGACGGCCACGGTAGTAGGTGGTCGGGCTGTTGCGAGTCACCACCTGAAGGAAGTCGCGCGTGCGAACATCGTCAAGCCGGGAGGGCGGGGCGATCAGGGTCTTTTCCGGCAACAGCAGGGCCAGCGCCATCACCACGAGCGCAAGCCACCGGCGCGAATGGCGCAGCAGTGCTTGCAGGGGCGTGATGAGGGAGGAAAGCGAGGTCTTGAGCATGCGTCAGCATCATTCACGGCAGGGGTTTCACCATACCGACAGCGCTTCACACTGTCATCCAACGCATGTGACTGTCGGGCTTCGTTCACGGGCGGCTTTCACGTATGATATGCGCTTGCTGCCGCCGCTCGGCGGTTGTCCGTTCACGCTGCTTCAGAGGCTTTCCCTGACCATGCTCGAACTGCGAGGCGCGCCTGCCCTTTCCGCCTTCCGTCACTCCCGTCTACTGGCTGCATTGCGCGAGCTGGTGCCGGAGGTGGAATCCCTTCATGCCGAGTACCTGCATCTGGCCGAGGTCGATGGTGAACTGAGCAGTACCGACCGGACCACGCTCGAGCGTCTGCTGGACTACGGCCCCAGTCGCGACGAGAGTTCTCCCGAAGGTCATCTCTTCCTCGTCGTTCCCCGCCTCGGCACGCTGTCGCCCTGGTCTTCCAAGGCCACCGACATCGCTGCCAACTGTGGTCTCCCGCAAGTCCGCCGCCTCGAACGTGGCATCGCCTATCGCATCAAGCTCGACGCCCCTCTGAGCGAAGAACTCTTCGCCACGCTGTCTTCCCGCCTGCACGACCGCATGACCGAAACGGTGCTGACGCGTACTCAGGACGCGGCGCGCCTCTTCCAGCATCAGGCCCCGGCAAAGCTTGCCCATGTCGACATCCTCGGCGGTGGTCGTGACGCCCTGGTGCAGGCCAATGGCTCTCTGGGCCTGGCACTGGCGGATGACGAGATCGATTATCTGGTCGAGTCCTTCAAGACTCTGGGCCGCAATCCTGCCGACATCGAACTGATGATGTTTGCCCAGGCGAACTCCGAGCATTGCCGCCACAAGATCTTCAATGCGGACTGGACCATCGACGGCGAAGCGCAGTCGCACTCGCTGTTCAAGATGATCAAGAACACCTACCAGCATCATCCGGATGGCGTGCTGTCCGCCTACAGTGACAATGCCGCCGTCATGGCAGGCCCGACTGCCGGGCGTTACTTCCCGACAGGCGAAGGCCACATCTATACCTACCATCAGGAACCTATCAACATCCTGATGAAGGTCGAGACTCACAACCACCCGACCGCCATCGCCCCCTATCCGGGCGCCGCGACCGGTGCCGGTGGCGAGATTCGTGATGAAGGCGCGACCGGTGTCGGCTCCAAGCCGAAAGCGGGTCTGACCGGCTTCAGCGTCTCCAACCTGCGTATCCCGGGCTTCGAACAGCCGTGGGAGCACGACTACGGCAAGCCGGAGCGCATCAAGACCGCCTACGACATCATGCTCGAAGGTCCGATCGGTGGCGCTGCCTTCAACAACGAATTCGGCCGCCCCAACCTCAACGGCTACTTCCGTACCTATGAGCAGGATGCCTTCGGCGCCGGTGGCATCGAGCGTCGCGGCTATCACAAGCCGATCATGCTGGCGGGCGGCTACGGCAACATCCGCAGCCAGCACGTCGAGAAGGGCGACATTCCGGTCGGCGCCAAGCTGATCGTGATGGGTGGCCCGGCGATGCTGATCGGTCTGGGTGGCGGTGCCGCCTCTTCCATGGCCTCCGGCAGCTCCAGCGAAGACCTCGACTTCGCCTCCGTGCAGCGTGACAACGCCGAGATGGAGCGTCGCGTGCAGGAAGTCATCGATCGCTGCTGGGCGCTGGATGACAAGAACCCGATCTGCTTCATCCACGATGTCGGCGCGGGCGGTCTGTCCAACGCACTGCCGGAGCTGGTCAAGGATGGCGGTCGCGGTGGTCTGTTCGATCTGCGCGCCGTGCCGAGCGCCGAATCCGGCATGAGCCCGCTGGAAATCTGGTGCAACGAATCCCAGGAGCGCTACGTGCTGGCGGTGGCGCCGGAGAATCTGGCCACCTTCGAAGCGCTGTGCGAGCGTGAGCGCTGCCTCTACGCCGTGGTCGGGGAAGCACTGGAAGAGCACGAGCTGATCGTCAAGGACGGTCACTTCGATACGCGTCCGGTCGACCTGCCGATGGACGTGCTGTTCGGCAAGCCGCCCAAGATGTCACGCAGCTTCGAGCGTCAGGCGCTGGAACTGCCGGCACTGGCACTGGACAACCTCGACCCGCGTGAAGCGATGACCCGTGTGCTGCAGCTGCCCACCGTCGCCTCCAAGAAATTCCTGATCACCATCGGTGACCGCTCGATCACCGGCATGGTCGCGCGTGACCAGATGGTCGGTCCGTGGCAGGTGCCGGTGGCGGATTGCGCCGTCACCACCAGCTCCCTCGACAGCCACGTCGGTGAAGCGATGGCGATGGGCGAGCGCACGCCGGTCGCGCTGATCTCGCCGGCCGCCTCCGCGCGTCTGGCCGTGGCCGAGGTGATCACCAACCTCGCTGCCGCGCCGATCGCCAAGCTGTCTGACATCAAGCTCTCCGCCAACTGGATGAGCGCTGCCGATCACACCGGCGAGAATCAGGCGCTGTTTGATGCCGTCCACGCCGTCGGCATGGAACTGTGCCCGGCGCTGGATCTGACCATTCCGGTCGGCAAGGACTCGATGTCCATGCGTACCGCCTGGCAGGACGAGAACGGCGAAGACAAGTCGATCACCGCGCCGCTGTCGCTGGTGATGACAGGCTTCGCGCCGGTCACCGACGCCATGCGTACCCTCACGCCGCAGCTGCGTCGCACGCTGAATGGCGAGGCCGTGGAGACGGACCTGATCCTGATCGATCTCGGCCATGGCGCTCACCGTCTCGGTGGCTCCGCGCTGGCGCAGGTCTATGGACAGGTCGGCAATGACGCGCCGGATCTTGCCAAGCCGGAAGACCTCAAGCACTTCTTCGAGGCCATCCAGCGCTTCAATGTCGAAGGCAAGCTGCTGGCCTATCACGACCGCAGCGACGGCGGCCTGTTGACCACCCTGATGGAAATGTCCTTCGCGGGACGTGTCGGTCTCGACATCTCCCTCGACTGGACCGCCGCCGAGCCGGGGCAGGCCACCGGCGCGCTGTTCGCGGAAGAGCTGGGTGCCGTGGTGCAGGTGCGTCGCGAGCACACCGAGTCCATTCTCGCCGAGCTCAAGGCCGTGGGTCTCGAGCACAGTGGCGTGATCGCCACGCCGCGTCATGATGAGCAGATCAACATCACGCTGCTGGGCCAGAACCTGCTCTCCACCACGCGTGCCAGTGCCGAGCGTCTGTGGGCCGAGACCAGCTATCGCATGCAGGCCGCGCGTGACAACGCCGATTGCGCCAAGAGCGAATTCGAGTCCATCAACGACGTGCGTGATCCGGGTCTCTCCGTCCAGGCCACCTTCGACGTCAACGAGGACATCGCGGCGCCGTACCTGAACACCGGTGCACGTCCGCGCATGGCGATCCTGCGTGAGCAGGGCGTCAATGGTCAGCTCGAGATGGCGGCAAGCTTCGACCGCGCCGGCTTCGAGGCGGTGGACGTCCACATGAGCGACATCCTTGAAGGGCGTGTCGATCTGGACACCATGCGGGGTCTGGTCGCCTGTGGCGGCTTCTCCTACGGTGACGTGCTGGGCGCCGGCGGCGGCTGGGCCAAGTCGGTGCTGTTCAATGCGCGTGCGCGTGAACAGTTCGAGCGCTTCTTCCAGCGTGACGACAGCTTCGCGCTGGGCGTCTGCAACGGTTGCCAGATGCTCTCCCAGCTCAAGGAGCTGATCCCGGGTGCCGAGGCCTGGCCGCGCTTCGTGCGCAACGAGTCCGAGCAGTTCGAGGCGCGTGTCGCGATGGTCGAGGTCGAGAAGAGTGCCTCGCTGTTCCTCGATGGCATGGAAGGCTCGCGCCTGCCGATCGCCATCGCGCATGGTGAAGGGCGTGCCGAGTTCCGCGACAGCGCTCACCTGCGCAAGATGCAGAGCAGCGGCCAGGTGGCACTGCGCTACGTCGACAACTATGGCCAGACCACCACGCGTTATCCGGCCAACCCGAACGGCTCGCCGTCCGGTATCACTGGTCTCACCACCAACGACGGGCGCGTCACCATCATGATGCCGCACCCGGAGCGTGTGGCGCGCGCCGTCACCAACTCCTGGCGTCCGGATGACTGGGAGCAGGATGGCGCCTGGTTGCGCATGTTCCGCAATGCACGTCGT
Organism: Cobetia sp. 3AK; assembly: GCF_029846335.1. Classification (NCBI taxonomy): domain Bacteria; kingdom Pseudomonadati; phylum Pseudomonadota; class Gammaproteobacteria; order Oceanospirillales; family Halomonadaceae; genus Cobetia; species Cobetia sp. 3AK. The sequence goes on along the minus strand of NZ_JARWKR010000018.1, from coordinate 10,360 downwards.
TGGGTCGATTGATCCCGCGAGAGTGCGCAATGCACAGGTGATGATTGCCTGACCGACGCCCCCATGGTGAACGCCATGGGGGCGTCTTGCGTTCTGACTGACGCGCGAGCCGATTGGCTGGCGGCATCTGGCTCCCTCAACGTGGCGTTCCACGTCGTGAGCTGGGTGTCGGACGCCGGGTGGCTTAAGGTGGGGGATGCCTCGAGGTCTGGGGCACGAATCCCTGCCTGACACATTACAAGGATGTCGTGATGAAGCTGAAATGGTCGCTGTTGCCGCGTTATTCCGTCTTTCTGCTCTGTGTGCTGGGGGCTCTCGTCTGTCTGCTTCTGACGATGCAGACCCCCTGGGTGTGGCCGCTGGCCGTGATCTTTCTGCTGTTGGTCGCCGTCGGCATCAACGACATGCGGCAGTCGGATTACGCCGTGCGGCGCAACTACCCGGTGATCGGCAACATGCGCTATCTGTTCAAGGCGCTGCGCCCGGAGATGCGTCAGTACCTGTTCGAGTCGGATACCGACCAGCTACCGTTCTCCCACAAGCAACGTGAGCTGGTCTATGCCCGCGGACGCCAGCGCAATTCCTCGCAGCCCTTCGGTACCTTGCTGGATGTCTACTCCGACAGTTACGAATTCATCGGACACTCGATGCAGACCTCCGAAGTGCCTGACTTTCGTGACTTCCGTCTGACGATCGGCAATACGCAGTGTGCGCAGCCCTACAGTGCCTCGCTGTTCAACATCTCGGCGATGAGTTTCGGTTCGCTGAGTGGCAATGCCATCCGTGCGCTCAACAAGGGCGCGATGCTGGGAGGATTCGCGCACGATACCGGCGAGGGCAGCATCAGCCCCTACCATCGGGAATTCGCCGGCGATCTGATCTGGGAGCTGGGCAGTGGCTATTTCGGCTGCCGCACCGCGAAGGGGGACTTCGATGCCGAGAAGTTCGCCCGTCAGGCGGCCAGCGAGCAAGTGAAGATGATCGAGATAAAGCTGAGCCAGGGAGCCAAGCCGGGGCATGGCGGTGTGCTGCCAGCCAGCAAGATCAGCCGCGAGATCGCCGAGACGCGTGACATTCCGATGGGCGAGGACTGCATCTCACCGGCCAGTCACAGCGCCTTCAGTACCCCTGTCGAGTTGCTGGAGTTCATCCAGCGGCTGAGAGAGCTGTCCGGCGGCAAGCCGGTCGGGTTCAAGATGTGTCTGGGCCAGCCCTGGGAGTTCATGGCCATCGTCAAGGCAATGCGCGAAACGGGAATCGTGCCGGACTTCATCGTGGTGGATGGCAGCGAGGGCGGCACCGGAGCCGCGCCGACGGAATTCACTGATCACCTCGGGACACCGCTGCGCGAAGGGCTGCTGTTCGTCCACAACACCCTGGTGGGCGCGGGGCTGCGTGATGACGTGCGCATCGGCGCCAGTGGCAAGATCATCAGTGCCTTCGATATCGCCTGCGTGCTGGCCTTGGGAGCGGATTGGGTCAATGCCGCGCGCGGTTACATGTTCGCCCTGGGCTGCATCCAGTCGCTGAGCTGTCATACCAACAAGTGTCCGACGGGCATCGCCACCCAGGATGATTTGCGACAGAAGTCGCTGGTGGTGGAAGACAAGGCCGAGCAGGTCCGGCACTTCCATCACAACACCCTGCATGCGCTGGCGGAAATCATCGCGGCCTCGGGGCTCTCGACGCCGTGGCAGATCACTCCGGACCATCTCGTGCATCGCGTGTCGGAGAATGAGGTGCGTCTGTTCTCGCACCTGCACCCCTTCCTGACGCCCGGCGCCTTGCTCAAGGAAGCGGACGATTTCCCCTTCTATCGCCGCGTGTGGGCGATGGCTCAGGCGGACAGCTTCCAGTCACGCTCGCTGGCAGACGTCTCGGGTGCCAAGCGCGAATAGAAGTCATGCAAGAGGGTGCCTTGCGATGTCGATTGGCCGGGTGTGGACCCTCTGCGACCAAACGACCGTTTCATGATGGCGTGCGGACAGCCACACTGGACCTCGAGATTGCGCTATCTGTCAGGTGTCTCGCAGATACCTCATGTCGACATGGGCATTGGCTGCCCGTCGTGTCTCGTGAGCAATCGCTGACCGCCGTTTCATTCGCCGTTCGAGGGAGCCGCCATGAGTGATGCCGCAAAGTGCCCGTCCGCACGCCGCGTGACAGTGATGATCAATGAGCATGTCGCCGATGTGCGCCTCAATCGACCCGACAAGCACAATGGACTCGACTGGGCGATGATCGATGCCATCCTCGGTGCTCAGGCAGAGTTGCGGGCGCGTGCCGAGGAGGGAGGGCTGCGTGCCATCGTGCTATCCGGGGAAGGCGCCAGTTTCTGCGCGGGGCTCGACATGGCCGCCATCATGGGAGAGGCCGCGCGGGTGCCGCAGTTGCTCGTCGCGGGGGCCAATGGCTGCACGCCTGAGCGCAATACCGTTCAGCAGCTGGCACTGGGCTGGCGGGATGCCGGCGTACCGGTGATCGCGGCCCTGCAGGGCAATGTCTTCGGGGGCGGGCTGCAGATCGCGCTGGGAGCGGATGTCCGGCTGTGTGATCCGGATGCGCGCCTGGCGGTGCTCGAGATCGACTGGGGCATCATTCCTGACATGGGCATCAGCGTCACGGCACGTGGAGTGCGGCCTGACTGGTTGCATGAACTGAGCTGGAGCGGCCGCAAGGTTGCCGCCCGCGAGGCCCAGGAAGCCGGGCTCGTGACGCGCCTGGTCTCCAACCCGCGGGAAGAGGCACTGGCGCTCGCGCGGGAGATAGCGACACGTTCTCCCAGGGCGATTCGCTGCATCACCCGGCTATATGCCGAGGCGCTGGCGGCACCGGAGGGCGAGGCACTTGCCCTGGAGGCCAGGCTGCAATCCGGCTTGCTCGGCCAGCCGGAGCACATGGAATGTGTTGGCGCCAGGCTTGAAGGCCGCACGCCGCGCTTCTGAGCGCACCTGACCTTCATTCGGGTTATCCACACCCGGTCGCTTTACCGCCGGGGGGCGGGATCAGGATAATGGGTCTTCTGCAGGTGGGTGGCTGCCTCATCCCTCATGGGCGGCCATTGCCCCTCAACCTGTGCCCCTTTTACGTGACCCGGCGAGCTCTCATGTCTGCACCACTCTTTCTGATCATGCCGCTGCCCATGGCCGGCCCACGTGTCCTTGCAGGGAACGGCCGGCATGTTTGAACTACGTCCCTATCAGCAGGAAGCCGTCCGGCGCACCGTGGAGCATTTCCGCAAGAGTGACGAGGCGGCGGTGGTCGTGCTGCCCACCGGCAGCGGCAAGTCACTGGTGATCGCGGAGCTTGCGCGTATCGCGCGCGGGCGCGTGCTGGTGCTGGCGCATGTGCGCGAGCTGGTCGAGCAGAATCACGCCAAGTACGAATCCTATGGCAAGGAAGCCGACATCTTCAGTGCCGGCCTCAAGCGCAAGCAGGCCGCGCGTCAGGTGGTGTTCGGCTCGGTGCAGTCGGTGGTGCGCAATCTCGCGGCCTTCACGCCAGGTGAGCAGACAGGTGCGTTCACGCTGCTGGTGATCGACGAGTGTCACCGGGTCTCGCTGGAGAAGGACGCCAGCTATCGCAAGGTCATCCATCATCTGCGTGAGCAAAATCCACGCCTCAAGGTGCTGGGGCTGACGGCGACGCCGTATCGCCTCGGGCAGGGCTTCATCTTCCATCGTCATTATCACGGCATGGTGCGCGGTGATGACGACTGCTTCTTCCGTGACTGCGTGTTCGAGCAACCGTTGCGCCTGATGGTACGCCAGGGCTTTCTGAGCGAGCCGCGGCGTGTCGATGTCGCCGTGGCGCGCTATGACTTCTCGCAGCTGGCACCGGGGATCGGCGGCAGCTTCCAGGAAGCCGAGCTCAACGAGGTGGTGCAGGGCTCACGCGCGACGCCAGGCATCGTGCTGGATATCGTCACCCAGGCACGCGAGCGACGTGGGGTGATGGTGTTCTGCTCCACCGTCGAGCATGCCGAGGAGGTCACGGGGCTCCTGCCCGAGGGTGAGGCGGCGTTGATCACCGGTGAGACGCCCGGCGATGAGCGCGAGCGCCTGATCCATGCCTTCAAGGCGCAGCAGCTCAAGTATCTGGTCAACGTGGCGGTGCTCACCACCGGCTTCGATGCCCCGCACGTGGACCTGATCGCCATCCTGCGGCCCACCGAATCCGTCAGTCTCTATCAGCAGATCGTCGGGCGTGGGCTGCGCCTGAGTCCCGGCAAGACGGACTGCCTGATTCTCGATTACGCCGGCAATCCCTGGGATCTCTACGCGCCGGAAGTCGCCACACCCAAACCGGCAGGGGATACCGAGGTCGTGCAGGTCGAGTGTCCCGTGTGCGGCAATGCCAATCTGTTCTGGGGGCGCAAGGATGGGGAGCTGGTGGTGGAGCACTTCGGGCGGCGTTGTCAGGGGCTGGTGGAGTCGCCCGACGGCGAGGGCAAGCCGCTGGTGCAGTGCGACTTCCGCTATCGCGCCAAGGCCTGTCCGCAGTGTGGCGAGGCCAATGACATCGCCGCGCGCCATTGTCACGCCTGTCAGGCGCGGCTGGTGGACCCGGATGACAAGCTGCGCGATGCGCTCAAGCTGCGCGATGCACGGGTGCTGCGCGTCAGCGGCTGGCAGCTGGAGGAGACGCGCAACGGGCGCGGTCTGCCACGCTTGAAGGTGACCTATTACGACGAGGATGGCACCGATCTGTCCGAGTGGTTCGCGCTCGAGACGTCCGCTCAGCGCCATGCCTTTCGCCTGAGTTTTCTCGCCCGGCACCTGCGGGCGCCGGGCAGTGACTGGGCGCCGAAGGACATCGCCGAGGTATTGGCCGGCGAGGAGCGCCTCAAGGCCCCTGACTTCGTCATCGGGCGCAAGAGCGGCCGCTACTGGCAGATCCGTGACAAGCTGTTCGATTACGCCGGGCGCTATCGCACCGGCATCGCGGCGGGGTGAGTCGTCTGCGTGACGCAGAGCATGACGCCTCCCGTACGAGACACGACGTCACGGGGATGCTGATCGGGGGCCGGGATTGTTAGACTGGCCGCTTCATACGTTTCAGGGAGAACTCACAAGGTGAGTGCCACCGATACCTCGGCCAGGCTGGTGTCCGGCTTACGCCCCAGCGGACACCTGACGCTCGGACACTATCATGCCGTGATCCGACGCTGGACCGAGCTGCAGTACCACCACGATGCCTATTTTCTGATCGCCGACTGGAACGCGCTGGCGGTCAGTGGGCATGCGCCCCATGAAATCGAGCAGTACAGCTGGGCCATGGTCATCGATTGCCTTGCCTGTGGGATCAACCCCAAGGTCGCCACCCTGTTCATCCAGTCGTGGGTGCCGGAGCTGACCGACGTGCACATGATCCTGTCCAGCGTGACGCCCAAGGCATGGCTGGAGCGTTTGCCCAGCTATCGTGAGATGGTGGCGGGACTCGGTGAGCAGCAGGGGGCCAGTTTCGCGATGCTGGGTGCCCCTCTGATGCAGGCGGCCGACATCCTGGCGCTGCGGGGCGAGGTCGTGCCCGCCGGACCGGAACAGCGCGCGCACATCGAGTTCACCCGCGAGGTGGCGAGGCGCTTCAACCATCGTTATGGACGCGACGCCGGCTTCGAGGAGCAGGCGGAGCGGGCCATCGCGCGACTCGGCAAGAAGAGTGGTCGCCTGTATCGCGAATGGCTGAGTGACTATCAGGAAGAGGGGGATCTCGAGGCCTTCGAACGCGCGCGTGGACTGCTGGCCGAGACCAGCAAGCTCAACCGCAATCAGCAGGAGCGCCTGCTCGGCTATCTGGAAGGCGGCGGGCGTCGCATCCTCGGTGAGCCGGAACACTGGCAGGGGGACAGCCAGCCGCTGCTGGGCATGGAGCTCAAGACCCGGCTATCGTCGCATGAGGAGGCCATCTTCCTGCGCAGTGGGCGTGCCGAGATAGACGCCAGCGTGCGCGAGATGCCCACCGACCCCGCGCGGGTGCGGCGCAGTGATCCGGGCGACCCTGAACGTTGCCCGCTGTGGAGTCTGCATGAAAGCTTCACTCCCGAAGCGGACCGCAAGTGGGCGGCCGCAGGCTGTCGTGAGGCCAGTATCGGCTGCCTGGACTGCAAGGGCTGTCTGGTCGAGCATATCGATGCCACCCTGACGCCGATCCGCGATCGCGCCGAGGCGCTGGAAGGCGAGCATGGCAAGGTACGTACCATGATGACCGAGGGTGCCGAGCGTGCCCGGGACACCGTTCGCGATACTCTGGATGAGCTGCGACGCGTGATCGGCCTCACCTATCGCTGATCGGCCTTGCGCAGGGCGTCGCGAATCCGGCAGGTCCCCGCGCCACCATGACCTTCGACCTCATCGCGACTCTCGGTACCATCATGCTCTCGGTACCATCATGACTCTCGGTACCATCATGACTTGGGGGATGGGCCCTGAACGGCTAGAATGCCCGTCCCCCGGTCGCCGTGCGGCTCGATGGTGCCTCCGACGACCCGGTGCATCCTCCGCCCTGGTTCTCCCGACTTCAGCCTCCTGCAGGAGACTTCATGAGCGACCTGCTCGATGGCGCCAGCTTTTCCCTGACCGATGGGCATCAGCCCGCACCGCTGATCACCGCACCTGCAACGGGATCGGCCGTGCTGGCGCGCGTCAACGACACGCCGCTCACCGAGATGCCGCAGGATCTCTACATCCCGCCTGAGGCACTGCGGGTCTTTCTCGAGACCTTCGAGGGGCCGCTGGATCTGCTGCTGTATCTCATCCGTCGTCAGAACCTCGACATCCTCGCCATCAACGTCGCGGCCATCACGCATCAGTACATCGAGTACGTCGAGCTGATGCACGCCATGCAGATCGACCTTGCCGGGGAATATCTGCTGATGGCCGCGATGCTGGCGGAGATCAAGTCGCGCAGCCTGCTGCCGCGCCAGCCGAAGGAGAGTGATGATGACGAGGAAGAGGACCCGCGCGCCGAGCTGATTCGGCGTCTGCAGGAGTACGAGCAGACCAAGCTGGCCGCCGAAGGGCTGGACGAGATGCCACGCCAGGGGCGTGACTGGTTCGTCGCCACGGCCGAGCTGCCGGAGCTGGAGACGCGTGTCGTCCACCCTGAAGTGGACCTCTCGGAGCTGCTCGGCGCGCTGTCCGGTCTCTTGCGTCAGGCGGATCTCGTCCAGGCGCACACCATCTCGCGTGAGGTGATGTCGACCCGTGAGCGCATGCTGGCGATCATGAATCTGCTGAGCCACGAGCACTTCACGCCCTTCGAGAGACTGTTCACCCTCGAAGAGGGGCGTGCCGGCGTGGTGGTCAGCTTCATGGCGATTCTGGAGCTGGCCAAGGAGGCGCTGATCGAGGTCGTGCAGAATGCGCCGCTGTCGCCCATTCACGTGCGTGCCCGTACGCCGGAGCCTGACAGCGAGGACGACGAGGACTGGCTGGCACTGGAATTCGCCGACGAAGACGAGGTGGCGGCCGACCAGGGGGCGTTCGAGGATGCGCAGACGTCACCTTCCTTCCCCCCATCCGACGAGCAGGAGAACGCGCCGTCATGAGTTCGCGCGATGCCCCCCTCGACCAGATCATCGAAGCGGCGCTGCTGGCTGCCGGTGAACCGCTGACGCTGGAGCGTCTGGCGGGATTGTTCGATGAATATTCAAGCCCCACCAAGCCTGCGCTGCGTGAGGCACTGGGCCGGCTGGGAGAGCGCCATCCGGCCGACGCCAGTGCGTTGGAGCTGATCGAGACCGCCAGTGGCTGGCGGCTGCGTGTTCGCCAGCAGTTCTCTCCCTGGGTGTCACGGCTGTGGGAAGAACGCCCGCAGCGCTATTCTCGCGCTCTGCTGGAGACGCTGGCGCTGGTGGCCTATCGTCAACCGGTGACCCGCGGTGATATCGAGCAGGTGCGTGGCGTGACGGTCAGCTCTTCCATCATGCGTACCCTGGTCGAGCGCGGCTGGGTGCGGGTGGTCGGGCACCGTGACGTGCCGGGGCGGCCGGCGGTCTTCGCCACCACGCGCCAGTTTCTTGACGACTTCGGGCTCAAGACATTGGAAGAGCTGCCGCCGGTGCATGAACTGAAAGGCTTCGAAGGACTCGAACAGCTGGAAGCGGAGCTGTATGATGTGCCGCCCTCACAGACCTTGCCGCTGCCGGAAGACCCGGATGGCGAGGGCGACGGGGAGGCATCGGCCGATGATGCGCCGGATTCCGCTCCGTCAGGTCCTGATGCGGCAGCCGCTGATGCGACAGCCGTTGATGCGACAGCCGCTGATGCGCCGTCAGCCGAGACTTCCTCGGACACGACTTCCTCGAGCGAGACTTTCTCGGACAAGACTTCCTCGAGCGAGACTTTCTCGGACGAGACGTCTTCAGACGAGACATCGTCAGAGACGAGGGGGGCTCAGGTGCCCGCCGACTGGCAGCCACCGGAGATCACCGCCGAGCAGCTGGAGGAGGCGCTGAAGGCGCGCGCGCTCGATGTCGCGGATGATTCACCGAATACCGCAGGACCCTCCGCCTCACAGGCGGAACATGATCACGCCGGGATGGCGTCCACCGGCTCGGGGTTCGACTTCGCCACGATCGAAGCGCGCCTCAGCCAACGTTTGCGCGGTGCAGAAGATGAGGACGGGGCTGGCGATACGCCACCCAATGACTCCTCCGCTGCCGGGACCGTCGATGATGACGACCCTGCGTAAGCGAAATTCCTATTGATGAAATGGTTCATGTCATGAGCAAGACAGACACTGATAAGCGCAAGGCATCACGCCAGAACGACGGCAAGTCGACCACTGGCAAGGCCTTCGCGGGCGGCAAGGCGACGGATAGCAAGGCGGCTGGCAAGCACGCTGCCAGCAAGGACGGCGCACAGCCGCGTCGCGACATGGGCAAGTCCACCCGTGGCAGCAAGGCCAATGTCGGCAAGAAGCCGGCCGCCGCCGAAGCCCCGGAATTGCGTCCGCTGCCGCCGCAGGCTAAGGGCGACAAGCTGGCCGACGACGAGAAGCTGCAGAAGGTGCTGGCGCGCTCCGGTCTCGGCTCACGCCGTGAGATGGAAGTCGCGATCAGCGCTGGCCGCGTCAAGGTCAACGGCAAGGTCGCCCAGCTGGGAGACCGCGTCGGCCCCAACGACCAGGTCAGCCTCGATGATCGCCCGCAGAACCTCAAGGGTGCCGAGGAAAGTGCGCGCCGCGTCATCATGTACAACAAGCCGGAAGGCGAGCTGTGCACGCGCAAGGACCCGGAAGGCCGTCGTACCGTCTTCGAGCGTCTGCCGCGCCTGAAAGGTGAGCGCTGGATCGCCATCGGTCGTCTGGACATCAACACCAGCGGCCTGTTGCTGTTCACCACCGATGGTGAGCTGGCCAACCGTCTGATGCACCCGTCGACCCAGATCGAGCGTGAATACGCCGTGCGTGTCATGGGTGAGGTCAAGCGCGAGCACGTCGTCAACATGGTCAATGGCGTCATGCTGGAAGATGGCCCGGCGCGCTTCACCGACGTGCAGGAATTCGGCGGCGAAGGCATCAACAGCTGGTTCCACGTGGTGATCATGGAAGGCCGCAACCGTGAGGTTCGTCGTCTGTGGGACTCCCAGGGGCTGACCGTCAGCCGCCTGAAGCGCGTGCGCTACGGCAACATCTTCCTCGACAAGCGCGCTCGCGCCGGCGAGTGGGTGGAGATGGAGCAGAGCGAGATCGATGAACTGTCCACGCTGGCAGGTCTCGAGCACCGCAAGGCGCCGGCCCTAACGCCGGATGAGCAGAACCGCTGGAGCCGCGACAAGCAGAAGCGTCGTCCAGTGCGCGCCATGAAGAAGCCGCCGCAGCGCACACGCAAGCCGCGCTGAGGCTCTGCGGAGATCGCGTGCCTTGCGCTCGCCATCTCCGGCTGGCCTTCCGTGGGCCTGACGTGCATGTCAGCCTCGACATGCCGTCGGCAAGTCTCGCAAGCCCGCGCCTGTCGCGGGATTGCGTGCATCTGGACGGTGGATGGCGTGGGGATCTCGGGGCGCCATGAGCGGTCAAGCTGGTCATTTGCTTGAAGTTTTTTTGCAAAAGACTTGCGTCGTCTCAGGAATGGCGGTATCTTACGCCCCGCTTCGCAAGGGTCGTTAGCTCAGTGGTAGAGCAGTTGGCTTTTAACCAATTGGTCGAAGGTTCGAATCCCTCACGACCCACCATTTCTCGAAATGGTCTCTTGCAAAGCACCCGGCGGCGGGTCGTTAGCTCAGTGGTAGAGCAGTTGGCTTTTAACCAATTGGTCGAAGGTTCGAATCCCTCACGACCCACCATCCGCCACCCAGTTTTGGGTCGTTAGCTCAGTGGTAGAGCAGTTGGCTTTTAACCAATTGGTCGAAGGTTC
>NZ_JARWKR010000017.1:0-49194 GCF_029846335.1 Cobetia sp. 3AK | reverse complement strand
CGCCCAGCGAAGTGTCGCCCAGCGAAGTGTCGCCCAGCGAAGTGTCGCCCAGCGAGGCGGCAGCGCCGGGCAAGACACCGGATCTGCGCCTGGCCATCGATGTCTCGGGCAGCATGAAGCACAACGACCCGGCCAATCTGCGCGCCAGTGCGCTGGATCTGCTGGTGACGCTGTTGCCGGAGCGCTCGCATGCCGGGGTATGGGGCTTCGGTGAGCAGGTGCAGTCACTGCTGGCGCTGGGGGCGGTGGATGCCGGCTGGAAGCGGTCTGCCCGCGGACTCGAGAGCCGTCTCGACGACTATGAGCAGTACACGGATCTGGAGGCGGGCCTGCGCGCCGCTGCCCAGGGAAATGATGCCGGCGTGGGTGGTGATGCACCGCGTCAGATCATCCTGCTCTCCGATGGCATGGTCGACCTGCGTGAGCCGAGCACCCGCAAGGCCGCCGCGGACAGCGCCTCGCGTCAGCGCATCACGGATGAGCTGACGCCGCAGCTTGCCGCCCACGACATCACGGTGCATACGGTGGCGCTGTCGCGCAATGCCGATGTGGATCTGCTTCAGCAGATCGCGGACGGTACCGGCGGCCTGGCGACGGTCGCCGAGAGCCCGGAAGACCTGTTGCGTGCCTTCCTCGCGGCGCTGGATCGCATCGTCCCCGGTGAGCAGGTACCGCTGAACGACAAGCGCTTCGTGATCGATGACAGCGTGCAGGAATTCACCGCCCTGGTCTTCCACGGCCCCGATGATCGCTCGCCGGTGCTGATTTCGCCGCAGGGCCAGCGTTACCGTCTCGCCGACCAGGCGTCACTGCCGGAAGGGGTGCGCTGGGAGCACCAGCCGCGTTATGACCTGATCACCGTGACGGACCCCCAGACCGGCAAGTGGCAGCTCGAGGGTGAGGTGGGGGCCGATAGCCGCATCACGATCGTCTCGGAACTGGCATTGGTATCACGGCCCCTGCCTGCCACGCTCTATCGTGGTTTCGACTACTCGCTGACCGCATCGCTGGTCGATGGCGCGCGCGCCGTCAATGATGAGGACTTCCTGGCGACGCTAGATGGCAATGCACGTCTGGTGCCGGAGCAGGACGTGCAGGAGGGAGAAGGCGCGGCGGAGGATGTCACCACCGCGCAGCAGCGAGGCCTTGAGCGTGACGGCGCCGACTTCCATGTCGACATGCCGGCCCCCGACCAGCTCGGTGGCGCCCGCCTGACCCTGACCGTGATGGGCTATCGCGACAATGCCTCCTTCGCGCGCCAGCTCAGTCAGCGTACCAGCGTGGTGGACCCGCTGCTGGTCGAGCCCGTCGGCGCTGACCCGCGTACCGGCAAGTCGCCTGACGCGCTGGAAGTCAGTGCGCGTCATCCGCTGCTCAATACCGCCAACACGCGTCTGGTCGCGACGCTGCATGGGGAGGCCCTGAGCGTGGCGGAGGATGGCGAGCGGCAATGGCGCATCGACCTGCCGCCCCTGGACTCGGATGTCCAGGCGGATGTGCAGATCAGCGCGCGTCTCGCGCTCGACGGAGCTCCGCCGGTGCTGGACCTCGCGCCCTATACCCTCAATGCGGACGCGGCGCGTCGGGCGGCCAATCTGGATCGCACGCCCATCGAGGGGGAGCGCTTCGGTGAGATCGAGGGGCTGGATCAGGCCGGGGAAGATGCGCCGGAAGACCTCAATGCCCTGTTGATGAAGGGCCGTCTGCCCATCGACAAGATACCGGCGTTGATCGGCCAGTGGTTCGAGGGCGCTTCCGACTTCGCGCGCCAGGAAGCCGGCTCTGCCCGGAGCCGCATGATCGCCTATGCCGTGGCCGGTGCATTCGGCCTGCTGATGCTGATCCTGCTGGTGCGCCGCATGACACGCAAACCGACCCGACGGGAGGAACCCCATGTGTGAGCTGCTTGGCATGAGTGCCAATGTTCCGACCGATATCTGCTTCAGCTTCGCGGGCTTTCTGCAACGCGGGGGTGGTACCGGCCCGCACCGCGATGGCTGGGGTATCGCCTTCTATGAAGAGGGTGGCTATCGCGAATTCCGTGACCCGCACCCTTCAGTGGATTCGCCCATCGCGCGGATGATTCTCGACTATCCCATCAAGTCACAGATGGTGATCAGTCATATCCGCCAAGCCAATGTCGGCCAGGTGACGTTGGCCAATACCCACCCGTTCACGCGGGAGTTGTGGGGGCGCCAGTGGTGCTATGCCCACAATGGGCAGCTGGCGGACTGGCAGACGCTTCCCTTGCCGTACTATCGCCCCGTGGGCAGCACGGACAGCGAGCACGCCGCCTGTTTCCTGCTCGGCGAGATCCGCCGTGCCTTCCCGGAACCGCCCTCTCGCTGTGAAGACCTGTGGCGTCACCTGCATGCCCAATGCGAGCGTCTGCGCGCGCTGGGGGTCTTCAATCTGCTGCTCTCCGATGGCGTGCATCTCTACGCCTACTGCTCCACCAAGCTTGCGCACATCACGCGCCGAGCGCCCTTCGGGCAGGCGAGCCTCACCGATTTCGAGATGAGCGTCGACTTCCAGCAGCACACCACCGATGCGGATGTGGTGTCGGTGATCGCCACCGACCCGCTGACCGACAACGAGCAATGGCAGCGGCTGCTGCCCGGGCAGCTGGTCGTGTTCCGGGAAGGTGAGCTGGTCGCCAGTCTTGGCGGTGAGTTGCCGCTGAGTCAGGAAGAGCAGGGGCAGGCCGAGAGCGGGGCGGTCGATCGCACCGCCACCGCGCGTCGCAAGCCGGACTGGCTGGCCTCGGACCTGAGTTGCTGATGCCTGAGCGCTAGAAAAGTCGTTCGATCGCCAGACACACGAAGGGCCGCAATCGCGGCCCTTCGTGTGTCTGGCTTCCCGGTCTTCACTGACGTTTGCGGTCAGCGGCAGGCATCAGATTCAGCCTTCGACATCATCGAACATGCCGGCGAACATCGGCGAGGACAGGTAGCGTTCGCCACTGTCCGGCAGGATGACGACGATGGACTTGTCGGCGTAGGCCGGGTCTTCGGCCAGGCGCAGTGCCGCGGTCATCGCCGCACCACAGGAGATGCCGCACATGATGCCCTCTTCCTGCATGATGCGACGCGCCATGGCCATGGCGTCTTCGCTGACCACCGACTCGACGCGGTCGATCAGCGTCAGATCCAGATTGTCGGGGATGAAGTTGGCACCGATCCCCTGGATCTTGTGCGGTGCCGGGGTGATGGGCTCGCCCTTGAGGCGCTGGGCAATGATGGCCGATTCCGCCGGCTCTACCGCCACGGCTTCCAGCGTCTGGCCACGCACCGTCTTGAAGTAGCGTGCGATACCGCTGATGGTACCGCCGGTGCCGACCCCCGCGACCAGCACGTCCATGTCGCCGTCCAGCGCATCCCAGAGCTCAGGGCCGGTGGTTTCCTCATGGATGCGCGGGTTGGCCGGATTGGAGAACTGCTGCGGCAGGAAGTAGCGCTCCGGCTCGGCCTTCTTGAGTTCGCAGGCCTTGTCGATGGCGCCCTGCATGCCCTTGGCGGGGTCGGTCAGCACCAGATTGGCACCCAGTGACTTCAGCACCTTGCGGCGCTCCATGCTCATGGAGGACGGCATGGTCAGGGTGACGGGGTAGCCACGCGCCGCACCGACGAAGGCCAGCGCGATACCGGTATTGCCGGAGGTCGGCTCGACGATCTCCATGCCCGGCTTGAGCTCACCGCGCGCTTCCGCATCCCACACCATGCTGGCACCGATCCGGCATTTGACGGAGAAGGCCGGGTTGCGGGCTTCCACCTTGGCGTACAGGCGCGGGTGGCGGCTGAGGCGGTTGATCTTGACCAGCGGTGTATTGCCGATGGCCTGTGAGTTGTCCTGGTAGATCTTTGCCATGGGGAAATCTCTCTGATCGATGAACAGTGACATGAGTGACGAGAAACAGACGCCGGGCATGCGGCTGCCACTGGCGTTCTGTGTGGATGGGCTTCAGAGTAAGAGGTAGCGCGTCGCGATTCAAAGGCCTTGAGAGCATAACGACATGTCAGCGTCGTCAGGGCCCCATGTGATGCATGCCGTCATGGCCGACAGCAGTCGATTCCCGTAATGTGAACGATGGTTTCAATCGATCGTTTTACAATCTCGAGACGGCTGGTTAAGGTAGCCTGACAGCATGAGAGGGTGGGGTGGAGTGCCATCTCGGCATCCCCCGTCATTTCCTGTGTGTCCGTCCAGCTGCGGACACCACGTCCCGATAACAACAAGTGTTGCGATCACTCGCGAGGGCTGTCGTCAAGCAGCCGCCAGCGGTCTCCACCGCCTCTCGGGGAATGCACCAGACGAACGATGCCATGGAGCCAAGTGCCATGCGTGATGCCAATCCTGCCGCCCCTGCGGCAGCCCATGATCCGCACCAGTCAGGCTCGGCAGAGGCCGCCGATTCCCTGATTCTCAGCGGTGAGCCGTTGTCCGGTCTCGAGGAGTACCCCTCGATTCTGGAGGTCTTCGAGGCCAGCTGCGCCAACTATGCCGAGCGTCCGGCCTTCAGCTGCATGGACAAGACGCTGAGCTACGCCGATGTGGATCGCCTGTCGCGCGACTTCGCCGCCTGGCTTGAGCATGAGACCGGCCTTGAGCCCGGGGATCGCATCGCCATCCAGCTGCCGAACCTGCTGCAGTTTCCGGTGGCCGTGTTCGGGGCGCTGCGTGCCGGTCTGGTGGTGGTCAACACCAACCCGCTCTACACCGAGCGTGAGATGCAGCACCAGTTCCATGACTCCGGCGCACGCGCCATCGTGATTCTGGCCAATATGGCAGACAAGCTCGAGAAGGTGCTCAAGCGCACGTCCATCGAGGAGGTCATCATCACCGAGATCGGTGACCTGCATGATTTCCCCAAGCGCCCGTTGATCAACCTGGCCGTACGCTACGTCAAGAAGATGGTGCCGAAGTACCATCTGCCCGACGCCCACTCGCTGCGCAGCGTGCTCAAGCGCGGCGCGGGGCTCTCGCACACGCGTGTCACGCGAGAGGCTGACGACATCGCGGCACTCCAGTACACCGGCGGGACCACCGGGGTCGCCAAGGGCACCATGCTGACGCACCGCAATCTGGTGGCCAACATGCTGCAGGCGCGCGGTGTGATCAGTGATGTGCTCAATGAAGGCCAGGAGGTGCTGATCGCGCCGCTGCCGGTCTATCACATCTATACCTTCACGGTGAATTGCCTCTACAGCATGGAGAGCGGCAACCACAGCGTGCTGATCACCAATCCCCGTGACATCGATGGCTTCATAAAGACGCTGGCCAGGACACCGTTCACCGCCTTCGTCGGCCTCAATACGCTGTTCTCGGCGCTGTGCCAGCGCGATGATTTCAAGGCGCTGGACTTCTCGAGCCTCAAGCTGACCATCTCCGGCGGCATGGCCCTGACGCGCAGCGCGGCTGAACGCTGGGAAGCCGTCACCGGCTGCCCGATCGCCGAGGGCTACGGCATGACCGAGACCTCGCCCATCGTCAGCTTCAACCCCCCGCGTGAGCTGCAGCTGGGGACCATCGGCAAGCCGGTGCCCGGCACCGAACTCAAGGTGGTGGATGCCGAGGGCGTGACGCTGGGGCGTGACGCGCCGGGTGAGCTGTGCGTGCGCGGTCCCCAGGTGATGAAGGGCTATTGGCAGCGTGATGACGCCACGCGTGAGGCGATGGATGACGAGGGCTTCATTCGCACCGGCGATATCGCGGTCATCCAGCCGGATGGCTTCGTGCGCATCGTCGATCGCAAGAAGGACATGATCATCGTCTCCGGGTTCAACGTCTTCCCCAACGAGATCGAGGACGTGGTCAGCGGGCATCCGGATATCGTCGAGGCCGCGGCGGTCGGTGTGCCGGACGAGCAGAGCGGTGAGGCGATCAAGCTGTTCGTCGTGTCCAGCAACCCGGATCTCGACCGCGACAGCCTGCGCAGCTGGTGCAAGGAGCAGCTGACCGGCTACAAGGTGCCGCGTTTCGTCGAATTCCGCGATGAGCTGCCCAAGACCAACGTGGGCAAGGTGCTGCGCCGTGAACTGCGTGACAGCGACGACGAAGGAGGCAATACCCCGGTGCGCGAGACCTGAATCCCGGCGTTGAGACGGACCGCCGGCATGAGCGGGCGGCCACCAAGGTTGGGCGTGGCTACGCGCGGGGCTACAATGGACGGCCCGTCACTCGTTGGCGGGCCGTTTCGTCATTCAGGTCTCGTGGCTCGCTGCCCTGTGCAGTCGGGCGAGAGGCTGAGTTCCCGAGAGTATCCGGCTGCGCGCGTGGCGTGTGGTCGCTGGTTGAGAAGAGGCAGTCCTTGAGCGACACCGCTACCGCACCGTCCGAACATGCGCGTCTTGAAGCCCTTGCGGCTCGCCTCGAACGCGCCCTGAGCCGTGATCAGCGCGAGCTGGGCAAGCGCCTGGCTGGCCTGCGTCGGCGTCTCAAGGAAGGCAAGCCGGTCGATCGTGCCATCAACGATATCGAGAGCCGCCTCGAGGCGAGCATCGCCCAGCGTGCCGCGCGCGAGACGGCGCTGGCGCGCTGGCAGACACCGGCCGCACTCAACTATCCGCCGGAACTGCCGGTGGTGGAACGTCGCGAGGACATCCTCGCCGCGCTCGCCGAGCATCAGATCGTCGTGGTCGCCGGTGAGACCGGCTCGGGCAAGACCACCCAGCTGCCCAAGCTGTGTCTGGAGATGGGGCTGGGGCGCAATGGTCTGATCGGCCACACCCAGCCACGCCGTCTGGCGGCACGCTCGGTGGCGGCGCGTCTGGCCGAGGAGCTCGAGACGACCCTCGGCGAGACGGTCGGCTATCAGGTGCGCTTCAACGACACCACTGGCCCCTCGACGCTGATCAAACTGATGACCGACGGTATCCTGCTGGCGGAAACCCAGCATGATCCGGACCTGAGCCGCTACGAGGCGATCATCATCGATGAGGCCCACGAGCGCAGTCTGAACATCGACTTCCTGCTCGGCTATCTCAAGCGTCTCACCGCGCGCCGTCCGGATCTCAAGATCATCATCACCTCGGCGACCATCGACGTGGAGCGCTTCAGTCAGCACTTCGCGGCTCAGGATGGCACGCCGGCACCCATCGTCTCGGTCAGCGGGCGCAACTTCCCGGTCGAGACCCAATACCTGCCGCTGGTGCGTGATGCCGAGGATGAGGAAGACCTCAGCCTGCAGGAAGGTATCCTGCGCGCGGTGGAAGAGCTGTCGCTGATCGAGCGCGAGAAGGGCTGGATGCAGGGCCCGCGTGACGTGCTGATCTTCCTGCCCGGCGAGCGCGAGATCCGCGCCACCGCGGATACTCTGCGTCGCGCCCAGCTGCGCGATACCGAGGTATTGCCGCTGTACGCGCGACTCTCGAACGAAGAGCAGAATCGCGTCTTCCAGCCGCATCGTGGCCGGCGCATCGTGCTGGCCACCAACGTCGCCGAGACCTCGCTGACCGTGCCGGGCATCCGCTACGTGATCGACCCGGGTCTGGTGCGCATCAGTCGTTACAGCTATCGCTCCAAGATCCAGCGACTGCCGGTGGAACCGATCAGTCAGGCCAGCGCCAATCAGCGCAAGGGCCGCTGCGGGCGTATCGCCGAAGGCCTGTGCATCCGTCTCTACAGCGAGGAGGATTTCCTCGCGCGCCCGGAATACACCGAGCCGGAAATTCAGCGCACCAATCTGGCCTCGGTCATTCTGTCGATGCTGTCGCTCAAGCTGGGCGACATCGAGAAGTTTCCCTTCGTCGATGCGCCGGATTCGCGCTTCGTCACCGATGGTTTCCGCCTGCTGCGCGAACTGGGCGCGGTGGATGAGCACAACCGCCTGAGTCGTGATGGTCGCACCCTGGCACGTCTGCCCATCGACCCGCGTCTGGCGCGCATGGTGCTGGAAGGCGCCTCGCGCGGCTGTCTGCGTGAAGTGCTGATCATCGTCAGTGCACTGTCAATCCAGGACCCGCGCGAGCGTCCCGCCGACAAGCGCCAGCAGGCGGATCAGATCCACCACGAGTGGGACGATGACAGCTCCGATTTCGTCAGCTGGCTGAATCTGTGGGAAGGCTTCGAGCTGGCGCGTGACGCCTTGGGGGCCAACCCGCTGCGTCGCTGGTGCAAGGCGCGCTTCCTCAACTATCTGCGTCTGCGCGAGTGGCATGACACCTTCCGTCAGCTCAAGCAGCTGACGCGGGATCTCGGGCTGGAGATGACCAGCAGCCAGCATGCGCGTGACGCCGAGGCACAGGCCGAGGTCACCGCGCGAGTACTGGCGTCTCCGGGCCAGGGCCGTCGTCCGTCGGTGGCCATTGATCATGAAGCCCTGCATCGTGCGCTGTTGACCGGGCTGCTCTCCAATCTCGGCCTCAAGCAGGAAAATCGCGAGTATCTCGGGGCGCGCAACCGACGCTTCTTCGTGCATCCGGGCTCCGGTGTGGCCAAGAAGTCGCCCAAGTGGGTGATGGCGGCCGAGATGGTCGAGACCACCAGGCTCTACGCGCGACAGGTCGCGGCGATCAAGCCCGAGTGGGTCGAGCCGCTGGCCGAGCATCTGGTCAAGCGCAGCTACAGCGAGCCGCACTGGGAGATGAAGCGTGCCCAGGTGGTCGCCAGTGAGCAGG
Source organism: Cobetia sp. 3AK (assembly GCF_029846335.1). NCBI lineage: Bacteria > Pseudomonadati > Pseudomonadota > Gammaproteobacteria > Oceanospirillales > Halomonadaceae > Cobetia > Cobetia sp. 3AK. The sequence goes on along the minus strand of NZ_JARWKR010000017.1, from coordinate 40,579 downwards.
TCACGCTGTTCGGCCTGCCCATCGTCACCGCGCGCAAGGTGCATTACGGCCCGCTGGCGCCACAGGAATCCCGCGAGCTGTTCATCCGCCGGGCGCTGGTCGAGGGTGAATTCCAGACCCGCGCGCCATTCTTCGCCCACAATCGTGGCCTGATGGAGGAAGTCGGGGAGCTTGAGGATCGTGCGCGCCGGCGTGACATTCTCGTCGATGAGGAGACGCTGTTCGCCTTCTATGCCGAGCGGATTCCGGAAGGCATCTACAACGGGCGCGGCTTCGACAAGTGGCGCAAGGATGCCGAGCGCGACAATCCGAATGTCCTGCATCTGGATCTCGATGACCTGATGGCGCGCGATGCCGAGGAAGTCACCGCCGCACGCTATCCCGAGCAGCTGCATCACAATGGCGTCGCCTATCCGCTGAGCTATCACTTCGCACCCGGCGCGGTGGATGACGGCGTGACCATGACGGTCCCGGCGGCGATGCTCTCCCAGCTGCCGCGCTATCGCATCGAGTGGCTGGTGCCGGGGCTGCTGCGGGACAAGGCCATCGGCCTGATGAAATCGCTGCCCAAGCAGTATCGCAAGCAGGTGGTGCCGATTCCCAACTGGGTCGATGCCGCGCTTGAGGCGTTGACCCCGGACGACGTGCCGCTGACCGACGCGCTGGCCGAGTTCATGCGCGTCAAGACTGGCCTGCGCCTGCCGCCGGATGCCTGGGCGCCGGAGACGCTGGAGCCGCACCTGAACATGAACCTGCGCATCGTCGATCAGGACGGCAAGGTGCTGGGGGAGGGGCGTGATCTTGAAGTGCTCGAGGCGCGTTTCAAGGACTCGGCGGCCGCCGCGGCACGCGCCATGGCCAGTCGCAGCCGCGATGCCGACAGTGAAGTGCTGGAAGACCTGCCGGAGGCGCCGATCGCGACCTCCCACAGCACCACCCAGGCGGGCATCCGCGTCGAGGCCTATCCGGCGCTGGTGGTGAAGCCGTCGGTGCCCGCCGAGGGCGGCATGAGTGCCAAGGAACGCAAGCTGGCACGCAAGACCGGCAGAAACAGTGCACCGTCAAGTCACTCGCCCGCGAATGCTGCCGCCTCAAGCGAGCAGCAGCTGAGCGTGGAGCTGTTCGATCATCCGGCCAAGGCCGCCGCCGCGCATCGTGATGGCATCACGCGTCTGGCGATGGCGCGCCTGCCGGACCAGGTGCGCTATCTGGACCGGGAGTTCAAGGCACTGGAGCGCTGCGCGCTGCTGTTCGCCAAGGTCGGCACGCGTCGCCAGCTGGCGGATGACTTCCTCTACAGCGTCTTCGAGCAGGTGATGGCCGTCGAGCCGCTGCCGCGTTCGCGCGGTGAGTTGCAGGCGCGCCTGGATGACAAGCGGGCCGAGCTGGTGCCCCACGCCGAAGCACTGATCAAGCCGTTGGAGGCCGCGCTCACGCAGCATCTGGAGCTTTCCAAGCGCCTCAAGGGCAAGATCGACTTCTCGATGGCGCTGGTGGTGGCAGACCTCAAGGCCCAGCAGGCCCGCCTGGTGCACCCGGGCTTCCTCCAGGAGGCGGGTGCCTGGCTGCATCAGCTGCCACGCTATGTGGAGGCGATGCTGATCCGCCTCGACAAGGCCCCGCGTGAGCGCATGCGTGATCAACGTGACATGGAGGCGGTCAAGAGCTTCGAGACACGCCTTGATGCCCGCCTGAGCAAGGCCCGCGAGCAGGGCCTGCCCGATGCGGAGCTTGAGGAGTTCGGCTGGTGGCTGCAGGAGCTGCGCGTCTCATTGTTCGCCCAGCAGCTCGGTACGCTGGAGACCGTCTCCCCCAAGCGGCTGGAGAAGCGCTGGCAGGAATTGATGGCGCGGCGCTGAGTCGAGCCGCCATCCGCTTGCGTGACTGCTGCGTGGAGGCGTGATGCTCGCGTATGGCTCAAGCTGCATACAGAGAAAGCTGTTTAAGAGACGGCTGTTATCACGAGACGGATGCCAGGTTCAGGCGTCCGCCTGGCGCGAGACAGCGTACACTGAAGACAAGGGGGTGACGCTGTCTCGCTGCCGGCGCGGACCTGGAGGCTCGGCATCCGCCGCATGGGATGTCAGCCGCGACGTCACCCGATCAATCGGTGGTCTCCGACGAGAGGCCACTGTCAGGAGTGGATGCATGCCCAACAACGACAATCAGCACGCTGCCGACCCTCGCGCCACCACGGCGGAGCGCCAGCTGGACGCCACTGGCAATCACCGCGTGCTGATCACCGGCACCGGCCTCTACACGCCGGAACATGCCGTCAGCAACGAGGCGCTGGTCGCCTCCTTCAATGCCTGGGTGGCGGCGGACAACGCCGCCAATGCCGAGGCCATCGCTCGGGGCGAGCGCGAGCCGCGTACCGAGTCCAGCGCTGAATTCATCGTCAAGGCCTCGGGTATCCACAGCCGCTACGTGCTGGATGCCGAGGGTATTCTCGACCCTGAGCGCATGCGCCCGCGGCTGCCCGCGCGCGACAATGATCAACCCTCTGTGCAGTGCGAGATGGGCGTGGCGGCCGCGCGTGAGGCGCTGGCCGCGGCGGGCGTGAAGGCCGAGGAACTTGATCTGGTCATCGTGGCCTGCTCCAATCTCGAGCGCCCCTATCCGGCCGTGGCGGTGGAGCTGCAGGCGGCGCTAGAGGCCGGTGGCTATGCCTTTGACATGAACGTGGCGTGCAGCTCCGCCACCTTCGGGATCGAGACCGCGGCCAACGCCATCCGCAGTGGCAGCGCGCAGCGGGTGTTGATGGTCAATCCCGAGATCTGCAGTGCGCATCTGAATTTCCGTGATCGCGACAGTCACTTCATCTTCGGCGACGCCTGCACGGCCGTGGTGCTGGAAGCGGCGGATGTCGCCACGCGCACCGATGGCTTCGAGGTGCTCGGTACGCGACTGGTGACCCGTTTCTCCAACGCGATACGCAACAATTTCGGCTTCCTCAATCGCACTGCGGTGCTTGAGGATGATGTGGCATCTGCCACGACGCTGGACAGCGCCACGCACCGTGAACAGGCCGATGACAAGCTGTTCATCCAGGAAGGTCGGCGCGTCTTCCGCGAAGTCTGCCCGATGGTGGCCGAGCTGATCACCACGCATCTGGGCGAGCTCGAGGCCGATGGCGGTGATCTTGATCGCATGTGGCTGCACCAGGCCAATCGCCACATGAACGACATGATCGCTCGTCGCGTGCTGGGGCGTGATCCGTCGAGCGAGGAAGCGCCGATCATTCTCGACCGCTATGCCAATACCAGCTCGGCGGGGTCGGTGATTGCCTTCCATCTGCATCATGCGGATCTGCCCGCTGGCAGCCTGGGCGTGCTTTGCTCCTTCGGGGCCGGCTACAGTGCGGGAAGCGTGCTGCTGAAACGCTGTGGATGATACGCGCTGATGGCGTGCTTGAGCGGATGGCGCACTGGCTCCTGGCGTGAGCGGAACGTATAAAGAAGACCGGACCTGACAGCCATGGATGTGGCAAGGACCGCTGCAGGATTCCAACAGACTTACAGGTGATGCGATGCACATGATCAAGACTTCCCTGCCGGCACTGCTGGCCATGTCTCTGCTGGCCGGTTGTGCCAGTACAGGTGACAGCGAGCCGAATCCCCAGGACCCGTGGGAGGGCTTCAACCGCAACGTCTACACCTTCAATGACACCCTGGATCGCTATGCGCTCAAGCCGGTGGCTCAGGGCTACGATTACGTGACGCCGGAGCTGGTTCAGGATGGCGTGGGCAACTTCTTCTCCAACCTCGGGGAAGTGCGCACCATGTTCAACTCGGTGCTGCAGTGGAAGTGGGCGAATGCCGGGATTTCCACGGGGCGCCTGCTGCTCAATTCCACCGTCGGTATCGGCGGGCTGTTCGATCCGGCCAGCGAGCTTGGCTGGACGGTCGACGAGGAAGATTTCGGTCAGACACTTGCCGTGTGGGGCGCCGGCCAGGGGCCTTACCTCATGTTGCCGCTGTTCGGTCCGAGCACGCTGCGTGACACTGCCGGCATGCCGGTGGATTACTTCAATGATCCGATCAACTACCTCGAGGAAGACAAGGTGCGCTATGGCCTGAAAGCACTGGATCTCGTCGATACCCGTGCCGGTCTGCTCGAGCAGGAGAAGTTGATTCAGGGAGATCGCTACAGCTTCATCCGCGATGCCTATCTGCAGCGTCGCAACTTCGAGATCAACGATGGCAAGCTCGGGGATGATCCCTTCGCCAGCGACAGTTTCGATGATGCGGATCTCGATGGTGCCTTTGCACCGGAAGATGACAGCCAGTAAGGGCTGCCGAGTGTCCTGGCGGCACGTCGAGGCACGCGGATAGCGCGATGGCGAGGCGCCAGGGTCTGGCAGTGGATTGCGGCACGGGACGGGCATGAGAGGTTGGCATGGCGGATGAGCAAGGCAAGCGTCTGTTGATCGGTCTGATCGATCTGGTCGGTTCGCGGCGTGATGCGCTGGCGACGCTGTTGACGGATGAGCGTTGTGCAGTGGCGGCCTGTGACAGCATTGCAACGCTGCCCAGTGGGGTCGCGGTGGTGGTGGCGCATGTCGAGGCCGTGGCCAGTCAGGAGTGGGCGCGTCTCGCCGAGTGCCTGCCCACGGTGGTCGTGGCCGAGAGTCGCGGCGATGAATGCCTGTTGCCCGCGGTGGAGGCGGGGCTGGTGGATTATCTGATCGCCCCGCGTGAGCATGGCTCGGTGTTGCGCAGTCTGCTCAAGCGGGCGGCGGAGCATCACCAGCTCGCGCATGAACACGCCAAGGCCCGCGCGCGCCTCGAGGAGCTCAATGAGCATCTCGAGACGCATCTGGCGATGCTGCGTCAGGACCAGCTGGCCGGTGGGCAGATCCAGCAACGCTTGTTGCCGGAAAGTGGGCAGAGAATCAATGGCATCCGCTATGACTACTGCCTGTCGCCCTCGTTGTATCTGTCGGGAGATTTTCTCGAGTATCAGGCGATCGATGAGCGTTTCAGTCTGTTCTATTTCGCCGATGTCTCCGGGCATGGGGCGTCTTCGGCCTTCGTGACGGTGCTGCTCAAGCTATTGTTCGCGCGTGCGATTCGCCACTGGGAGGAACATACGCCGGAAACCTTCGGTCCTGAATGGCTGGCGTTGCTCAACCGTGAGCTGCTGGACAGTGGCATCGGCAAGCACGCGACCGTGCTGTGCGGCGTGATTGACCGTGAAGCGGCCACGCTGCATTACACCCTGGGGGCCCAGCTGCCGATGCCGGTCCTGGTGTCCCCGGAGGGTGGGATTCAGGTACTGGAAGGCAGCGGGCGCCCGGTAGGCCTCTTCCCAGGCACCCGCTATCCGGCGTATCGTGTGGCGCTTCCCGCGCGTTTCCGCCTGTGGCTGGCCAGTGATGGTGTGCTGGAGTGCCTGCCGGGCGAGGCGCTGGAGGAACGAACTCAAGCACTGCATCAACGGATACTGAGCAGTGAGGATGTGCAGGGATTGCGCCGCGGTCTGGCACTGGATGGTGAGCTGCCGGATGACCTTACCCTGATGACGCTGACAGGATTCCATGATGGATGAAGGACGTATCCAGGCCGTGTTCGATGACGGCCTGTTCGTGCTCAAGCTGTCGGGTGACGTACGCCTGACACTGTGTGCCACGCTGGACCAGCAGGTTCAACGCGTGGCAGCGGTCGATGGTCTGGAAAGCGTGATCATCGATCTGCGCGAAGCCACCAACATTGACTCCACTGCACTGGGCTTTCTGGCCAAGCTGGCACTGGCCGTGCGGGATCGTCTGATCCTGCCGGCCCAGGTGGTAGCGGCTCACCCTGATGTGATGACCATGCTCAAGGTCATGGGGTTCGATGAGGTGGCCAGTGTCGTGGATGCCAGTCAGCTGGCGGAGGCGGAGCAGGCCGAGCTGGACAGCTCGGGCTGTGATGACGCCACGGCGGAGGTGCCGGTCGAGGGTGGGGCAGAGGCCTCGGCGAGTCAGGAGCAGGCACTGCGCGGCCGTATTCTCGAGGCGCATCGTCTGTTGATGTGTCTCAATGGCCACAATCGCCTGCAGTTCCAGCCCTTGATCGAACTTCTGGAAAGCGAGGAGCAGCGCCAGCCGCATTGACGATGCGGGGTGTCGCCTGAACGCAAGAGCGCCTGCCGTGATTCACGGCAGGCGCTCTTCGTTGCTGCGCCAGAAACACGCCCTTGCTCGACAAGGGCGTGTTCTCGACGTCATGCTCAGTGGCTGCGCAGTTCGGCCAGCAGTGACTCGAGCTTGCGCTGATCCGCCATGAACTTGCGGATGCCTTCGCCCAGCTTCTCGGTGGCCATGGCATCTTCGTTCATGTCCCAGCGGAAGTTGGACTCGGTCAGTACTTCCGGCACGTTGCGCTCGGCATCGGCGGCCTGCAGACGACGCGCCAGCGGGCCCGTGCTTTCGGCCAGCTCACCCAGCAGCGCCGGAGAGATGGTCAGGCGGTCGCAACCGGCCAGGGCTTCGATTTCCCCGGTGTTGCGGAAGCTGGCGCCCATCACGATGGTCTTGTAGCCGTGACCCTTGTAGTGCTCGTAGATGGCCTTGACGGACTTCACGCCCGGGTCGTTGTCGCCGCTGAAATCGGCATCCGGCTGGTTGGCCTTGTGCCAGTCGAGGATACGGCCGACGAAGGGCGAGATCAGCGTCACGCCGGCATCGGCGCAGGCCTGGGCCTGGGCGAAGCTGAACAGCAGCGTCAGGTTGGTACGGATGCCTTCACGCTCGAGCTTCTCGGCGGCACGAATGCCTTCCCAGGTGGAGGCGGTCTTGATCAGGATGCGCTCCTGACCGACGCCATTGGCGGCGTAGCGCTCGATGATGCGATGCGCGCGACGGATGGTCTCGTCGGCATCGAAGGACAGGCGGGCGCTGACTTCGGTGGAGACATAGCCCGGTACCAGACCGGCGATCTCGGTGCCGATATCCACGGCCACGGCGTCCACGGCATCGTCGATGTCGGTGGCCTTGCGCGCGACCTCGGTCAGGCGCTCGCGACGCGACGGGTCCTGGGCGGCCTGCAGGATCAGCGACGGGTTGGTGGTAGCATCTGTGGGCGCGAAGCGACGAATCGCCTCGAGGTCACCGGTGTCGGCGACAACGGTGGTCATGTCCTTGAGTTGGGAGAGCTTGTCCTGTGCCATGCAAGAGTTTCCTGTACTGAGCGCGGGTCGTCCGATGACGACCTTCATGAAAAGGGAAGACGTGAAGGTCTGGGCTACGAAGCGGGAACGACATGGCCAGAGCCTCGACGATGATACTCCATCGGCCGTACCGCGGGGATGTCGTCGCTGTCGGTGTGAACATGATCACATGGATGTGACAACTTCTTCACGTTCGTTACCTCAACTGTATCAATTGTATGGCGGCGCGCCCACTGTCGCGGTCTACCGGCAGACGTGTCCGCTCATGCCTGCGACAGGCTGGCACCGAGGTGTCGGGGACCCAAGGAAGGTGAGGGAGCCGGTGAGCGGGCCGATGCCGGCACCTGGGTCCATGACGTGCCGCATCGTGAAGGATTCTTCAGCAGGCGCATGATCGCGCCGTTATCGTGAAACTCTCGGGAGGGGATGTGGACAAGCGTCAAACCCGTCAGCTGGCCTTGCTGGTCGCTGCCAACACCGCACTGGCCCCCTTGGCCATCGATGCCTATCTGCCGGCATTGCCGGCCATGGCGGAAGCGCTCGACACCAGCGTCCATCATACGGAGCTGTCGCTGTCGATCTTCCTGCTCGGTTTCTCGCTGGGGCAATTGATCTTCGGGCCGCTGTCGGACCGCATCGGCCGCAAGCCGGTGTTGCTCTCCGGGATCTTCGTCTTCCTGCTGGCGAGTCTGGCGATCACCCAGGTCGACAGTCTCGAAGGCCTCTATGCGTTGCGATTCGTGCAGGCGCTGGGCGGCGGGGCCTCGGTGGTGAATTCCTCGGCGATCGTGCGTGACTGCTTCAGCGGTCGCGAGGCGGCCAAGGTGCTCTCGACCGTCGCGGTGATCATGATGCTGGCACCGCTGATCGCCCCGGCGATCGGCAGTCTGCTGCTGGGCTTGGCGGGCTGGTGGCTGATCTTCGCCTTCCTGGCCGCCTATGCCGCCTTCCTGCTGGTCGTGCTGCCTTTCCGGCTGCCGGAGACACGCCGCCATCGCGAAGCGGATGAGCCTCCGGCCAGCATCGCGCAGGTCGCTCGCGATTACGTCAGCGTAATGCGCCATGGCCCGGCGATGGGCTATGCCATTACCCAGGCGATGGGCTTCGGTGGCATGTTCGCCTTCATCACCGCCTCCCCGTATGTCTACATGGAGCACTTCGGTGTCACCGCCTCCTGGTACCCGGCGCTGTTCGGGGCCAACATCCTGTTCATGTTCACCGCCAATCGCCTCAACGTGCGCCTGCTGTCACGCATGTCGCCACCACGGCTGCTGCGCATCGGGATCGGTATCCAGCTGCTCGCGGCCTGTCTGCTGGTGCTGGCATTGGCGCTGGGGCTGGATCATCTGGCGCTGATGGCACCCTTGTTGATGCTCTTCGTCGGGGCCAACGGCATGGTCGCTCCCAATGCGATTTCTTCCGCGCTCGAGTACTTCCCCCGTATCAGCGCCACCGCCAACGCCCTGATCGGCAGCCTGCAATTCGCCAGTGGCGCCTTGATCGGCATGCTGATCGCAGGGCTGGCGCTGGACAGCCTGTGGCCGATGATCCTCGGCATGCTGGGCACGGCGCTGGTCAGCAATATCCTGCTGCGCGTGCTGGCGGGGCGTCGCGCCCTGGCGCGTCATGCCGCCCCCTCGGACTGAGGGTCATTGATCACACGGCGACTCGCGATGACTGTCACACGGTTGTCATGAATGCTTGGCAAAGTGCTCCTCGTAGACAAGAAGCCAACCTCAAGGCTCATTCTTTTCGCAAGGAGTTTCAGGCATGAAGGCGTTCCTCAAGTCAGGTCTCGCAGTCGCTGTTCTCGCCGCATCCGTCGGTGCAGCAGAAGCCCGTGAACAGCTGCGCATCGTCGGCTCTTCCACGGTCTATCCGTTCTCCAGCTATGTGGCGGAAGAGCTGGGTGCCACCAGCGACTTCCCGACGCCGGTCATCGAGTCCACCGGTTCCGGTGGCGGCATGAAGCTGTTCTGTGAAGGGGTCGGGGACAGCACGCCGGACATCACCAACGCTTCCCGCCGCATGAAGACGTCCGAGTTCGAGCGCTGTGAAGAGAATGGCGTGACCGACATCACCGAAGCGATGATCGGCTTCGATGGCATCGCCTTCGCTCAGGCGGTCGGTGATGGCGACATCAACCTGACGCGTGAGCAGATCACCTTGGCGGTCGCCGCTCAGGTGCCGGTCGATGGCAAGCTGGTCGACAACCCCTACACCAAGTGGTCCGAGATCGATTCCTCTCTGCCGGATCGCAAGATCACCGTCTATGGTCCGCCTTCCACGTCCGGTACGCGTGATGCCTTCGAAGAGCTGGTGATGGAAGTCTCCACCGAAGAGATGGAAGGCTACGGCGGTGAGGGTTACACCAACATCCGTCAGGACGGCCACTACATCGCGGCGGGTGAGAACGACAACCTGATCATCCAGAAACTGGTCGAGAACACCGATGCCTTCGGTATCTTCGGCTACTCCTTTTTGGAAGAGAACGCCGACAAGGTCGTCGGTGCCTCCATCGATGGCGTCCTGCCGGAAGCCGATGCCATCTCCTCCGGTGAGTACCCGGTGTCCCGCTCGCTGTTCTACTACGTGAAGAACCAGCACAAGGATGACGTGCCGGCGCAGCAGGCCTACAACGACCTGTTCATGAGCGAGAAGATGATCGGTGAGCTGGGCTACCTGAAGGGCATCGGCCTGATTCCCTTGCCCAAGGATGAGCGTGAAGCCCTGCGTGAGCAGGTGAAGAACCGCACCAAGCTGACCCTGGCTGACCTCAAGAAGTAACTGACGCAGCTGACCCACGACGCGGCCGGTTGCCATTGGCAGCCGGCCCGTTTGCATGACGGTCCGCAGGGATATCGGACAGGCAAGTTGCCTTCACTTTGCGGATAACGCGACTCCGGGACTCGAAAGATGCAGACTCAGCAGATCTTTCTCTTCTTCATTGGCATCGTGGCGCTGTCTGGCCTGATTGCCTTCTTCGTCGGCCGAGGCAAGGCGCAGAAGGTGCGTGCCAGCGGGGCAGAGATGTACGCCCAGCCGGATCAATACGGTTGGTTCACCGCCATCTCCTGTGCCGGCCCGGCACTGCTGGTCGGACTGGCCGCCGTACTGGCGATCGCCACGGCCGGGGTATCCATCGAGGGCGCCGAGCTGCTGGCTGCCAGCCTCGTCGTCGCAGGTGTCGGCATGCTCATCGGTCTGGCGTTGGTGAAGCCTGATTTTCACGCGCGCAATGCGATCGAGACATTGATTCGTTATGTGCTGATCGGGGCGGCGATGATCTCCATCGTCACGACGTTCGGCATTCTGGCTTCCATCATCTTCGAAGCCATCCGCTTCTTCCAGATGGAAAGCTTCTGGACCTTCATCACCGGCACCACCTGGGACCCGGGCAACAGCTTCCAGCTGGCAGCCGGCCGTGGCGAGGGCGTCGAGAGCACCGCCAACTTCGGGGCGGTTCCGCTGTTCGCCGGTACCTTCATGATCACCCTGATCGCCATGCTGGTGGCCATTCCCATCGGCCTGCTGGCAGCGGTCTACATGTCGGAATTCGCCCCGGAGCGCGTGCGTACCGTGGCCAAGCCGGTGCTGGAAGTGCTCGCCGGTATCCCGACCGTCGTCTATGGCTTCTTCGCCGCCATCACCGTGGCACCGCTGATCGTCGACATCTTCTCGCCGCTGGGTATCGAGGCGTCCTACAACAATGCTCTGGCGCCGGGACTGGTCATGGGCATCATGATCATTCCCTTCATCTCCTCACTGTCGGATGACGTCATCACCTCCGTGCCGGACACCATGCGTCAGGGGTCTCTGGCGCTGGGCATGACCCAGGGCGAGACCATCCGCAATGTCATCCTGCCGGCCGCGCTGCCGGGCATCATCTCGGCGTCACTGCTGGCCATGTCGCGTGCGCTGGGCGAGACGATGATCGTGGTGATGGCGGCGGGCATGCGTCCGAATCTGACCGCCAATCCGCTGGAAGACATGACCACCGTGACGGTGCGTATCGTTGCCGCGCTGACGGGAGACCAGGAATTCGCGAGTGCCGAGACATTGTCCGCCTTCGCGCTGGGTCTGGTGCTGTTCGTCGTCACCTTGCTGCTGAACATGGTCTCGGTGGTTCTCATCCGCCGCTTCCGTGAGAAGTACAGCGCCAACAATCTGTGAGGCCGAGACAAGACATGAGCCATTCCTTCGACGATATCTCGGCCCAGCTCAAGGGCCGTCATCGCCGCACTCAGCGCCTGAAGTACATGTCCATGGCGGCGCTGGCCCTGGCGGCAACCTTCCTGGTGGTGTTCATCGGCGACATGCTGATGCGCGGCTATCCGGCCTTCCAGCAGGCGGAGCTCAAGGTACCGGTCACCTACAGCGAGCAGTCACGCGAGATTCCGCTCGCGGCGGTGGAAGAAAATGTGCGTGAGCTCGTCAGCCGCGGCTGGCTGCGTCAGCTGCCACGCGAGATGAAGGCCAACCCGGAGCTGCTGGGCCAGACCCTCGAGACCTGGGTGATCGCGGACGACCGGGTGGATCAGTACCTCAAGGGCCACAAGGCGCATCTTAAGCCCAAGCAGATCGCCGTACTGGATCGCATGGTCGAGAACGGCACGGCCGAGCTCAAGTTCAACATCAACTTCTTCACCACCGGTGATTCCAAGATGCCGGAATATGCCGGTATCTGGTCGGCGGCGATGGGCACGATCCTGACGTTGCTGGTCACTCTGGCCTTCGCCTTCCCGGTCGGCGTGCTGACCGCGGTCTACCTGGAGGAGTTCGCGCCGGACAACCGCCTCACCCAGGCGATCGAGATCAACATCAACAATCTGGCGGCGGTGCCGTCGATCCTGTTCGGTCTGCTGGGCCTGGCGATCTTCATCAACTTCTTCGGCATGCCGCGCTCGTCCCCGCTGGTCGGTGGTCTGACGCTGGGGCTGATGACGCTGCCGGTGATCATCATCACCACCCGCTCCGCGTTGCGCAGCGTGCCGGACACCATTCGTCAGGCAGCCTTCGGCGTTGGCTGCTCGCGCTGGCAGGTCGTGCGGGATCACGTTCTGCCGCTGTCATTGCCGGGTATCCTGACGGGTTCCATCATCGGTCTGGCGCAGGCGATGGGGGAAACCGCTCCCTTGATCATCGTCGGCATGGTGGCCTTCATTCCGGATGCACCGACCTCCATCACCCAGGCGGCCACCGTGCTGCCGGCCCAGATCTTCACCTGGGCAGGTGAGCCGGAACAGGCCTACGTCGAGCGGACTGCGGCGGGCATCCTGGTGCTGCTGTCAGTGCTGATCTTCCTCAACGCCGCAGCCGTCATGCTGCGCAAGAAATTCGAGCGTCGCTGGTAGGTCGGTGGATCACGTCCCGCCGAGGCGGGACGCACGACATGACCAGACCCACGACTGAACAAGGAATACGAGACATGAACAGCACCGTCGCCACCCCCGCCAAGCCTGTCGCCATGGCACGCCCCGGCACACCGATCGTGACCAACGAAGAGGCCAATCATGAGCTGGCCATCCGTGTGGAAGACCTCAACCTGTGGTACGGCGAGAAGCAGGCGCTGAAGAACATCAACATCGACATCTTCCAGAAGAATGTCACCGCATTGATCGGGCCGTCCGGGTGCGGCAAGTCGACCTTCCTGCGCTGCCTGAATCGCATGAATGACCTGATCCGCAGCGTGCGCATCGAGGGTCTGGTCGAGATGGATGGGCGTGACGTCAATGCCCGCAACATGGATGAAGTGGCACTGCGTCGCCGTGTCGGCATGGTGTTCCAGAAGCCGAACCCGTTCCCCAAGTCCATCTATGACAACATCGCCTATGCGCCGACCATGCACGACCTGGTCAGCCGTCGTGCCGACAAGGACGATCTGGTCGAGAGCGCGCTGCGTGATGCCGGCCTGTGGGAAGAGGTGAAGGACATTCTGGATCAGCCGGGCACCTCGCTGTCCGGTGGTCAGCAGCAGCGCCTGTGCATCGCGCGTGCGATCGCGGTCAAGCCGGACGTCATCCTGATGGATGAGCCGACCTCGGCGCTGGACCCGATTTCCACCGCGACCATCGAAGACCTGATGGACAAGCTGAAGACCCAGTTCTCCATCGTGACCGTGACCCACAACATGCAGCAGGCGGCGCGTGTCGCCGATTACACCGCCTTCTTCCACATGGGCGAGCTGATCGAGTACAACGACACCAAGACGATGTTCTCCAATCCGCACACCAAGAAGGCCGAGGACTACATCACCGGTCGCTATGGCTGAGGACTGGCGCCGTCTCGGCGCGAATGATTCCCGAAGATGACAGAAGGCCCGGATCATGGATCCGGGCCTTCTGTCGTGTCTGGCGCTTGTCATGTCAGACGTGCTGGAACGCGAGGTTGGCTCAGCCCCCGTTCCCGGCTCAGCCTTCCAGTTCGACGGCGATCGCGGTGGCCTCACCGCCGCCGATGCACAGTGCCGCGATGCCGCGCTTCTTGCCGCGCCGTTCCAGCGCATTGATCAGGGTGACGATGATGCGTGATCCGGTGGAGCCCACCGGGTGACCCTGGGCGCAGGCACCCCCGAAGACATTGACCTTGTCGTGCGGGATGTCGTGGGCATCCATCGCCAGCAGTGTCACCACGGCGAAGGCCTCGTTGATCTCGAACAGATCGACATCCTCGGTGGTCCACTCCAGTCGCTGCATCAGCGAATCGATGGCCCCGATGGGGGCCAGCGTGAATTCGCTGGGGTGCTGGGAGTGGGTGCTGTGACCGACGATACGGGCCTTGACGGCCAGGCCACGACGCTCGGCCTCATCACGTCGGGTCAGCACCAGGGCCGAGGCACCGTCAGAGATGGAGCTGGCATTGGCGGCAGTGATGGTGCCGTCCTTGGCAAATACCGGACGCAGCGTGGGAATCTTGTCGAGGTTGGCCTGGAAGGGTTGTTCATCCTGCTCGACGAGACTCTCGCCCTTGCGGCTCTTGACCGTCACCGGCGCGATTTCCGGGGCGATGTCGCCGGCCTCGGTGGCGGCCATGGCGCGCTTGAGTGATTCGATGGCGAAGTCATCCATGCGCTGACGATCGTAGCCACGCGCATCGGCCACTTCCTGGGCGAACACGCCCATCAGCTTGCCGGTCTCGGCGTCTTCCAGGCCATCGAAGAACATGTGGTCCTTCAGTTCTCCATGTCCGAGGCGATAGCCGCCGCGTGCCTGGGTGAGCAGGTGCGGGGCATTGGACATCGATTCCATGCCACCCGCCAGCATGATGCGGTTGGTGCCGGCACGGATCAGGTCGTGCGCGAGCATGGTGGCTTTCATGCCGGAACCGCACAGCTTGTTGATAGTGGTCGCGCCGATGTTGTCCGGGACTCCGGCCTGGCGCATGGCCTGACGTGCCGGGCCTTGCTTGACGCCTGCCGGCAGTACGCATCCGAAGATGCCCTCATCGATATCGGCAGGTGTCAGGCCTGAGCGTTCGATGGCGGCCTTGATGGCCACGGCGGCGAGCTGCGGTGCGCTGAGGCTGGAAAGCGAGCCCTGCAACCCGCCCATCGGCGTGCGCGCCCCGGACAGGATCACGATGTCGTCAGCGGCGGTGGTGGGGCTTGGCGTGGTGCGGGAAGCGGTCGTCATGACGGTCTCCAGTGTCTTGTTATTGGAAGATCACCTGTGGCGTTCGGCGTTGTGATCATTGCGTGGCTGTGCTTTGATCCATTCAATCCCATAAACCAAGCAAGCGCTAGTTATACGATGAATGTAGCCACCGCCTCACCCCGTCGCAAGGAGCTGGTACGCATCGCCGCCCGTCTGTTCGTGGAGGAGGGCTTCGATCGCACCACCGTTCGCATGTTGGCCCAGGAAATGGGCATCAAGTCCGGCAGCCTGTTCCATCACTTCGCTGACAAGCAGGAAATCCTGTGCGCGGTGATCGAGGAGGGCATGTTCAGCGCACTGGCCATCGCGCGTGAGCATCTCGCGCGGCTGGAAGCCGGCTCAGCCCCCGCATCACGGCATCAGCAGGCGCGAGAGCGCTTGCTGGCATTGG
The DNA here is from genome assembly GCF_029846335.1 of Cobetia sp. 3AK. Lineage (NCBI taxonomy): Bacteria > Pseudomonadati > Pseudomonadota > Gammaproteobacteria > Oceanospirillales > Halomonadaceae > Cobetia > Cobetia sp. 3AK. The sequence continues at coordinate 25,384 of NZ_JARWKR010000017.1, read as the reverse complement.
CGCGGGCGCATCTGGAAACCCTGCTGACGGACCGCAATGCGCATGTCGTGGCGCTCTACGAATGGCGTCGCCTCGAGCAAGCCTCGCGGGAGCATCTCGTGCATCTGCGTGACGAGTATGAAGCCCTGTGGCGCGACGCCATCGAGGCGGCCGTCGCCGCGGGACTGCTCAAGGGAGACGCTCTGCTTCTGCGCCAGTTCATGCTGGGGGCGCTCAACTGGAGCGTACGCTGGTACCGTCCCGAGGGTGAGCGTTCCCCGGATGAGCTGGCCGAGGCGCTGGTCGACAGCCTGTGTCGTCTTCCCTGAGCGAGCGTCCGTTACACGGCGTCTGCAACTTTCGGCCAGTCGAGCGCCACAATGCTTGCCGCACGACAGGCTTGTCGCTAACTTGACGTTTACGTTAACTGTAGATGACTGACGCCCAGCCATCTCGATCCGCCCCGGAGCGCCACTCAGGAGCCAGTCACGCCATGACGCCAAGCGATACAACAACAAACCGCACGTCACGCGCCGCCTCTGCTGCATATGTCGCTACATATGTCGCTACATCTGACGAACCTGCGAATTCATCCGCCATGCAACCGGCTGCCAGCCAGACGCTGAGCGAGTATCTGGAGCATTTCGACATCGATGCGTTGCGCGATGAACTCCTGACGTCCTCCGGGCAAGGGCACATGGGCAATGCCTTTGACGCCTGCATCGGTCGGCACCTGCGCGCCGGGCAGGGCGAGCGCATCGCTCTGGTCCACGAGGATGAGCATGGCAAGGTACGCACGCTCAGCTACGCCGAACTGGATCTCGAGAGTGCTCGCATGGCCACGGCGCTGGCTGCGCAGGGCGTCGGACCCGGCGAGCGCGTGGCCTGCATGCTGTCGCGTACGCCTGAGCTTCTGATCGCGCTGGCCGCCACCTGGCGGCTGGGCGCCATCTATCAGCCGCTGTTCACGGCCTTCGGAACGGATGCGCTCGCCTACCGTCTGTCGCGCGCCGAGACCAGTGTCGTGATCACCGAGTCCGGTCAGCGTGCCAAGTTCAGGGCGCTTGCGAGCCATCCACCGATCATCTGCGTGCGCGGGGAGGGGGAGGCACTGGATGAGGGGGATCTGGACTGGCAGGCCCTGATGCAAAGCGAGCCCCTGGCGCAACCGCCCGTACAATTGCCGAGTGATGCGCCCTTCCTGCAGATGTTCACCTCCGGCACGGTCGGCAAGCCCAAGGGGGTGGCGGTGGCACTGAATGCGCTGCCGGCCTTCTGGCTCTATCAGCGGCTGGCAGTGGATCTGCGACCCGGCGAGCGCTTCTGGAACATGGCCGACCCCGGTTGGGCCTACGGGCTTTACTACGGGATCACGGCACCTCTGTTGCTGGGTGCCACCACCTACTTCATGCAAGCTCCCTTCAGCGCGCAGGGCGGGCTGGACTTCCTGCAGCGCCACGCCATCGACAACTTCGCGGCGGCGCCCACGGCCTATCGGATGCTCAAGGCCTCCGGGCTCGGGGAGGGGGCCTTCGAGCGCCTGACGCTGCGCGTGGCGAGCTCGGCCGGCGAGCCGCTCAATACCGAGGTGGTGGGCTGGGTCGCCCGTGAGCTTGGCTGCACGGTGATGGATCACTACGGTCAGACCGAAGTCGGCATGGTCTGCTGCAATCATCATGCTCTGGCGCATGAGGTGGTCATCGGCAGCGTCGGTTTCCCCTTGCCCGGCTATCGCCTGGCCGTGCTGGACGCCGAATATCGGGAGCTTGCGCCCGGTGAACCGGGCGTGCTGGCGGTGGATATCGCCAATTCCCCCGCCTATTTCTTCTCCGGCTATACCTGGCAGGAGAAACAGCCCTGTGTCGAAGGCTATTACCTGACCGGGGATGTAGTCGTCGCGGAGCCTGATGGTCGCTTCACCTTCGCCGGCCGTGACGACGACATCATCACCACCTCGGGTTATCGGGTTGGCCCGGCGGATGTCGAGAACGCCATCCTTGCCCATCCCGCCGTCGCGGAATCCGCGGCGGTCGGCAAGCCGGATGACCTGCGCGGCGAGATCATCAAGGCCTACGTGGTGCTGCGCGACGGACATGTCGGGGATGAAACCCTCGCCGAGGCAATACGCAGCGAAGTGCGCCAGCGGCTATCAGGCCACAGCTATCCCCGCGAGATCAGCTTCGTGGACAGCCTGCCCAAGACACCCTCGGGCAAGATCCAGCGATTCCTGCTGCGCGCCGAAGCTCGCGAGGAGTGAGACCCGCGGCTGCCGCTTCGCCCCTTGCGGGCTGCCGCAGGATGATCGTCATTGAACGACCCGGCAGCGGATGCGCCGGGTGCCATCTGGAGAGTCATGCATGAAGATTGCCGAGCACTGCTTCCTGATCACGGGTGCCGCCTCCGGCCTGGGGGCTGCCACAGCGGACCGTCTGGTGGCCGCCGGTGGACGCGTCGTACTGGCTGACATCTCCGAGGCCGCACGCGAGCATGCCGCGGCACTCGGTGCGTCGGCACGCTTCTGTCATTGCGATATCACCGATTCCGAGAGCGTGAGCGCGGCGCTGGATGTCGCCGAGCAGAGCTTCGGAGCCCTTCATGGCGTGATCCACTGCGCGGGCGTGGTGAGCGTCGCCAAGCTGGTGGATCGCGAGGGGGAACCGGCGCCGCTGGAAGGGTTCGAGAAGACCCTGGCCATCAATCTGAGCGGTACCTTCAACGTGGCGCGTCTCGCGGCGGCCCGCATGGCGCGCAATGTGGCCGAGGGGGAAGACGGAGAGCGCGGCATCATTCTCAACACCGCTTCGGTCGCGGCCTTCGATGGCCAGATAGGGCAATGTGCCTACAGTGCTTCCAAGGCCGGGGTGGCAGGCATGACCCTGCCGATGGCACGCGAACTGGCGCGTCACGGCATTCGCGTGATGGCGATTGCCCCTGGCGTGTTCGAGACACCGATGATGGCAGGCATTCCGGAGCCTGCTCGCGAGGCGCTGTGCGAGGCCGTTCCGTTTCCCAAGCGCCTGGGGCGGCCCGATGAATTCGCTCGCCTGGCCGAACACATCATCACCAACGGCATGCTCAATGGGGAAGTGATCCGTCTCGACGGCAGCATCCGCATGGCCTGAGCCTGCCGTCTCGCGATCACGCACGACGACCTGAAAGCAAGGAATCTCTGGGGGAGATATTGCTCGACCACATGAGTGGTCGGGCTTTTTTGTGTCCGCGTGCCACCAATGTCTCACGGCCACGATCAAACGATCGCTTGACTGACGATCGGGGTGGCGCTAATTTCAAACGAATGTTTGATAGTGGTCGGGTCGATCCCGCGAAAGGATCCGGCTGCCACGCCCCCATTCATGTGCATAGCCACCATTTCCCGCTTTCAGATGCTCGGAAGTGGCTGTGTCAGGTCATCGCCGCCGCGTCGCGACGGCACAAGGAGTACAGCATGCCCGACTATCAGGCGCCCTTGCGCGATATTCGCTTCGTGATGAATGAGCTGCTCGACTACCCCGCGCATTACGCCCGCCTGCCGGGTGGCGAAGATGCCAGTGATGACATCGTCAGCGCGATTCTCGAGGAAGGGGCACGCTTTGCCAACGAGGTGCTGACGCCGCTCAACCAGTCGGGCGATCTCGAGGGCTGTACCTTCGAGGGGGGAGAGGTGAAGGCGCCGCGTGGCTTCAAGGCCGCCTATCAGCAGTATGTCGAGGGCGGTTGGCCGAGTCTGGCAGCCTCACCGGAGCACGGTGGCCAAGGCCTGCCGCCGTCTTTGGCGATGGTGCTCTCGGAAATGGTCGCCTCCGCCAACCTCTCGTGGGGCATGTATCCGGGGTTGTCACATGGCGCGATGAACGCCCTTGAGCATCATGGCAGCGAGGTGCTCAAGCAGACCTATCTGACCAAGCTGGTCGAAGGCCGCTGGACCGGCACCATGTGCCTGACCGAACCGCACTGTGGCACGGATCTGGGGCTGATCAAGACCCGCGCCGTGCCACTGGATGACGCCGATGGCAGCAAGGGGTACGCCATCAGCGGTACCAAGATCTTCATCTCCGCCGGCGAACACGATCTCTCGGAGAACATCGTGCATCTGGTGCTGGCCAAGTTGCCGGACGCGCCGGAAGGCTCACGCGGCATCTCGCTGTTCGTGGTGCCGAAGTTCCTGCCGGATGCCAGTGGCGAGGCCGGAGAGCGCAACGGTGTCAGCTGTGGCTCCATCGAGCACAAGATGGGCATTCACGGCAACGCGACCTGCGTGATGAACTTCGACTCCGCGATCGGTTATCTGGTCGGCCCGCCGCACAAGGGGCTGGCCTGCATGTTCACCATGATGAATGCCGCGCGGCTTGGCGTGGGCATCCAGGGCGTGGCGCTGGCCGAAGCCAGCTTCCAGAATGCGCTGAGCTATGCGCGAGACCGTCTGCAGATGCGAGCTCTCTCGGGGGCCAAGGCGCCGGAGAAGGCAGCCGACCCGATCATCGTGCACCCGGACGTACGGCGCATGCTGCTGACCCAGAAGGCCATCGCCGAGGGCGGACGCATGCTGGTGATGTACGCCGCCCAGCTCAATGATCTTGTCGAGAATGCGTCGGACAGCGAAGAGAAGACTCGTGCCGACACGCTGTTGGGCCTGCTGACGCCCATCGTCAAGGCCTTCCTGACCGAGACCGGCTTCGAGGCGACCAACCATGGGGTGCAGGTGTTCGGTGGCCACGGCTTCATCCAGGAGTGGGGCATGGAGCAGTTCGTGCGCGATGCGCGCATCACGCTGCTCTATGAAGGCACCACCGGTATCCAGGCGCTGGACCTGCTGGGACGCAAGATCCTGATGAGCCAGGGCGAGTCGCTCAAGGTCTTCACCAAGGAGATCCACAAGTTCTGTCAGGCCAGCGAAGGCAGCGAATTTGCCTCGCCACTTGCGGAGCTCAACCGCGAATGGGGTGAGCTGACCATGGCGGTGGGCATGGGGGCGATGCAGGACCGCGAGGCGGTCGGTGCTGCCAGTGTCGATTATCTGATGTATGCCGGTTACGTCACGCTGGGCTACCTGTGGGCGCGTGCCGGTGAGACCGCCAGAGCCGCGCTGGCATCTGGCACGGGGGACGCGACCTTCTACCAGGCCAAGCTGGATACCGCACGCTTCTACTTCCAGCGCATCCTGCCGCGTACCCAGGGGCACGCCGCGATGATTCGTGCCGGCGGCGAGACGCTGATGGCACCTGCGGTGGAGGGCTTCGGCAGCGGGTTCGAGATCTGATCTCACGTCCACACGCTGAATTCGGTCTGTTTGTCAGGCAATCATGTGCCTCCAGTCAGTGCGCTCTGACTCGGATTTCTCGGGGAGACTTCGGTCTCCCCTTTTTTGTGGCGGGTCATTCCTGCACGGGTCGCGCCGGTCTGCAGAACATTCTCTTCTCTTTGTGTCCTGCGCTTGGCTTGTGACGGTCAGACGCCCAAGATAGTCGCAGTGACAGCCTGTCCCTCCCAGTGCGCGGGAGATGACATGCGGGACTCAATTTGCAGTAACTGACAGGATAGGTGGCGCAGGATGCAGGCTAACGATACCCCTGAAGAGGCCGCGCAGGAGTCAGGGCGGTCCTCCCGCTCTGAGCAGGCCTCATCGAGGCCCGAAGTGCCGAGCAGTGAGGGCGGCGACGACGCGCATGACATGATGGTGGGTGAGCCTAGCGGTGTCAGCGAGGGCACTTCCGCCGAGGAGGCCGTGGCACGCATGCAGGTGCCGCGAGACGAGCGTCAGCAGGAAGCGCTGGAGCTTTCCGGGCGTTCTCGCCATGTCCCCAAGGTCCGCAAGGCGCTGGAGATCCATCCGCTGCTGGTCGGCATGGCCGCGCTGGTGGTGATCATCGGTGGCCTCAAGATGGCGGCAGACCTGGTGGTCCCCCTGCTGATGGCGGTGTTTGTCGCGGCGGTCTGTGATGCGCCGGTGCGCTGGCTGGCCCGACACGGCATCGGCCAGCGTTTCGGGGTGCCCATCGTCATCCTGACGGTCTGCATCCTGTTTTCCTCGCTGGCGGCCTTGCTGGTCTCACGCTTCACCCTGTTCAGCGATGAGATGCCCAAGCTGGAGGAAAGCCTGCGGGAGCAGTATCAGAGCATGCTGGAATGGCTGGCGGGCCACGGCGTCTCCATCGCGCCGGCGCGCTTCAGTGAGCTGGTGGATCCGGCATCGCTGACACAATGGGTGCCCAACCTGCTCACCGGGCTGGGCGGCCTGCTGTCTTCCAGTGTCATCATCGTGCTGACGGCCACCTTCCTGTTGTACGAAGCCCTGTCGCTGCGCGACAAGCTGATCACCACCCTGCGCAGCCCGCATGTCAGTCTGCGCCGCTTTACGCTGTTCTCGTTGACGCTGCGACGTTATCTGGCGGTCAAGACGTTGATCAGTCTGGTGACCGGTGCGCTGGTCGGCATCAGCTGTCTGGCACTGGATGTGGAGTTCGCCTTCCTGTGGGCCACGCTGGCCTTCTGCCTCAACTACATTCCCAATATCGGGTCGGCGCTGGCCGCGGTGCCGGCAGTATTGCTGACGCTGGTGATGCCGGAGGGTGGGGCAGTCAAGGCGTTGATGCTGGGCGGCTGCTACCTGGCGATCAATTTCATTCTCGGCAACATGATCGAGCCGCGCGTGATGGGGCGGACGCTGGGGCTGTCGACACTGGCCGCCTTCCTGTCACTGGTGGTGTGGGGCTGGGTGTTCGGCCCGGTGGGGATGCTGTTGTCGGTGCCGATCACCATGACGCTCAAGATCGCCTTCGACTCGCACCCGGGCACGCGCTGGGCGGCACGCCTGCTGGGACCCTCCGCCAGACGCATTCGACGTCGCCGACGCATGGCGGAGGAATAGCGCGTCGGCAAGGCGTGTCTTCGCGGGCTCGATGAGCCCGCGCCCCCCTGAATGCAGAAGGGTATGCAGAAGGCCCCGTCACGTTGAGCGTGACGGGGCCTTCTGGTGTTCATCTCGTGCCTGGTGACTGCCGGGGCAGCCACCTTCGAGCGGACCGGTTTAGAGGTTCTGCTCGATGAACTGGCTCAGTTGTCCCTTGGACTGGGCACCGACCAGCGAGGCGACCTTGGCGCCGGACTTGAACAGGATCACGGTCGGCACGCCACGCACGCCTTGCTCGGCGGCGATTTCCGGTGCGTCATCGACATTGACGTTGACGATCTTCAGGCCTTCGCCCTTCTCGTTGGCGACTTCCTCGACGACCGGCGCCATCATCTTGCACGGGCCACACCAGGGCGCCCAGAACTTCAGCAGTACCGGGGCTTCAGCGTTGAGAACTTCCTGTTCGAAGTTGGCGCCGGTGACATCGACGTGATTGGACATCTTGTTTCTCCAGGGGATTCGTTTCGCTGTCTGCGGCATTGCCGGACATGCAGGCTGCGTCCGATGGTAGCGCCACTTTCCATCACTGACAAATGGGCATTGTCCATCGACTCAATAGCACGGGGTTATGATCGTTGGTATTTTTATAGCTGTTTTATTGGTTGGAGGGAATAGCCACGCAGCAGGCAATCACGATTGCCTGCTGCGACATTGGTCTGGATTACGCGTGCAGCAGCAGAGGAAGGGCGGGATCAGAAGAAGGCGTAGCGGATGCCAAGCCCCAGCAGCAGGGTGGTGAGCAGCCCCTGCAACAGGCTGCCGGGCATGTGGCGCGTCAGGCGTGCGCCAAGGCTGATGGCAGGCAGGGAGCCGACCAGCAATGCGCCGAGCAGCAGGAAATCGACATTGCCCAGCCATAGATGCCCCAGGCCTGCGACCAGTGTCAGTGGCACGGCGTGGGCGATATCGGTGCCGACGATGCGTGCGGTGCTCAGAAGCGGGAACAGCATGATCAGCACGGCCGCCCCGAAGGCACCGGCGCCGACGGAGGACAGGGTGACGCATACGCCCAGCACGATGCCCGACAGCACGGTCAGCGGTGCCGCATGCCGCACGATGAAGCTTTCCGGACTGATCAGGCCCAACAGACGTTTCTTGAACAGCAGCACGCCGGCGGTGAGGATCAACATCACGCCCAGCATGCCCTTGATCAGGCCTGCGTAGGCGGTGGGGTCCGTGAAGAAGGCATGCAGCACGCCGATGGTCACCAGCGCGGCGGGGATGGAGCCCAGGGCCAGGCGACGGGTGATGGTCCAGTCCACATGCCCCTGGCGATGGTGCGCGAAGGCACCGCCGGCCTTGGTGATGGCGGCGTAAAGCAGATCGGTACCGACCGCGACATGCGGCGGAAAGCCGAACATCAATAGCAGCGGTGTCATCAGTGAGCCACCGCCCACGCCGGTGACACCGACCGCAAAGCCCACTCCGGCGCCTGCCAGTACGTATAGCAGCAGCTGTGTGACATCCATCCCTTGTCTACCCCTTGTCAGGTTACTGCCGTCAATCTACTCTTGACTGTATATTCCCGAAAGGAATCATTGTTCATGATTTTATCGCCCGATCATCTTAGCAGGGTGAACGGCCATGTCCGGGCCACTGTCGCGCTCTCCCGCGTCGACGGGGCTTCTCAGGAGAGTGAAGTCGCATGAAACTCCAGCAGTTGCGTTACATCTGGGAAGTGACCCGACACAATCTGAACGTGTCAGCGACCGCTCAGAGCCTCTATACCTCACAGCCGGGGATCTCCAAGCAGATTCGTCTGCTGGAGGATGAGCTGGGCGTCGAGATCTTCGCGCGCAGTGGCAAGCATCTGACGCGCGTGACGCCGGCGGGTGAGTCGATCGTCGAGCTGGCAAGCCAGGTGCTGCGCACGGTGGAGAACATCAAGCATGTCGCGCAGGAACACAGCGATGATCGCCGTGGCAGTCTGGCGATCGCCACCACCCACACCCAGGCACGCTATGCCCTGCCGCCGGTGATCGCCGATTTCACGCGCAAGTACCCGGATGTCGCGTTGCACATGCAGCAGGGCACCCCGAAGCAGATCGCCAACATGGTCAGTGAGGGGCAGGCCGATTTCGCCATCTGCACCGAGTCGCTGGAGCTGTTCAACGACCTCATCCTGCTGCCGTGCTACCGCTGGAATCGCTGCGTGCTGGTGCCGAAGGATCACCCACTGGCCAATGGCGAGGAGCTGACCCTCGAGACACTGGCCAGCTATGCGCTGGTCACCTACACCTATGGCTTCACCGGGCGCAGCCAGCTGGATGATGCTTTCAAGTCACATGGCCTGGCACCCAATGTCGTGCTGACCGCCTCGGATGCCGATGTCATCAAGACCTATGTGCGCCTGGGCATGGGCATCGGCATCGTCGCGCACATGGCGGTGGACGAGGTGGCGGACGAGGACCTGGTGGCGCTGGATGCGACGCATCTCTTCGACAGCTCGACGACCAAGATCGGCATTCGTCGCGGCACCTTCATGCGCAGCTACATGTTCGAATTCGTCGAACGCTTCGCGCCGCACCTGACACGCGATCGTGTCGAGGCGGCACTGGCCGCCGGCCCGCGCCACGAGCACGAGATCTTCCACGATATCGAGCTGCCGGTGCGCTGAGTGCCGGTGGGCTGAGTGCCGCTCGCCTGATCTGCCATTGCGCAAATGAAAACGCCCGCCTCCTGAGAGGCGGGCGTTTTGCGTGTGACCGGCAGGATCAGTGCGCCAGGTGCAGGCCACACTCACGGTTGTCTTCCGCCTTGGTCGGGTCGACGTAGTCGAACTCGTTGGGCAGGTCGTGGGCGACCAGATACTCGTGCATCTGCTTGGAGGACCAGTGGAGCACCGGTGCGACCTTGATCAGGCCATCGCCGTTCAGCGAGACCGGCTGCATGCCGGCACGGAAGGCGGTGTCACTGGCGCGCACGGCGGTGAACCACATCTCGGGGTTCAGCTCACGCAGGGCGCGCTCGAAGGGCTCGAGCTTCACTTCGCGGGTGAAGGCTTCGTGGCGCGGGTCATCGATATGCGGCGTGAGGCCATCGACGGCTTCACGGTGCGCGCGGGTACGCTGCGGCAGATAGATGATGCGATTCAGATTCAGCTTGCGCGTCACCTCATCGGCGAAACGATAGGTGGCATCGGTGTTGTAGCCGTTGTCCATCCACACGATGGGGATGTCAGGACGGAAGCGCGTCACCATGTGCAGGATCACCGCCTCGAAGGGGCGGAAGTTGGTGGTGCAGATGGCGTGCTTGTCCAGCGACAGAGCCCAGCGAGTCAGGGCTTCGGGGTCGTTGCCGAATTCGGCATTGATGCGGGCGAGATCGAAGGTATCGGACATGAGGAGTCTCCAGAACGAGGGCACGTCCGATGGAGCGGGGCGCAGGGCTGATCAATGGCCAGGAAAGGCCATCAGCAGAGGCGGGTAGCGCTCAAGGAGACGTGCAGGAATGCGCCTACCCTATCAAAGGCGGGCACTGCTTCCCCAATACGAATTCGTTCGATCGTTATATGCCATCGAGTTATGGCGCTCATGACGCTTTATAACGCCACCTGTCAGCCGAGCGCTTCCATCAGTCGCTGGATCTTGGCCAGGCTTTCGCGGTATTCGGCCTCTTCCTCGGAATCGGCGACCAGGCCGCCGCCGCCCCACAGGTGCACCTGGCCCTCGGCGATCACCGCCGTGCGGATCGCGATGGAGGTATCCATGTGCCCGCGGATGTCCAGGTAGCCGAGGCTGCCGCAATAGGCGCTGCGGCGAACCGGCTCCAGCTCCTCGATGATCTGCATGGCGCGGATCTTGGGCGCGCCGGTGATGGAGCCGCCGGGGAAGGCGGCGCCAAGCAGATCCAGCGCATCGCGCCCTTCCTCCAACGTGCTGGTGATGGTGCTGACGGAATGGTGCACGTTGGCGTAGCTCTCCAACGCGCACAGCGATGGCACCTTGACGCTGCCGGGCGCGGAGACACGCCCCAGATCATTGCGCAGCAGGTCGACGATCATCACGTTCTCGGCGCGGTCCTTGGGACTGGCCAGCAGCTCGGCGGCCAGTCGGGCGTCCTCTTCCGGTGTCGCGCCACGTGCGCGGGTGCCCTTGATCGGCTTGGTCTCGACCGCGCGGTGATTGACCTCGACGAAGCGCTCCGGCGAGACGGAGACGATCGCCATCTCCTCGCCCTTGGCGTCCTGCCAGCTCAGATAACCCGCATAGGGCGTCGGCGTGGCCTGACGCAGGCGCAGGTAGGCATCCCAGCTGTCGCCACTGCAGTCGGCGGAGAAGCGCTGGGTCAGGTTGATCTGGTAGCAGTCACCAGCGTGCAGATACTCCATCACCTGACGGAAGCGTTCGCCGTAGCCCGCGCGATCCAGCAGCGGCGCGAAGGGGGTGTCGAGGGCGAAGTCGGCGCTGCTCGGCGCCGGTTGCTCCAGCCATTCCAGCACCTGCCTGCGCCGTTGGGGCGAGGCGATCAGCCAGCTCTGCTGACGCTGATGATCACTGATCAATGCCCAGTCGTAGAGACCGAGCCGCGACCAGGGCAGGGCGATGTCGTCCTCGGCCGTGGCGGGCAACGTCTCGAGTGCGCGGCCGAAGTCGTAGCTCCAGTAGCCCAGCAGGCCGGCGATGAACGGCAGGTCCTCGGCGCTCAGGTCATGCTGGGCGAGCTCTTCGCCCGCCAGCGTCTGCGGCAGCAGGGTCAACAGCTGGCGCTGGGCCTCGATCACCGGCAGCCGCGCGAGGCGCTCCAGTGCTTCACTGAACTGGCTCAGGTCACGCATCAACTCCGGCAGCGGGCCGGTGAGCTTGCCGCCGTGCGCGCCTTGTTCCAGCACGGCCAGCGGGTCGCTGCTGATGATGTCGAAGCGACCGCCGGCCAGTGAAGGCTGGCCGCTGTCGAGCAGCACGGCGTCGGGGCGCGTACGCAGGCGTGCGAAGCGCGACAGTGTGGAGGCCTCGTCCTCGGCGGCGAGGGCGTAGGGCAGGGCAGTGATTTCGAGCGAGATGGTCATGACAGCTTCCGTTGGCGGACAGGGCATTCTAGGCATCCAGACGCGTTTTGTCCGCCCATGCGTGCGGATTCCGATGAGGGGCTGTCCTTGTTGGCTTGCCGTTCTCCCGTGCGCTGATTAAGGTGCCTGCCTCTGAACGCCCTGCGCCGTCATCGACGACTGCCCCGACGCGTGTGCTGACGTTCGCCCAGTCCTCTTGCCCAGTCGCTTGCCCAGCCCCTGGCACCCTACCGGAGCCCTGCATGCATCCCGAGTTCGAACATGGCCAACATCTGCTGTCACGTCCTGACCAGACCCTCTTCTGGCAGCGTCTGACGCGTCGTGAATCAAATGGTGGGCGTCGCTTGCTGATGCTGCACGGCGCCGGGGTGGCCGGCACGCTGACCTGGGCGCCGTTGGTCGGGCATCTCACGGCCCATGACGAGCTGATCATTCCTGACCTGCGCGGCATGGGGCAGACGGTGTCACCCGATGGCGGTGAACCTCCCTTCACCCTCGAGCAGGTGGTCGAGGATGTGATGGCCTTGATCGAGACGCAGCGCATCACGCATTTCGACCTGATCGGTTACAGCTTTGGCGGGCTGGTCGCCATGCGTCTTGTCCAGCGTCTGCGCGCCGAGCGCCCGGAGGTGAAGGTCGGCGACATCAGCCTGCTGGAACCGGCACTGCTGGAGCGCGAATGCCACGCCACCATGATCCAGGTACGCGATGGCTACGCCGAGGCGGCGCATGCGATGCGCGAGGCGGCAAGCCCCGAGGCGGGGATCACCGCGTTCCTCGACCTCATTTCCCCGCATCGCACGCGCAACCCGCGTGCCGAGCGCATGATGGTGGCGCGTCTGGCGCATCGCCATCTGGGCTTCGCCAATGCCCTGGACTGTGTCACGCATGCCGTGCGCGAGATTGACCGCGAGGCCCTGCTGGCTGACGTGCTGGCGGCAGGCGGCGAGGTACGCAGCTTGGTCGGCGGCAAGAGCCCGCAGACCCTGCGCGACTATCACAGCCTGCTGGCCGAACGTCATGCGGGTTGGCAATCGCTGGAAATCCCCGGCACCGATCACTCGCTGCCCTTCCAGAAACCCCGCCGCATCGGCGCGGAGCTCAGCTTCGTATAAAACGCGTGATTGTCGACAAGCCGACCGATGAACGGTCTGGCATTGAGACGAAAGACGCCCCGTCAGCCTGTGCTGGCGGGGCGTCTTTCGTCTCGGCCGCTACCGGCTGGAGTGCCTCTGGCCTGGCGGTGTGTGAAGACTGGCATGGCGGCGTCTCAGGCGGTTCGTCCTTGTTCTGGCAGCCTTTTGTCCAGCGCATGCCAGCTCTCTTACGCCAAAGGTGTAGAGGATTTGGCGGATTGCATCTTGACCCACTCAGGCTCGCTGGCTAGTCTGGCAGTCATTGAATGATTGTCGACAATGGTGCTGAAAGTCCCTCATCGCCATTGTCCTGTCTCAGCCCCTTGTCCAGCCGGATTGCCTGACCGCCATGACCACCGATGCCTTTCACAATGCCACCACCGCTCGAAGCCTCGCGCGCGGCGCCACTGCCGAGCAGGCAGGCCACACCGCCTCCGCGAGTGCTCCGACGCCTGAGGTGCGCACCCTGGCCGAGCGCGTCTTCCACCAGCTGCAGGACGCCATCGTGCGCGGTGAGCTGGCACCGGGCAGCAAGATCACCGAGCCGGGGCTGGCGCAGGCCTATGGCATCTCGCGTGGCCCGCTGCGCGAGGCGATGCGTCGTCTCGAGGTTCATCGCCTGATCGAGCGTGTGCCCCACGTCGGGGCGCGGGTGGTCAAGCTCTCGATGACCGAGCTGCTGGAGCTGTTCGACGTACGTGAGGCGCTGGAGAGCATGGCCGCGCGTCTGGCGGCGCGGCACATGACGCAGGAGGAGGTCACGCGGCTGCGCAGCGTGCTCAAGACCCACGAGCAGCAGTCGGACCTCAAGACCGGTACCGCCTACTTCCAGAAGGAAGGCGACCTCGATTTCCACTATCAGATCGTGCTCGGCAGTCACAACCACATGCTGATGACGATTCTCTGTGATGACCTCTATTACCTGGTGCGCATGTACCGCACCCAGTTCAGCGCCAGTGGATCACGCCCGCAGAAGGCCTTCGTCGAGCATCATCGCATCGTCGATGCCATCGAGTCCGGCGATGAGGAACTGGCGGAGCTTTTGATGCGCCGCCACGTCAGCGCCTCGCGGGAGAACGTCGCCCGCCGCTATGCCGCCACGCTCAAGGAAGAGCAGGGCGAGGAGTGAACTGCCACACCGCTTGCGACCGGATCACCCCCAACAATTCCAACCCCGTCATGGGCCCAGCCCGGGAGATGTCATGTCACGCCATCTGAGTTCCACCGCCTTGCCAAGCCCCGGCGCCCGCTTCCGCGCGGCGCTGGAAGCCAACCGTCCGCTGCCCATCGTCGGCACCATCAATGCCTATACCGCCATCATGGCCGAGCGCGTCGGGCATCAGGCGATCTACCTGTCCGGTGGTGGCGTGGCCAACGCCTCCTACGGCCTGCCGGACCTGGGCATGACCAGCATGAATGACGTGCTGGAAGATGCGCGCCGCATCACCGCCGCCAGCGAGCTGCCGTTGCTGGTGGACATCGATACCGGCTGGGGCGGCGCCTTCAACATCGCACGCACCATTCAGGAGATGGAGCGCGCCGGCGTGGCGGCCGTGCATCTGGAAGACCAGGTCGCCCAGAAGCGTTGTGGACACCGTCCCAACAAGGCCATCGTCTCCAGCCAGGAGATGGTCGATCGCATCAAGGCCGCTGCCGATGCGCGTCGTGATGACAGCTTCTATCTGATCGCGCGCACCGATGCCTTCCAGAAGGAAGGGCTCGAAGCCGCCGTCGCACGTGCCAACGCCTGTGTCGAAGCCGGTGCCGACGCCATCTTCGCCGAGGCGGTGCATACCCTCGAGGACTACCGTGCCTTCTGTGAGGGCGTCGACGCGCCGATCCTGGCCAACATCACCGAATTCGGCGCCACGCCGCTGTTCAACCAGCGCGAGCTGGGCGATGTCGGCTGCCGGATGGTGCTCTATCCGCTGTCTGCCTTCCGCGCCATGAACGCCGCCGCCCTCAAGGTCTACCAGAACATCCACGACAAGGGTGATCAGAAGGATGTCGTCGATGACATGCAGACCCGCATGGAGCTCTACGACTTCCTCGATTACCACACCTTCGAGCAGAAGCTGGACACCCTGTTCGAGGCCGAAAGCCGCAAGGATTGATGCCAGACGCTCGAGACGGACGCCATGTCTCGCCTCTGGAGGTCATCGGCTTCACGGGCCGGCACTCTCGGCCCGACCGTTTCTCCCTCGCTGGCAGACGCCTGGCCGGCGAGGGGCTTGACGCTTTATGCCCTACAAGAAAAAGAACAACTCAATGACGTCACTGCCAAGGAGATCACGCCATGTCAGATACCATCGCCAACCCGACCACCGCTACTTCGAGCACCAGCGCCCCCAGTGGTCTACGCGGCCAGAGTGCCGGTGAGACGGCGCTGTGCACCGTCGGCAAGTCCGGTTCCGGTCTGCGCTATCGCGGTTACGACCTGGAAGACCTCGCCAGTCACGCAGCCTTCGAGGAAGTTGCCTATCTGCTTCTCAAGGGCAAGTTGCCCAATCAGGCGGAGCTGGATGCCTACATTGCGCGCCTCAAGGGGTTGCGGGGTCTGCCGGACGCCTTGAAGGCGGTGCTTGAGCAGATTCCGGCCAGCGCTCACCCGATGGACGTGATGCGTACCGGGTGTTCGATGCTCGGCAATCTGGAGACGGAAGAGAGCTTCGAGGAGCAGTCCGATCAGGCCGACCGCATGCTGGCCGTGTTCCCGTCGATCATCAATTACTGGTATCGCTTCAGTCATGATGGCGTGCGCATCGACACCGAGACCGATGATGACTCCATCGGCGCGCACTTCCTGCACCTATTGCATGGCGAAGCCCCCAGCGAGTTGCATGCTGCGGTGATGAATACCTCGCTGATCCTCTATGCCGAACACGAATTCAATGCCTCGACCTTCACCGCACGTGTCTGCGCCTCGACGCTGTCTGACCTGCACTCCTGCGTGACGGCAGCCATCGGCTCGCTGCGCGGACCGCTGCATGGCGGTGCCAACGAGGCGGCGATGGCGATGATCGAGCACTGGCGCTCACCGGAGGAGGCCGAGCGCGAGATTCTCGGCATGCTGGAACGCCGCGAGAAGATCATGGGCTTCGGCCATGCCATCTACCGTGAGCGTGACCCGCGCAATGCCATCATCAAGGAGTGGTCTCGCAAGCTGGCGGACGATGTGGGCGATACGCAGCTCTACGCCGTCTCCGAGCGCGTCGAAGCCGTGATGTGGCGCGAGAAGAAGCTGTTCTGCAACGCCGACTTCTTCCACGCCAGCGCCTATCACTTCATGGGCATTCCCACCAAGCTGTTCACGCCGATCTTCGTCTGTTCACGCCTGACCGGCTGGGCGGCACATGTCTTCGAGCAACGCGCCAACAATCGCATCATCCGCCCGAGCGCCGATTACACTGGCCCGGAGCACTGCGATTGGCTGCCCATCGAGCAGCGCGACTGACCCTTTCCTCGGCCAGTCAGCGTGCTGGCCGATCGTTTTCCTGATCGCCTGATGAGTCCGGATGCCCATGAATACCGAGTATCGCAAACCCCTGCCTGGCACGGCGTCACCGGGTACCCCGGTCGACTACTTCGATGCGCGTGCCGCCGTGGAAGACATCGCCCCCGGCGCCTACGCCGGTCTGCCCTATACCTCACGCGTACTGGCCGAGAACCTGGTGCGCCGCTGCCCGCCGGATCAGCTGCGTGACAGCCTCGTGCAATTGATCGAGCGTCGGCGTGATCTCGATTTCCCGTGGTACCCCGCGCGCGTCGTGTGTCATGACATCCTCGGTCAGACCGCGCTGGTGGATCTGGCCGGCCTGCGTGATGCCATCGCCGAGCGCGGCGGAGACCCGGCCAAGGTCAATCCGGTGGTGCCGACCCAGTTGATCGTCGACCACTCGCTGGCGGTGGAACATGCCGGCTTCGACAAGGACGCCTTCGCCAAGAATCGCGCCATCGAGGAGCGTCGCAACGAGGACCGCTTCCACTTCATCGACTGGACGCGTCAGGCCTTCGAGAACATCGACGTGATCCCGCCGGGCAACGGCATCATGCACCAGATCAATCTGGAGCGGATGTCGCCGGTGATCGAGTCGCGTGCCGATGAGAAGGGCCATCAGGTCGCCTTCCCGGATACCCTGGTAGGCACCGACAGCCACACGCCGCATGTCGATGCGCTGGGCGTGATCGCCGTCGGCGTCGGTGGGCTGGAGGCCGAGAGCGTGATGCTGGGGCGTGCCTCCTACATGCGCCTGCCGGACATCATCGGCGTGCGCCTCACCGGGCGTCCGCAGCCGGGCATCACCGCCACCGACATCGTGCTGGCGCTGACCGAATTCCTGCGCGCCGAGAAGGTCGTCTCCTCCTATCTGGAATTCTTCGGCGAAGGCGCGGCCAGCCTCACCCTGGGTGATCGCGCCACCATCTCCAACATGACGCCGGAGTACGGCGCCACGGCGGCGATGTTCTCCATCGATCAGCAGACGCTGGATTACCTGACCCTGACCGGACGCGAGCCGGAGAACATCGCGCTGGTCGAGCGTTACGCACGCGAGACAGGCCTGTGGGCAGATGAGAGCGGCCATATCGAGGGCGCGGTGGAATATGAGCGCGAGCTGACCTTCGATCTGTCCTCGGTGGTGCGCACCCTGGCGGGGCCCTCCAATCCGCACAGTCGCGTGCCGACCAGCGAGCTGGCCGCGCGCGGCATCTCCGGCGTGGTCGAGCATGAACAGGACGAGGACGGGCGTGACCTGATGCCGGATGGCGCGGTGATCATCGCCGCCATCACCAGCTGCACCAACACCTCGAATCCGCGCAACGTCATTGCCGCAGGGTTGCTGGCTCGGCGCGCCAATGCGCTGGGACTGACGCGCAAGCCGTGGGTCAAGACCTCGCTGGCGCCGGGCTCCAAGGCGGTGCAGCTGTATCTGGAAGAAGCGGAACTGCTGCCGGAACTCGAGCAGCTCGGCTTCGGCATCGTCGGCTTCGCCTGCACCACCTGCAACGGCATGAGCGGTGCGCTGGACCCGGCGATCCAGCAGGAAATCATCGAGCGCGATCTCTATTCCACCGCCGTGCTGTCCGGCAATCGCAACTTCGATGGCCGTATCCATCCCTACGCCAAGCAGGCTTTCTTGGCCTCGCCGCCGCTGGTGGTCGCCTACGCCATCGCCGGCACCATCCGCTTCGATA
This sequence comes from Cobetia sp. 3AK, assembly GCF_029846335.1. Taxonomy (NCBI): domain Bacteria; kingdom Pseudomonadati; phylum Pseudomonadota; class Gammaproteobacteria; order Oceanospirillales; family Halomonadaceae; genus Cobetia; species Cobetia sp. 3AK. Next base: position 7,161 of record NZ_JARWKR010000017.1, on the reverse strand, counting down.
TCGAGAAGGACGTTCTGGGGCATGCGCCGGACGGCTCGCCGATCATGCTCAAGGACCTGTGGCCGAGCGACGAGGAGATCGACGCCATCGTCGGCTCCAGCGTCAAGCCGGACCACTTCCGTCAGGTCTATATCCCGATGTTCGAGGCCAGAGATGACCGCGATGCCTCCACCAGTCCCCTGTATGACTGGCGCGAGATGAGCACCTACATCCGTCGTCCGCCGTACTGGGAAGGCGGCCTGGCCAGCGCGCCGACGCTCACCGGCATGCGGGCACTGGCGGTGCTGGGGGACAACATCACCACCGATCACCTGTCGCCCTCCAATGCCATCATGGCCAGCAGTGCGGCGGGCGAGTATCTGGCCGCGATGGGCCTGCCGGAGGAGGACTTCAATTCCTACGCCACCCACCGTGGGGACCACCTCACTGCACAGCGGGCCACCTTCGCCAATCCCAAGCTGATCAATGAGATGGCGGTGGTGGAAGGGGCAGACGGCAAGCGCGAGGTCAAGCAGGGCTCGCTCACGCGTCTGGAGCCGGAAGGCAAGGTAGTGCGCATGTGGGAGGCCATCGAGACCTACATGCAGCGCAAGCAACCGCTGATCATCATCGCGGGTGCGGATTACGGCCAGGGCTCGTCGCGTGACTGGGCGGCCAAGGGCGTGCGGCTGGCGGGGGTCGAGGCCATCGTCGCGGAAGGCTTCGAGCGTATCCACCGCACCAATCTGGTCGGCATGGGCGTGATGCCGTTGCAGTTCGCCGCCGGTACCACGCGCAAGACGCTGGCGCTGGATGGCAGCGAGATCTACGCCGTCGAGGGCGAACCGGCCCCGGGGGCAGCGCTCACGCTGGTGATCGAGCGCACCGCCGGCGACAAGGCAGGCCAGGTCGAACGCGTGCCGGTCACCTGTCGCCTCGATACCCGTGAGGAGGTCTCCATCTACTCCGCGGGCGGTGTGCTGCAGCGCTTCGCTGAAGACTTCCTCAGCTCACAGGCACCGGGCGAGACGGTGGCGGAGGTATCGGCATGAGCCAGCAGGCACAGCTCAGGATTCCCGCCACCTATCTGCGTGGCGGCACCAGCAAGGGCGTGTTCTTCCTGCGCGATGAACTGCCGGAAGCGGCGCAGGTGCCGGGCCCGATGCGTGACGCCCTGTTGCTGCGCGTGATCGGCAGCCCCGACCCCTACGCCAAGCAGATCGACGGCATGGGGGGCGCGACCTCCAGCACCAGCAAGACGGTGATCATCAGTCGCAGCGAACAGCCGGATCATGACGTCGACTACCTGTTCGGCCAGGTCTCCATCGACTCGCCCTTCGTCGACTGGAGCGGCAACTGCGGCAACCTCTCGGCGGCGGTCGGGCCCTTCGCCATCGAGAAGGGCCTGGTGCCGGCCGAGCGCCTGCCGCGTGACGGCATCGCCGAGGTGCGCATCTGGCAGGCCAACATCGCCAAGACCATCATCGCGCGCGTGCCGATGTGCGAAGGGCGCGTCCAGGAAACCGGCGACTTCGCCCTGGATGGCGTGACCTTCCCGGCCGCCGAAGTGGCGGTCGCCTTCCGCGATCCCGCCGCGGGTGAGGGCAGCATGTTCCCCACCGGCAATGTGGTCGATGCGCTGGAGGTGCCGGAATCGGTGGCCGCTGGCGGGCAGATCCAGGCGACCCTGATCAACGCCGGCATCCCGACCATCTTCGTCAATGCACGCGACCTCGGCTATCAGGGCACCGAGCTGCAGGAGGCGATCAACTCGGACGGCGAGGCGCTTGCGCGCCTCGAGACATTGCGCGCCCACGGCGCACTGCGCATGGGACTGATCAAGGATCTCGCTGAGGCGGCCACGCGGCAACACACCCCCAAGGTCGCCTTCGTGGCGCCGCCGGTGGATCACGTCGTCTCCAGTGGTCGCGAGATCAAGGCAGGCGAGATCGATGTGCTGATTCGCGCCGTGTCGATGGGCAAGCTGCACCACGCCATGATGGGCACCGCGGCTGTCGCCATTGCCGCGGCGGCTGCGGTACCCGGCACGCTGGTCAATCTTGCCGCCGGTGGCGGAGCCGAGGCTGAGTCTGGGGCCGGGCAGAATGGCGCGGCGCGTGACTCGGTGTGCTTCGGACATCCCTCCGGCACGCTCAGGGTCGGCGCGAGTGCCCATCGGCAGACAGAGGCAGGGCAGGTCAGTGATGGCCAGCAAGGCAAGGGCGAGTGGACCGTCAGTGAAGCCGTGATGAGTCGCAGCGCGCGTATCCTGATGGAAGGCTGGGTGCGGGTGCCGGCGGAGACCTTGGTGCGCTAGCGCCGGCATTGGCAGGCGATGGTCTACTGTCAATATATCCCTCTTGATATCCCTCCTACGGCATCTCGATGAAAGCCGGCCTGGCATGCACATGTGCAGAGGGCCGGCTTTTGCGTCTCTGTGGTATGTGTGCAGGCGGTGGGGGGAGTACAGGTGTGACGGGAGTCGCATGCGGGCAAAGACGATCCACGACAGGAGGTCATGTATGAACACGCCATCCTCTGAACAGACGGATGAAAGCCGTCTCAGCGCCAATCAGGCCAGCGCCAATCAGCGCCCGGACTATGACCCGGAGCTTCAGCAGATCGCCGATTATGTGCTGGGGTATTGCGACGACCCCCCTGTCGCGAATGCGGATGCGGATTCGAATGTGGACGGTCTGGCCGGCAAGCACGAGCGCTCAGGTCCCTCGGCAGAGGCGATGGACACCGCTCGTCTGTGTCTGATGGATACTCTCGGCTGCGGCATCCTGGCGCTGCGCTTCCCGGAATGCACCAAGCATCTCGGGCCGCTGGTGGCCGAGACGCTGGTGCCGCATGGCGCGCGCGTGCCCGGCACCGCCTTCAGTCTCGATCCCGTCAAGGCGGCATGGGACATCGGCTGCACCATCCGCTGGCTGGATTACAACGACACCTGGCTGGCGGCGGAGTGGGGGCATCCCTCGGACAATCTCGGCGGCATTCTGGCGGTGGCGGATCATCTCTCGCGCCAGCGTGTCGCTCAGGGCAAGCCACCCCTGGTGATGCGCGATGTGCTGGAGAGCATGGTGATGGCGCACGAGATCCAGGGCGTGCTGGCGCTGGACAACAGCTTCAATCGCGTCGGTCTCGACCATGTCATGCTGGTCAAGGTGGCGACCACCGCGGTGACGGCGCGCTTGATGGGGGCGAATCGTGAGCAGTTGCTGTCGGCGCTGTCGCACGCCTTCGTCGATGGCCAGAGCCTGCGCACCTATCGCCATGCGCCCAACGCGGGCTCGCGCAAGAGCTGGGCGGCGGGGGACGCCACCTCACGCGGCGTGCGGCTGGCGGACATCGCCCTGCGTGGCGAGATGGGCGTCCCCGGTGCCCTCAGTGCGCCGCAGTGGGGCTTCAATGATGTCTCCTTCAGTCATGGCAACCGCGATCTCGCCCTCAAGCCTGAAGGCGAGCGACGTCTGGCGCTGGCGCATCCTCTGGGCAGCCATGTGATGGAGAACGTGCTCTTCAAGGTCTCCTTTCCGGCCGAATTCCATGCCCAGACCGCCGCAGAGGCCGCCATCCAGCTCCATCCTGAGGTGCGCGACCGGCTCGAGGAGATCGAGCGCATCGAGATCACCACCCACGAATCGGCGATCCGCATCATCTCCAAGCAGGGCGCGCTCGCCAATGCGGCGGACCGCGATCACTGCCTGCAATACATGGTCGCGGTGCCGCTGATCTTCGGGGAGTTGAACGCGGATCACTATGAAGATGGCTTCCATGCCGCTCACCCGGAGATCGACCGGCTGCGTGACAGGATGATCGTCAAGGAAGAGGCGCGCTTCACCCGCGAGTATCTGGAAGCCGACAAGCGCTCGATCGCCAATGCACTGCGGGTGGTCTTTTGCGATGGCAGTGCCACCGAGCAGGTGACGGTGGAATACCCGCTGGGACATCGCCGGCGGCGTGAAGCGTCGCTCGTTCCGCTCGAGGACAAGTGTCGGGCCAATCTGGCCACCTGCTTCCCGCCCTCGCGTTGCGACACCCTGATGGCGTTGCTGGCCGATCGCGAACGACTCGACGCACTGCCCGTGCACGAGTTCATGGCGCATTGGGTGCCGTGAGGCTGCCAGCCGCATGATGTCCCGTTGGCAATCAGTCATCCAATTGACTGGTGCCGTCATCCGGTATGGGTAAACTGGAAGCGGATTGCACAGGACGATCGACTGGGGCGCTTGCAAAGACTCGCCGAAGAGCGGGGCAACGCCTGCCGAGTCTTCATTGCAGAGGCTTCATTACAAGGGGACGCATTCATGAAAACATTTCTGCTGCTGGGCGGAATCGCGCTGATCGTCATCTACGTGATCTCGATCTACAACAAGCTGGTCAGTCTGAAGGCGCGCTTCGAGAATGCCTTCGCGCAGATAGAGGTTCAGCTCAAGCGGCGCTATGACCTGATTCCCAATCTGGTCGAGACGGCCAAGGGCTATCTGAGCCATGAGCGTGGCACCCTGGAAGAAGTGATCAATGCCCGCAACAAGGCGATGGCGGCCTTGAATGCCGCAGCGGCGCACCCCGGCAGCATGGACAAGCTGGCCAGTCTGGCCGGCGCCGAGCAAGGGCTGGCGGCGAGTCTGGGCAAACTGGATGTGGTGGTCGAGGCCTATCCGGAGCTCAAGGCCGACCAGACCATGAGCGACCTGATGGAAGAGCTGACCGCCACCGAGAACCGCGTCGCCTTCGCGCGTCAGGCCTACAACGATGCCGTCACCGATTACAACGTCTATCGCCAGAGCTTCCCGCAGGTGATGTTCGCACCGACCTTCGGTCATCGCAGTGATGCAGGCCTGTTGGCCTTCGATGACAGCGTGAAGATTCGTCAGGCCCCCGATGTCAGCTTCTCATGAGCCGACCGACGGATGCTTTCTCCTCAGCGGCTTTCCGGCTGTGATTCTGGTTCGGTAGATGGCGGGCGCGAATGAATTTCTATCACGAGCAGGACAGCGCGCGTCGTCGAACGCGGCTATTGCTGCTGGCCTTCACGGCCATGTCGCTGGTGGTGTCTCTTGCCGCCGGCGCCGTGGTGCATGTCGCGATCAGCAGTTTCCTGGGGCGCCCGGCCACCACGACGTTTGAATATGTCTGGCCGGTGGCGAGCATCATCTTCCTGTGCAATGCACTGGTCGCGGCGCGTGAGCTGCGGCGTCTGCAGCAGGGCGGTGCGATGGTGGCGGCACGCCTGGGTGGCAAGCTGGTGGATGTCGAGACGCAGGACTCGAGCGAGCGGCGGGCACTGAATGTGGTGGAAGAGATGGCGATCGCCGCCAACCTGCCCACGCCGCAGCTGTTCCTGCTGCCGCATGAGGCGATGATCAATGCTTTCGCGGCGGGCTATCGGCCACATGATGCGGTGATCGCGCTGAGTCGCGGGGCGTTGGAGCAGCTGGATCGCAACGAGCTGCAGGGCGTGGTCGCTCACGAGTTCGCCCATATCGCCAATGGCGATATTCGTCTCAACCTGCGTCTGGCGAGTGCAGTCCACGGCCTGGTGTTTCTCTCCGAGGCGGGGCGCTTCCTGATGGGGGCAGGGCGCATCGGCTTCGTGTTGGGCAGGGCGCGCTCCTCCGGTTCCGACAGGAAAGGCGGCATGCCACAGCTGATGCTGGTGGGTGTGGCGCTGTGGTTGCTCGGCAGTCTCGGCGGGCTGGGAGGGCGGCTATTGCAGCGCGGGGTCGCGCGCTCACGCGAATATCTCGCCGATGCCAGTGCGGTGCGCCTGACCCGCTTCCCGGATGGCATCGCGTCTGCGCTCAAGCGGATTGGCGGCATGGGATGGCGGGGCCGCATTCAGCATCCACGCGCCATGACCTACAACCATCTCTTCTTCGTCGAAGCGCGCCCGCCATGGCTGACAGGCTGGTTCGACTCGCATCCTCCGCTGGATGAACGCATCAAGCGCTTGGAACCTCGCTGGGACCGGCAGTATCTGAGTGCGCGCCAGCAGCCGGTGCATACCTTCGAGCAGCAGGGCCCCATCGGGGCAGACGTGCTTGGCGGGGTCATGGCGGGTATCGCCGGCGCGGTGGTCACGGGGGAGCTCTCGCGCTCACGAGGAGAACTCGAGAGCCTGACGCTGTCGAGGTTTCTCTGTCCGCAGCTGGTGGTGGCGATGATCGCCCCCTTGGAGCTGACCACGCGTGGTGTCTGGCTCACCGAGCTTGAGCGTCAGCATGACTGGCTGGACGGCAAGCGGGCGCGTGAGGCACGGCGCAGGCTCGAGTCCTTGCCGCGGGTCGAGTGGATCCCCTTGCTCAACCGGTTGATACCGCGCTGGCGGGAAGCGGATGAGCGCGCGCATCGCATGCTCAAGGCGCAGACACCCCCGCAGGACATGTTCGTCTGGTGTCTATGGCAACTGATGCTGGAATCACTGGACCCGCGGATCGATCGCAAGAGCGACTCGCTGGCCCTGCAGCAATGCCAGCCGGCCTGTCAGCACTGGCTCGTGCTGATGGTTGGACTCATCGACGATGAAGCACTGCGCAAGGACATCTTCCTGGACGCCAGTGCGGAACTTGGTCTGGCGCTGGAGTATCCGCAGTCGCAGTCGGGTGGGGATAACCCTGCGCTGCGCTGCCGTCATCTCACGCAGCTGGCACACCTGCGCCCCATGGACAAGCAACGCTGGTTCGCGGCGCTTGCTCAGGTAGTGCATGCCGATCAGACACTGGCCGATGAAGAGGTGGCCTTGCTGACACTCTTGGCGCGCGTCATGCAGCTGCCGGAAGCACGCCTGGAAGCCGCTCTCGAGATGCAGTCGCAGTCTCGTGGCGGATGGCGGGCGCAGCCGGTATCCCGGCCGGCGGAAGGATGACGCCTTGAGTGGCCACGTCCGTGACAGCGTGATGACAATCTCTTGAAAAAGCCCTTGTGCTCAGCCCGGATCGTGCGTAAAGTACGCATCCGCTGCCGGGGACGCATGGCGTTACCAGCGGTGAAAGAGGTTTGCAGGTGATTGTTTTGTTTGATGTTTTTGAAGTCCGCTTCCAAATCATCGATTGACAATCCCGGGCGATTCGCTAGAATACGCCGCACTCCTTACGGAACAGGTGATCGAGCAACGCTCCTCACCGCTGGATGATGCTTAGAGGCAGTCGATTGACTCATCATCAAGTGCTTGACTTC
>NZ_JARWKR010000016.1:0-52536 GCF_029846335.1 Cobetia sp. 3AK | reverse complement strand
GATGGTAGTGTGGAGTTTCTCCATGTGAGAGTAGGTCATCGTCAGGCACTTATACCGAACCGCCCCTGTAGCCTTGCTGCAGGGGCGGTTCTCTTTGTGCGCGGAAAAAGTGGCACGAAAGAGAAGAGAGACAAAGGAAGGACTGCGTCGTGCTTGCCAGGGGAAACCGTAGACGGGGAGCAGAGTTCCAGGGAGTCGCAGGGGGCAAGAGAGCAAGAGAGCAAGAGAGCAAGAGGGTGTGGAAACCTCGCTACACGATTCCTCAGGGTATTCACATCGTGTCTGTCGAGGTGATGCACGTGAGCGCCGTGAGGCTCGCATGAGTCCGTTGTTTCCGAGAGCGGAGGAAGTGCCATGGCGGCTTCTCTTTATCGAGCGCCAAGCGTCGCGGGTTTCGCACCTCGGAGTTGCTCGACTTTTTCTTCATCAGGGTGAACTAAAGCGTCATGCCAGACTCTGAGTAGGTGAGTTTCGACGTTCCCTTGCTTAGAAACTTGTCTGTGCTATCCCATCAGCAGACTTTTTGAGATATGGCACTCCTGCCTTGCAGTCGAGCAGCCAGTCCGCCGGCCACTTCCCCAGTGGCCGGTTTTTTTATGTCTGCCGTCTGGCTCCTTGCCTTGCAGGCATGAAAAAGCGGCCGGATGAGTGATCATCCGGCCGCTCTGGTATCTGATGGAGTCCTCGATGTGAAGACCGCATCAGCGAGGGAGGAGCTGTTTAGCTGTTCTGCTCGATACCCTGAATGTACCAGTCTGCACCATCGCGCAGCTCACGGACCAGGTGCCAGGTCTCGTTGAACTCGTTCTGCTCGCCATTCTCGTCGAGCACGCCGTGGAACAGCACTGTCGCTTCCGCCTGCTTGCCGATTTCCTGCACGCTGCCCAGTTCAGCGAACAGACGCACGACTTCGGTACGGTTGTTGGCTGGCTGCTGAGCGCGTTCTTCGCGCAGCATGTTGTAGAGCTCTGGCGTCACGTATTCCTGGATGCGCGGCAGGTCATTGTTGTCCCAGGCGCGTTGCAGGGTCATGAAGTGCTCCTTGGCACCACCGAGGAACTGTTCCTTGTCGAACCAGGCAGGCTCACTGACGGGAGCTCCGCCGCCCAGCCCTGCACCGATACCGCCAGCAGGCGCCAGCGACTCGCCCTGCTCCTGGTGCGCTTCACGTGCCTGCACGTTACGTGGCTGATCATCGTGACGGGGGGAGGCGCTACCGCTGCCTGCCGGCCCGCCGCTCGCCATGGCGGCCTTCTTGCGCGCGCTCAGGAACTTGAAGGCGATGAAGGCGATCACCGCGATGATCAGGAAGTCTGTCATGCGCAGACCATCGAAGGCGCCGCCGAAGAACAGCGATGCCAGCAGACCACCTGCCAGCAGACCTGCCAGCGGGCCGGCAAACTTGGACAGACCGCTGGAGGGCTTGGACTTCGCTGCAGTGCTGCTGTTGGTGGCCTTGTTGCTGCCAAACAGTGAGCTGGAGGATTTTCCGCTGTCAGCGGATCGTGAGTAGCTACCGAAACTCTTGCCGCCGCCGAGGCGCTTGGCCTCCGCGTGTTCGACGCTCAGACCGAAGCCGAGCAAGCCGACCATCAGCATGATGAACAGATGGCGCATGTGGGATCTCCTTGGATGCGCTAGCGTGTAAGTGGAAGCCCCATTCTAGCCCTAGAATCGACGTGGGAGGACCAATGGACGACGAAAAGTCTCAACACCTGATGGCGAGGCGGTCATTGTTGTTGCTGATCGACTTTCAGGCCCGCCTGATGCCGGTACTGAGTGGCGGAACCGAAGCCATCAACAGTGCCATCTGGCTGGGCGGCATCGCCCAGGCGCTGGAAATTCCCGTGTGGCTGACGGAGCACTGTCCGGACAAGCTGGGCGAAAGTGCTCCCATGACACACTTGCTGAGCGAGCGAACCCGCTGCTTCACCAAGCGCAGCTTCAGCGCGCTGGAGGCGCAGGATTTTCGAAAGGCGCTGGAGCAGAGCGGATGTGATCAACTGGTGGTATGTGGTGCCGAGGCGCATGTCTGCGTGATGCAGACCGTGCTGTCACTATGCGGTGCGGGGTATCGAGTGGCGCTGGTAGCTGATGGTGTCGCCAGTCGCCGCCCGCGTGAGGCAGCATTGGGAGTGACCCGCTGCGAGGCGGCGGGGGCCAGTATCGTCAGCGCCGAGATGGTGGCTTACGAATGGCTTGGAAGCGCGGATCACATCCTTTTCGGTGATATTCATCGCCGTTATCTCAAACCCCGGGCAGGAGAGCACCTGGCGTTCCCCGGGTTGGGTGGGTGAGTCGCTGGGCGACCTGCAAGGGCGACCTGCAGGGCGCGCGTCAGGCGCGTGCCGCGTCGGCCTCACTGCGCGTGAAGACCAGCGTATCGCCCTCTGAGGCGGCATTGGAGAAGCGGTAGCCGGCCACATCGAAGTCCTTGAGGTCCTCGGCCGTCTCGATATCGTGCTTGAGCATCCAGGCGCTCATCAGGCCGCGTGCACGCTTGGCGTAGAAGCTGATGATCTTGGACTGACCATTCTTCTCGTCCTTGAAGACCGGCGTCACGATACGGTGGCGGAATGCCTTGGCGTCGATGGCCTTGAAGTACTCGTTGGAGGCCAGATTGACCAGTATCGGCGTGCCACTGTCTTCGACGGCCTGCTCCAGTGCCGGCGTCAGCGTCTTGCGCCAGTAGGTGTAGAGGTCCTTGCCGGCCGGGTTGCTCAGGCGGGTGCCCATCTCCAGGCGATACGGCTGGATGAGATCCAGCGGGCGCAGTAGCCCGTAGAGGCCGGAGAGAATGCGCAGCCTGTGTTGCGCGCGCTCGAATTCTTCCTTGCTGAACGTTTCTGCCGCCATGCCCTGATAGACATCTCCCTGAAAGGCCAGTACCGCCTGCTTGGCGTTGTCTGGCGTGAAGGGGGGCTGCCATTCCTGAAAGCGAGCGGCATTGAGGCCGGCCAGCTTGTCGGAAAGCTTCATGAGGCTTGCGATGTCCTGCGGTGATTGCTCGCGCAGGATATCGATCAGCGGCTGAGCCTGATCAAGAAAGTCGGGTTGGGTATGACGGGAGGTCACGGGGGCGCTGTCGAAATCCAGCGACTTGGCGGGCGAAATCACACTCAGCATGAAGACCTCCTGACAGGGGAAAGGTCTCAGTATATCAGGCAGACAACATGGCCCCGAGTCCGTCGGGACTATCGGGGCCATAGATTGCGATGCGTGACGCCAAAGGCATCAATAGCGTCGGATCAGGAAGACGCCAGCGAACAGCAACAGCACGCCCGCCACGCGCCCCAGCGAGAGATCATGCTGCGGGAAGGTTGCCCAACCGAAGTGATCCAGAACGACCGAAGCCGTCAGCTGGCCCGCCAGGAAGGTGGCCATCATGGTGGCCGCGCCCAGCTTGGGTACCAGGATCACGCTGGCTGCCACGAAGAAGGCCCCCAGCAGACCGCCGGTCCAGCTCCACCAGGGAGCCGCTTTCAGGGCACCAATACCCGGCATGGGCAATCGCATGGCCAGCACGATACCGATCAGGGCGATCGAGCCGATCACGAAGCTGACCATGGCGGCCATGAGCGAACTGTGGGTCTGCAGGGCCAGCGTGGAATTGACGCCGGCCTGGATCGGCATCATGGCACCGGCGGCCACGGCCATGAGAATCATGCTCAGTTCAGCGGGATTCATGGGGTTTCCTTGGAGACGAACAGGCCGGTCATCACGACCGGCCTGTCGGGTTGCGCGTCAGGGACAGATCAGGGGCAGGGGTTCGGCGCGGTGTTGTGGATCATCTCGATCTCGGCCAGCACCTCGTCGCTCAGTTCCACCTCGAGGCTTTTGATGTTGCTCTCCAGCTGCAGCATGGTGGTGGCACCGATGATGTTGCTGGTCAGGAACGGACGCGTGTTGACGAAGGCGAGTGCCATCTGCGCCGGGTTCAGGCCATGACGGCGTGCGATATCCACGTAGCAGGCGATGACGTGCTGGGCCGGCTCCGCGTTGTAGCGCTGGAAGCGCTCGAACAGGGTCAGACGCGCGCCTTCCGGACGGGCGCCATCCAGATACTTGCCGGACAGGGTGCCGAAGGCCAGCGGCGAATAGGCGAGCAGGCCCACATCTTCGCGGTGCGCGAACTCGGCCAGCCCGACCTCAAAGCTGCGGTTGACCAGATTGTAGGGATTCTGGACGCTGGCGACGCGCGGCAGATTCAGGCGCTCGGCCAGATTCAGGCACTGCATCACGCCCCAGGGCGTCTCGTTGGACAGACCCACGGCGCGAATCTTGCCCGCGGTGACCAGTTCGCCAAGGGCGGAGAGGCTTTCTTCCAGCGGCGTCATGTCCTCGTCTTCCACCGGCTGGTAACCCAGCTTGCCGAAGAAGTTGGTCTTGCGATCCGGCCAATGCAGCTGATAGAGGTCGATGTAATCGGTGCCCAGACGGCGCAGGTTGTCGTCACAGGCGGCGATGATCTGCTCGCGGGTCAGGCGTGAACCACCGCGGAGGTAGTCCATGCCCGGGCCGGTGACCTTGGTGGCGATCTTGACCTGGTCACGGTTGCCGCGTGCGGCCAGCCAGCTGCCGATGTACTGCTCGGTGCGGCCCTGGGTCTCGCCATTGGGCGGGACAGGGTACATCTCGGCGGTATCGATGAAGTCGATGCCGGCATCGAGCGCACGATCCAGCTGCTGGTGGGCATCGGCTTCGCTGTTCTGCTCACCAAAGGTCATGGTGCCAAGGCACAGCAGACTCACGTCAATGCCGGTGCGGCCTAGAGCTCTACGTTGCATGCAGGATTCCCCTGTCGGGTGGTTGGCAAAAGCGGGTAAGGCGAGCGTGCGTCGCCTGCGTGTGTCAGGGCAGGTGCGGCGGCGGTTTCACTCGCGGGACGGCGCACATATTAGCAGCGTAACAAAAACCCACAAGGCGGGCTTGAGTCCCCCTGATTGCGCGAGTATGCTTGGCGCCCCGTTGTCAGGGGAGCAGCCTCGCGAGGCCGCCCGCATGGGCAAACTGACAGCGTTGGCAAGGAGAACAGCGTCGCAGGCTCAGGAAAGGGCCAGATACGGCGTCATCCCTCTTATCTGTTTCAAGGTTACTCGTCATGCCGCAGGCCTCAACCCTGATGACCGGACTGAAATACCGCCTGGCGGAGCGTCTGTTCCACGCCTCCTGGCTTTCCGGCTCTCAGCAGAAGCATCGTCTGACCATGCGTCTGTTCAATCACTGCGCCAAGGCCGGTCATACCGGTGCGCTGTCATTGTACGGCCACATGCTGTTCCAGCGCGGCAGTTCGGCGCAGGAAAAGGCCAAGGGTGCCCGTTTCGTCGTCAAGGCGGCACAGGCGGGTGACATCCATGCCCAGTACCAGGCAGGGTGCATCTACGAGCATGGCTGCGCGCAATACCAGAGTGACCCGGCCAAGGCCGTGACCTGGTATGCACGTGCGGCAGAGCGTCATCATGCGCTTGCCGCGCAGCGTCTGGCACGTGCCTATCGTGAAGGCTCGCTGGGGCTGGCGGTCTGCCCGCACAAGGCGGAGCACTGGGAAGCGCATGCACGCAGCGGTGACGAAGCCGCCCTCCACTGAGCCAATCCGACGGCTGCTGCCGTCGTCGATCGCCTCCTCTGACAGCGCCCTCCTCGTGAGGGCGCTGTCGTCTCCGTCTCTTCTGATGCCAACCGGATGAGCAGGACTCGCCAAACGGGGGGCAATTCCCGTAACCTGAAGACATTCAACCCCTTCTTGCCTGGTCCTTGGCTGCCTGAGATACCGTGGGAGACGCGTGTGACGCTGCCTATTCTGCTCGATATTGAAGCCTCCGGCTTTGGCCGCGGCAGCTACCCGATCGAGATCGGTCTGGCGCGTACCGATGGCAGCAGCTGTGCCTTCCTCATCCAGCCGCTGGAAGAGTGGGTGCACTGGGATCCCAAGGCTGAGCTGTTGCATGGCATTTCACGCGCCCGATTGGCACGTGAAGGCCGCCCGGTGCGGGAAGTGGCGCAGTGGATCAATGATGAGCTGAGCGAGACACGCATCGCGTACAGCGACAGCTGGGGCTACGACAATACCTGGTTGTCGTTGCTGTTCCATCATGCCGGCATGCTGCCGCACTTCCGGCTGGAAGCGCTGCGCCGGCTGCTGGATGAGGAGCAGCTGAATCGCTGGGCCGAGCTCAAGGAAGCCGTGATCGCCGAAGGCGGCATCCAGCGCCATCGCGCTGGAGATGATGCCCGTCTGCTGCAACTGACCTGGCAGAAGGCCCAGGCCATCGAGCGCAACGACTGAGCGTTCAGCCCGGCGAAAGATGACCGGCGTGAAAGCCCCTGCAGAAGGCAGCCCATCGGGCTGCCTTCTTGCGTTCTGCCAGTCGACGACGGACTCAGGCCCCGCTTACCGCCAGCAGCACCTTGCCAGTGCTGGCGTTGTCCTGCACATAGGCATGCGCAGCCTCGGCGTCCTGGATCGGCCAGCTCTTGTCGATATGCGGACGTATCTCGCCTCGCGCCAGGCGTGGCCAGACGTGGACATAGAGTGCATCCAGCACCATGCCCTTGCCCTTGGGCGAGCGGGAACGCAGGGTCGAGCCGATCAACCGCTGGCGCTTCATCAGCATGCGCCCCAGATCCAGCTCGTCCATGCGTCCGCCCATCAGGCCGATCAATACCATGCGGCCATCCTGATTCAGAACCTGCTGATTGCCTGACAGGTAGCCGCCGCCGACCGGGTCGAGAATCATGTCGGCGCCGCCCCATTCGTTCACGGCATCGACGAAACTGCCATCGTGGCGATTCCAGCCGGCATCGGCCCCCAGCCGCAGGCAGGTGTCCAGCTTCTCCTGACTGCCGACGGTCACGAAGCAGGGATGGCCGAACAGGCCGCACAGCTGGATGGCAGTGGTGCCGATACCGCTGGCCCCGGCGTGCAGCAGGACGCGTTCCTTGTGCTTGAGGTTGCCCTCGATGAACAGGTTCAGCCAGGCGGTGGCGAACATCTCCGGCAGGGCGGCCGCCTCACGCAGGCCGAAGCCCTCCGGCACCGGCAGTACCTGCAGGGCATTGACCACCACCTCTTCGGCATAGCCCCCGCCTGCCAGCAGGGCACAGACCGGGTCCCCCACCTGGAAGCGTTCCACGTGTCTGCCCACCTCGAGGATGGTGCCGCTGACCTCGAGACCGAGAATCTCGCTTTCCCCGGCCGGGGGCGGATACAGCCCGGCGCGCTGCATCAGATCCGCGCGGTTGACGCCGGTCCAGGCCACCTGGATACGCACCTCATCCGAGGCGATACCTGAAGGGGCCTCGGTTTCCTGCCAGACCAGCGCCTCGTTCTCGACGGCTATCGCATACATTCGCTATCTCCTTGGCTTGGCAATCGTGGCTGCCTTGCTGTGATCGCTCCGTCCTCAGACGGATGTCTGTCATCTCACTGTACGGGGACTGTGACGCACCTGTCATGAAGTGGCGCGATTCTGACGTGATATCAAGCCTCTGTTTCAGACTGCGAGTGACGCACCGCGTTGCGCAAAGGAGTGAGCATGATCGATACCGCCCGTGTCATCGCCGCCAAGTATCCCGCCTTTGCCAGGCGCCACCCTCTGATTCGTCGCCCGGCGCTGGCGCTGCTGCGGCGTCTGGTTCACGAGAGCGAGATCAATGCCTTCCTCGCCGAGCATGCCGGTCTGCGCGGTTTCGACTTCATCGACCGTGTGCTCGATCACTTCTCCTTCGCCTACTCCGTCTCCTCGCGGGAGCGCGAGAACATCCCTGCCTACGGGCGAGTGGTGATCGTCGCCAACCACCCGCTGGGCTCGCTGGACGGGCTCGCGCTGCTCAAGCTGGTCGGGGAGGTGCGGCGTGACGTGAAGATCGTCGCCAACGACATCCTGATGAAGGTTGAGCCGCTGGCGCCCTTGCTGCTGCCGCTGGACAACCTCAGTCGCCGCGGGTATCGCAGAAGCAGTACCCAGATCTGCGAAGCACTGATGAATGAAGAGGCCGTCATCATCTTCCCGGCCGGAGAGGTCTCGCGCGCAGGACCGACCGGGCCGCGTGACGGCAAGTGGCTGTCGGGTTTCCTGCATTTCGCGCGCAAGACCAACGCGCCGGTACTGCCGATTCACGTCAGTGGTCGCAACTCGACGCTCTTCTACACCCTGTCATCGATCAACCGTGGCCTTGGCACGCCGCTGCTGGCCCACGAGATGTTTCGCCAGCGCGAACGTCAGCTCAAGCTGCGCATCGGGGAACTGATTCCGCTGGCGCGTCTCGACAGTGATGCCCTGAGCACCAATGCCAAGACACGCCTGCTGCGCAAGCATCTCTATCGCATCGGACGCGGCAAGCGCGGGCTGTTCGTGACCGAGAAGGCCATCGGTCATCCGGAGGAGCGCCAGGCGCTGCGTGAGGAACTGACGCCGTGTGAGCTGCTGGGTGAGACCCGCGACGGCAAGAAGATCTATCTGTTCGATGCCTTTCCCGGTTCCAGCGTGATGCGCGAGATCGGTCGGCTGCGCGAATTGAGCTTCCGCCGCGTCGGCGAAGGGACGGGAGAGCGTCGTGACATCGACCGTTACGACGCGCATTACCGTCATCTGGTGCTGTGGGATGACGCCGATCTCGAGATCGCCGGGGCCTATCGCATCGGTGAGGTGGGCAAGATCATGGCGGCGCATGGCGAGAAGGGGCTCTACAGTCCGACCCTGTTCCGCTTCACGCCGGAGATGTTCGCGCATATGCAGGAGGGCCTGGAGCTGGGGCGCAGCTTCGTGCAGCCACGCTATTGGGGGCGCCGCAGTCTCGATTACCTGTGGCAGGGGCTGGGTGCCTATCTGCGCCGTCACCCCGAGATTCGCTGGCTGTTCGGCCCGGTCACGCTCTCCAACAGCTACCCGGAGGCTGCTCGGGCGTTGATCGTCAGCTATTACCGCCACTACTACGGGGATGAGGAGGGGCTGGCACGTGCACGGGCACCGGTCGCGCAGAGTGCACCGGGCAGTGCCGCCCATGAGGCGGAGCGTCTGTTCGATGGTCAGGATGCCGAGGGTGATTTTCGTCGCCTGCGCGCCCAGCTGGACGCGATGGGCGTGACGGTGCCGACCCTCTACAAGCAGTACGCCGAGGTCACCGAGCCCGGTGGCACTCGCTTCCTCGACTTCAGCGTCGATGCCGATTTCGGCTACTGCATCGATGGGCTGGTGATGGTCGATATCCGACGCATCACCGCCAGCAAGCGCAGCCGCTATCTCGGGGAGCCGGCCTGTCGCGATCAGGCCGGTGCACGACACCCCGTCACGGAGGCTTGACCCATGCTGCTTGCCGTCAGGCCTGCTCGCCTGACGAGGGGGCCAGGCGGTCCAGCAGGGGAGTGATCTCGCGTTCGCTGATCAGGCGGGCGCGGGTATCCGCGTCGAGGAAGCCCGCCTCGACGGTGCGATCCAGAAATTCCAGCAGCGGCGCGTAGAAGCCGTCACTGTCGAGGACGGCGATCGGCTTGGCGTGAAAGCGCAGGTATTGCCAGGTCCAGGTCTCGAACAGCTCCTCCAGCGTGCCGATCCCGCCCGGCAGGGTCACGAAACCATCCGCCAGCGCGGCCATCTGGGCCTTGCGCTCATGCATGTCCGCCACTTCGATCTGCCGAGTCAGCCCGGTGTGTGCCTTCTCGTTGCGCACCAGCGCCTGCGGGATCACGCCGACCACCTCACCGCCTGCGGCCAGCGCGGCATCTGCCAAAGCGCCCATCAGTCCGGCACGTGCTCCTCCATAGACCAGTCCCCAGCCACGTTCGGCGATCGCGGTCCCCAGTGCCTCGGCCTGCTGGCGGTGATGCGGGGAGGCCCCCTCGCGGGAACCCAGATAGACACAGATGCGATGCATGTTGCTCTCCTGAAGGTGTGTTGTGGCACGCAAGGTCGAGTGCCACGCCAGAATGTCGTGGTCTCCATCCTACCCGAGTTGTGCGGCGGGGCCATGACGCCTTGGCGCAACCTTGCCTTGCAGAGTGAGAGAGCATGCTCGGCGTGGTACCTGCATTCACGGGCCTGCTCTGCTACCCTTGCCGCCCCCGCAGGCGACGGCTGGCGGGCGCTGACGCCCATGAGCCTTTTCATCGGGGTGCACTCCAACATGACGCGACGTCCTGACGGCGGGCGCGGGACAACAAGGCAGGAGAGACAGATGGCGCAGGTGCGCGGACGCTTCGCCAGTCGGCTGGGCTTCTTGATGGCCGCCGCTGGTTCGGCAGTAGGGCTTGGCAACGTCTGGGGCTTCCCGTCCCAGACCGCCAACAACGGAGGCGGGGCCTTCGTGGTGATGTATCTGGTGCTGGCCTTCCTGCTGGCGTGGCCGGCGTTGATGGCCGAGCTGGTCATCGGGCGGCATGGTCAGGCCAATATCGTCACCAGCATGAGTCTGGGGCGCGGCATCACCAAGCGCTTCGGCGCGCTGGCGGGCTGGGCGGGCATGCTGACCGCCAGCCTGATCCTGGCCTTCTACGCCATCGTCGCGGGCTGGCTGCTGGGCTATACCGCCGCGCCGGTCAGCGCGGCGCTGGGCATGTCGTCCGCCGCCAGCTGGCTGACCACCTTCGACTTCACGCGCAATGTCTCGCTGACGGCGGTCTTCCTCGCCCTGACCATGGCGATCGTGGTCGGTGGCGTGCGCGGCGGGATCGAGAAATGGTCCACACGTCTGATGCCGCTGCTGTTGGCCCTGCTGGTGGGGTTGATCGGCTACGTGCTGACCCTGCCGGGCGCCGATGAAGGCCTGAGTGTCTATCTGACCCCGCAGTGGGATCGCATCTTCGATGCTGACCTGATGCTGAGCGCGATGGGCCAGGCATTCTTCTCGCTGTCGCTCGGCGTGGGGGCGATGCTGATCTACGGCTCCTATCTGGGGCCGGAGCAGAACCTGCCGCGTCTCGGCGTGCTGGTGACGCTGATCGACGTCGGCATCGCCTTCCTGGCCGGCCTGCTGGTGATTCCGGCCATGTATGCCGCGCGTCATCTGGGCGTCGAGATCTTCGATGCCGACGGCCTGCTCAAGAGCTCCGACACGCTGCTGTTCGATACGTTGCCGGCGCTGTTCGGTCAGATGGGTGGCGCGGGAGACGTCTTGATGGTGGCGTTCTTCGCGCTGATGAGCGTGGCGGGCATCACCTCCTCCATCTCGATGCTGGAAGTGCCGGTATCCTTCGTGGTCGAGCGTGGCTGGCTGGGACGGCGTGCCGCCACCCTGGCCGTCGGGGCCGCCATCATGGCCATCAGTCTGACCATCGCCGCCAACTTCGGGGCGCTGTTCGGTCTGGTGATCATGTTGACCACCCAGTACAGCCAGCCACTGGTCGCGCTGGTGATGTGTCTGCTGGTCGGCTGGGCAATGTCGCGCCATGCGCTGCTCAAGGAGATCCAGAGCGGGGCGCCGGACATCGAGTCCAGCCTGTTCTGGAAGATCTGGCCGTGGTACGTGCGCCTGATCTGCCCGCTGTGCATCGCCTTGGTGTTCGCGCACTCGCTGTAAGCCGAAACGCCCCCTGCACGACGCAAGAAGCCCGCCAATTGGCGGGCTTCTTCGTCTTGTGCCTCCTGGCCGACGGCCTCTGCTCGAGGGACTGAGTGTCGGCTAGATCGCAGGCAGGGCTCAGGGCAGCTCGGACAGCACGTCGTAGTGGGCATCGACCCAGTGCCCGATGGCATTGCCCTCGGCATAGGCGAGATGCTGGGCGTACTGGGTGTGCAGGCAGCGCACCTGATTCCAGTCGCGGATGCCGCCGACGCCACGCTCACGCATCAGCTCAGCGAAGCCCTGGGACTCGATGGCGCTGCGCTCGGCCTCGCTCATGAAGCTCCAGCGCTCGGCGACATAGGCTTCATGACTGGCACGATAGCGCGCCAGCAGTTCCTCGTCGGTCTTGAGGCTCTCTTCCAGCTCCTTGATCACGCCTTCGGCCTCGATGCGTGACAGCGAGATCTTGAGGCGCTCGTCGCACAGCCAGTAGAGGGTCGGGAAGGGCTTGCCATCCACCAGCGAATGCATGCGCAGCACCAGCGGGGTGCCCTCGCCATCGGTGGCGGCCACGGCCTGGATGCCGCGCGGCTTGCGCCCGAGCTGGCGCTCGATGATCTCGAGCTCACGCGCGTCGGGACTATGATTGGTCAGGATCACCATGCTTGCAGTCAGGCTCCAGCACACACTTGTTGGACCGAGAGACGGCCCGGAAGAACGCCTGGTTGAGCTGCTGGGGGCTCGGCACATAGCCATGCCACTCGCGCTCGCAGTAGTCACTGCCGCGCGCCATCAGCTCCGGGGCCAGACGATTGAACCAGCCATCATAATCGTAGGGGTCAAGGCCCGGCAAGCTGATGTGCGGGTAGTCGGCGAAGCGCTCGCCGAACCACTGCTCCAGCGAGGCCTCGACCTGCGCATGCAGCTCGGTCATGTCCGGATAGATCCACTTGCTGTAGCGAATGCCCATCGGGCCTCCTCGCTGGCGTGGCGGCAGGTAGCGACAGGGTGACAGGTGGCGAGAGCCTCAGTCCTCACGCGCCAGCGGCGCGAACTGCCCATTGCCCAGTTCACACAGTAGCGCGGGAGCGAGACCGATCTCCAGTCCTCGGCGTCCACCGCTGATGAACATCTCCTCCACCCCCTCGGCGCTGTCGTCCACCCACAGCGGCAGCCGCTTCTTCTGGCCCAGTGGACTGATGCCGCCGACCACATAGCCGGTGGCGCGCTCGGCGGCCTCGTGGGGGGCCAGGGCTGCCTTGCGGGCATGGCAGGCACGCGCCAGTGCCTTGAGGTTCAGCGTGCCGGTGACGGGCACCACGGCGACCACCAGCGACTGGCGGGCACTGCTGCCTTCCAGCTGACAGACGAGTGTCTTGAAGACCCGTGCCGGCTCAAGCCCCAGCGCCTGGGCAGCCTCTTCGCCATACGCAGGCGCCCGAGGGTCATGGGCATATTCCAGGGTACGGTGAGGCTTGCCCTTGAGCAGCTTGAGCGCGGGTGTCATGCCGGTACGCTCCCGGCGGGCGCCGTGCTGTGCGTGCCGAGCGCGCGGGCCTTCTCACGCAGGGCAGGGAGATCCAGCTCGGCGCTGTCAGTGTGTTCGTGCAGGTGGGAGAGCAGGGTCGTGCGCAGCTCGCCTTCGATGCGCTGCGATTGCTTGGCGTGATGATCGAACTGCACCAGCACGCAGTGGCCACGCGCCCCGCAGACACCGCGCTGCCAGGCTTCCTGGGTCACGGTGAAGGAGCTGCCGCCAAGCCGCGACAGCCAGGTGCGAATCTCGACATCCTGGCCGTATTGCAGCTCGGCGAGAAAGTCGACCTCGATGCGCGCCATGATCAGCGGCCATTTGCGCGGGTCGAGATCCGGCACGAAGACGCGGAACAGGTCATTGCGCGCCCACTCGAACCAGGCCGGCAGGCGCGTGTTGTTGATATGTCCGAGGGCATCGGTATCGAAGAAGGCCGGCTCCAGCGTCTTGAAGTACATGTCATCGCTCCTGTGCGTCCTTGCGGGCTTTTCAGCCTATCAGGAAGCTCAGACGCTGGCTGTACGCCGTGCGGCTAGTCGCCGTTGCAGCGGCGTGAACACGCCCAGCCATGCCGTCGCGATCACGAACCCCAGCAGGGTGCCCGCCGCGACCCCCATGCTCGGGTAGCTGAGCGAGACCACCAGTGAATAGCACAGCAGCGAGCCAAGGCCCGCCGGGTAGTGCTTGATCACGGTGGCGACAGCGGCCGGCCCCTGAGTCAGATGCAGAATGATCAACAGCGGATACATGGTGACAGGGAAGGCCGCCACCAGCCCGGCCCAGGACGGTGGCAACAGATGGGCCAGCGCGGTGATGCCGAACACGATGCCGGCCGCGAGGCCCGCACGCGCCAGCAGCGAAGGCCACGAGAACGGGGCCTTGCGACTGCGGGTTTCCGGTACGTCGCGGTACAGGCGCATGCACAGCATGATGGCGATCAGCGTCACGATCACGCCGCTGACGCGGGTGAACTCGAACTGCGCCAGGATCACGCTGGCCGCCAGCCAGCCCAGCAGGCCACCCAGAGTACCGTTGATGACGCCGCGCAGCCCCTCTGCACGTCCGCATAGCCAGTAGCCGACCCCCAGGGCGAGGGTCGAGGAGAATCCGGCCAGCGTGTAGATGGCACTCTCACCGGCGAATTCGGGGGAAATCTCGACCCCGATGAAGCCCAGCGTGATGGCCGTGCCGAGCGGATAGCCGGACAGCAGCCCGGCCATGCGCGTCGAGAGACGCTCCGCGATCAACGACAGGCCGATCACCACCGCGACCGAAATCAGCAGCTTGAGCAGCTGCAGGCCAAGCTCGCCATGCAGTACCGCTGTCATCAAGTGGCGTCCCAGAACTGGCGGCGCAGCAGGGAGATCTTGCCCAGTGCCTTGCCGGAGGCCTGATGTCGGTGTGCCTCGGCGACTTCACGGAAGTCGAACTGGCGCTCGTCCAGGCGCACCTTGAACTCGCCTTCCTCGACCAGTTCCACCAGCTTGCCCAGTGCCTGACGCTGCTGCTCGTGACCGATGCCGGCGCTGAGCGGCAGCAGGATCGACAGCACTTCCAGGCTGCGACTACCGGCATGCAGCGGCGAGAGATCTGCCGTGGTGCGCGCATTGATGGTCACGATGCGCCCGCCCAGCCTGCTGGCGGCGAAGCTGGCGGCCAGGTTGTCACCCCCGACGCAATCGAAGACCAGATCAAAGCCCTGGCCAGCCGTCAGGCGCTCCACGTAGTCGGCCACCGCTTCCTCGCGGTAGCGAATGACGTGGTCCGCGCCACAGGCACGTGCCAGCTGCGCCTTGTCATCCGTGGAGACGGTCGTGGCGACTTCCGCACCGATGCAACGGGCGATCTGCAGTGCGACATGACCGACACCGCCGGCGCCGCCGTGAATCAGTACGCGTTGCCCCGCCTCCAGCTGGCCACGTTCCACCAGCGCCTGCCAGGCGGTGATGAACACTGCAGGCAATGCCGCGGCTTCCATGAAGCTCAGGCGGCGCGGCTTGCGGGTGATCAGACGCTCATCGGCGATCATGTAATCCGCCAGCGCCCCGGGGTGAGACGCGACACCCCCGGCAAATCCGAGCACTTCATCGCCCGGTGAGAAGGTCAGCACATCGTCTCCGACGGCATCGACGATGCCGGCGACATCACCATGCAGGATGCAGGGTTCGGGGGGGAGAAGGGCGACCTGCCCGCTGGCCAGCTTGAGATCGAGCGGGTTGACGCTGGAAGCGGCGACGCGAATGCGCACCTGTCCGGGGCCGGGTTCCGGCAGTGGGCATTGCGTGCATTCGAAGTCGGCATCCGGGCCGGGGTTGCGCAGCACCATGGCGTGCATGGAAGCGAGCATGAGACGTCCTCGTTGAAACGAATTCCGGCCAGTTCGGCCAGTGAGCGCCACACCCTACCCATTGCGCTGCGCCGCGGCAATGCGACTTGGGTGGTTTCCGCCGTCCTGGTGACGGAATTGCATGATCGACAACGAAAAAGCCCCTGCCGAAGGGCAGAGGCTTTGGGTCATGCGGCGGGTGACGACTGCGTCAGACCCGCCTGAGAGGGAGAAGTGTCATGCGTTCTGGCGCTTGGTCTCCTTGTCGATCGGGGCGATCTCGCCGGACTTCAGCTTGGCGAGGTACTGGCTCAGCTCGCGCTTCACGACCGGCATCAGGTAGTAGAGACCGATGATGTTGGCGATGGACATGGCGAAGATCATGGCGTCGGAGAAGTCGATGACCGGACCGAGGCTCATGGAGGAGCCGATGACCACGAAGGCGAGGAAGATCAGCTTGTAGACGATCTCGGCACCCTTGCTCTCACCGAACAGGTAGGTCCAGGCTTTCAGGCCGTAGTAGGACCAGGACAGCATGGTGGAGAAGGCGAACATCAGCACCGCCAGCGCCAGCACATACGGGAACCACGGGAAGGCGGTCTCGAAGGCGTAGGACGTCAGCTGGACGCCGCCGAGGCCTTCGACCTGATAGGCGCCGGTGATGACGATGACCAGTGCGGTCATGGTGCAGATGACGACGGTATCGATGAACGGTTCGAGCAGCGCGACGATGCCTTCGGTGGCCGGCTGGGAAGTCTTCACGGCAGAGTGGGCGATGGCGGCGGAGCCGATACCGGCTTCATTGGAAAAGGCGGCGCGCTTGAAGCCCTGGATCAGTACGCCGACGATACCGCCGCCGACCGCGACCGGTGCGAAGGCACCTTCGATGATGGCGCCGAAGGCCGCCGGAATCGCGCTGAAGTTGAAGCCCAGGATGATGATCGCCGCGATCACGTAGATGACCGCCATCATCGGCACCAGCTTCTCGGTGACCCGAGCGATGGACTTGATGCCGCCGATGATGACCATGCCGACGATGGCGGCCATCACGAGACCGAACAGCCAGCCGTAGCCGATCAGGAAGCTGGCATCACCGCCGGTGACGTTGACGGCCTGCTGATAGGACTGGTTGGCCTGGAACATGTTGCCGCCGCCGATGGAGCCGCCGATGGCGCAGATGGCGAAGAAGATCGCCAGGATCTTGCCAAGCCCGGCCTTGCCATTCTCCGCGAAGCCCTTGGACAGGTAGTACATCGGGCCGCCGGAGATGGAGCCGTCGGCATTGACGTTGCGGTACTTCACGCCAAGGGTACATTCGCAGAACTTGGAGGCCATGCCGAGCAGGCCGGCCAGAATCATCCAGAAGGTCGCGCCCGGTCCCCCCAGCGAGACGGCGACCGCGACACCGGCGATGTTGCCCAGCCCGACCGTGCCGGAAAGCGCGGTGGCCAGTGCCTGGAAGTGGGACACCTCGCCTTCATCCTTCGGGTCGGTGTAGTCGCCCTTGACCAGACGCACGGCATGCCCGAACAGACGGAACTGCACGAAGCCGAAATAGAGCGTGAAGACGACGGCAGCGATGATCAGCCAGCCGACGATCAGCGGGAACTGGGTGCCTGCCACCGGCACGGAATAGAAGATGGTGGAGACGATCGGATTGACGATCGGCCCGACGATGTCACTGATGGCCTGATCCATGCCTTCGGCACGGGCAGAGCCTGCGGCCATGAGCGCTGCCATGGCAGCAGCCCAGGGGGCAAGGGAGCGGAATCGACTCATGAGAAGGGACCTCGGGAGCATGTTGTCATTGTTGTGGGATCAGTCTGCGGACGCCTGGCGTCATCCATCAGGGCACGACGGTGACGGGGACCGAGGCTTCCTGGATCAGATGCGCGGTCACGCTGCCGAAGATACGAGAGCGCATGCTCTCCCCCTTGCGACCGACGATGATCTGCTCGGCATTCACTTCCCGCGCCAGCAGGCTCAGGATCTCGGCGGCGTCACCGTGACGAACGCGGCCTTCCACCTGATACCCCTCCTTCTCGAGCTCCGTGATGGCAGGCGCGAGAACGCGCTCGCGTGCCAGCTTGATCTCGCTTTCACGGCGACTCGCACGCTGGGCGTTCTCTTCCGGCGTGTTGAAGCTGTAGGGCGACCATTCGACGACATAGCAGAGAATGATGCGGGTTTCGGGGCCGACCAGCGTCGCGACGCGCTTGGCGTGTGCGATGGCACTGTCGCCGCCCGGCGTTCCATCCAGTCCGACAATCAGGGAGGTGGTCATTGAGAGCTCTCCAGAAGCTTGCCGGTCACTGTGTCTCGGCGACTCGGCCAGCGGATTCTTGTTGAATTACCGTTCTTGGACGGTTGAAAGCACTTTACTCCTCGGCAGGTGCAGAAATCCCTGCGTTTATCATGCTTCATGAAACGGTGATTAAACGTAAAAGGGCGGCAGGAGGCGCCTGGGAAAGGAGTCAGGCAGACACGCAGGAGGAGGCATGTGGAGGAGAGCCGTGCCCGCAGAGACGAGCCGTACCAGTCAGGCTGGCAACGAGGTTCGCCTGGAGTGCCCCACCACGCTTGTGGCCGGGTGGTGAGCGCCAGAGGTGGGGCAGGGGAAGGTGTCGTTGTCGCAGCGGGGAAGGGCATGCGCCCATGTGTCAAGGGACGACCGGGACAAGCGCTAGATCAGGCGCTGGTGGGTCAGATCCTTCCAGGCGCTTTCCATGGGCCAGGCCAGCGGCTTTCTGAGGTGGTCGGGCAGTGCCATGAGTGCGGCATCCGGACTTTCGTGCTCACGCATGCGTATCCAGCAGTACGCCCAAGCGCATGCCTCGTCCTCATCCTGCGGCAGCGGGCGCGCCGGCATCTGCATCAGCAGAAACAGGGCGGCCTTGGGAGCCCACAGTGGGGCGCCGCCGTCATGGGCCCAGCGTTCCAGCTGCTCGCCTTCCGGATTGCTCTCAGGTTGCCCCAGCTTCGCCACGCGGGCCGTATCGGCCAGCAATACCGCCAGGCGCTGGCTGTCGCCTCTTCCATGGGTCAGCCAGGCACGCAACAGGCCGGGGAGACCGCGTTGTGCTTGCGGGTAAAAGGTGTCTTCGGACATGCACAAAGCCTTATGCTGTAGTCATTCCACGGGGTTGTCCGCCTGTTGCCGGCGGTTCGAGCGGCAGGTGGTGCCTCATGTCTTCATGGCTCGCATGGGCCAGCACCGGGAGAGATTCTACATGGAGCACGATTTCATCACCCCCATTGACCGCAGTCAGTATCCCTCCCAGAAGTGGGAGCGCTACGGCGCGGATGTCCTGCCGCTGTGGATCGCCGACATGGACTTCAGCGCGCCGCCGGCCGTGACGCGTGCACTGGCGGAGCGGGTTGCTCACCCGATCTACGGCTATGCCAAGCCCTCTCAGGGGCTCGACGACAGTCTGCGCGACTGGAGCCGTGAGCACTATGGCTGGGAGATACCGCGTGAGGCCATCGTCTGGCTGCCCGGCGTGGTGCCGGCACTGCATCTCGCCAGCCTGGCATTGACGTCAGAAGGGGCGGGGGTCGTGACGACCACGCCAATCTACCCGCCCTTCCTGCAGGTCGCGCAGAAGACGGGGCGTATCGCGCAGATGGCGCCATTGGCGGAGCCTGCCGAGCCAGGTGGCCTGTGGCAGCTGGACCTCGAGGCACTGGAAGCCGCGATCACTCCCGAGACGGAACTGCTGCTGTGGTGCCATCCACACAATCCTACCGGCCGTGTCTGGCGCGAGGAAGAGCTCGAGGCGCTGGCAGCACTGGTGGAGCGTCATGATCTGCTGGTGGTGTCCGACGAGCTGCATGCCGACCTGGTGGTGGACCCCGCATCGCGGCATATCCCGCTGGCCAGCCTCAATCCGCGCCTGGCGGCGCGCTGCGTGACACTGTGGGCGCCTTCCAAGACCTTCAACACGGCGGGGCTGACCTTTGCCTGTGCGGTGATCACCGATCCGGACCTGCGTCAGCGCTTCGTCGCCGCGACCCGTGGCCTGATGCCGGATACCAATGTATTGGGCATGGTGGCGACGGAAGCGGCGTGGCGTGAGGGAGAGCCGTGGCGTCAGGAGCTGCTGGAGGTGCTGCGCGGCAATCTCGATCTGCTCGAAGCGCATGTGGCCGGCTGGGAGCGCGTTCGCATGACGCGCCCTCAGGCGACCTATCTGGCCTGGCTGGACATGCGTGAGGCCGGCCTGGGCGATTCGCCTCAGCAGACATTGCTGGAGGAGTGCGGTGTCGCGCTTTCCGATGGGGCCGACTTCGGCTGGCCGGGGTTCGTGCGCCTGAACTACGCCACCACACGTCAGCAGCTTGAGCAGGCATTGCAGCGTCTCGATGAACGCCTGAAAGGTGCGCTGCAGGGGTAGTCTGATGTCTGATCTGGATCAAGCGCCGATGAGATGCTGGCAGGAAGTGGCGAGCGAAACCTTGAATTGAGAATCATTATCGATAACTCTGAGGGCAGGCCGTTCATCGTGAGCGGGCATCCTCAGGAGGGATGATGATGAGACATGAGCTGGCAGAGACATCTCGTTGGGCGCGAGCCGATGTTGAGTCGTCCGGCGTGATGGCATGTCGAGAATGGTGTTGCAGGGGCGGGAGTCTCCGGTTGGCCAGGGCGAAGGAGGCGGGGGCCATCACGCCCGCGCTGGAAGAGCTCCCGCCTGGCTGTCCGCTCAGCGCCCGTGAAGCGCGTGCGAGGCCATCACTGCTGAAAGGGTGGACGCGTCGGGGCGGCTGAATCCAGGGCTCATCCGCATCCTTTCCCACCCTGCTGCACGCACACGCTTCACGACATTCATCCGCTATCTGCGACAAGGGGCCCCGAGGACAGCTCACGTCCTCGGGGCCCCTTGTCGTGGGAAGGTGGTTGCCGTCTGCGACTCAGTACATCAGGGCGAACAGCTGGCGGCGGAAGCGCACGGTCAGCTCATGGGTCGCGCCGAGGGCATCGAACACACGCAGCAGCGTCTTGCGAGCCAGATCATCCCCGTATTGGCGGTCGGTCTTCATCAGGCCGATCAGGGCATCGAGCGCCAGCTCGTAGTGGCCATCGGCAAGATCACGCATGGCGCGCTGGTAGCGGGCCTCGCTGTCATCCCGCTCGATCATGGCCTGGACCTCTTCCGGGCTCGGCGCCTCGGCGATGAAATCGATGCGTGCACGCACACCACGCGCCTTCGGGCCATCACGGTCTTCCGGCTTGAGAGAGTCCAGCAGCTGGCGGGCCTCTTCGCCGTTGCCTTCGGCGACCAGGACCGAGGCGAGCTGGATGCGGTAGTCCGGTGTCTCGGGGGATTCCTGCGCCAGCTGCTGGTAAATCGCCTTGGCGGTCGCCAGATCGCCGGTTTCCAGTGCGCTGGCGGCCTGCTCGACGAGGCTGGGGCCGGCACCGGCAGCAGGCATCACCTTGTGCTGCTCGAGGAACTGGCGAATCTCGGCTTCCGGACGGGCGCCGGTGAAGTTGCCTGCCAGACCGCCCTGGATGACCAGCTTGACGTCGGGTACCGAGCGCACTCCCAGCTGGGCAGCGATGTCCTGCTGTTCCTCGGCGTTCAGCTTGGCGAGGATGAAGCCACCGGCATACTCACGGGCCAGCATCTCGAGAATAGGCGTCAGGACGCGACAATGCTCGCTCTGGGGAGACCAGCAGTCCAACAGCACCGGTACCTGCTGCGAGGCCTCGAGGACCTGCTGCAGATTGCTCATGTCGACATCGATGATGTAGGTGTTGGCGTCTTCTGCCTGGCGGGGGGCGCTGGCAGCAGCTCCGCCTACCACGCCTTGTGGTTGGGCGGCGGTGGTGTCATTGCCGGTCAGTGGCTGGCCGGTATTGGGATCGATGATCATGATGCATGCCCCGGAAGTGTCTGCGATTCAAGGCTCGCACGCGAGCCGGCTGGCCTGATGATGCGGGCCGCGGCGGGCGAGTTCAAGATGTGCAGGGGTCATCTGGCGCGGGCGGGGGTCTCAAGGCTTGAGGTCGTCCCCGGCCAGGCGGGCGATGCACTGGATCTCGTCCTCACTCAATGGCATGACGGAAAGGCGGGCACGGCGGACCAGGTGACTGTCGGCCAGCTCGGGCTTCGCCTTCAGGCGCGCGATGGGAAGTGCACTGCGCAGCGAACGCAGATAGCGCAGGCGCGGAGCGACCCAGCGCGGCGTCTTGCCGGCCTCGAGGTCCGCCATCTGGCGAGGGTCGAAGCCCTTGTGCTCGGGGTCGCTGGCTGTCGGGTCCGGCAGGGCGAGCTCGCTGACCACGGCCAGCCCGACCACTGCAGGTACCTTGCAGCTGGAGTGCTGGATGAGCACGACATCCCCGAGCTGCATCTCGCGCAGGAAGTTGCGCGCCTGGTAGTTGCGCACGCCATCCCAGAGTGCCGGCGACTCGCGGCGCAGGTCTTCCAGCGAGAAGGCGTCGGGTTCGGTCTTGACCAGCCAGTGGCGCATGCAGGCACTCCTTCGAGACTGACGTGATGAGTGTGAAGGTGATGGGCGTGGAGAATGGGAGGAATGAGGTCCGGGCGCTGGCCTCGTCGATATCCTCGCACAGGAATGTCACGCATACGAAAAAGGCCTGATGCAGGGCATCAGGCCTTTCGAATTCTTGGTAGCGGGGACCGGATTTGAACCGATGACCTTCGGGTTATGAGCCCGACGAGCTACCAGACTGCTCCACCCCGCAACACTGGGTACTGCCTTTGCTCCAACTCTGACGTATCAGAGGTTGGTAGCGGGAACCGGATTTGAACCGATGACCTTCGGGTTATGAGCCCGACGAGCTACCAGACTGCTCCATCCCGCAACATCACGTTGTTTCCCAAGTGCCGAAACTGCTGGCGCTTGCTGGTAGCGGGGACCGGATTTGAACCGATGACCTTCGGGTTATGAGCCCGACGAGCTACCAGACTGCTCCACCCCGCATCAACGTGGGGCGTAGTATAAGGATATACAGTGCTGAGTCAACCGTTATCCCGTAATCAGCCGGAAGACTTTCCTGAGGCGGCCAGGCGATGGGGGGGAGCAAGGGTGATGGAATTGACCTCAATCAATGTGAGAGATCTGCTACATACTTTCCGTGGGAATCCTGTCCATACTGAGAGTGACACGCCTCGCGCAGGGCGGTGACAGTCTTCACCGAGCGCACGGTTGTCGCCATGCTGTCAGAGACGCCTGTCAGTGTTTGTCGTTACCGGAAGATCGCCAGCCAGTCGATGAGCGATCAACGGCGAAATGCCATGCTGTGCTCCCTTGCGGGCACAGGACGTTCCAGGAACAGGGAGAGACAATAACATGACGCAAACAGCACCCGTTGCATGGGTCACCGGTGGCACCGGTGGCATCGGTTCCGCCATCTGTCGTGAGCTGGCGAGCCAGGGGTACCAGGTGATTGCCGGTTACAGGAACAAGGAAAAGGCAGAAGGCTGGTTGCAGGAACAGCGTGCTGCCGGGTTCGAGAACATCGCGCTTTCCGGTATCGAGCTGGACAACTTCGAAGCCTGTCAGGCAGGCGTCAATGAAATTCGCGAGCGCTTCGGGCCGGTGGCCGTGCTCGTCAACTGCGCAGGGATCACGCGTGATACCTCCATGCGCAAGATGAGCTACGAGCAGTGGCGCGAAGTCATCAACTGCAACCTCGATAGCGTCTTCAATACCTGCCGTGCCGTCATCAATGACATGCTGGAGCACAAGTACGGCCGCATCGTGAACATTTCCTCCATCAACGGCCGCAAGGGCCAGTTCGGTCAGGTGAACTACTCGGCCGCCAAGGCGGGCATGCATGGTCTGACCATGGCGCTGGCACAGGAAACCGCGACCAAGGGCATCACCGTCAATACTCTGTCGCCGGGCTATATCGCCACCGACATGATCATGAAGATTCCGGAAGAGATTCGTGAATCCATCCGCGAGACGATTCCGGTCAAGCGTTATGGTCAGCCGGACGAGATCGCTCGCGCGGTGGCATTCCTCGCGGACGAGAAATCCGGTTTCATCACCGGTGCCAATCTGGACATCAATGGTGGCCAGTTCATGGGCTGATGTCCGTTCGTGCTCATGTGCCCCGGCGTCTCGCGACGTACCCGCAGGGTGGCAGAACCCGGCAGGGCGGAAGAGGCCATCAAGCGTACAAGAGGCCGCAGAGCGCACTCACAGGAACCAGGATCTGACAGGAGAGGGGCAAGCGCACTTTTCCTGTCGTGAACACCACGAAGCCCCCGTCTCTCTCGAGACGGGGGCTTCGTCGTCGTAGGGTGCCGGTCAGCTGACTGTCTATGCCGACCCGACGCCGTCAGTGGTTGAACAGGGCATCGAAGCGCGGCAACTCGGCCTGCCAGGCTTCCCAGTCCAGCGGACCATTGGCCAGCAGCGCATCCAGCACCTCGTCGAGTTCCTCATCACGCTCAAGGCGCTCGCCCAGTTGCTGATTGATGCGGGCCACCTGAACGGTCAGGCGCCGCGATTCGTCTTCCGCACCTAGCGGCGCCTCGAACAGGATCGCCAGATGGACACGCAGCTCCGCGAGGCGCTCATTGGCGGCGTTGGCGCTGACCGGCTCGGCACGGCGCATCTGGTTGCGCGCGGCATTGGCCTGGCGGCTGGCATCGTCGAACGCCGATGACTCGGGGAGTTCGACATCCTCGATATTGCCCTGGCGTGCACTGGCATCGGCGACGGCATGTTGCTCCAGCAGGTCGCGCCACTGCTGCCATTCCTGGCGCAGCTGCTGGGCATGGAGTTCATCCAGGCGCTGTTCGCGACGCTTGAGAATGCCATTCCAGCGCCGACGCATGCCGTCACCGCGCTTGCCACGCGGCAGGGCACCCAGCGCGTCGGCTTCCTTGAGGGCGTCGTCCAGCTGGGCGGCGTCTTCCAGGGTCGTCGGTTCCCAGCTATCGAGGCGCTCGATCAGAGCCTGCCATTGTTCGAGGCGGACCTGCTCGCGCGTGTCACGCGCTTCACGGTCCTGATCACGTGCGGCGAAGATGCGGTCGCAGGCGGCGCGGAAGGCAGACCACAGGCGTTGCTCCTCGCCCTTGGGGGCACGGCCCAGTTCCCGCCAGCGGGTCTGCAGTGCCTTGGCCTGCTCGGCGCGCGCACGTGCCGGAGCGTCTTCATCGGCCAGCGCTTCGGCGGCGTCCACCAATGCCTGCTTGGCCGCGGCGATCTCGCCGGCGCGCTGGTCGATCAAGCCTTGCAGCGCGGTCAGCGCTTCACCGAAGCGATGCGACAGCTGGCGGCCCGGGCCTGCCGGTACCGGAGTGTGACGGCGCCACTCTTCGCGTGCGCGGTCGCGGATCTGGCGCAGGGCGTCCGGGTCCGCATCGCCCATGGCGTGTCCATTGAGCGATTCCAGCTGCTCACAGAGCGCCTCACGCATGGCAAGGTTGTGCTCGCGTGCCTGCTTGCGCGCTTCGCGGTAATCCTGCAGCTGTTGCTTGATGCTGTCCGAGGCGCTGCGGAAGGACTGGCTGGACTCACGGCTGGCAGCGGCATCGCCCAGGCTGCGCCACTGCTGAATCAGTTGCTGATGCTGGCGGTCGCGCTGCTCATCACTGAGGTCCTCGCGCTCGGCCAATGTGGTGATGGCTTCCAGCAGCTGTTCACGCTTGGGAGCGGCGACGAAGTTCTGCCAGTCACGCAGCTCCGCGACGCGAGCGCCCAATTGACGAAGGCGCGTCTGACGCTCGCTGTCGAGCTGGCCTTCGGTGCGGTCGCGCAGTGAACGATGCAGGCGACTGGCGGGCTTGAGCTTGCCGGCTTCCAGGTAGGTGTCCAGCTGATCCAGTTCGGCGCTGATGGCTTCCAGATCAAGCGTTCGGGGCTTGTCGCTGCTGTCCGTGGCGGGCTCATCGGTCGCGGCGGCCTCGTCGGCACTCTCTTCATCGGTCGTCGCCGGCGGTGCAGCTGCCTCCAGCGCCTGGCGCACGGCATGCAGCGTTCTGGTGAGCGGCAGCTCTGCTGGCCAGGCGATCTCGCGCTCGAGACGTGCCATCTGTTCCAGGTCATTGTCGACCAGCGCCGCGTCCATCTCGCCCTGGCACAGCTGATGGCGATACCAGGCATCGAGCGGGTCCTGCAGCTGTTGCTGCAGGCGCTGATGACGTTCGAGCAGCTCGGCAGGGGCCGAGAACTGGTCGGTCAGCTCGCGCCAGCGTTCGCCTTGCAGACGACGCTGAGCCTGAAGGCTGGCGAAGTCGTGATCATTGACGCACTCGCGACTGAGGAGGTCCGCGCGCGCCTGGTGCAGGGCCGTGAGGATCTCTTCCAGGTGGGTGCTCAGGTTGGCACTCAGGCGTTCATGCTCACGGATGGCCTGTTCACGGGCTTCGTGATCGCTGATGACCTTGTACGCCTGCAGACGCGCTTCCTCGAAACGCTGCTGGACGTCGTGGTCGGCGGCCGGCAGTCGCTCCCACTCGCGCAGCAGTGAGCGATAGCGTGATGGCACGCTGTCTTCCCAGGCCTGACGCGGCAGCTTCTCCATCTGGCGCAGCAGGTTGTCACGGCTGGCATTGAGAGCGTCTGCCTGCTGGGCATCCGCGCGGCGCTGGGCGAGCGTGTCGCGGGCCTGACGCTGGACGTGACGATCGCGTCTGGCGCCGCGCACCAGCTGCTCCAGCCCGTCCTGACTGGTGATGCGAGCGGCGGCGGCATGGCGCACCGCCGCGATGCTGTTGTGGCAGGCCTGATGGATCAGGGCGGCTTCATCGGTGAGACGTTCCAGCGCGACCAGACGCAACTGTTGATTGTCCCCGCGCGCCGCGATGGCGGCCAGCAGCTCATTGTCATCGAGGCGTGCGACCAGCTGTTCGCGATCCAGCAGGGAGGGGGCATCCTGACCACCGCTCAGCAGCTCGACGAGTCGCTCGCGTACCAGCCCGTCGGCCCGGTCCAGCAGCGGCAGCAGTCGCTCCGGTGTCGCCATGCGTGCCAGAGCGGCATGACGCACCTCAAGCGCAGGGTCCTCGAGAATCAGAGACTCGAGTATCTGGCGCTGATCCGGCGTTTCAGGGTCCAGCTGGGCCGCGGCAGCGGAGCGAATGGTCGGGTTGGCATGCTGCCAGCGAGGGGCGAACAGGCGGCCAGTGAGGCGGGAAAGCAGTCCGGTCATGAGAGAGCGGTTATCCAGGCAAAAAAATAGAGGGGCGCAACAGCGGCCAGTCACTCGGACAGGACCAGGACACTCGGGTCTGTCGGTGAACCGGGGTGACGGCGCATGAATTTCGTCACCCCGCTATCTTATCAGTCACGAGGCCATGTTGTGTGGTCTCACGCGCCCATCGGTGCAGGGAAACCGGGGGAGAGTGTATGCCGAGCGCCTTCGCGCGGGATGAGTCAGGTCATCATGAGATGACTCTTTCGTGCGTCGTGGCCTCGCGACACCTGACAGTGTGGACTGCTGGCCGTATCATCAGTTGCAGCGCCGTGTCAGCTCACATAGCTTTGTTCAGCAGAGCGATGGTTCATGAAAGGTCATTCCTCGCTCGGGTGATACGTCATCACGAAGCTCGCTTCCTGCATAAGTCGCACTGCGTCGCGGGGAGATGGGGCGTCCGGCCTCGGCGTTTCACCGCATGAGTCGTCGGGCAGGTATCTGCCTGCCGGGCAGATGGCCTTCTGCTTCGGGATGCCATCCCAGGGATGTCTCGAGCGTCACGAGCTTCTTTCACGAGTGTCGGAGGGTGTCACTTCCCTCACGCAACCCGGAGTCAGGTCATGAGTCTCAGTACGGACAGGGCCTCCCAGGCCTTCACCTTCAAAGGCGGCATGCTGCCGATGACGGTCATGGAACTGGTCAGTGGAGACCCGGAGCAGATCCGTGCCCAACTGGTCAGCAAACTCAGCCAGTCCCCCGCCTTCTTTCAGCACACGCCGGTGGTGTTGAGCGTCGAGAAGCTCGACGAGCCGCACCTGGCGCTGGAGCGTATCTGCGCCGTGTGTCGCGGCCACAAGCTGTTGCCGGTGGCGGTGCGCGGTGGTGGCGACCCGGTGCGCCAGTCTGCTTGGGCATTGGGTCTCGGGTGGTTCCCGCCCCAGGAAAATCGCGGCCGGACGCTGGAGTCCGTGCCGCCGGTCACGACTGTCGAGCCTGAGGCGAAAGCGACTCCCGCCGACGAGCCAGAGGCGACTGTCGCGGACGAAAAAGCCGCGGTCGTTGAGGTGCCGGCCCATGCCAGCAAGGTTTACCGTGGTACCGTGCGCTCAGGGCAGCAGGTCAGCGCGCCAGAGGGTGATCTGGTGATCATCGGTGCCGTGAATGCCGGTGCCGAGATTCTGGCCGCCGGCAGCGTGCACATCTATGGCGCCCTTCGCGGCCGGGCGCTGGCCGGCATCCATGGCGATCGCAACGCCAGCATCTACTGCAAGGAACTGCATGCCGAGCTGCTTTCGGTAGCGGGAACCTACAAGCGCCTGGACGACATCGACAATCGTCTGCTGGGTGCCAGTGTCGAAGTCGTGCTCGAACACGACCAGCTTTGTATCGCACGCCTCGGTTGAGTGATGCCGGCGTGCCTCGAACGATATCCAATATTTACCGGTGATCCCCGTTTCACGGGGGACTCTCAGCAAGGAAGATACCTTTGGCCAAGATTATCGTAGTGACGTCAGGCAAGGGCGGAGTCGGCAAGACGACCAGCGCCGCCGCCATTGCCACCGGACTGGCTCTGCGCGGCAACAAGACCGTCGTGATCGATTTCGATGTGGGTCTGCGCAACCTGGATCTGATCATGGGTTGCGAGCGGCGCGTGGTCTACGACCTCGTCAACGTCATCCAGGGCGAGGCCAATCTCAAGCAGGCGCTGATCCGCGACAAGCGCATCGACAACCTGCATATCCTTCCGGCCTCCCAGACCCGTGACAAGGATGCGCTGACGCTGGAAGGCGTCGAGAAGGTGCTCGAAAGCCTGCGGGAAGAATTCGACTACGTCATCTGTGACTCCCCGGCCGGTATCGAGCGCGGTGCCCAGCTGGCGATGTACTTCGCGGATGAAGCGGTGGTGGTCACCAACCCGGAAGTCAGCTCGGTGCGCGATTCCGATCGCATCATCGGTCTGCTGTCTTCCAAGACACGCCGTGCCGAGAACGGCGATTCTCCGGTGCGCGAACACCTGCTGATCACCCGCTACCATCCGGCGCGCGTGACCGGGGGTGACATGCTGAATCTGACGGACATCCAGGAAATCCTGTCGATCCCGCTGATCGGCCTGATTCCCGAGTCGGAGGCCGTGCTGCGCGCCTCCAACCAGGGGGTGCCGGTGACCCACGACCAGAAGAGCGATGCTGGTCAGGCCTATGTGGACTGCGTTTCCCGCCTGTTGGGCGAGGAAGTCCAGCTGCGCTTCCATGAAGTCGAGAAGCGCGGTCTGCTGGCCAGAATGTTTGGAGGGGGGCGCAAGTGAAATTACTGGATTTTCTGAAGCGAGAGCGCAAGAAGACGGCCAATGTCGCCAAGGAGCGGCTGCAGATCATCGTGGCTCACCAGCGCAGTCAGCGTGACCAGCCGGATTACATGCCGATGCTGGAGCGTGAGCTGCTGGAGGTGATTCGCAAGTACGTTCAGGTCGATCAGGATGCCATCAACATCTCGCTGGACCGCGAGGATGATTGTTCGGTGCTCGAGCTGAACGTCACTCTGCCGCGCCCCGGCGAGGCATGAGCAGACTCGACAACCGCTGATTCGTACGACTTTCCTGCCAGAACATCGCCCCCCCTCGGGCGCGATGTTCTGGCATGTGCATTTTCTGACCGTCCGCGTGGAGATTTCCTGTGGCAGAGCCCACCTTCCTGTGGCACGACTACGAGACCTTCGGCGCCGACCCGCGCCGCGACCGTCCATCGCAGTTTGCCGCCATTCGTACTGATGCGGAGCTCAACGAGATCGGTGAGCCGCTGACGCTCTTCTGCAAGCCCGCTGACGACTTCCTGCCTCATCCGATGGCGTGCCTGATTACGGGGATCACGCCGCAGCAGGCCGAGCGTCGCGGCCTGCCGGAGGCCGAGTTCGCCGGGCGCATCAACGACGAGATGAGCGTGCCGGGCACCTGCTCGGTGGGCTACAACAGCCTGCGTTTCGATGATGAAGTCAGCCGTCACCTGTTCTATCGCAACTTCCTCGACCCCTACGGGCGTGAGTGGCAGAACGGCAATTCGCGCTGGGACCTGATCGATGTGGTGCGTGCCTTCCATGCGCTGCGCCCCGAGGGGATCGAGTGGCCGCGGCGCGAGGACGGAGCCCCCAGCTTCCGTCTGGAAGATTTGACGGCCGCCAATGGCATCGAGCATGCCGGCGCGCACGATGCCCTGGTCGATGTGCGGGCCACCATCGCCCTGGCGCGTCTGCTCAAGTCACGCAATGCGCGGCTGTTCGAGTATCTGCTCAAGCTGCGCAACAAGCGTCATGTCGCCAGCCTGCTGGACATCGGTGCGCGCAAGCCGATGCTGCACATCTCACGTCGCTATCCGGCCTCGCGAGCATGCGGTGCGCTGGTGGTGCCGCTGGCGGAGCACCCCTCCAATGCCAATGGCGTCATCGTCTATGACCTGTCGGTGGACCCGGCACCGCTGATGGATCTCACTCCCGAGGAGATTCGGGCGCGGGTGTTCGCCAGTGCGGATGACCTGGCGGAAGGTGAGGAGCGCATCCCCCTCAAGGTCATTCATCTCAACAAGAGTCCGGTGCTGATGCCGGCGACGGCGCTCAAGGATGTCTCCGGCCCTCACCAGGGGGAATACGGCGAGATCGTCGCGCGCCTCAAGCTCGACCCTGCACGATGTCGTGAGCACTGGAAGTGGCTCAAGGACAATGCGGGGGTCGGCGTGAAGGTCGCCCAGGTGTTTGCCGAGACGCCGCCGGCCGGCCCGGCTGACCCGGACCTGATGCTCTATTCGGGAGGCTTCTTCTCGCCCGCGGACCGCAAGGAGATGGAGCGCGTGCGTGCCTCTCACCCCGAGGCGCTGGATGACACGCCCTTCGCCTTCCAGGATGGGCGGCTCGAGGAGATGCTGTTCCGCTACCGCGCACGCAGCTACGGCTACACGCTTGATTCAGCCGAGCGGGAGCGCTGGGAGCAGTGGCGCTGGGAGCGCATGAATGACGAGCAGGTCGCCAGCCTGACCGTGAAGGGCTTCGTCAGCGAGATCCAGCGTCTGGCCCAGAACGAGCAGGATCCGGCGCGCGTGCAGATTCTGGAAGAACTGGCGATGTATGTGGAAGGCATCATGCCGCCACAGGCCTTTGGCTGATTCTCGAAATTCTCGCAGCCACAACGACACGACCCCGGCGAATTCGCCGGGGTCGTGTCGTTCATCTCTCAGAAAAATCTGACGCTCCACTCGTCTCTGATCTGCCCTTCACTTCACGGCTCCGTCCTTCACGGCTCCGTCCTTCACGGAAGCGTTCTGACTGACCCGCCTGGCCGTCGGGCATGCACGCGTGGCGCGATCAATGCTGGGCATTGCCCGCAGGTTGCGCCGAGGGAGCGGCGTTGGTGGCACCGTGCTCGGCACGTGGCGCCTCCGGCAGCAGGGGGAGCGCGAGCGTCGGCAGGCGCTGATCGAAGTCGCTGGGGATCTCGGGATCAAAGGCCAGTTCCAGCGGCGCCGCCTGAGTCACCTGCTGCCAGGCGTCACGGATATCCTGGACGCTGACCTGCTCCACGGTGTGGATCAGCTGCTGGCGGCGATCAAAGTCGGTCCAGCCGAAGCTCAGTTCGCTCCAGTTGCGTGATGCAAGCTCGGAGAGGCGGCGCGGCTTCTGCTCGAGACCATCGATCACTGCGCTGCGATAGCTGGCGAGCGTGGCCTCATCCAGCGCCGTGATGCGCTCATCGAAGGTCGTGAAGAAGGCATCCATGCGCGAGAGCAGGGTCTTGCTGTCCTTGGAAGGCGACTGGACCAGCAGGCTCAGGCCCGGGGCATCCAGCATGGGGGAGTAGCTGGCCGAGACGATGTAGCCCAGTTGCTCATCGGTGCGCAGCCGGCTGTAGAACGGGGCTTCGATCAGCTGGCCCAGCACGGCCAGACTGGCCTGACTCTCGAGCGTGCGATCCTTGCCCTGCAGGTAGCGCAGTGCGCCGGCATCGCCGCGTGAGCTCTCCGGTCGCAACGCGAGGGGCTGGTCCACCCGGTGGATGGCAAGCTCCGGGATGCCGTCGCGCGTGACGTGGGGGGCCAGGCCATTGATCACCAGCTGACCGGTCTCGCGTGCCTGAGTGTCGCTCAGGTTGCCTGTCACCATGGCCTGGACATGCAGGCGTGCCAGGAAGCGCTTGCGGAAGGCGTCCAGACGTTCGCTGGTGACCTGCGCCAGCACGTCCTGCTGCTGCGAGACGGTGGTGGGCTGGCCGACCAGCGCTTCACTGAGACTGCGGCCCAGTTGCGTATACAGGGGCGCCTGGGCGCGATTGCTCAGGCTGCGTGTCATGCGCTGCGTGATGCGTGCCAGTCGTTGAGAGTCGATGTCACCATTGACCAGTTGATCCAGCACCTCGCGCATTTCCGGCTGCTGGCCGTCGCGCCAGCCACTGAACTGCAGCGTGATGCCGCGGCCATGGGCATAGGCCAGAGCATCCTGTCCGGCCAGACGTGCCGGGTACAGGCGGGCATTCAGGCTGTCGTTCAGCCATGCCGCCAATACGCGACTCATGACTTCATCCTCGACCGAGGCACTCACGGCGGGGTTGAGCAGCCCGAAGCGCCACTCGGCCTTCGGGACCCCGAAACTGTCATCACCCTGATACCAGAGTTCGGCACCGGGCTCGTCGATCAGCTGACGTGGCGGCGCATCGGGCAGATTCAGGACCTGAAAGTCGCTGGCCAGATAAGGGTTGGGAGCCGGAAGGGCAAGCCGGGCGGCCAGCGAGGGATCGTCTCCGGCACGGGCGACGGCATCGTCCGTGAGGCGCGTCAGGGTATAGGGCGCCTTGAACCATTTGCCCTGTTGCTCTCCCGTGACATCAGGGCCGGAGTAGACCTCCAGCAGATTCTCTGGCGTCAGGCGATCAAGGGTCGACTCGATCAGCTCGGCGTCATAGTCCTGCATCAGGTAGGGCGCGGCCAGCACATCCTTGACCGGATAGCGCGTCATCATCATGGCCAGGCTGCTGGCCAGGTCCACGGGAGAGCTGCGCTGCTGGAAGCGGAATTCCTGCTCGCCCAGCGCCGCCTGCTCCTTGTAGCGCCACTCCTCCAGGCCCTGCTGGCGAATCAATGCCAGATAGTCGAACAGCGCGGCGCGGATTTCCGGCTGGTGCCGGGCGCCCTCGGGCGTCAGGGTGACATTGATGCTGAGCAGGGCATTCTCGCCATCGCTGGGGCCGCCGCCGGCCGAGAGCCCATCCGCCCAGCCCTTGTCCTTGAGCACCGCCAGCAGGCTGCCTTCCCCTTCATGTCCGATGAGATTGGCAAGGTAGCTGACCGGTTTGACGCGATACTGTGCGACGGGGTCCTCGATGGGGAACATGAAGTCGAGCTCGCGCTCCTGCTTGAGTGCCTTGACCTCCACGCGTGCGGGCAGCTCATCGGCAGTGACCAGCGGCGCGTCGATCTGTGGCCGTGAGAGCTCGCGATTCGGGACATCGGAGAAGTTGTGGCGCGTCAGTGACTCCAGCGTGTCCAGCGATTGGGGGCCGACCAGGGTGAGGCGCATCACGCCGGCGCCGTAATGCGCCTGATAGAAGTCCACCAGGCGTTGGCGCAGGCTGCCGGCCTCGCTGTCCTTGAGTGTCTCGAGGCTGCCGACGCTGAAGCGGTTGAAGGGGTGATCTGGATTGAGTGCCTGCTCGACAGCCTCATTCACGCGCCGCCCGTCATCCTGCAGGCGTGCCTGATATTCGGAATGCACGGCATGACGCTCGCGGTCGACGTAGTCGGCATTGAACTGTGGTGCGACGAAGAAGCGGGCAAAGCGCGGCAGGGCCTCGGCGAAGGCATCCGGTGCGATATCGAAGAAGTAGTTGGTGTCCTGGCTGGCGGTGAAGGCGTTGTGCTGTCCGCCGTGACGGGTGATGAATTCCTGATAGGCATCAGGCTCTGGATAACGATCGGTGCCGAGGAACAGCATATGCTCGAGGAAGTGAGCAAGTCCGGGAACGTCATCGGGGTCCTGGGCGCTGCCCACCTCCACGTCCATGGCAGCGGCAGCCTTGTCAGCCGCCGGGTCGCTCACCAGCAGCACCTTGAGGCCATTGTCGAGCGTCAGGCTGCGATAGTCGCGCTGGTCATTGGCGCTCTTGATCACCGGGCCTGCCTGGGTGATGGCAGAGGCCGAGGTGGCTGACGTCATGGAGGACGGTGCGGGGGGCGTGGATGAATCGGCCAGGCTGACGCCGGGCGACAGGCCGGTGATGACGATGGCGGCAATGGCAGCGCTCAAAGCGAGCGGACGGAATCCTGATGGCAAGGACATCTTCTCTCCTGGTTCACGGCACCGATGACACTGGCATGGTGGTTCGATAAGGGCGATTCATGCGTCGCAAGCGCGCAGGTAGATCAGCAACGCCTCACAAGCAGCGCAGGTCCGAGGATGTGCTCCCCTTCTAGCGATACGCGTGTCTGACCGGCCTGGATTCAGCGTTCCCGATCTGAGCATGCTGTCCGGGCGCCGAGTGGCGTCTCTCAGCTCAGCATCGGGCCGGTGGGGTGCGCGACGCTCCATTCCTGGTGCGCGGGATCATTGACCCGGCGAGCGACGGGGAAGGCCGCGAGGCTGGCGTCCGGTGTCAGCATGGCACGTACCCTGTCCAGCGGGGTATCGGCGCTCAGCCATTCCCGCACCTGATGCGGTGCGATCACTGCCGGCATGCGGTCGGTCAGACGTGCGGTGACACCCGCGCACGCCACGCTGATCAAGGCGAAGCTGTCGCGCCCCTCGGGGGGCAGTCCTTCCATCAGCGGGGGGCTGAAGTGGCGGGTCCACAGCGCGGCGAGCAACAGCGGAGCGCGGGTGGCGTGCGTGACCAGAAAGGGCTGCTTCATGCGCGGCTGTTCCTTCCAGACATAGACCCCACCGACGGGAATCAGTGCCCGTTGACTGGTAAAGGATTCGCGGAACATGCGTCGCGTTTCCAGCGACTCGGCGCGCGCCACGTGGGGCGCGTGGTCCATGACCTCCAGCCAGCTGGGCGTCAGCCCCCAGAGCGCTGGCACCTGGCGAAGCCTCGGGCCTTCCAGGCGCAGCATCGAGACCGGCAGGCGCGGAGCGCGATTGGCGCTCACCAGGCGCTCCTCCCGCAGCTGACGCGTGAGGGCAGGCGTCGCGAGTGATCCGAACAGTTCACTGGGCGGCAGGTCTTCGGGAAACGGGGGAAGGTACAGGCGTCCGGCCACGGAAATCCTTTGAGATGAAGGGCAGGGGGGGAACATGCAGGGCGACGCATTGCCCAATCATGAGCGCGAGAGCCCCGCTGCACGCGGCAGTCGCCAGCATGCCACACCTTGGTGGCGCTTGCGTTTGTGCTCAGTCTCGATATGCTGGACGGAAACACTGTTCGATTCAATGGCTGACACGGGGCGCTTCAAGAGCAGGATGCTCAGGTATCGTGACTCTCTCTGCCAACCCGCGCAGTCCGGACACACACCGCGCCAGATTCGCTGCGCGGTAACGCATCTCAGCACCAGAGGAATTCGATGGCCCGT
The DNA here is from genome assembly GCF_029846335.1 of Cobetia sp. 3AK. NCBI lineage: Bacteria > Pseudomonadati > Pseudomonadota > Gammaproteobacteria > Oceanospirillales > Halomonadaceae > Cobetia > Cobetia sp. 3AK. The sequence goes on along the minus strand of NZ_JARWKR010000016.1, from coordinate 17,512 downwards.
CCACGTCAGCATGCACCGGAAGCGCTGCATGCGCGGGTAATGGAGACATGCGATGAATGGCTCAAGCAGCAGCCCGTTCACGCCTTGTCCTTGCGCAACCTGGCTCGCGAAGTCGGTTGCGCCCCCAGTACCCTGCTCAAGCTCTACGGCAGTTTTGGCAACCTGCTCCAGCACGTCAATCTGACGACCCTGGACCGTCTGCGCGATGCGATTGCCGGGCAGGAGACCCCGAGCCCCTCCCAGCGTCTCAAGGCATTGGCGCGAGCCTATTGGGGCTTTGCCCAGCGCGACCCCTATCGCTGGCAGCTGCTGTTCGATTTCCCGCTGGCTCAGGAAGGGGAGCTCGATCAGCGTCAGAACGCCATGATCGAAGGCTTGTTCGAGCGAGTGGAGCTGGCTCTGGTCGAGTACGCTCCCAAGGTGGAGTCAGTGGAAGCCAAGCGCATGGCGCGAACCCTGTGGGGCAGCGTGCATGGCCTGGTCCAGCTGGGCATGAATGAACGCCTGGGTCTGTGGCAAGGACAGCCGCTGGAAGTCACGGAACTGCTCGACCAGCTGCTGGATACCATGCTGGCGGGGCTCAAGGTGCGCAGCGAGGCTGCAGGCTCGGGGGATGCCACGGAAGCAGGGCGATGAGTCGAGACCTTCTGCGGCGGCCACGCTTTGCCCCCTTCTTCTGGACCCAGGCCCTAGGGGCCTTCAATGACAATCTCTTCAAGAACGCGCTGCTGCTGCTGCTGACCTTCGTGGTCATCGAGCAGCGCGGTTGGGACACCGGCGTCGTCAACAATCTGGCCGCCGGATTGTTCATCCTGCCTTTTCTGCTGTTTTCCGCCTGGGGCGGCCTGCTGGCGGACCGCCTCGACAAGCAGCGGCTGATCGTCAGGCTCAAGTGGCTGGAGCTTGCCACCATGAGCGTGGCGGCGGGTGCCTTGATCTTCGAGGCCTGGGAGCTCTTGCTGGCGCTGCTGTTCATGATGGGCACCCAGTCCGCGCTGTTCGGCCCGGTCAAGTACGCCATCCTGCCTCAGCATCTCAAGGCCGATGAGCTGGTCAGTGGCAACGCCTGGGTCGAACTGGGTACCTTCCTCGCCATTCTGGTCGGTACCCTGGCGGCTGCGGCCTTGATGGCGCTGGGCGGTGAGCTGGCGCGCTGGGCGCTGTCGGCATCGCTGGTGTCGCTGGCGGTGCTGGGCGTACTGGCTGCCATGCGCATTCCTCCGGCGCCTTCCGCTTCTCCGGGGCCGGTGCCCTGGCGGCCGCTGTCCGGCAGCGTGGCGGTGATGCGCGAGGGGCTGAGCAATCGTCGGCTACGCTGGGCGCTGCTCGGCATCAGTGCGTTCTGGTTCCTCGGCGCGAGCTATCTGACGCAATTGCCGGCGTATGCGCGGGATATCGTCCATGGGGCCGAAGGGGCGACATCGGCCCTGCTGGCGGCCTTTGCCATCGGCATCGGCCTGGGGTCGCTGGCCTGTGAGCGTGTCTCGCGCGGACGACTCGAGACAGGGCTTGTGCCCTTCGGGGCGCTGATCATCTTTGCCGGCGGGCTGGACCTTGCCTTGCGCCCGGCGCTGGCTGAGGCCCAGATGGCCACGCCGCTGATCGAGCTGCTGGGCATCGCCGGATTCTGGCGCATGTGGCTGGATCTCGGCGTCATCGGCTTCGGGGGCGGCCTGTATATCGTGCCGCTCTACACGCTGTTGCAGCTGCGCAGCCCCGAGGACCATCGCGCGCGCATGATCGCGGCCAACAATGTGCTCAATGCCTTGCTGATGGTGCTCTCGGCCGGTGCCGGCATTCTGGTGCTGGGCGTGATGGGGCGTGATATTCCGGACTTCCTGCTGCTGCTGTCCTTGATCAGTGGATTGATCGCGGTGATCTGCATGCTGCGTGACCCGCGGCCCTTCCTGCGGCTGATCATCTTCATCCTCATTCACCTGATGTATCGGCTGCACCTCAAGGGGCGCTGGCGGATACCGGCGGAAGGCGCGGCACTGGTGGTGTGCAACCACGTCAGCTTCATGGATGCGCTGATACTCGGCGGCGCCAGCCCGCGCCCACTGCGGTTTCTGATGGATGCCGAGATCTATCACTCTCCCTGGCTCAAATGGTTCTTCCGCATTGCGGGGGCCATTCCGGTGGATTCCTCGCGCAAGGACCCCGCCGGTGTGCGTCGTTCACTGGAAGAGGTCGGCAAGGCGCTGCGCGAGGGCGAGGTGGTCATGATCTTCCCGGAAGGCAAGCTGACGCGAGATGGGGAAGTGGGACGCTTCCGGCGCGGGCTGGAGCTGATCCTCGCGCGTGATCCGGCGCCGGTGATCCCGATGGCTCTGGGGGGCTTGTGGGGGTCGTGGTTCTCCCACGGCGGCGGGCCGGCCTTTGCCAAGTGGCCGCGTCGCCTGCGTGGTCGGGTGGAGTTGTGCGTCGGTCGCACCTTCGCGCCGGAGAACGTCAAGGCTGCGGAGCTGGAAGAGGCCGTGCGCGATCTGCATCGCAAGGCGACACGCCTGGCGGACTGCCAATGACAGGGTGAAGCTGCTCTGGTCGAGGGTGGCTGCCCCCTCACGTGGTGAGCGCAAGAGCGTTCCCTGAAAAAAAGACGCCGTCCGTGGCTTCACGGGCGGCGTCTTTGCGTATGCGGTTCACGTTCTGTGGACAGTGATGGCGCTTACGCGGCGGCGCTGGAGCTGCTGCCGTGGACGGCAGGCTGATTGGATGGCGCGGTGTGGCGGGTGACCCAGAAGCCGATGCCGCCCACCAGGCATGCGGCAAGCATGACCAGCGGTACCGGCAGCATGTTGGAGCCGTTCAGCCACAGGCTGGCAATCGCACCGTAGAGTCCGCCGCCCAGGAAGAGCGCGGTGCCCGAGATGGCGTTGGCGACCCCGTGGCCGCGGGTGAACAGCGACTGGTAGTCCGCCATCACGTTGGGGGTGATCATGGCGCCTGCGCCAAGTACCACCAGCATGCCGGGAATCAGGGTGGCGGCGCTGATCGTGCCAGTGAGGCCCAGTCCCAGCAGCCAGGTGATGCCGGTCAGCTGGACGCTCAATGCCAGCTTGACCAGCGTGCGCGTGCGTAGGTGCTTGAGGCCGAGGTGATTGAGACGGTTGCCGACGAACATCGCGACCACATTGGCGCCGAAGGCCAGCGCGAACTGCGGTGGTGTCATCCCGAGTAGCCCTTGATACAGGTAGCTGGCATTGGTGATGAAGGTGAACATGATGCCGGGCCCGCACAGGATCAGCATCAGGTGCCCCGGGACTCCCCGGGTGGTGAGGACGTCGCCATAGCTGCGCAGCACGTTGCGTGGTCTGAAGGGCGTGCGCTCGCTGGCGGGGTGGGTCTCCGGCAGCCAGCGATGGATGATCAGACCGACTATCAGCCCGTAGACTCCCAGCGTGAAAAAGATCGTTGTCCAGTGGCTCAGCGAGATCACCAGGGCGCCCAGGGACGGCGCTATCAGTGGCGCCGTCATCAGTACCATGGTCACGTTGGTCATCAGGCGCGCGGCGTCCTTGCCGGTCGCGACGTCTCTCACCACGGTGCGCGAGACACCGCCGGTCATGCCGGTGGCGATGCCCTGAAGCACTCGCCAGACCAGCAGCCAGTGGAAGTCTCGTGTCAGTGCGCAACCGAGTCCGGCGACGAGAAACAGCACGAAACCAGTCAGGGCGACGGGGCGGCGTCCGAGACTGTCGGACAGCGGGCCACCGCCCAGCTGACCCATCGCGTAGCCGAAGAAGAACATGGTGATGGTCAGGCCGATGCGATGCTCGTCCACACCGAAGTCGCCTGCCATGGAAGGCATGGCGGGTAGATAGGCGTCGGTCGCCAGAGGCGCGAGCGCCACCATCAGTGCCAGCATCAGCGTGAAGCGTACGGGGTGGTGGTGCAGGACAGTCGTCGGGGAAGAGGCTTGGGTCATGAGGGCCATTTGCGGGTAGTGGGCAGTGCAGGAAAAGGTGGTCCGGCGATCCGGCGATCCGGCGATCCGGCGGCCCGGCGATCCGGGCAGGCACAGGATAGCGTGTGTCTCCGGCATTGGCCGCCCCGTGGCGTGCAACACCGCATTGCAATGGACGTGAACGCGAAGGGCCCGCCAGATGGCGGGCCCTTCGCGCATGACGCTGCAACGTTACCCAGCAGGCGCTGGATCAGGTACGCGTGGTGCGCGAGGCCTGCCAGCAGCGTGCCGAGGTGATCTGGTTGTCCTTGACCTGCTGGATCTCGATGCGGGTCGTGCCGATGGCCAGACTGGCTGGCGCATCCGGGAAGGATTCCAGGTGCTCGAGGATCAGACCATTGAGCGTCTTGGGGCCATCGGTCGGCAGCTGCCAGCCGATGGCCTTGTTGATCTCGCGGATGTTGGCGGTACCCTCGATCACGTAGCTGCCGTTGTCCTGGGGATGGATTTCCTGATGGGTGCCGGCCACGTCGGTGGTGAACTCGCCGACGATCTCCTCGAGGATATCCTCCAGTGTCGCCAGCCCCTGCACATCGCCATACTCGTCGACCACGATGCCGATGCGGCGCTTCTGCTTCTGGAAATTGAGCAGCTGGGTATGCAGCGGGGTGGATTCCGGAATGAAGTAGGGCTCGCGGGCCTCCTGGATGATGGAGGCCTTGGTGACCTCGTCCAGTGACAGGAAACGGGCCGCATTTCGCAGGTGCAGGATGCCGATGATGTTGTTGATGTCACCCTTGTAGATCGGCACTCGCGTGTGCTGACTGGCGCGGATATGACTGAGAATGATGTCGAGATCATCATCGAGGTCGATACCGAAGATTTCCTGACGCGGCACCATGATGTCATCGACGGTGACGTTCTCGAGGTCGAGGATCGACAGCAGCATGCCCTGGTGACGGCGCGGGATCATGCTGCCAGCCTCGTGGACCACGGTGCGCAGCTCGTCACGGGTCAGGCTGTCGGCCCCGCCGCTGACATCGCGAACGCCGAACAGGCGCAGCAGGCCATTGGAAATGCCATTGACCAGCCAGACCAGCGGATAGAGCAGCTTGAGCATGGGTTCGAGAATCACCGACGCCGGATAGGCGATACGCTCGGGATTCACGGCGGCCATGGTCTTGGGCGTCACTTCGGCGAAGATCAGCACCACGATGGTGAGGACGGCAGTGGAGATGGCAGGGCCGGAGACATCACCGAAGTAATGGATGGCAATGATGGTGGCCAGAGACGCTGCCAGATTGTTGACGAAGTTGTTGCCGATCAGGATGACGCCGATCAGACGGTCCGGGCGAGATAGCAGGCGGGTGACGCGCTTGGCGCCGCGCTCACCGCTCTTCTCGCGGTGGCTCAGGCGATAGCGGTTGATCGACATCATGCCGGTCTCGGAGCTCGAGAAGAAGGCAGACAGGAAGATCAGGATGACCAGCAGGCCGAACAGCAGCCCCAGCGGGGTGTCGTCGCTCAAGAGTGAAGGGTCCTCGGTGGCGGATTTACGCGCATGATACTGCTGCCGTGACGGCAATGCACCAGCTGCTGCGGGTGCTGCCCGTCACGACAGCGACGCTCAGTGGGAAAACACGACCTGCAGGGCGAACTTGGTGCCGAAGAAGGCCAGCGCTAGCACCAGGCAGCCGCCCAGCGTCCAGCGCGCCGCGCGCTGTCCGCGCCAGCCCAGGACATGATGGCCGAACAGCAGCACGGCGAAGATCACCCAGGCGCCGAAGCTCAGGACCGTCTTGTGCGCGAGGTGCTGGGCGAACAGGTTGTCGAGGTAGATCATGCCGCTGAGAATCGACACGCTGAGCAGGATCATTCCGGCCCAGATCAGCTCGAACAGTGCGCGCTCCATGCTGGTCAGCGCGGGCAGTACCTGGACGATGCCGCGGGTGTGACGCTTCTTCAGCGCATGTTGCTGCAATGACAGTAGACCGGCCTGCATGGCCGAGATGCTGAAGAAGGCCAGTGCCGCCACCGAGGTGAGGATGTGGGCGATGAGCCCCGCGGAAAGTGGATTCTCGGTATTGGCGCTGGGAAGATTCATCACGCCAAGGACGCAGATGGCCGCCACGGGGAAGAGGGCGGCACCGCCGGCAATCACCGGCTTGAACATGCTGGCCAGGATCAGCAGCAGGCTGATGGCCCAGCTGACCAGCGAGGCGCTCTCGAACAGTCCGAGGTGCAGCTCGCCGCCATGGCTGATGGTGAGCCAGACGATCACGGCATGGCAGGCGACGGCTACCAGTGCCAGGCCGCGTACCAGACGTGGTCTGGACGGTACCCGGCGGATGAGCGTCAGGCCCTGCCACAGGCCGGCGCCGAGATAGAAGATGATGGCCAGAAAGGCAAAGGGCAGAGCCTGCATGTGCTGTTGTCCAGGTGCCGAGGATGTACGAGGAGGCAGGTCCTGTACGAGACGCTGCCTATATGATGTGACTATACCGAATGCACTCATGTGATTGCATCCACGCCACGCGCTTTGAGGAGGCTGGCGGAGCCGTGTCGGGGAGAGAATTCCCGGCGAGAGAGGATTTGGTCGGCGCTTGAGTGTCCCCATCATGGAGACAGACCCGCCCTGTGCGTATAATGCGCCACAGGATGAACCATTCACGCGCTGGGGCGTCATGCCGTGACCCCCGGAATCGAGGACAGCACTGTTCTCGAGCCGCTGCGAGCGGCCCCCAGACGTCCCTAGCCGGAGAGGCCCATGTTTCAAAGTTTGAGTGATCGCCTGTCGCAGACGCTGAAGTCGATTACCGGCCAGGCCAAGCTGACGGAAGACAACATCAAGGACACGCTGCGTGAAGTGCGCCGTGCGTTGCTTGAGGCGGATGTCGCACTGCCGGTGGTCAAGGCCTTCATCGACCGCGTGCGCGAACGTGCCGTCGGTCAGGAAGTGTCCAAGAGCCTGTCGCCGGGTCAGCAGTTCGTCAAGATCGTCCAGCAGGAGCTGGAAGCGATCATGGGCGAAGCCAATGAAGGTCTGGTGCTCAAGGGCAGCCCGGCCGTCATTCTGATGGCGGGCCTGCAGGGTGCGGGCAAGACGACCACCGTCGCCAAGCTGGCGCGTTATCTGCGTGAGCGCGAGAAGAAGAAGGTGCTGGTGGTCTCGGCGGACGTCTATCGTCCGGCCGCCATCGACCAGCTGGAAACGCTGGCCAGGGAAGTCGAGGTGGATTTCTTCCCCTCCGACTCCTCCCAGCAGCCTGTCGCCATCGCTGAAGCGGCGATGAAGCACGCGCGTATCCAGTTCCACGACGTGGTGCTGGTGGATACCGCCGGCCGTCTGCATGTCGATGCCGACATGATGGACGAGATCGCGGCGCTGCATCGCAGCGTCAATCCTGATGAGACGCTGTTCGTCGTCGATGCGATGACCGGTCAGGATGCCGCCAATACCGCCAAGGCCTTCCATGAAGCCCTGCCGCTGACCGGTGTCGTGCTGACCAAGGCCGATGGTGATGCGCGTGGTGGTGCGGCGCTGTCCGTTCGCCACATCACCGGCAAGCCGATCAAGTTCATGGGGATGGGGGAGAAGGTCGATGCCCTCGAGCCCTTCCACCCGGACCGCATCGCCTCGCGCATCCTCGGCATGGGCGACATGCTGTCGCTGATCGAGGAAGCCGAGCGCAGCGTCGACAAGACCAAGGCCGAGCAGCTGGCCAAGAAGGTCCAGAAAGGCTCGGGCTTCGATCTCGAGGACTTCCGCGATCAGCTTCAGCAGCTCAAGAACATGGGTGGCATGGGCAGCCTGATGTCCAAGCTGCCGGGCATGGGGCAGCTGGCGGAAGTCGCTCAGAGCCAGGCCAGCGAGAAGGAGCTGGGCAAGCTCGAGGCGATGATCAACTCCATGACACCCAAGGAGCGTCGCAACCCGGATCTCATCAATGGCTCGCGCAAGCGTCGCATCTGCATGGGCTCCGGTACCCAGGTGCCGGACCTCAATCGTCTGCTCAAGCAGCACAAGCAGATGGCCAAGATGATGAAGAAGGCCGGCAAGAAAGGTGGCATGCAGAAGATGATGCGTGGCATGTCCGGCATGATGGGCGGCGGCGGTCCCGGTGGCATGGGTGGCCCCGGCGGCATGGGCGGTCCCGGCGGGATGGGAGGCATGGGTGGCCCGGGCGGCGGACGCTTCCCGCGTCGCTGAGTCTCCGGCAAGGCACTGAGGTTCTCGCCGACAGGATTTCGTGGCGTCAGAGTCACGAATCGCGCCCCGTGACACGGCTCGTGTCGCGGGGCGCGCGTATGGCCATGGAAAAAGGTTTCCAAGGCTTGGCATTTTCCGTAGAATGTCGCCTCTTCGTGTGGACCCTCCATGCGAAGCCGAGTTCTGTGGCACGATTTTCACTTCAACACGAAGGACAGATTACGCAATGGTTACCATTCGTCTGGCACGTGGTGGCGCCAAGAAGCGTCCCTTCTACCACCTGGCTGTAGCTGATTCCCGCACAGCCCGTGATGGCCGCTTCATCGAGCGCGTCGGCTTCTTCAACCCGGTCGCTCGCGGCCAGGAAGAGCGTCTGCGCATCGATCTCGAGCGCATCGCTCACTGGCAGCAGCAGGGCGCACAGGTCTCTGACCGTGTCGCTCAGCTGATCAAGGAAGCTGGCAAGCAGCAGGCTTGATTTCCAGGATGCCTACTCACTCGAACAACCCGCAGCCGACCGCACACACCTCGCATGGCGATGATGTGGTGGTCATGGGGAAGCTTACCAGCCCCTATGGCGTGAAAGGCTGGCTCAAGGTGTACTCCTACACCAGCCCGATCGATGGCATCTTCGACTACGCCGGCTGGATCCTGAAGCTTGACGGGAAGCAGATTCCCGCGCGACTTGCCCAGGCACGTCGTCATGGCAAGGGTCTGGTGGCGCAGCTGGAAGGTGTCGACGATCGCGAAGCGGCGCAGGCGCTGGCCGGGGCGGAGATTCTCCTGCCCAAGCAGCAACTGCCGCAGCTCGAGGTGGGTGAGTACTACTGGCATCAACTGGAAGGTCTCGAGGTGGTGACGCTGGATGGCCAGCGCCTCGGACAAGTGAACACCCTGATGGAAACCGGTGCCAACGACGTTCTGGTGATCAAGCCGAACGACGACAGCATCGATGAGAAGGAACGGCTCGTGCCGTACCTGCCCGATCAGGTGGTTCGCGATGTGGATCTCGTCAATGGACGCATGAGCGTCGATTGGGATCCCGAATTCTGATGAAAAGCACAGAGAGCTGACGCCTGTGTGGATTGGTGTAGTAAGTCTGTTTCCGGAAATGTTCACGGCGATCACCGCCAGTGGCGTGACCGGCCGAGCGGTCGACAAGGGCCTGCTCGAGGTCGATTTCTGGAACCCGCGTGACTACGCCACCGACAGGCACCGTACGGTCGATGATCGTCCCTACGGCGGTGGTCCCGGCATGTTGATGAAGGTCGAGACCCTGCGAGGCGCCATTCGTGACGCCCGTGCCGCTGGCGGTGACGACGCCCGCGTGATCTATCTCTCCCCGCAAGGCCGCAAGCTGGATCAGGCCGGTGCCCGCGAACTGGCGACGAATGAGCGCCTGATCGTGGTGGCCGGACGCTACGAAGGCATTGACGAACGCGTGGTGGAAGAGGAGATCGACGAGGAATGGTCGATCGGCGATTACGTCCTGTCTGGCGGTGAGCTGCCAGCCATGGTCCTGATCGATACGGTAGCGCGCCTGGTGCCGGGCGTACTCGGGCATGAAGCCAGTGCGGAGGAGGATTCCTTCACCGACGGCCTGCTCGATTGTCCGCACTACACTCGCCCCGAAGTCATCGACGGCAAGCGAGTGCCGGAAGTGCTGCTCAGTGGCAATCATGCCCTGATCAAGCGCTGGCGGTTGCAACAGTCTCTGGGACGTACCTGGCTCAGGCGTCCGGATCTGCTGGAGAGCCGCACGTTGACTCGTGAGGAGCGCAAGCTGCTCGACGAGTTCATCGCGCAGCACGCCCGGAAAGGCAAGGCCTGACCTTCGCGGACCTCGCGTTCGCTGTCAGGAGAAGGCCGCCACCGTGGCGGAGGTGCGGCACGGCCCGGAGTCATCTTGCGGGAGCCCCGTGGCGCGTCACACACAAGGTCGATCCCCGTGTTCAAGGCCGTTTGCGGTGCCGGGGTCATGACGAACATCAGCCTCAGGGTTGATGCTAACGAATTTGGAGCTAGCGATGAGCAGCAAGAACAAACTGATCCAGGCGATCGAAAACGAGCAGATGGCCAAGGAAATCCCGGCCTTTGCACCGGGCGACACCATCGTCGTCCAGGTCAAGGTCGTCGAAGGTACCCGCGAGCGTCTGCAGGCCTTCGAAGGCGTGGTGATCGGCAAGCGTAACCGCGGTCTGAACTCCGCCTTCACCGTCCGCAAGATCTCCCACGGTGTGGGCGTCGAGCGTACTTTCCAGACTTACAGCCCGCAGGTTGCTGCCATCGACGTCAAGCGTCGTGGTGACGTCCGTCAGGCCAAGCTGTACTACCTCCGTGAGCGTAGCGGCAAGTCTGCACGCATCAAGGAAAAGCTGGGCTAAGCGCTCCGCATTCCCTGACTGCAGAACTCGGCAGTACGGCGGAGGAGCGAATTGCCACTTGCTCCTCCGCCACACAAAGACCCCGCCATGCCTCGCATGGCGGGGTCTTTGTGTCTGTGGATGAGGGAAAGTTGCCGCAGTGACCGTCGGATTCATTTCAACGTCAGGGCGTCACGGTAGAATTCGGCAGTCGTCGCGCCGGAAGGTGTCGGTTGCGCGCATCGGGAAGGAGGAAGCAGGCATGAAGGATGACGAGACGCTGGTCGCGGCATTTCTCGATACGTTGTGGCTGGAGCGCGGCGCCAGTGACAACACGCTTGGTGCCTATCGAAGTGACCTCGAGAGCTGGCAGCGGTGGTTGCTGGAGCAGCAGGAGTCCGGAGGCGAAGCCACGCCATTGCTGGAGGCGACCCCTGTGCAGGTGCAGGCATTCTGTGACTCACGACGTGAATCGCATGCGCTGCGCTCCACCGCGCGACTGTTGTCTGCGTTGCGGCGGTTCTATCGCTGGGCGCTGGCCGAGGGCATGATCGAGGCGGATCCCGTGCATGAGGTGCGCCTTCCCCGCGTAATCCCCAGCCTGCCTGGCACGCTCGACGAGGAGGAAGTCGAGCGCCTGCTGGAGGCGCCGGATCTCGAGACGGCCATCGGCCTGCGCGACCGGACCATGCTGGAGGTGCTCTATGGCGCGGGATTGCGCATCAGTGAACTGGTCGGTCTGCGGGTCGATGCGCTCAATCTGCGCCAGGGTGTGGTCAGAGTGATCGGCAAGGGCGATCGCGAGCGCCTGGTGCCGTTGGGCGAGGAGGCCTGTGACTGGCTGTCACGCTGGCTGTCGGCTGGCCGACCTGCGATGATGGCCGACCAGACGCGCCCGGCGCTGTTTCCCGGTCGGCATGACAAGGCCATGACGCGGCAGACCTTCTGGCACCGCATCCGGCGCCACGCCGTCACGGCCGGTATCGACAAGCCCCTGTCACCGCATACCCTGCGCCACGCCTTTGCGACGCACCTGCTCAATCATGGTGCCAACCTGCGTGTCGTGCAGCTGTTGCTGGGTCATCGTGATCTATCCACGACCCAGATCTATACCCATGTGGCTCAGGCGCGTCTGGAACGCCTGCACGCCGAACATCATCCGCGTGGTTGATACCAGGCACTTCGCCCCGCGGACGCCAAGGAGAGTCTGATGAGCAAGTTCACCCGCCGCCCGCAGCGCCTGCCACAGGCGTTGCGTCTGTTGAGCGCTGCTACCCTGCTGAGCGTGATGGCACCGCTCGCCCAGGCTGACGCGCTGGATGACCTGCGTGACAAGCTGGTAGTCAATGGCCAGCCGTTGCCGGTGGAGTCGCTGGCTTCCAGTCCGATCGAGGGTCTCTTCGAGGTGAAGCTCACCAGCGGCGAGACCTTCTTCACCGATGCGACGGGCAAGCACCTGATCGTCGGGGAAATGTACCGCAACGACGGTGACAAGGGGCTGGTGAATCTCAGCGAGCAGAAGGCCAATGGCGAGCGCCAGAAGCTGCTGGCCGAGGTCAGTGAGGACGACATGGTCATCTTCCGCCCGGCGGGTGAGGTCAAGGCGGTGATCAGCGTCTTCACTGACACCACCTGCCCCTATTGCCGCAAGCTGCATGAGGAAGTGCCGGAGCTCAATGCGCGTGGTGTCGAAGTGCGTTATCTGGCCTTCCCGCGTGGCGGTCTGCGCTCGCAGGGCGCACGCGAACTGGCTCAGGTATGGTGTGCCGAGAATCGCACCGAGGCGATGAACCAGATCAAGAATCAGAGGCAGGCGCCCAAGCAGGAAGCCAGCTGTGATGCCCCGGTGGAAAGCCAGTATCAGCTCGGTACGCGCATGGGCGTGCAGGGCACACCGGCCATCGTGATGCCGGATGGCAAGATGGTGCCGGGCTATCTGCCGGTGGATCGCCTGACCACCATGTTGGGGCTGGATGGCTGATGGCGTGACGCCTCAGAGTGGCTGCGCGTTGACAGGGCGTCCTGCCTTGCTACCGTGGTCACGAAAGACACAGACGCGAGCCGTCTGGATAATAGACCGACGACAGGTCGGCAAGGCCATGGCGCTCCGGCGCGGCCTCCAAGGCTGGATACCGTAACAAGAGAGGAAAGCGACGTTGAAACCGGTGAAAGTAGGAATCTGTGGTCTGGGTACCGTAGGCGGCGGCACGTTCAACGTGCTGGTACGCAATGCCGATGAGATTGCGCGTCGTGCTGGACGCCCGATTATCGTCGAACAGGTTGGCGCTCGTCGTGACAACCCTGACTGCGATATCACCGGCGTCAGCCGCACGCATGACATCTTCGAGGTCGCGCGCAACCCCGAGATCGATGTGCTGGTCGAACTGATCGGTGGCTATGACGTGGCCTATGAGTTGGTGATGGAAGCGATCGCCAACGGCAAGCATGTCGTGACCGCCAACAAGGCGCTGATCGCCGTGCACGGCAACGAGATCTTCCGCGCCGCGGCCGAGAAAGGGGTGATGGTGGCCTTCGAGGCAGCGGTCGCCGGTGGCATCCCGGTCATCAAGTCCCTGCGGGAAGGCCTGGGCGCCAACCGTATCCAGTGGCTGGCCGGCATCATCAACGGCACCGGCAACTTCATTCTCAGCGCGATGCGCGATGAAGGCCGCAGTTTCGATGACGTGCTGGCCGAGGCGCAGGCGCTGGGCTATGCCGAAGCGGACCCGACCTTCGACGTTGAAGGCATCGATGCTGCCCACAAGCTGACCATCCTGGCCTCCATTGCCTTCGGCGTGCCGCTGCAGTTCGACAAGGCCTACACCGAAGGCATCTCGCGCATCACGGCTGATGACATCGAGCAGGCCGACAACCTGGGCTATATCATCAAGCATCTGGGGATCACCCGCGCCACGGCCAAGGGCCTTGAGCTGCGTGTGCATCCGACGCTGATTCCCAAGGAGCGCCTGCTGGCCAACGTGCATGGCGTCAAGAATGCCATCGAGGTGATGGGCGATGCAGTGGGCCCCACCCTCTACTATGGTGCCGGCGCCGGTGCCGAGCCGACGGCCTCTGCCGTCGTGGCGGATCTGCTCGATGTGGCGCGCGATATCGCCACCGACCACCGCTACCGCGTGCCGTATCTGGCCTTCGCCGAGATCAATCAGCACGGTGACACCCTGCCGATCCTGCCGATGGAAGAGATCGAGACGGCCTGCTACCTGCGTCTGCATGCGGTGGATCGTCCGGGCGTGCTGGCGCGTGTCGCGTCGATTCTCTCCGAACAGGGCATCTCCATCGAGGCGATCATCCAGAAGGAGGCCACCGAAGGCGAGCTGGTGCCGATCATTCTGCTCACGCACCGCGCGCGCGAACTGCACATGAACGAAGCGATTCGCCAGCTGGAAGCGCTGGTGGATGTCGCCGGTTCCGTGGTGCGCATTCGCGTCGAGGATCTCGACGACAACGCCTGATCGCGGGCAAACGGTACCGGGTCATCGAGGTTGATGGCTCGGTACCGCTGGGCAGCCGGCGCAGGCCGGAAGAGCAAGAATCATAACGGTGGCGAACGCCACGGGAAGACACGACATGCGTTATATCTCCACGCGCGGCCAGGCGCCGGCGCTCGGTTTTGAAGATGTGGTCCTCACGGGGCTTGCCAGCGATGGTGGCCTGTATGTGCCGGAAACCCTGCCGCAGTTCAGCGCCGAAGAACTGACGGCGATGGCCGGTGAGTCCTATGCGGAAATCGCCTTCCGTGTCATGAAGCCCTTCGTCGATGGTGCCATCGATGACGAGACCTTCCGTGAACTCGTGCGCGAGACCTACGCGACCTTTAGTCACGATGCGGTCGTGCCGCTCAATCAGCTCGACAGCAACCATTACCTGCTGGAGCTGTTCCACGGCCCGACGCTGGCCTTCAAGGATGTCGCGCTGCAGCTGCTGGGTCGCCTGCTCGATCACTTCCTTGCCAAGCGCGGCGAGCGTGCGGTGATCATGGGCGCGACCTCCGGTGATACCGGTTCTGCCGCCATCGAGGGCTGCCGTGCCTGCGATCACGTGGATATCTTCATCCTGCATCCGCACAACCGCGTCTCCGAAGTACAGCGCCGCCAGATGACCTCCGTGTTGGCGCCCAATGTCTTTAACGTCGCCATCGAAGGCAACTTCGACGATGCCCAGGCGATGGTGAAGGCCAGCTTCGCCGATCAGGATTTCCTGGATGGCACGCGTCTGGTCGCGGTCAACTCGATCAACTGGGCGCGCATCATGGCCCAGACCGTCTACTACGTGGCCGCCGGTGTGGCGCTGGGCGCTCCGGCGCGTCAGGTCAGCTTCACGGTGCCGTCGGCCAACTTCGGCAACATCTTTGCCGGCTATCTGGCCTCGCGCATGGGGCTGCCGGTACGTCAGCTGGTGATCGCCACCAACGCCAACGACATCCTGCATCGCACCATCTCCTCCAACGACTTCTCGCGTCAGGAGCTGAAGGCGACGCTGGCACCGTCAATGGATATCGTGGTGTCCTCCAACTTCGAGCGTCTGCTGTTCGAAGCCTATGGCCGTGATGGTCAGGCGATCCGTGAACTGCTCGAGCACTTCTCGCGCGAACCGGCGGCGCTGGCAGATGCCCCGCTGGCCAGGCTGCGGGAGCTGTTCTCCAGCCACAGTGTCGACGACGAGACGATTCTCGAGGTCATCCGTGAAGCGCATCAGCGCACCGGCGAGATCCTCGATCCGCATACGGCGACAGGCTATCGCGCGGCAGAAGTCTGCCGGACGGATACCGCGACGCCGATGATCACGCTGGCGACGGCGCATCCGGCCAAGTTCGCCGAAGCGGTGGCGCGTGCTGGTTTCGCGGGGGTCGATCTGCCGCCACATCTGCATGACCTGCTGGAGCGCGAAGAGCGCTACAGCGTGCTGCCGGCCGAACTGGCCGCCGTGCAGGACTTCGTGCGCGAGAATCGCCGCGGGTGATCGCATCAACGACGGCTCAGGCCCCCGGGGCTGAGTCGTCGTCCTTCTTTCATGGCCGTCATTTTCGCAGTCCGCTGTCGAAATGACGGCCATGTCGTTTGTCAGGAGTTCTTCATGTCTGTCACTCCCTCCTTGTCACCCTCCTTGGCACAAGGCACCGCATCGCGCCCTGATGAGCGTACGCTGGCGGCCAGCATCGCGCGGGTCATCCAGCCTCGCGTCAGAGATGAGCGCCTCTACCAGCAGGGGATCGCGACGGGGCTCAGCGAACTGCAGGCACGAGTACTGGCAGGGCGGTTGACGCTGGAGAGCTGCAAGGCGCCGCTGGAGGCGCTGGTCACGCCGGCGCTCCGGCACATCGAGCATCCCGAGCGGCTGGCGGATGGCCGGCGGGCGGCAGAGCGCATCGCGCGTGCTGTCGCCGTGGGTGAGCACATCGGCATCCTCACGGACTATGACGTGGACGGCATCACCTCGCATGTGGTGATGCTGCGCACGCTGACGGAGCTGTTCGATGTGCCCTACGACCGGGTGCACAGTCTGATCGGTCATCGCATCCACGATGGTTACGGCATCAGTCTGCCGCTGGTCGAGCGCATCATGACACTGTCGCCGCGCCCGAGCCTGATCGTCACCGCGGATTGTGGTTCCAGTGATGAGGCGCGCCTGGCGCTGCTCAAGGAAGCGGGGATAGAGGTCGTGGTGACGGATCACCATGCGCTGCCTCAGGAAGGGCCGCCGGCTTCCGCCTACGCGACCGTCAATCCGACACGTGACGATTGTGCCTATCCGGATGCGACCATCGCCGGTTGCATGGTGGCCTGGTTGACCATGTCATTGACGCGCAATGTGCTGATCGAGCAAGGCAGATTGCCGGGGGATGCACCCAAGTTGTCGCCATGGCTGTCATATGTGGCGCTGGGGACGGTGGCGGACTGTGTGTCACTGGGGGGCAGTGCGATCAATCGTGCGGTGGTCAATCTGGGTCTGACGTTGATCAATCGCATGCAGGAGCCCTGCTGGCGAGCCATGGCAGAGCGGCTCGGGGCCGATAGCGTGCCCTTCGATGCCGAGACGCTGGCCTTCCAGATGGGGCCGCGCATCAATGCCCGCTCACGACTGGATGATCCTTACGCCGCACTGCATTTCATGCTGGCGCGTGAAGATGAGGCTGCTCAGCGCGCGCTGGAGGTGCTCGATCAGGACAATCAGTCGCGCAAGGCGATCGAGGCCGAGATGGTGGAGTCGGCGCGCGCCTTGGCGCTCGCCTCGTTGCGGGAAGGGCATCAGGTGATCGTGGTGCATCTGGAAGATGGTCACCCGGGAGTGCAGGGCATCGTCGCTTCACGTCTCGTGCAGCAGTTCGGGCGTCCGACCGTCGTGCTGACACCAGCCGCGGTGCCCGGCATGTTGACCGGGTCCGGTCGCTCCATCGAAGGATTGCATCTTCGGGATGCGTTGCAGCGAGCGCATGACCTGGCACCGCAGTGTCTGCCGCGTTTCGGTGGGCACAGAGGTGCGGCAGGGGTGGGCTTGCCCCTGGCGGAGAAGGATACCTTCACTCGTGCTCTGCAACAGGCGGCCGCGGAGCAATTGGGTGAAAGGGCGCTCAACCCCTTGATTCTCAGTGATGGTGAACTGGCAGAAGGGCAGTTGAGCCTGGAGACCCTGGATGAACTCGAGCGTCTGGCACCTTTCGGGCGTGAGTTCGAGGCACCGCTGTTCGAGGGCAGTTTCCTGGTCGAGAGTCTGCGACCGGTAGGTGCCGATGGCACACATCTGTCGCTTGAGCTCTCGCTCGGGCGTACACGCCTCAAGGCGATCTGGTTCCGGGCGCTGTCGCCGGGGGAATCGCCGGCATTCGGCGTGGGGGCCGCTCTGAAGTGTGCTTACAAGCTGTCGCGCAATCGCTGGCGGGGGAGAGAATCGCTGCAGCTGATGCTGGAGCATGCCGTACCAGCATGAGCGTGTTTGAATGAATTGCGGTATCTGGCCAGAAAGCCCTTGTGCTCAGCCCGGATCGTGCGTAAAGTACGCATCCGCTGCCGGGGA
>NZ_JARWKR010000015.1:0-59605 GCF_029846335.1 Cobetia sp. 3AK | reverse complement strand
TCCGGCCAGGACACGCGCAGCGATCAAGGCAACCTCAGCGAGCAGGAAGTCTACGACTACCCCGGCGAGTACTATTTCGACGATCACTCGCGCGGCGAACGCCTGACCGTCAATCGCCTCGAGGCCCATGAATCCCGCGCCAAGCGTTTCTATGGCGCCGGGGGCACCCGCCAGTTGAAGGTCGGCCGCTGGTTCGAACTCAGCCAGCACGCTCGCCATGAAGACGGCGATTCCAGTGAGCGTGAATTCCTCGTGCTGGGCCTGACCGTCTGTGCCGAGAATGCGCTACCGGTGTCGGCACACCTCAAGGCGCTACCGGGCAGCCTGCAGGCGCGCATGGCCCAGGCGCGGCAGGCGCATGGCCTCAATGAAAGCGCTCACGAAGACTACGCCGATGTCGGCACCGGTCAGTATCTGATCGACTTCGAATCTCAGCGCCTCAGTCAGCCGTATCGGCCGTCTCTCGATCACCCGCGGCCGAATCTGGGTGGCCCGCAGACCGCGATTATCGTCGGCCCCGAGAATGAAGAGATCCACACCGATTCGCTCAACCGCGTGCGCGTGCAGTTCCACTGGGACCGCAGCGAGAAGGGCGCCGCCGACGCCAGCTGCTGGCTACGTGTCGCGCAGCCCAACGCTGGCGCTGGCTGGGGCAGCGTGTTCGTGCCGCGCATTGGTCAGGAGGTCATCGTCGATTTCCTCGAAGGCGATGCCGATCGGCCGCTGATCACCGGACGGGTCTACAACGGTGATCAGCCCCCGCAATGGCACTCCAATGGCCTGCTCTCCGGCCTCAAGAGCAAGACCTACCGCGGCAACAAGTACAACGAGCTGGTGTTCGATGACGCCACCGATCAGGAGCGTGTGCGCCTGAACTCGGAGCACGAGAAGTCCCAGCTCAACCTCGGCTACTTGATCCACCAGCAAGGCAACACACGCGGCAGCTTCCGCGGTACCGGCTTCGAGCTGCGCTCGGACGCCTATGGGGCGATTCGTGCCAACAGCGGCCTGATGCTCAGTAGCTGGGGGCAAATCGCGGCCAGTGGCGAACAGCTGGATCTCTCTCCTGCGCATCAGCAGCTCGCCAGCGCCTATCAGCTTGCCAATACGCTCAGCGACAGCGCCACCAGCCACAACGCCGAGGCGCTTGCGGCGCGCACGCAGATCAAGCAGGCCAGCGACGATACCCAAGGCACCTATGGCGCCGATGACAGCGGTAGCCGCTTCGACGGTAGCTCAGCCCAGAGCGCCACCAATGGCGGGCGAGGGCAGGCAGCGCGCCTGAATGCGCCCTGGCTGCATCTCACATCCCCCGCCGGCATCGCCAGCAGTACGCCGGAATCGACGCACCTGGCACAGGGCCGCTCGCTCAGCGTCACCAGTGGCGAAGACATCAACCTGGCCACCGGGCGCAGTCTGGTAGGCGCCGTGGTCGAGAAGTTCTCGCTGTTCGTGCAGCGCTCCGGTATCAAGCTGTTTGCCGGCAAGGGCAAGGTCGAAGTGCAGGCGCAAAGCGATGCGATGGACCTGACAGCGGAAAAGGACGTCACCATCACCTCCACCGAGAACGACATCGATATCAACGCCGCCAAGGAGATTCTGCTCACCTGCGGTGGTGCCTACGTCCGCCTCAAGGACGGCAATATCGAACTGCACGCGCCGGGCAAGATTGATGTCAAAGGTGCACAGCACAGCTTCGGTGGACCGACGAGTCTGAATGCCGCGATGACGGAATTGCCGGAAGGCGAAGACTTGCTGTGTCCGAGCAAAGGACAAAGCGCTGCCGCCAATGGCGACGGTGTGGTGGAGTCCTGATATGGCCATGCTGGATGAGGCGGAATTCCTGCAGGTGGCAAGACAAGCGGCTACCGAGTCACGCCTATATCGCGTGGTAGATCCGAGCAATACGCCGCAGCGCGCATTGAGTGCGAAGGACCAGAAATCCGCGGGCCTGGTACGCAACGGATTCTATGCCCAGACGCCATCGCAGAAACTCTATCTACAACCGGTGCCGCCAGAAACGCACCTGGGCAAAGAGCTAGAAAAGGAGAGGCAGCAACGCTCTGCAAGCCTCACCACTCCGGTCGCGTTCGGTGGCTGGGTCATCACAGCCCAGCCGCTCTCCAGCGTGGTGTCATATTTCCAGCGCCAACTTGAGCAGACGACCCCGGAAGGCAAGAAGGCGCTGCTGCGCTTTCCTGACCCCAGGGTGTTGGAGCGCCTCGAGGCCATTCTTGACCGTGAGCAGCTATCGGCCTTGCTGGGACCTGTCGATCAGTGGATCTACCTGAATAACGCTCACGCCCTGCAGAGCATCGCACCACACAGTGAGCAGCGTCACCTCGGGAGATTGAACCTGACATTGCCGCAGTGGTCTGCCATTAGACGGATAGGGATGCTGAATCATTGCCTGGAGCTATATCGCACGCTCCCGGAAGAGAGCAAGGCCGGTTATGCGGATGCCGCAATCGTCGATGCGTTACTGGTCGCCGCAAAGGAGTGTGGTCTGGAAGAGCGACAGGATATCTCGGTCTTCGTGCTCCACGGGCTGGTCACAACCCCGATGTTCTATCAGCATCCGATCATGCGCCAGTTACTGAGCGCCAGAGCGACACCTGATTCACGCAGCACTCACAGCTATATCAGCTTGACCAGCAAGCTTGAGAGCGCCGATTGGGACAAGATCATGGAAAGCAGGGAAAAGGTATAACCTCATGTCAGGTCAAATAGTAAATCAGCATGTCGCTTTGAGTGTCGTGAATGGCGAATGTCGTTTCTGCAAGCGTACTGGCTTTCCGATCCTGCCTGTTCGATATGCTGTCTGCCAACGTAATGATGCCAATCAGCAAATCCCTGAACTGTCAGAAGACAGGGTGAAGGCTTTCACTGACATAAAGCTGGATCAGACACTTGAAAACGGTAAGCGTACCACGCGCGTGGTCCCCTCTAAGGTCAAGGAAGAGATAGCTCATAGCACCTCCAGTCAGGTCAATAAATATATCCTCCGCCAATTGCGCAGCGGTTATCTTTACTTGTTCGATAAAGACAACCCCGATGGCATGTATTGGTCTGCGTTTGCGATTACCGCTGATGGAAAATATTACCAGTTCCCCGTCAAGCAGCCCCCGTCTTTGGACAAGATGGCGATGCCGTGTACGCTCGAGTCAGGCAATAGGGATGGCGAGAGTGATGAAGAAAAAGTCACACGCGTAAAGAATGAATCGTTACAAGCCTCTCTGGTCACTATCACGACTCCTGACAAGAGCGGTGATGTGTATTATGCCTATACGGAACATGCATGGCCTGAAGGGTTTCTGGATGAAGTGAAATCCAAGATTCTCAGTGGTGATCCCTGGTGTGACAAGTATCTGCAAAAGTTCAATGTTCCTGACTGGAAAGCAGGGGTGACACAAGATCATGCTTTCAGCTTGGAAGAGCTGGATCAGGTCGCTGAATATAGTCCCGGCGCAGCAGGGCTGGATGAGCAATTCTGGTCCAGTGGACCAAAGCGTGATCTCTATAGCCCAGAAGAAATGAAGCAGACGATGAGCGAGCGTCTCAGATATGCCTCGACGGATTACGAGGGCAGAGGCTTGATCCTCGCGGTCAATGACGAAATAGGCATTATCCAGGAGCTCAACGCTTATCGTCACCAGGCGCTTGCTGCTGTGGATGACTTCTTCCATCCCGGTGAAGATTTGGCTTCAAAAAAAATGGGAGAAGAACGTAAGCGTAAGATGTTATGTAAGCAGGCTATTGATAAGTTTCACAAAAACTTTGAGCTTCTCTATCCTATCGCTAAGTTGAAAGAAGCTAATAGCAATATATCTAAGCTTAAAAAGGAAATTAGCGAGCGTGATAGCGCCTTGGATATGAAGATAGAGGCTGAAGCTGATGAAGATAGGAGAGAATATTATAAGTCGCTCAAATCTCAGGACTCATATTTTGATGGACAGCTTAGAGTCTGGCAGGCCGTAAAGCACAATAAAAAGATAGCGGCTGATAAAGTGGTAAAAGATCATCTTGATCAACTTCGTGATATGTATCGAACAGATGATCTTGAAGATTTTAATGATGAATATAAAAAGTATACTGCGCATTGTCATGCTATCTTGTCTTTGCATGATAGCGATTATGCGTTATGGGTTGAAGAAAGTTTACTGAAGGTTATGTCTCGCTATAGCACAACAGATGTGTCGCATGGGGTTTATGCAAGTAATGTAGCTTCATTATCTCTCAAAGGGGGTGTGTTATCGCCAGCGAGTGGTAGTTTATGGAGAATGTTAGCTAAGAATATTGTTAATATAGAAGGCTTGATACTTCGAGTATTGTTTTTTAATAATGTTAGCTTCATCAGTTACGCATGTGAAAAAATAAATTCATTGAAAATCAGTGAGCAGCTTTCAGTCCTCGATCTCGTGTCTTGGAAAGAGCAGTCATGGAGTGAGATTGCTTCCGCTGTTACATCGCAAAACAACTTGATAGCAGAAGAGTTGGTTCATAGAATCCGGGAGAACAACAATTTTTCCTCTGCAGTAATAGGGTCTAGCCTAATTGCATTGGCTAATTATAGTAGCATCGGAGGAAGCTCTGATAAGAGTTTCTCCAAGGAACAATCGAAGGCAATGAAGAGTTTTTTGTGCTATCAACAAATGGTTAGCATGATAGGGCCGTCTTCAGACGAAATACCGGCCCTTATCATCAAAAGCTATACTATGAAAATTTCTGAGTATCTTAAGTTAATAAAATCAACTTCAGATTACTTGCGCCAAGAAACTAAAGGATATGATAAGACTGGTGTATTTAAATCTAGCCATGGCAATGTCGGTAATATCCAATCTGACACTATTGAAAATGATAGAGAAATAATTGTTCGGCTGCCAAGTTTTGTAATATTTGATAACTCAGATAACAAAGATGCTTCTCAGGCCAATAGTTATGCCGAGAAAAGAGAAGCCTCTGCTTTATCACAAGTAATAAAAACGGGCTTCAGTGTATCTCAGCCCGTTGCTGAAAAAATATTTGGGCGTTATTCTAAGTCAGCAGTAGCATTAATTAGCCTTTGCTCGCTTATGTATAATATTGTTGAGGATGGTATCGAGAATGAAGAGGGTGCTGCAGATTGGAGTAAAATTCTAGGCGTTGGTGTATCCATGCTTCAGGTAACAATGAGCGTTGTTGAAGGTAAAGCGCAACTCATGGGAGTTACAAATTATGGAACTCGCTGGAAAATCATGGGAAATTCGCTTGGCATCGCTGCGGGTGCATTAGCGATATGGGAAGGCTTAGAATTGCGCGGCCAAAGAGATGAAGCTGTCAGGCTCGGACATAGCATTTCAGCTAGTAATCTTGAGATGATGTCTTCTGTCTCAATAAGCAGTGGAGTCATATCAATCGCAATTATAGGAGCAACACTAGCAGTAACCTTGACAATTACTTTGTTGGTTGGATTGGCTACTCTATTGATAGGATATGCACATACTACATTGGTAGGGCCTGCTGTTCAAACATGGGTTAACCGTAGTATTTTAGGTAAACATTCTAGTCAAGTACAAGAGTTTAGTGATCTTTTAACTGAGCAAAGCTCATTAGAGTTGGTCTTTAAAGGGGTAGTGGTCGAGTTGCAGTGGCTATCTCCAGAGTATATTAGTATGGGGCCAGCAACCGCTCAGGTCTATTCTATGACACCAAGCGGTAAGTTAGAATACAATATTATTTTAAATATTATAGTTCCACAAGAAGAAAGGTTTGACTTAAAAGTTAGCTTGGATGCTAAAGATATTAATGAGCGTATTTTTGATTGGACTTATCAAAAGCGGGTTAATAAATCCGTAGTAAATGGTGTCGGCCAAGAAAATATGTTTTTAAGTGGTATAAATGAGCAGCCTACGTTGCAAAAGAATAATTCTGAATACCATTTGAAATGGAGCAGAGCTATTACAAAGGATGATTATGGAAACCTTTTTGTCTTGAATATCTCTTATTCAGGGGGAGATTCTGACAATATAAAAAATGATATACTTAAAATTGAGGTTTTATAGATGTATAAAATAGTCGTGGTTTTATTAATACTTATTCCGTCTTTGGCTTCTGCTAAGTCACTTTTTCAGGATCCAAGCCGAGAAGATTTAAATGCATTACTTAACACATATGGGGAAAATGATCTAGCATGTACTCCTAGTTGCAGCATTGATAGTGATAGGAAAAATTATATTGTTTCTATTCTATCCTTGTCGGATAAAAAAAATAATTTTGGTATAAGTAAAGACTGTGGTAAGTCGGTACGTAATCTCAAAAAAATGTGGAGTGATGGTATCAATGACGCTGGTTACGATCTCGCTAGAATGTATTATTATGGTGTTTGCGTAGATGTAGATTTAACAAAAACAAAACAGCTGCTCCTCACTTCTGCCAATAATGGTTATGTCCCTGCGCAAAAGTTGTTGGGTAAATCGTATTGGAGAGAAGAAACTTTGGGGAAGTTATATAGTAAAGATAATGAGAAAGCAGCTTTTTGGCTTTCAAAATCGGCAGCATCGGGAGACGCTGAGTCTGCTGCTATGATATCTGCCTTTTATCGCAAAGGTATTTATTTTGAAAAAGATCCAGTTAAATCATTTTACTGGATTAACAAAGCATTCGATTCTAAATATGGTAGCGGCTTAGGAGCTTATACTTTAGACCTTGCAGATTTTTACGAGAATGGCTACGGCACCGAGAAAGATTTAATATTATCCTATAAATTTTACGATCTTTCAGGAACTGCTGGTATAGAGGGGAAAAATAGAATATCTAAAGATATGACTGAAGGTGAGATCCAAGAAGCCATCAAGCAGTCACACGCTTGGCAAGAAGAGCACAATACCTTCGTGCCGAGTTATTATGGGCTTGAGCATCAATCCGATGGTAGCTATCGTTAGTCGACGTAGCTGACCCTAGTGTTGTGCAGATAGCTCGAGCCTCTCCAGGTCTCGGGCTTTTTCGTGCTTGGGGCTTTCAATGCTGACTGATGATCCAGGGGCAACTCCCTCCGGAGCGGGGGAGTGCTATGAAGGGTGTTCAGAGAAGCCTGTGACTCGCTAGAGCGTGGACGGGAGGGGCTGCATGTAGAATTTCTGTTGCCGTTGCCTTCCATGGATGAGTGTAGAGTGGCTGCATGGTTGCGCAATGGTCACTCGCTTGGCTAAGTGATTAGGAAGTGGGATGTATAAAGGAATTAGTTGCGACGGAAAAACATGGCAGGAAAATGGAAGAAGTTATTCCGTTAGGTAGTAGATAATCAGGATAGGTGGCGTGATTAGTATTTATATGTATGTCAGTTTTTCTGTCCTTAAAGTGATGTTGTGGCAATAAAGGTCGTATAATATGAAGCTGCTTATAGCCACACTGTTGTCTGTTATTGCACCAATAGCACAAGCCCAATCTCTATTTCAAAGTCCGGATAGAGACGGGTTCAATCAAATTCTTGCATCTTACAGTAAGGCGGATATCGCTTGTATTCCAGATTGCAAAGTTGATAACAAAAAGAAAAAATATATAGTTTCAGTGTTAAGTTTATCTGATTCGTATAATAGCTTAGAAGTGCCTAGAAATTGTAAATTTGCTTATGATACATTAACCGAATTGTGGAGGTATGGGGTTAATGATGCAGGCTATGAGCTGTCAAGAATGTACTATCATGGAGTATGTACAGAGGTTGATTTAGCAAAATCAAAGGCATATTTGCTTAAAACAGCGAATGATGGTTATATTCCTTCTCAAAAATTATTGGGTAAATCTTATTTTAGAGATGAAATACAGTCTAAGTTGTATAGGAAGGATTTAGATAAATCTGCGTTTTGGTTGTCGAAGTCTGCTGCGGCAGGCGATGCCGAGTCTGCATCTATTATATCAGTTCTTTATAAGAAAGGCCTTGCTTTTGAAAAGGATGCGCAAAAGTCGTTTTATTGGGCACATAAAGCATTTGAAGCAAAATATGGCGGAGGACCTGGACCCTATAGTTATCGGTTGGCAGGCTATTACGAAAATGGATACGGGGTAGATAAGGATCTTGTTCAGTCTTATAAGTTTTACGATCTAACTGGTACTGCAGGTATGGATGGTAAAGAAAGGGTATCGAAGAATATGACTGACGATGAGATTCAACAAGCCATCAACCAATCTCGTGCGTGGCAAGAAGAGCACAATACCTTCGTTCCGAGCTATTACGGGCTTGAGCATCAATCCGACGGCAGCTACCGCTAGTAGACTAAGTCCACCCCAGTGTTGTGCAGACAGCCCGAGTGCTTCCAGGTCTCGGGCTTTTTCGTGGTTGGGGCTTTCAATGCTGGCTGATTATCGTGAGTCAGTTTCGACCAAGGGGAGGGGGTGTTATGAGTCTGTAGCAGGGCAATGTGATCAGGATGACCTGTGACACGCTAGCGCATGGGCGAGAGAGGCTGGCTGCAGTTCTGCTGGCGCTGGTCGTCATGAGTGAGCGTGAAGAGACTGCATGGTTGCGCAATGGTCGCCTGCATGACTGAGAGGTCAGGAAGTGGCGTTCGTGAAAGGAAGGGACCTCGCGGGCTAATAACCGAGGAATTATCAACCCGGGACATTTTAAATTGGAATGTGAATGGCATGGCTTCGAGCATAGATAGTTTAAGCTAGGCAGATCTCAGAATTTTGTGAGTTATTGCTAGCCATACACCCACCTTATTATTTAGAAGACGTTAGAACACAAGACTGCTATAGTAGTAATGAAGGAATCGTATGCCGAGTGATTGGAAATATTTATTCAGGCTGTAGTCATTCAGGCTGGCCCCGATAGCAACGAAGGTAACTGAATGTTTATTTTGGTTTTATTGACTTTATGTGTTTTACCAACGATAGCAAATGCAGAATCATTATTTCAAGATCCCACTGGTGAGGATTTTTATGATAAGATAAGTTCTTACAAAACAGAAGATATTTCGTGTTTACCTGACTGCAATGAAGATAATTATGAGAAGAAATATATAAGAGCAGTATTGAGTCTTTCGGGTGGTAATGAAAGATTAAATATAAAGGAGAGTTGTAATGACTCAGTCAATAGTTTAAAGAAAATGTGGGAAGCAGGGCTGAACGATGCTGGCTACAACTTGTCCAGAATGTATTATGAAGGTGTGTGTGGGGAAGTAAATTTATCAAGATCAGAAGACCTTTTGTTCAAAACAGCTGAGAATGGATATGTTCCCGCACAAAAACTGCTTGGAAAGTCTTATTGGCGTCAAGAAATACAGAATAAAATATTTGATCAGGATTTAGATCAAGCTGCCCATTGGCTGAAAAAATCAGCTGAAGGAGGCGATGGAGAATCAGCAGCTATGATCGCTTCTTTTTACAGGAGAGGGATTAGTTTCGAAGAAGATCCACAGTTATCATACTATTGGATAGATAAAGCCTTCAGCGCAGAGTATGGTGGAGGCCCTGGAGCATATAGTTTAAGATTGGCTGATTACTATGAAAATGGTTATGGTACCAATAAAGATTTAGTTAAATCGTATTTCTTTTATGACCTTTCAGGAACTGCTGGTTTAGAGGGAAAAAGTAGAATATCCAAAGATATGACTGAAGTTGAAATTCAAGAAGCCATCAAGCAGTCGCGTGCGTGGCAAGAGGAGCACAATACTTTCGTGCCTAGTTATTACGGGCTTGAGCATCAATCCGACGGCAGCTACCGCTAGTCGTCTCTCTTGACCCCAGTGTTGTGCAGGCAGCCCGAGCCCTTCCAGGGCTCCGGCTTTTTCGTGCTTGGGGATTTCAATGCCGGCTGATGATGGTGAGTCTGTTTCGGCGATAGACAGGGGGAGCCATGAGTCTGTAGCAGGGCAAGGCGATCGAGATAGCCTGTGACTTGCTAGCGCATGGGTGAGAGAGGCTGGTTGCGGTTCTGCTGGCGCTGGTCGCCATGAGTGAGCGTGAAAAGGCTGCATGGGTGCGCAATGGTCGCCTGCATGACTGAGAGGTCAGGAAGTGCGGCATGCGAAAAAGGAGACATCGCTGGTCAATAATGAGGGTTTTCATCAACGTGATGACTCTGTCATTTCACTCAGTGAAGGGGTCGTTTATAATATTAGTTTAAACTGATTGAAAGTGTCAGAAGAAATGGCGTCGCGTAATGGGCAACTGTCTTGTCATATTTGTGTTACCCAATCTCGGTATTTTTGTAACACTTTTGTTCTAGTATGGTATATGGCAGCATGTCATTGTTCTGATGGTGTTTTCCCCACCTGCGTGCCAGGTGGTGGCGAGTCGGGAGTGGCGGGGCAGTATTGAGTCCTTACTATCGCTCCAGGGTAGGTACGGCAGGCCTCACCGTCATATGATTGCGACACCATGGAAGATGGCGCCGTTCGCTCAGTGGCGTGGCAAACATGGTGTTAATCGTTATTTAAACGATACTTGTGTTGCTTTTCTTGCTGGAATCTCTACCTGCAATATGTTTCCATATTCGCGTCTGCGCTAGAACAAATATACAGATTTACCTTCTATGTATCGTCAACGCTTTTCCCTCTGTATGCCCGCCGCAAGATGTCACCTATTTACGATATCGAGCACGTCAATCAGAGGGTGGTGGTGGCAAGACGTTGTCTTGATTTATCTGATAGGGAAGCAGATTGATGTCAAGAAATGGCGGCATGTCCTTACCCGGCGGTGAAACCTTGAAGACTTCTTTTATTGCCATTGTCGGGTCATTGGTGGTGGGGCTCCTGCTGTTGAGCGGTTGCAGCTCTGCGCCGGACACAGGCCCTGCCGACTACACGCCGCCGCCGATCGAGCGTTTCGTCGGCACGCTTCCCTGCCAGGATTGTCGCCTCATCCGCGCGGACCTGACCCTGCACCGTGATCCCGAAAGTGGCGAGCCCACGGCGTTCTTCCTGCAGGAAGCGCATGTGGATGCCGTGGGTGGAGACTTCGTGACCACCCAGTGGGGCGACTTCGAGGCCGAGACATCCGACAGCACCACCTATCTGCATCTCGAGCGGGATACGCCCTTGAACCTGAAGATGCAGGAGGGCGGCGATACCCTGGAGTTGATGGGACAGAAGGGCGCTGACAGCGATTACGAGTTCACCCGTGCCGAGCCGCTTGGCTGAGGTTCACCACGCGTTGCGCAGGACCTGCGCACGGAGAGTATCTGACATGGATTCGTCCTTTGACATTGAAGCCTTCATTCGACAGCGCAAGCAGACGCGTGTGGTCAGTGACCTGTTGTATGAGAACGCCTCGGATTATCTGACGACCCTGGGGGCCTTGATTCGCCCGCAGATGATCTTTGGCGAATACCTGCAAGGGGCGCCGCGCGGTAGCGGTCGTGAGGCGCAGCATGCCTTCAAGGAATTTACCGCCCTCTATGACTCCACGGCCAATGCCGAGCCTTTCCGCTTGCTGCAGGAGCTGGATGTGCCGCTGGAGCTTCTGAGCACGGCCCCGCGCCTCTATCCGCATGAATATGACGTACGTCTCGAGTCCACTGGCAAGGTGATTCGCGTCACCAGCCCGACCCGCTGGGTGGTGGGTTTCGATGGCTTCTCGCTGCAACGCTTCCGTCACATCATCAAGGACCCCAATCGCAGCACCGCCGAGCTGCTGCGCTACGTGGTGCACTATCTGATGCTGTTCTATTGCGTCAATCGTGCCCCGGGCCTCGGGCGACTGTTGCTGGGGCTGCGCTTCCCGGTCAGTTTCGAGAAGCTCGGCGAGTTCGGCAGCATGCCGTTCTGCGTGGTGGGGTCGCCCATCACCTCGCACCTGCCGGAGCAGGACACCATCCTGCGCAGTACCGAAATCGCCGGCAATGACACCTTTGAAGAACTGATCGATGTCGCGGACATCGAGTCAATGGATGACGCCGTCAAGCAGCGGCTGCTCAGGGCGATCGCCGCTGTCTGAGTGGCGTATCAGCGGCGATGTTCCGGCTGATTCAGCGGGACCCCATTTTTGCTTCGCGCAACCACTTCACAACTGCACATAAGGAAATGCCCCATGGCGGAGAGGGATAGCACACAACACAAGCTGGGACGCATTCGCGCACCCCGTGTCCAGATCACCTATGACGTCGAGATCGGTGACAGCCAGGAGCAGAAGGAACTGCCGTTTGTGGTCGGTGCCGTCGGTGATTACACCGGCAACCCGCTCAGCCCGCCGCCCAAGCTCAAGGACCGCAAGTTCGTCGCCATCGACCGCGACAACTTCAATGGCGTCCTCAAGGGCTTGAAGCCGCGCCTTGCCTATCGCGTCGACAACACGCTGAGCAAGGATGGTACCCAGCTGCCGGTCGAGCTGAACTTCAATTCGCTGGAAGACTTCGAGCCGCAGAATGTCGTCAAGCAGGTCGAGCCGCTGCGCAAGCTTCTGGACGTGCGCAACAAGCTCGCCGATCTGCGCAACAAGATGGGCGGCAACGACAAGCTGGAAGAGCTGCTGATGGACGTGCTCCAGAACAGCGAGAAGCTCAAGACGCTGGGCGACGAGTTCGGTCGCGAGCAAGCCGTGCGCAAAGACGACAACTGATTGCGGAGTCAGACCATGAGTGACAATCGTAGTGAATCAGCAGTGGCACCGCAGGCACAGGATACCGTCTTCGCGCCGCAGTCTTCCTTGCTCGACAGCATCATCTCCGAGAGCCGCGTGGCGCGCTCCGAGACCGAGCGCACCCGTGCGCGCGACCTGATCGAAGAGCTGGTCGCCCAGGTGCTGGATGGCGAAGTCATGCCCAGCAAGGACCTCATCGCCGTGCTGGATGCGCGTATCGCCGAGATCGACGCGATGCTCTCCGAGCAGATGAACGAAGTCATGCACGCCAGTGAGTTCCAGAAGCTGGAATCCTCCTGGCGCGGTCTGCGCTATCTGGTCGATCAGACCGAGACCGGCAGCAACATGAAGATCCAGATGCTCAACGCCACCAAGAAGGAATTGGTGCGTGACCTGAAATCGGCGCCGGAATTCGATCAGAGCGCGCTGTTCAAGAAGGTCTACGAAGAAGAGTACGGCACCTTCGGTGGCGCGCCGTTCGGCATGCTGGTCGGCGATTACGAATTCTCGCGCAGTCCGGAAGACATCTATCTGCTGGAGCAGATCTCCCACGTAGCCGCCTCGGCGCACGCACCCTTCATCTCCGCGGCGTCTCCGGAGCTGTTCGGCTGGGACTCCTTCACAGAGATGAGCGGTCCGCGTGATCTGTCCAAGATCTTCGACACCGTCGAATACGCCAAGTGGAAGTCCTTCCGCAACTCCGAAGATGCGCGCTATGTCGGCCTGACGTTGCCGCACGTGCTGGGACGTCTGCCGTATGGCCCGGACACCACGCCGGTCGAGGAATTCAACTTCGTCGAGAACGTCGATGGCCGTGAGCACAACAAGTACCTGTGGATGAACGCGGCGTACGCCATGGGCTCCCGCGTGACTGACGCCTTCGCCAACTATGGCTGGTGTGTCGCCATTCGCGGTGTCGAGGGCGGCGGCCTGGTCGAGAACCTGCCGACCCACACCTTCCAGACCGACGATGGCGAAGTGGCGCTGAAGTGCCCGACCGAGATCGCCGTGACCGACCGCCGCGAGAAGGAGCTGGCAGACCTGGGCTTCATCCCGCTGGTGCATTGCAAGGGTACGGACTACGCCGCCTTCTTCGGCACCCAGTCCGCCCAGAAGCAGAAGACGTACAACACCGACGTGGCCAACGCCAACGCGCGCCTGTCCTCGCAGATGCAGTACATCTTCGCCACCTCACGCATCGCGCATTACATGAAGGCGATCATGCGTGACAAGGTCGGCAGCTTCGCCTCGCGCACCAGTGTCGAGCGCTACCTGAACGACTGGCTGTCCCAGTACGTGCTGCTGGACGACAACGCCAGCCAGGAAGCCAAGGCGCAGTTCCCGCTGCGTGAAGCACGTGTCGAAGTCGCGGAAGTCCCGGGCAAGCCGGGTGTCTTCAAGGCCGTGACCTTCCTGCGTCCGCACTACCAGCTGGATGAACTGACCGCCTCGCTGCGCCTGGTCGCAGAGCTGCCGCAGTCTACTCGCAGCTGATGACGTCTCGTCACTGAAGCCCCCTCGCTCTTTTCCCTGCGTGTCCTGCACGCCCGCATCGTCAGACTGGCCAACGCCGGCCTGACGGTGCGGCTTATCGCCATGAAGGAGGCGACATGCGCATGAATGGCACCCGCCGCCTCATTCCCACCCTGTGGGATCGGTTGCAGGACGATGCACCGCATCAGGGAGAAGCCGCGGAGGAGCAACGCTTCGTCAGTCTCGACGAGTACAAGCGCACCATCGTGCGTGACCTCGAGATTCTGGTGAACACGCGCAGCGAATTGCTGGGAGGGCGCTTGAATGACTTTCCCGGGTTGCGCGGCACGGTGCTGGGCTTCGGTCTGCCGGACTTTCTCGGCCGAGGCCTGCACAGCAGTGAAGACCGCCGCTTGATCCAGCGTCAGCTGGAGTACGCCATCGAAAGCAATGACCGTCGCTTTCGCAACGTGCAGGTCAAGCTGCTGGACCAGGACGGTCAGGACCGCCTCTTGCGCTTTCGCGTCGAGACGCTCCTCGTCCTCAAGGATGCAACGCGGCAAGTGGCCTTCGATGCCGTGCTGCATGCCGACACTCAGCAATACAAAGTGCAGAACCTTTCCTGATGCTTGATGAACTGCTGCCTTATTACGAACAAGAGATCTCGCACC
The DNA here is from genome assembly GCF_029846335.1 of Cobetia sp. 3AK. Taxonomy (NCBI): domain Bacteria; kingdom Pseudomonadati; phylum Pseudomonadota; class Gammaproteobacteria; order Oceanospirillales; family Halomonadaceae; genus Cobetia; species Cobetia sp. 3AK. The sequence continues at coordinate 44,906 of NZ_JARWKR010000015.1, read as the reverse complement.
TGCGCTTTCTGGGCCGGGAGTTCGCACGTGAGTACCCCAAGATTGCCGCACGGCTGCAATTGGAAGGCGACCACTGCGAAGACCCGCACACCGAGCGCCTGGTCGAGTCCTTCGCGTTCCTGTCGGCACGGGTTCACAAGAAGCTGGATGATGATCTGCCGGAAATCGTCGAGGCCTTCCTCGATGTGCTCTACCCCCATTACCTGCGACCGACGCCATCGCTGTCGATCGCCCAGCTCGACCCCGGTGAGCAGACCTCGCTGACCGGGCGCTATCAGGTCGCGCGACACACCGAGATGTTCTCGCGTCCGGTGGAAGGCGTGGCCTGCCGGTTCCGTACCTGCTATCCGGTGGATGTGTGGCCGCTGCGCGTGGAAAGCGCCGGCTTCTCGCTGCTGGAACGCTCGGCCTTCAATGGTCGCGACAAGGACAGCGTCGCGCGACTGGATCTGGCCTTCGAGGCCTTGAATGACCAGTCGGTGGGCAGCTTCGGGATCGACCGCCTGCGCCTGTTCCTGGACGGCGAGGGTGCCTTGATGCACCCGATGTACGAACTGCTGTTCAACAATCTGACTCGCCTGAGCGTCAGCTTCGATGAGGGCGGCCAGCGCCGAGAAGTCGCGCTGCCGACGGATTCGCTCACGCCGGTCGGGTTCGCGCCCGAGGAAGGATTGATCGATTACCCCGAGCGCTCCTTCCTCGGCTATCGCCTGCTGCACGAGTACTTCACCTTCCCCGACAAGTTCATGTTCTTCGATGTCGAAGGGCTGACACGTCTGCTGGCACGCGCCAGCGGCACGCGTTTCGAGCTGCACTTCCACTTCGCGGACTATGCACTGGACGAGCGTCTGTCGCGGCTGTCCCAGAGTCTGGGGCGCAATCATTTCCGCCTCGGCTGCACGCCGGTGATCAACCTGTTCGAGCGTCAGGCCGAGCCGATCCTGCTCACCCATACCCAGGCGGAATATCCGGTGGTGGCCGATGTGCGCAATCCGCACGGCGCCGAGGTGATCTCGATCGACCGCGTCACGCGCGTACAGAAGACCGCCGAACGCGATCACGTGCGCTATTGCCCGCCGTTCTTCGAGCCGCAGGGCAGTGCGCCGTCACGCGAGACCAGCTACTGGCTGTCGCGGCGGGTGCCGTCCGCCCGTGAGCGGGATGCCGGCACCGAGCTGCTGCTGCGCCTGGCGGATCGTGAGCTCAATGCCATCGACGCCACCAGTGACGTGCTTAGCCTCAAGCTGACCTGCAGCAATCGTGACCTGCCGCAGCGACTGAGCTTCGGCCATCCGCGCGGTGACTTCACGCTGCCGCGCGAGCAGGTGGTCAAGGCCATTCGCTGCCTGCGCAAGCCCACGCCCTCGGCGCGGCCGCCGATGGGCAAGGGCGTCATCTGGCGCCTGATCTCGCATCTCTCGCTCAACCATCTCTCATTGGTGGAGCGTGGCCGCGATGTGCTGCTGGAAATGCTCTCGCTCTACAACTATCGCGATCTCGAGGCCACGCGTCGCCAGATCAACGGCATCGCCAGCATCCAGAGCGCACCGGCGATGACCCGGATCGGGCATCCTCGCCCGGCCTTCGTGCGCGGTACCGGCATCACGCTGGAGCTGGATGAACAGGAGTTCATCGGCAGCGGCATCTTCGTGTTCGGCATGGTGCTGGATCACTTCTTCGGGCAGTACTGCTCGCTCAACAGTTTCACTCGGCTGACATTGCGCAGCCGCCAGCGCGAAAAGGACGTCGTGACATGGCCCGCCAGAACCGGCACTCAGCCCCTGGTCTGATCGACCAGGCGCGCGCTGAGCCTTACCGGTTCAGCTTCTTCCAGCTGGTGCGATTGCTCCGGCTGCACTACAGCCGTGCCGGACGCCTCGAACCCGAGCTGCGTCCCCACGAGGACCCGCTGCGCTTTCGCAGCCAGCTGTCGCTGAACTTCCCGGCCAGTGAAGTGAGTGACCTCGTGTTCGAGAGCGAAACATCGCGCTCGCCGACCGACCAGCCGCTGACCCAGGTGCAGGTCACCTTCATGGGGCTGGTGGGCCCGTCCGGTGTCCTGCCGCGTCCGTACACCGAGACGCTGATCGACCGCCACGTGCAGCTGCGCGATGACGGGGCTCATGCCTTCTTCGATCTGTTCTCGCACCGCATGACGGCGCTGTTCTATCAGGCGTGGCAGAAGTATCGCTTCCACATCGAGTATGAGCGTCGCGGCGAGACGGACTTCGAGCGCCAGCTGCTCGCGCTCAGCGGTGTCTCCGGGCGCTCCGCGCAGCTGCTGTTCGCGGGGGACGATGCCCTTGTCGACGAGAATCGCGACAACGCGGCACCCAGCCGGGGGCTCGGCAATCAGGACGGCCGAGAACTGCCGCGCGAGCTGTTCTCCTTCTTCGCCGGGCTGCTCGGTCAGCGGCCCCGCAATCAGCAGAACCTGACCACCTTGCTGGGCAGCTTCTTCGGCGTGCCGTGTGAGGTGAAGCCCTTCCAGGGGCGTTGGCTCGAGATCAGCGAGCCGGAGCTGACGCGCCTGGGGCAGGCCAATGCCCGGCTGGGACAGAGCGCCGTGGCCGGCAAGCGCGCCTGGGATTACCAGTCCTGCGTGCGTATCGCGGTCGGCCCCTTGCGCCTGGCGGACTTCCGCCGCTTTCTGCCCGGCGGTGAGGACCATCTGCGCATGACGGAATTGATCCGTTTCTATGTCGGGCCGGAGCTCGATTTCGAGCTGGATCTGCAGCTCGAGCCCAGTGAAGTGCCGCCGGCCCGCCTGGGAGGTGCCGGTGGCATCTCGCTGGGCCGCCTCGGCTGGCTGGGCCAGACACCCCGCAGTACCACAGGCAATGTGCTGCTACGAATCCCCTTCGATGGAGTGACCCCGTGAGTCTCAAGACGCTATTCGCCAAGCTCAATGATGTCAGCCGCGGTGCCATGGAAGAGGCCGCTGGCCTGTGCCTGGCCAAGCGCCAGTATGAAGTCGATGTCGAGCATCTGCTGATCAAGCTGCTGGACGGTGACGACAACGACCTGCTGCGCATCGTGCGTCACTACTCGCTGGGGCTGGATCAACTCGCCGATCAGCTGGACCGCTCGCTGGAGCGTCTGAAGACGGGCAGCACCGCGACGCCGGCACTCTCACCGCATATCACGCGGCTGATCGAGAAGGCCTGGTTGATCGCCTCCATCGACCACGAAGTCGCGCATATCCGCAGCGGGCACCTGCTGCTGGCCCTGCTGGAAGACCCGGAACTGGCCCAGCGCGCAGGCCTGGGAGCTTCCGCGCTGGAGCGTTCGTTCGAGCCACGTCACGACACTCCGCTGGCGCGTATCGATGCCGCAGACCTGCGCCTGCATTTCACCAGCCTCTTGGCCGCAAGCCCCGAGGCCGAGCGCTCGCAGCCGACGCCATCCGCCGCGAGCAGCGGCGAGCAGACGGCAGGCGAGGGCGGTGGCGCTGCACGCCCGGGCAGTCACAAGACCCCGGCGCTGGATCAATACACCATCGACCTGACCGCCAGTGCGCGCGCCGGCAACATCGACCCGATTCTGGGGCGCGATGACGAAGTGCGCCAGATGATCGACATCCTGACGCGTCGTCGTCAGAACAACCCGATCCTCACCGGTGAGGCGGGGGTCGGCAAGACCGCCGTGGTCGAAGGGCTGGCGCAGAAGATCGTCGCCGGGGAAGTGCCTGCGCCGCTGGCACGAGTCGAGCTGCGCACCCTGGATCTCGGCCTGCTGCAGGCCGGCGCCAGCGTGAAGGGCGAATTCGAGCAGCGCCTCAAGGACGTGATTGAGGAAGTGAAGCGCAGCCTGCACCCGATCATCCTGTTCATCGATGAAGCCCACACCCTGATCGGCAGTGGCGGTCAGGCGGGCCAGAACGATGCCGCCAACCTGCTCAAGCCCGCGCTGGCGCGTGGCGAGCTGCGCACCATCGCCGCCACCACCTGGGCCGAGTACAAGAAGTACTTCGAGAAGGACGCCGCCCTGGCGCGTCGCTTCCAGGTGATCAAGGTCGAGGAGCCGGCCGAGCCGCAGGCCATCGACATGCTGCGCGGGCTGGCGACGCGCATGCGCGATCACCACAAGGTCGAGATTCTCGATGACGCCATCGTGCAGGCGGTGCGTCTCTCCAGCCGCTACATCACCGGCCGTCAGCTTCCGGACAAGGCGGTCAGCGTGCTGGATACCGCCTGTGCGCGTGTTGCGCTGGGCCAGCAGACCACGCCGGCACCGCTGGAAGATGCCCGTCAGCGCCTGCGCGATCTCGAGGCTGAACGTGCGGCACTGGCTCGCGAGCACGAGCGCGGCGATGACCGCCATGCCCCGCGTCTGGACGAGATTGACAGCGAAGTGCTGGCGATCACCGCGCAGGTGACGGCGCTGGAAGCCGACTGGACACGTCAGCGTGAGGCCGTCGAGGCGGTGCTCAAGGCTGATGCCGCCCTGAACGCGGCCAACGAATCCGATGATGCCACCGGGCGTGACGCTGCCTTGGCCGAGCTGCGTGCCGCGCGTGAGGTGCTGGAAGCCGCCGGGGGCGAGGCGCCGCTGGTGCACGCCTGTGTTGATGGCAACGCCATCGGCGAGGTCGTCGCCGCCTGGACCGGCATTCCGCTGGGCAAGATGCAGCGTGACGAGATTGACACCGTGCGTCGTCTGCCGGCGCTGTTGGGCGAGCGCGTGCTCGGGCAGGACCACGCCCTGGAAGAGATCGGCCAGCGCATCAGCCTGTCGCGCGCCAGGCTCGAAGACCCCGACAAGCCGATCGGTGTCTTCATGCTGCTCGGCCCGAGCGGGGTCGGCAAGACCGAAACCGCGCTGGCCCTCGCCGACAGCCTGTACGGCGGCGAGCGCAATCTCATCACCATCAACATGTCCGAGTACCAGGAAGCCCACACCGTCTCCTCGCTGAAAGGCTCGCCGCCCGGCTATGTCGGCTATGGCGAAGGCGGCGTGCTGACCGAAGCCGTGCGTCGCAAGCCGTACAGCGTGGTGCTGCTCGATGAAGTCGAGAAGGCCCACCCGGACGTGCTGGAAGTCTTCTTCCAGGTGTTCGACAAGGGCGTGATGGAGGACGGCGAAGGGCGCGAGATCGACTTCCGCAACTGCGTCATCCTGCTGACGTCCAACGTCGGCACCGACGAGATCATGAACCGCTGCCTGGGCGTGGCGACGCCGCCGGCACCGGAAGCGCTGGTCGAGGAGCTGCGCGATACCTTGAATGGCGTCTTCAAGCCGGCCTTCCTCGGCCGCCTCAAGGTCGTGCCGTACTACCCGGTCCACAGCGACATCCTGGCGCGCATCGTCGACCTCAAGCTGTCGCGTCTGGCGGAACGCTTCACGCGCAACCACGGCGCCCACCTGAGCTTCGCCCCGTCGCTGGCGACGCATATCGCCGAGCGCTGTACCCAGACCGACAGCGGTGCGCGCAGCATCGATCACCTGCTGAGTGGCTCGCTGATGCCGCCGCTGGTGGAGTGGGTGCTGGAACGCATGGCCGATCAGCAGCCGGTGGGCAATGTCAGCATCGCGCTGGATGACGCCGGCCAGTTCACCTACGAGATGCAGTGAGGAAGCCCACATGTCATTCCGGGGATATCACGTGAAGGCTGAGCGGCGCACCACGTCTCTGCGTCCGCGCCATTGGCTGCCCGTCATGCTGTGCGTCAGCCTGCTGCTCGGCGGCTGCGGGGTCGGCAGCCGTCTTGGCCAGCAGATGGATGGCACGGTGGGGGACATCCTGTTCCGTCAGGACGAGACGGTCGCCTTCACCCTCGATGCCGATGACTCGCTCAATCCGGATGTCGATGAGGCGTCACTGTCGGTGGTGGTGCGCATCTATCAACTGGATGCGAGTGAGGCCTTCACCAGCGCCTCGCCCGATGGCCTCTGGGATCACGCCGACAAGGTACTGGGCGACTCCCTGCTGGATACCCGCGAAGTGGTGATGGTGCCGGGCGGGCATGTCGTCGATGAGGCGCCGCTGAAGCCGGGCGCGCGTTACGTGGCGGTCGCGGCCTATTTCCGCCAGACCCCGGACGCGCGCTGGCGCGTGCTGTTCGATGCCGATGCGATGCGCAAGGACGGCCTGTTCACCTCACCGGACGGCGTCGAACTGACGCTGGCCGATCACTACATCACGGTGGCGCCCGACAGCGAAGACCTGCTGGCAACGACGACACCGCCATGAGGCGTGAGCCATTCCGCCTGACGGGCGGCACGTCACTGGCGACACCGGACGGACTTTATAAAGGATGGATTCGTGAGCAAGCATAATCGCGTGAGGTGGTCCGAGGGCATGTTCCTGCTGCCCCAGCACTTCCAGTATCAGGACGAATATCACCAGTGGCAGCTCGGCGAGGCCAGCACGCGCAGCGGGCCCTTCGCCTTCGGCGTGCAGCAGCTTGAGATCGATGAAAGCGCGCTGGCCCAGGGCCGCCTGCAACTGAGTCGTCTCAAACTGGTCTTCCCGGATGGCACGCTGTTCGATGCCCCCCAGCACGATAGTCTGCCGCGGGCGCGTGACCTGGGAGAGCTGGCCGGTCACAGCGAGATCAAGGTGCATGCTGCGCTGAGCCTGGTACAACCCTACGCCGGCAATGTGCAGGAAGATGAGCAGCAGCGGGGCGCCCGTCGTCGCTTCCGTCAGCGCTTCGATTCCCTGCCGGACCTGCTGGACGGCGATGGCGAGAACGAGCTGAGCCTGCTGGAACTCAATGTGCGTCTGTTGCTGGAAGGCGATGACCTGGAAGGCAGCACGCATTGTCCGCTGGCCGTGCTGACGCGCAATGCCGCCGGTGGCTTCTCGGTCTCGCCGCGCTTCGTGCCGCCTGCGCTTCACCTCTCGAGCAGCGAGACGCTGATGGCCATGGGCCAGCGCCTGGCCGGCATGCTGCAGGCCAAGCACGAGACGCTGTCCGGACGTCGCCGCGAGCGCGCCGATCAGGTCGCGGAATTCGGCTCAAGCGACGTGGCGCTGTTCTGGCTGCTGCATACGGTCAATCGTGCCTACCCGGCGCTGGCGCATCTGCTGCAACACCCGCAGCAGCATCCCGAGAAGCTCTACACCTTCCTGTCGGATCTGGTCGCGAGCCTGATGACCTTCTCGATGGATTACCGCCTGAGTGACCTGCCGCCGTACCGCCATGAAGACCCGGTCCAGTCATTGACGACGCTGGAAACCATGGCGCGCGAGCTGCTGGACACCGTGGTGCCCAACCAGTACATCCCCATCGCGCTGGAACAGACCAAGCCGTCCTACTACATCGCTCACCTGCACGATGCGCGTCTGGTGGACGCCGACTTCTACATCAGCGTGCATGCCGACATGCCCGGCGCCAAGTTGCTGGAGCTGGTGCCGCGTGCCTTCAAGGTCGGCTCGCCGGATGACATCGAGGTGGTGGTCAACAGCGCCATGCCCGGCGGCTCGCTGGTACACGCCTCGCGTCTGCCCACCGCGATTCCCTCGCGCCTCGATAACCACTATTTCGCGCTGGAACCCCAGGGTCGCATGTATGAACGCATGATGGCCGCGCAGGCCATCGCCTTCTACGTGCCCGGCGGTTTCCACAACCTCAAGATTGAATTGATGGCGGTGCTGAAATGACCCAGACCACGGCAACCCAGCCGAGCGACACGGCGGCACATCATCCTTCCCGGGCGGCTTCCCAGGGAAGTGGCGGCGCGGGGAGATCCGGCGCATCGGTCCCGGCGGACACGCGTCTGCGCACGCTGTCCCAGGATTTCTTCTCGCTGATCCTGATGATTCGTCGCGGCAGTGAAGCGCGCAACGTCGATGAGTTCCTGACCCGGGTCGCCGACTACTTCCGCGAGCTGGAAGCCCAGGCACTGGCGGTCGGTTACAGCATGGATCAGGTGCGTGACGCCCAGTACGCGCTGTGCGCCTTCCTCGATGAAAGCGTGCTGGGGGCCGGTGCCAGCAACATTCGCCAGCATCTGGAGCTGCATCCGCTGCAGTACACCTACTTCGGCGTGCATCTGGCGGGTGAGGGCTTCTTCGAGCGTCTCGAGGCACTGCGCACCGACGTCAAGGCCAACCTGGATGTGCTGGAGGTCTATCACCTGTGTCTGGCGCTGGGCTTCGAGGGCAAGTTCCGCCTCGAACACCGTGATCAGCTGCGCTACGTGGCCAGCACGCTGGGCCAGGACATCGCGCGCTACCGTCAGACATCCGACGTGCTGGCACCGGGCTGGCAATTGCCGGACCAGGTCGGTCAGCTGCTGCGTTATGAAATTCCGGTCTGGGTCTATCTGCTGGTGATCGCACTGTGCTGCGGGGCGGTCTATCTGGTGCTCGACAACCTGCTGGATACTCAGGTCACGGCGCTCATCGAGCGACTGTCGTCCCTGTTCGCAACGACATGAGGCGTGACGGAATGAAACGGGTGCTGGGGTTCCTCAAGAGTTTCTGGTTGGCGTCGTCACTGCTGTGGCTGGCCGGTGTCGTGCTGTGCGTCTGGTGGGTGCCACGTCTGGGTGGCTCGCTGGAACGCCTGGCCATCGCCGTGGCGCTGCTGACCGCGGTGTGGCTGCTGGCCATCGTGCTGCGCAAGTATCGCAAGGTGCGCGCCGAGCGGGATCTGGAAGACCTCGTCCAGCTGGAAGTGGACCGCGAAGCCGCGGATGCCGCCACCGAAGCCGGCGACTACGAAGTGCTGCGTGAGCGTCTCAAGTCGGCGCTGCGCATGCTGCGTGCCCAGCGTGGTCTGCACAAGGGTGGCAGTGCCTCGCTCAGCGATCTGCCCTGGTATCTGGTGCTGGGTCTGTCGTCCTCCGGCAAGACCTCGCTGCTGACGCGCTCCGGCCTGAGCTCCAGCGTGGCGGGGCTGGGCGGGGATTCCGGCACCCAGTACTGCGACTGGTACTTCGGCAACGACGCCCTGATGATCGACACCGCCGGGCGTTATGTGGCCGAAGAGCAGCCGGCGCGTGCCTTCGCCGACTTCCTGCGTCTGCTGGCACGCCGTCGGCGGAGTGCGCCCATCAATGGTCTGGTGGTGGTGGTGGATCTGCCGGCACTGCTGCATGCGCCACGTGACGAGAATCATGCGCTGGCACGCCAGCTGATCGAGCGCATCAATGACTTCCGTGATGCGCTGGATGCCTCGCCGCCGGTCTATCTGATGTTCACCAAGGCCGACCAGCTGCCGGGCTTCACCGCCGCGTTCAATACGCTGGACAGCGATGCCCGCCATGCGCCGTGGGGCATGACGTTCTCGGTGGCCGAGGCGCGTCGCGAGGGTGTCGTGGCAGCCTTCTCCCGGCATTTCCCCAAGATGGTGGCGGGGCTGCGTGGTCATGTGGAAGCCGCCCTGCGTGAGCGTGGCCAGCAGGCGGACAGCGAGCTTTTGCACTTCCCGGAATACATCGCCGAGATGGAAGGCCTGCTGGCCGACTTCCTGGAGCCCTTCGATCTGCGTCGCAACAGTGCCCGCGGGCCGCTGACGCGTGGCGTCTATTTCACCAGTGCGCTGCAGGACGGCAGTGCGATGCCGGCGATTCTCGATGAGCAGGTCCGTCAGGGCTTTGCGCTCAAGGAACCGGCGGGCACCCAGGCGGCGACGCCAGCCTCAGCGACGGCGACGGTCAGTGATCGCCCCTATTTCGTCGGCGGTGTCTTCCGTGACGTGATGATTCCGGACCGCAACCTGGTGCGTCACTACGCGCGCGATGGTCAGCGGCGTTCCCTGAACCCGCTGTTGATCGGCGTGGGCGGGGTGGCAGGTGCGGTGACGCTGGGCCTGCTCGGCAACGCCTATTACCAGAGTCGCACCAGTCTCGAGGCCGTCGATGCGCAGCTGACATCGCTTGATGGCGCCGTGACCCCCAGCGTGCAGCTCGACCTGCTCCACGCTGAGCTGTCGCGTGTGCGTCAGGCCCGCGAAGAGGGCGGTCTGCCCTGGTATCAGCACATGGGACTGGATGGCGGAGAGCGTCTGAGCGCGACGCTTGAAGCACAGTACTTCGCGACCCTCAAGCAGCAGATTCTGGCACCGCTGGCGGAAGATCTCGACGCTCGCCTGCGGGCGGTCGGGCGTCTGGCGGTCTCGCTGGGCATCGTCTCCGAGTCCGCTTCGCGGCGCACCCGTGGCGAGGATGTCGGTGGGGGCGCTGGATCCGGGGGCGATGCCTCGCGGACATTGGTCGCCGATGGCAAGTCACTGCTGACCTCGAGTGGCGAGCGCCTGCGTCAGCGTCTCACCGAGCGCCCGACGCTGGGCAGCGTGCCGCGCTCACCGGGCGAACTGGCCAGTCAGCTCAAGGGCGAGGCGGATTACCGCTTGCGCGGCGGCGTCAATGACGCCTACTGGAGCACCCGACAGCAGGGGCGTGATGCGCTGCGTGACAAGGCCGAGAATTTCCGTGGCTCGTCCGCGGGACTGGGCGGTGATGGCACCGTGGCGGGTGAGGGGGGCATCCCGGACGGCGGCATGCCGGGCGGTCCGGCCTTCTCCAGTGAAGTGCTCAACCAGCTGACGCCGGAGCAGGTCGCCGGGCTGATCGATGCCTACGATGCGCTCAAGCTGTATCTGATCCTGAGCGAGCCTGCGGAACATCCGGACGTCGCCTTCGTGCGCGAAGCCCTGCCGCGCGCCTGGCATCAGCTGGCGGACAGTCACCGCCGTGTGCCGGGGGGAGATCAACGCATCGCCGACAATGTCGCGCTCTACAGCGAATATCTGGCGCAGGGCAAGGCACCTGCCCTGGTGCGGGATGAGGATCGCGTCGCGCGTTCCCGCCGTGACCTCAAGGCCTTCCTGCTCGACAACTCGCCGGCGGAGCGGGAATACCTGCGTCTGCGTCTGGCGGCCGAAGCCCGTTTCCCATCGATGACGCTCTCGGTGATGCTGCCCGAAGAGGGCGCACGTGGCTTGCTGTACGCCGGCGAATCCGTGCCGGCCTTCTTCACGCGTCGCGTGTGGGACGAGTTCGTGCGTCCCGAGTTGCTCAAGACGCTGAGTTCTGACCTGCCGGTGGAGCATGACTGGGTGCTGGAAGACGAGAACCCGGATGCCGAGCAGGGCAAGACCGAATTCGCCGAGGCGATTCTGGCGCATTACAAGCGTGACTATGCCGAGGCCTGGGAGCGCTTCCTGGCCGATGTCGGCGTGCGTCGCTTCGAAGGTCTGGCGCTCTCGCGTCAACGTCTGGCGCGCTTCAGCGACTATCAGCGCTCACCGCTCAAGACACTGCTGGCCGTGGTGGATGACAACACCCGCTGGGACAGCCGCGATGCCGAGGCCCGCAAGACGCCCCAGCCACGCGAAGCCGAGGGTGACGCACCGGCCCCGGCGGCCGAGTCGGCGGGCCTGTGGGATCAGGCGCTGGCGTGGGTCGAGGAGGATGGCAGTCAGCTGGCACAGCGTACCGGCGCATTGCAGGGCCTGCCGCACGTGCACGACGGGAAGCTGGCGGACCACTTCGCGCCGGTCGCCAGCCTGTTTGCCCAGGATGAGGGGCAGGATGGCGATGCCTCGGTCATGAACCGCTACCAGCTGCGCCTGCGTCAGCTCAAGGTGCGCCTCGACGGACTGGAGCGTGGCGATGTCGGCAAGCGTACCAAGCAGCTGCTGGCGGAGATGATCGGCGGCAAGCCCAATGAGATCTCGGCGGCGCGTGATTATGTGGCCGCCAATGTCGATACCTCGCAGGAGCCGCTGGTGCAGTCACTGCAACGTCTGTTCCGTGCGCCCATCGACTACTCGGTGGCCAGCCTGCAGGGGCCGGTGGCGTCACAGCTGGCCGCCGCCTGGGGCGAGCAGGTCGTCTCACCCTGGCATCGCATGGTCAGTGGCCGCTATCCGGTCAGCGATTCCGCCAACGAGACCTCGGTGCGTGACCTGCGTCAGTTCATCGACCCCGATAGCGGTCTGCTGACCCGCTTCGACAATGAAGAAGTCGGCAACCTGGAAGAGGGTGAGCAGGACGGTACGCCGCTGGTGGACCCCAAGATCACCGCCACCATCACCAAGGGCACGGCAGTGGGCCGGGTGCTGGAGAGTCTGGCGGATGTGGAGAACGGCTTCGAGATCATGATCCGGCCTTCCTCCCGGCTGATCTCGATCGAGCTGACGCTGGACGGTCAGCAGCAGACCTATCGCAATGGTCGTCAGCACTGGCAGCGCTTCGTCTGGCCGGGTGATCCGGAAGTCTCCGGTGCCCGACTGGAGGTGGTGACACGTGACGGCCGCCGCATCACCGTCTTCAACTTCCCCAATCGCTGGAGCCTGTTGAAGCTGATCGAATCCGCGGACGTGACAGACCTGGATACCGCCCGTCAGCGCTTCACCTGGTACACCCCGGTGGGCCCGGTGAGCTTCGAGGCGCGCAACTTCGGTGGCGTGAAACTGACGGACCTCAAGCAGGTGCGCAACCTGTCCATGCCTTCGGTCGCCGGGAGATGACCGCATGATCGGCTTCTTCGGCAAGCTGCCCGGCAGCGCGGACTTCATCGCCCATCACGCGGGCCACAAGGACATCCGGGAACTGGATGGCTGGTGGCAGCGGGCGCTGAATCGCATGGCCGAGCGCGACGAAGACTGGCAGGCACGTTTCGATGCCTTGCCGCTGTGCTTCTTTCACTACCGCGCCAGCAGCGGAGCCTGGTTGATGGGGGTCATGTCGCCCTCGCAGGACGCCTCCGGGCGACGCTACCCGCTGCTGGTCTTCCAGCGGCTGGCCGTCTCGCCGGTGGTGGAAGGCAGTGTCGGGGTGCATACCCTCGGCGAGACCTTCGCCGGGCAGGTGCGGGAGTTGCTGCGCGATGTGATGCATTGCGCAGATCCCCAGCAGGCACAGGAGCGTCTGCTCACGGGAATCGAGGCGCTACGCCCGCTGGATGATTCCGATCTCAAGCTGCATCGGCGTCTGTTCGCGCGCTTTCTGGAAGACGTGCGCTATGGGGACCTCACGCGGGCGCTGGCCAGTGGCTTCCCCGACGTGAGCGCCCAGCGACTGACGCAGGACATGCAGGCATCGCGCCGGCAGCTGGCGACAGGGGGCGCGCGTGATGACACCCGGGGGCAGGCGGCATTGCCACTGCCCCCGGAGCGCGCGCTGAAGCGTCCCGCGGCGGACCTGTGGCTGCACTGGCTGGAGCATGACAATGGCGCGCCGGGGCAGATCAGCGTGATCGTCGATGACTTCATGCGCCCGACATTGATGCGCTTCACGCGTGACGATCATGACGCACTGCGCATTCTGGCGGGCTCCGCCTTCGAGGTGCTCGGGCCCTGGCGCCTGCTTGGCAGCGGGGAGCCTCACGCTGGCCCGCTGGAGGCGTCTCACGCCTCGACACTGGGCATGGGAGCCTACATCGCCGCTCTGTCAGATGACCGGAAAGATGACCCGGGGCCGCAGGGGACAAGGGCGGGCAGTGACGACACGGTATTCGGCGACATATCCAAGGATGAATCGGCACCGACATGAACAAGCTAAAGCTCCACGTTCTCAAGTACTACCTCCTCAAATACCGCCCGTATTGGTTGGGCGTGCTGTTCTTCCTGGGCATCTTCCTGATCTGGGGCGCCGGTGTCGGACTCGGCTTCTCGTCACTGGACAGTCTGCTGGTCGGCATTCTGGCGTTTCTGGTGGCCTCTGCCCTGTATCTGCTGCTGCTCTATCGCGGGGTGGGAGAGCGCAAGGATGTCGAGTCGCTGTTGATCCAGAACGCCGATGACGCCGTGCTCAGCGCCGCGCCCCAGGACCGCGAGGAAGTCAGCCTGCTGCGCGAGCGCCTGCTGGCGGCGCTGGATCGCATGCGCAAGAGTGCCAGCGAGAAACGCGGTGGCTGGTTCACCCGTCAGGGTGATCTGCTCTATACGCTGCCCTGGTATCTGGTGATCGGTCAGCCGGCCGTGGGCAAGAGCACGCTGGTGTCGCGCTCAGGGCTGGATTTCCCCTTCGCGGAGCGCGAAAGCGCACGTGTCGCGGGCATCGGCGGCACCCGTCACTGTGACTGGTTCTTCAGCAGTGAGGCCGTGTTGCTGGATACCGCAGGGCGTTACGTCAGCTCCGAGGAGGAAGTCGGCAAGTGGCGTGCCTTCCTCGACATGCTGCGTCGCTATCGTCCGCGTCAGCCGCTCAACGGGTTGATCGTCGCGGTCAGCATCGATGAAGTGCTCCAGAACCGCCATGACGTCGAGGCACTGGCACATCAGCTGCGCGAGCGTATCCAGGAAAGCTACGAGCGTCTCGGTGCGGCTCTGCCCATCTATCTGGTGTTCACCAAGAGCGACCACATCCCCGGCTTTCGCGAGTTCCATGCTCAGCTGGCACCGGCGCAGCGCGATGAAGTGCTGGGCATGAGCTTCCCGCACCAGGGCTATGCCGAGGCGGATTGGCGTACACGGTTCAGTGAGGCGATGACACGCCTGGTGGCACGTTGCGCGGGTACCGGGGAGCGCTGTCTGGTCGAGGGGGACATCGTGCGCACCCGCGAGGCCCCGGCGGCGGTGGAATTCCCGCGTGAGCTTGAAGCGCTGGCACCGCATCTGACCGATTTCGTCACCGAGCTGCTCAAGGTCAATCCCTATCAGGCAGCGCCGCTGCTGCGCGGGTTCTACTTCACCAGTGCGCTCTCCGAGGGGCAGGCCAGCACGGCAGCCCATGGGCGTAACGTGGCGTCACGCTTTGCCGTCACCGAGCGTCATGCGCCGGGCCATCAGGATGGCAAGCCGCTGTTCGTCTCGGGGCTGTTCTCGCGGGTATTGCTGCCGGATCAGCATCTGGTCGGCCTTTATGGCGGTGCCAACCTGCAACGTCGGCGTCAACTGCGTTGGGTGTGGCTGGCGCTGGCGCTCGCCGCGGCCATGTGCCTGGCGTGGGCGGTGTCCTTCACCGCCAACACCCGCGAGCTCGGCGCGCTGGATCAGGCCCTGGATGCCGCCTACGAGGAAGACGCCGGCGAGCCCGATGCCTATGCCCAGTGGGCGACGCTGGATGCCCTGCGTGACAGCGCGGCCCGCTACGATGCTCGCCATCACGAGCATGGCGTGCCCTGGTCGCTCGGTTTCGGGCTCTATGAAGGCGAGACGCTGGAACCTGAGCTGCGGGACGTCTATTTCGGCGCGCTGCGTCAGACGATGCTGGTGCCGATCGCCAGCAACCTCAACCAGTCGCTGTTCATGCTGCCGACCATCAGCGTGCATGACCGCGAGGACGGGCCGCGCGAGACGGATATCCATGTCCCGGGAGTCGAGGACCACGCCCAGCCGCGTGACAACTCGGCCCAGGCGCTGGCGGACTTCGGCAACAACACCCTGAAGACCTATCTGTCCCTGTCGCGCACGCCGCGCGAGGACATCGAGGCGGACTGGCTGCGCAGCGAGATGCCGGTCTACTGGTACCCGGCCATCACCCAGGGAGAGGATGTGCCGCGCGATAGCCGTGATCTGGAATATGCCAGCCGTCAGGTCAACTTCTATGCCGAGCAGGTGGTGCGCCCGGACGTGCCGCGTCTGGAGGACAACACCTTCCTGGTGTCATCCAGTCGCAACTACATCGATGGTCTGCTGGACCGCTCCCTGAGCACCGTCGAGACCATCACGCTGGAATCCGACACCCTGTTCGCCTTCGGGCGTGCGGATTACTCGGGCCTGCAGGGCGAGGGGCAGCGTCAGCTGAATGCCATCGCCGAACGACTTTCCAATACGCCGAACCTGGGGCGCATCACCATCACCGGCCACGCCGACCCGATCGGCTCGGCCACTGCCAATCGTCGGATCTCGCTGCAACGCGCCGAGACCGTGCGCACCTATCTGGTGGGCAAGGGGCTGCCGGGTGAGCTGATCGGCGCGGAAGGGGCCGGCAGTGATCGTCCGCTGGTCAAGTGCGATGGCCAGATGTCACGAGCGGAGAGAATCGCCTGTCTGGCCCCCAATCGTCGTGTCGAGATTGAAGTGCGTGCACTGAACTGATCAGTCCAGACCTGACCTGAACAGAACACAACAGAACTGACGGGCAGCGCCCAACCGGTTTCATTTTGCCGACTCACGGAGGAGTCGAGCTCTTGGATGACAGGCCTGAAGGCAGGCCCGGCGCAAGAGAGCGGAGAAGCATGGACATACGCAGTGGGGGTGCCTGGATGGCATCTCCTGGCGGTAGCGTGTCCGAACACGCGTTGCAGGTGGCAGCCAGGGAGGGCTGCTACCCGTGATGCCCACCCATCACATGACGGAAATGGAGTTTTACCATGGCTTTTGACGCCTACCTCAAGATCGACGGCATCCCGGGCGAGAGTCTGGATACCAACCACAAGGACTGGATCGAGCTGCTGAGCTTCGAATTCGGCGCCAGCCAGGCGACTTCCGCGACTGCCAGCTCCGCCGGTGGTGCGTCTGCCGAGCGCGTCAACCTGAGTGAGTTCGCGATCAAGAAGTTCATCGACAAGGCTTCTCCGAAGCTGTTCGAAGCTTGCTGCCGCGGTCAGCACATCAAGGAAATCACCCTGCAGGTTCACCGTGCCGGTGGCGAGCAGGTGCGTTACATGGAAGTGAAGCTTGAGGAAGTCATCGTGTCCTCCGTGGACCTGGAAGGCATGGCGTCCTTCTCCCAGGCCGGCGGTGGCGGTGCGACCGATTCCGTGCACGATGCGCGTCACGATCTGCCGTCTGAAGAGATCAAGCTGAACTTCGCACGTATCAAGGTCACCTACACCCAGCAGAAGCGCAGCGATGGCCAGGGTGGCGGCAACATCACCGGTGGTTGGGATCGCACGCGCAACCGCGTCTACTCCTGAGTATCGGCTCATGGCGCGGCGGCGTGAGTCGCCGTCCATGAACAGGAGAGTGGCATCCCGGGGCTTGGCCAGCGTGCTGGCGTGAGCTCGTCTTCAGGGGATATCACGTCCGGGTAGAAGGCATGCCGGGGGAGCGAAAGGCTCTCCCGGCATGTCTGTTTTCCCCTTGCGCATCCCCGTTTGCCTCGATGAGCGCCTGCGAAATCATTGTGCTGTCAGTTCTGTGCCAACAGCTCTTTGCCAACAGGGTCTGTGCTAATAGCTCTATACCAATAGCGCTGTGCTAACTGGCTCTGAAACAACAGCACTGCGCCACAGTGATTTCGCAGGCGTTGCCTCGCAACGCGATCAACACGTGATTCAGGAGAGACAAAATGGCCGACGAATGGGACCGCGACGAACTGCTCGCGCCAATCGGCGCTCATGGGACAGGAGAGGACCTGGGCTTTTCGCTGCTCTTTGACGAGATCAAGGAAGCGCGTCGCGCAGACCCGGCCTACCTCAGTCAGGGCGAATGGCAGGCCGATCTCAAGAAGTCCGACTGGAATGCCGTCATCTCGTTGACTGCCGACGGTCTGGCCGAGCAGAGCAAGGACCTGTCGCTGGCGGGCTGGCTTTGCGAAGGCCTGGCGCACCGGGATCATTTCATGGGTCTGGCCTGGGGGCTGGAGCTGATGACGGCGCTGTGTGAGCAGTACTGGGAGACGCTTTACCCGACGCTCGAGGAAGGTGATGAAGAGCGTGTCGCCCGTCTGACCTGGCTGGATGACACCCTCGCCGGCATGATCGGCACCTTGCCGCTGGTGGAAGGGCAGCTCTACGGGCTCGACCGCTATGAGGAGTCGCGTCAGGTCGAGAACCTGGCACGTACCGACGTGGATGCCATGGAAAGCGCGCTGGCGGATGGCAAGATCAACGCCGATATCTTCCAGCGCTCCGTGGTGCTGACCGAGACGGCGACCTTCCGCGAGCGTCACCAGAAGATCGTCAAGTGCCAGCAGGCGCTGGCCGGTCTGGTGGCGCAGCTCAATGCGCAGCTGGGGGTGAGCGCGCCGACCTTCAGCCAGCTGCAGCGTGGTCTGGCGGATTGCACCCAGTTGATCGAGCGACTGCTGGGCGAGCGCGGGGTCAGCCTGGACGATGAGGCCCAGGCATCTGCCGAGAGCGATGCAGAAGTGACGGACGCCGCAAGTGGCGATGCCTCCACAGGGGACGCGAGTGTCACGCCAACCGCTCAGGCGGGCATGGCGCCGGCGGCACTGCGCACCACGCCGCAGACCCGTGAGGAAGCCTTCGACATGCTCAATGGCGTCGCCCAGTACTTCAAGGGCAGCGAGCCGCACAGCCCGGTGCCGTATCTGGTCGAACGCGCCGTGCGCTGGGGCCGCATGCCGCTGGAGGAATGGCTGCGTGATGTCATCCGCGAGGAACATGTCGTGGACGGCATCCGTGAAACCCTGGGCACTCAGCGGCGTGATGATCACTGATGATGTTCAAGAGCTCGATCTATGACCGCCTGCAGCAGGTGCGCCCGGCAGAGCCCGAGGCGCCGGTCGTCAAGGTGCGCAGCGACTACCGCACCGACACCCTGTGTCTGCTGGATGGCGTGGCGCTGACCTCGGCAGGGGCGGTGGCCAAGGGGCAGCTGCCGTCATCGGCGGCGGCCGAGATCTCCGCGACCCTGCGTGGCCCGGATGGCTATGGCCTGCTGGTACATGAAATCGCGCTGGGCCAGGCGGGCGCATCGCCTGCCTCCGGCGAGCAGGTGGCACGTCTCGATCGCCGCCATCAGCGGCTCGAGACCTTGATCCAGGCCCTGATCATCGACGCGCTGCTGATGCTGGAAGCGCTGCCGGAGGGCGCGCCCTTCGATATCGTGCTGAGTGCGCCGATCCGTCATGCCAGCCTGGTGGAGGGGTTCATCGCACGTCTGCGTGAGACGGTGGCGGCCACGCCCTTCGCCGACGCGCTGGGCAGCGTCACGCATCGCGCGGCGGCCGATCAGGGCCTGCATGAACTGCTGGCCGCCGAGGAATCGGGTGGCATGCCGCATGTCATCTGGCTCAGCGTCGACTCCCTGTTGTTCGACAGCAGCGTCTCGGAGCTGTCGCGGCGCGGACAGCTGGCGTATGCCTCCCGCCCCAGCGGTCTGTTTCCCGGTGAGGCTGTCGCGGCGCTGCTCTTCGAGCGTCTCGCGCCTGACTCACCGGCTCCCTTGCAGGGCTGGCAGGTGCCGCTGGCGGCAACGCTGTCTCATCCCGAGCGAGGCAGCCGCGAGCTGCGCCGCTCGCCGGCACCGCTGATGCAGCTGATCGAGCGCCAGTGGCCCGTGCAGGCGGAAAATGACGAGCATGCCTCTACCCGCGAGCCGTTCGAGCCCATGCGTCTGGTGATGGATAGCCTCGGGCTGCCCGGGCGCGCGGTGGAAGCCGGCACCAGCCTGATGAATCGCTGGCCGGGGCTGGACATGATCGAGGATGGCACCACGCTCGACAGCTTCTGCGGCTGGCCGGGCGATGCCTGGCTGGCGTTGGCGCTGGTGCTGGCGATCGCGGAACTGGAAGACAACGACAGCGCCCTGGTCGTGTCGCTGCGGGACGATACCCGGACCCGGATGCTGGCACTCATGCCCTGTGCCGGTTAGCGCTGACGGCGCTGCATTTGCCCTGTGCTGACTGTGCTCGTCCTGTGTTGACTGTGCTCGTCCTATGTTGAACATCGCTGCGTCTTGAGACGCATGACCCGAACTGAATAAGCCGGTGCACTCGCTTGCCGAGCGAACAAGCGCGCGCACCGTGAGGATGTTAAGGATGGCAGAGAATTCCTGGCTGGATAGCCTGCTGGAGTCGTTCGAGATTTCACTGAATCAGAACGAGCGCCTGCTCACGCTTGAGATGAGCGGCGCGGACTTCATCCCGCATCGCCTGGTGGGGGAAGAGCGCATGTCGCGTCCCTTCGCCTATACCCTCGACTGCATCTCCCAGAACGGTGATATCGAACTCAAGACCCTGATGGCACAGCCGGCGGCGCTCTCGGTGCGTCAGGCCGATGGCAGCTACCGCAAGCTCTCTGGGCTGGTCGAGTCGGCCGCACTGCTGGGTGAGGACGGCGGCGTCTTCTATTACCAGCTGACGCTGGTGCCGTGGATGACGATGCTCAAGCTCGGCCGCGACAGCCGCATCTTCCAGGACCTCACCGCCGTCGAGGTGATCGAGTCGGTATTCTCGAATCACGCCATCGCGCAAGGCGAAGCCCAGGGCGGCTGGCGGCTGGACCTGCGCCGCGAGTATCCGACGCGCAGCTACTGTGTGCAGTATCGTGAGAGCGACTTCCAGTTCGTCAATCGCCTGATGGAGCAGGAGGGGCTGTTCTACTACTTCGAACACGCCTCTGACGACAGCGATTTCAATGGTCATCGCCTCGTCATCACCGACGATGTCGCGACCTGTGCGCCGGTCGAGCCGCAGGTGATTCGCTTCCACCGTCAGGATGCCACTGAACTGGAAGACTCCATCACCCAGTGGAGCGGCCGCCGTCAGCAGCAACCGACTCGCGTCAGCCTCGGCACCTTCGATTACAAGCAGCCGGGCCTCGAAAAGCGCTCCGGCCAGGACACGCGCAGCGATCAAGGCAACCTCAGCGAGCAGGAAGTCTACGACTACCCCGGCGAGTACTACTTTGATGATCACTCGCGCGGCGAACGCCTGACCGTCAATCGCCTCGAGGCCCATGAATCCCGCGCCAAGCGTTTCTATGGCGCCGGGGGCACCCGCCAGTTGAAGGTCGGCCGCTGGTTCGAACTCAGCCAGCACGCCCGCCATGAAGACGGCGACTCGAGTGAGCGCGAATTTCTGGTGCTGGGCCTGACCGTTTGTGCCGAGAATGCTCTGCCGGTCTCCGCGCACCTCAAGGCGCTACCGGGCAGCCTGCAGGCGCGCATGGCCGAGGCGCGCCAGGCACATGGTCTTGAGAGTGATGCGCAGGACGACTACGCCGATGTCGGCACCGGTCAGTATCTGATCGACTTCGAATCCCAGCGTCTCAGTCAGCCGTATCGTCCGTCTCTCGATCATCCGCGCCCCAATCTTGGTGGCCCGCAGACTGCGATTGTCGTCGGCCCCGAGAACGAAGAGATTCACACCGACTCGCTCAACCGCGTGCGCGTGCAGTTCCACTGGGACCGCAGCGAGAAGGGTGCCGCTGATGCCAGCTGCTGGCTGCGTGTCGCGCAACCCAACGCCGGTGCCGGCTGGGGTAGCGTGTTCGTGCCGCGTATCGGTCAGGAGGTCATCGTCGATTTCCTCGAAGGCGATGCCGATCGCCCGTTGATCACCGGGCGGGTCTACAACGGCGACCAGACCCCGCAATGGCACTCCAATGGCCTGCTCTCGGGCCTCAAGAGCAAGACCTATCGCGGCAACAAGTACAACGAGCTGGTGTTCGATGATGCGACCGATCAGGAGCGCGTGCGCCTGAACTCGGAGCACGAGAAGTCCCAGCTCAATCTCGGCTACTTGATCCACCAGCAAGGCAACACACGCGGCAGCTTCCGCGGTACCGGCTTCGAGCTGCGCTCGGACGCCTATGGCGCCATCCGCGCGCATCAGGGCCTGCTGCTGACCAGCTGGGGGCAGATCGCCGCCAGTGGCGAACAGCTCGATCTCACCCCCGCTCAGCAGCAGTTGGCCAGCGCCTATCAGCTCTCCAATACGCTCAGCGAGAGTGCTACCAGCCATGAGGCGGAAGCACTCGCGACCCTCGATAACCTCAAGCTGGCCAGTGAAGATGCCCAGGGGCGCTACGGCGCTGAAGACAGTGGCACCAGTTTCGATGGCAGCTCTGCCTCAAGCGCCAGCGCTGGCGGGCGTGGTGAAGCCGCACGGCTCGACGCCCCCTGGCTGCATGTCAGCTCACCGGCAGGCATCGCGCTGAGTACGCCGGAATCCACCCATCTGGCGCAGGGCAAGTCACTCAGCATCACCAGCGGCGAAGACATCAATCTGGCCACCGGCCGCAGCCTGATCGCCTCGCTCTCCGAAAAGTTCTCGCTGTTCGTGCAACGTGCCGGCATCAAGCTGTTTGCTGCACGTGGCAAGGTGGAAATGCAGGCGCAGAGTGATGCGATGGAACTGACCTCCGAGAAGGACATGACCATCACCTCCACCGAAGGCACCGTCACCATCCAGGCCAAGAACGAGATTCTGCTCACCAGCGGCGGCGGCTATATCCGCCTGAGTGGCGGCAACATCGAAGTGCACGGGCCGGGCAAGGTGGATGTCAAAGGCGCGCAACATAGTTTTGGCGGGCCGACGCGTTTAAGTAAATCACTGACCCCCTTGCCTGATCCTCAAGGTATTTATTCCGAATTCTTTACTTTGAAGGATGAACAGACACAAGTTCCTCTCAAGTATGCGAGATATCGTATAACAACGGCCGAAGGACAGGTGTTTGAAGGGCGTAGTGACGGTGAAGGTCGTACACAACGCGTACATACATCTTCCTCGCAGCAGATGAAAGTCGATGTACTTGATCGGTTAGATGACTTTGCATAATAAATTCTTGTTAAAAATTTAACTGGGAAGTGATATGTCTGAGGGTAAGGCGCAGACTCGGCTTGTAGCCGTTGGAAAGGATGCTCCAATAGGTAAATCGCCATTACTTTTCTATGCAGTTGGGCGAAATAAATTAATCAAAGTGCCTGCTGAAAATGTAGTGGCATGTATGGAAGAAATACGATTATTGGAAGCGGTTGTCGAAAATTATCACGCGGAGATTGAAAGGCTTCAAGGCGATTTAAGTAATTACGAAGCCATGATGATGTCTTATGATGAAGAAGATCCAGAATGTGTTAGGTATAAGGCTGAGTTTGAAAAAAATATTGCTAGCGGCCAAAAGAAAGTTGATAAGGCAAATCAAGCATTAAGAGAGATTTTGGTATCACTATCTAGCCTAGATGATGAAAGTAATGTTATCGTGGAATTGATACCTATTAGACGTAATGATGGAAATGCGCAGAGTTTCCGAATGTGCTATATGCGCTCTCAGGTAGTAGATAGTTTAACATCAAAAATTGAGTTGAAACCTATAGCTCAAGATGGTGCTACCTCTTTGGCAGACGATGTGCTTGAGAAGGGGGAGATAGTATGGGCATCTATATACAGTCAATTGAAAGAGCAGGCTATTTCAAAAACCTTGAAAACAGATTTCACATGGTTTGATGAATGGTTGAAAAAAGATGAAGATACGATCGACCTCTGTAAATGGACTAAAGAGCTAAATAAACAGCTTAACTTAAAGTATAATAGTGAGGCGGATAGTAAGCAGCAGAGTCGTGACGGAAAAGTAGAGTTATCGGGGGAGGCACAATTAGCGCGCTGGACATATGGAGCTAGTGGCTTGACTGGTGAGCTCACGCCACTTGAAGGCAAGACCAGGCTAAAAGCTAATGCTGCTGCCAAGTTATCCTTGTTTGAAGCTAAAGGGTCTATAGATTATTATCGGCCATCAGGTGGCCTGAAGTTGATGTACGAACTGGATGATAAGCAGGTATTACAACTTGGGATGTTACGTGTACATGCATTCATCAGTATGTCTGGCGCCATCGGCGCAAGTATCGCAGCTGAGATAAATGTTGATCTTGAAGTGGCTCAGGGCGGGATAAAAGCGCGAGGCACCAGAGGTGAGTTGGTACCTATGGGGCCTCCTGGAAGCCAGCAATCCATTATCTTGATGGAGGAAGATAAAAATGAACAAAAGGCTGAGGCTACACTTGAGGCATTTATAGGTGGTAAAGCCGAAGCATTCGCCAGAATGCAGTTGGAATGGAAAAGCCCCGAAGCAGATCATGAATTCAAGCCATTTGCCATTACTGGCGCAGGGGTGGCTGCGTATGCTGGCATGAATTTCGCTGGTAACTTTAGTGTTTCTTATCAAAATGGTAGATTCAGAATTAGAGCAAAGGCTGGTATTTGTTTAGGTCTAGGTGCTTCTGGGGAAGTTTCTTATGAAGTAGATACAAAGCTTTTGCGTGAATTCGCAGCATGGACTTATTATCAGCTAAAAAATGCCGACTTTGTTTATCTAGAGTTTATTGATTCAGACGCATTTAATGCCCTTGCTAATATTTTTACACTCGCGATCGCATATGGGAAAGATATAACGGAGTTTATGTATGAGACTCCTGAACTGATAAAGGATGAGCTAGACTTGTTGGTAAAGGATATCGTTGATGATGTTAATGATATAAGTTACGTTAAAGACTACAAAGCGGCCTCTCAACGTGCAAGTGTAATGAAGTCTATTATAGATTCTGATAGTGATAAGTTATCTATATTAGTTCCTGAGGCTAAGAGTAAAATATTAATATTGTTAATAAAAACAGATAGTTATGATAAATACGTGCCGGTTAATAGAGATTACTCTCTGCTAGTCTCTGAGTTTACAGTTTTTGGTAGTATGTCAGACAGAAAAGAAGCTATTATAAAGTTGCTGAAGTATGTACAATCGTTGACAGAGTATAAAAACATAATGCAGCGTATTAAAAGCATGGATGGAGATAAAGGATCTTGGGTTGAGGGCGAGCGATTAATATTAGAATTTCTTGCTACAGGAGAGGAGAGTTACTCTTACCCTATATCTAGTAACTATCCAAGTGAGCTGGAAGAAATAAAAAGTCGACTAAAAGCAACTACTTCAAAAGGAACAGTTGTGGCTAAAAATGATAGTGTAGAGTATTTTGAACAGCCAGAGTATAGTAGTTATTTGAATATACCCTGCTATAACCAAACTCAGTGTGTTGTTGATGTTGATGAGTTTGGTTATGTATGATTTTTGCGTACACTTTTACTAATTAGAGACACATCTGAAAGTATGAGTGCGTAAACTACCCTTTTTTACCGCACCACTTGGTGTCCTAAAACTAGCATCTGGGAAAGAGCTTGCTCGCCTGATCGTAAATTTAGCAGTAGTTCCCTCACCAAAGCTTCCCCCTCGTTCGACTTTTTCAGTCCCTGACTTAGGACCTTGGGGGTTGTGTTGTGGTGAGTTTTCATAGTAGTTTTCACTATACCAATCATTAGTCCATTCATAGCCATTGATCCCCATTTGGTATATTCCCATAGGGTTTGGCGGTATAGATTTAATTTTACTTGGTGCCAGAGTAGAATTCGCTGGCGTGCTTTTCTTGATCTCATCTCTTGTAAGAATATTGACTCCCCTTCGATAGGAGCCATCATTAGTCCCAAATAAATAGAATTTCCCTCTTGAACGAGCAGCAAACTCCCATTGCGCTTCAGTCGGTAATTTATAGGTGCTGTCAGTATTAGCAGAAAGCCAAGAGCAATAGTCATTGGCTTGGTGCCACGTGACTCCCGCTGGAACATTAGGAGCTCTATATTTTTTCTCAATGCCACTGTTGTTTATAGTTTGTTTTCCAGTGGCTAGCGTATAGGTATCAAAATCATCATAGGATACTTGAGTCGCAGAAATAGAATAACTATCAAGAGTCACTGTATGTAATGGCTTGTTGTCTTTGTCAACGGAGTAAGGCAAGCCATTGGTCCCCTCATCAATAGGCCCAAAATCGCCCATTTGGAAAGTACCGCCTTTGACAAAAATCATATTGTCTTCAGTTTTTTTGATAAGAGCCGCGATTTTTTTCTGATCGGAGGTAGTAAGTTCCTTGCTATTGGACTCAGATTCATTGCAGCCTGACAGTAGCAAAAGTGACATTGCTAAGATAACAGTGGAAGATGAATTACTCACTATATTCACTCAAATAGTTAAATGTTGCGATATAATATCATTTTTTTATTCATAAGTAAATGTGAAGCTATAGATGAATGGTCATTCTATAGTGATCAATATTTATTCTTATATAGTTGATCTTTGAAGGTAAAATTTTAATGATCGCAG
Organism: Cobetia sp. 3AK; assembly: GCF_029846335.1. Taxonomy (NCBI): domain Bacteria; kingdom Pseudomonadati; phylum Pseudomonadota; class Gammaproteobacteria; order Oceanospirillales; family Halomonadaceae; genus Cobetia; species Cobetia sp. 3AK. Next base: position 19,231 of record NZ_JARWKR010000015.1, on the reverse strand, counting down.
TTATTCTTGGTTAAATGATAAAACTTTTGAAGCGTTTTATTACTAGATAGGAGATAAGCATGTTCAGTTCCGGAGATGGCGTTATCGTACTCGGTGATAGCACCACACATGGCGGCAAGGTGGTGTCTGCCCAGTCCAATTATCTGTTGGAGGGCAAGCCGGTGGCAGTGGTGGGGGATATGGTGACGTGCCCCAAGGATGGCCACAGCACCTGCAGCATCATCGAGGGGCATCCCACCATCAGCTTGAATGGCAAGCCGGTAGCGTTCCACGGCTGCCATACGGCATGTGGTGCGACGTTGATCTCGGCGGCGAATGGTACCCATGGACTAGGTTGATAAACTGTTCGCATTACCCAAAAACCCTCATGGCTACTCCATGAGGGTTTTTTGATATTTATAGCTCCATACCGATTATGAACTACCTACTAATATCATTGGCCCAGCATCAAGATAAGTGATAAAGAGCTACAAAAGGTATTGGAGAACTGATTATGAATAAAGCCCAGAGAAAGATACTCGAAGCGGTCGGAGTTTTAAGCAATAATCGACTTGATTGTTCATCGTTTTCCAAAAAACATATATTGGATGTAGAGAAAAAATTCGATGAAGTAAAAAAACCAGGGTTTGTGTGTGCTAAGCGAGATGACTGTCTAATATTAGCAGAATCTTGGTTCCGAGAAAGAGGCTTGTATTTGTCATGGGGGAGTATTGGCAGTATATTTCTTGTTTCTATCTGCATTTTTTTTGCTGCTATGATTTTTATAAAAGAAGGTGTTCTGAATATTCCAGCAACATTAGCTGCACTAGCTGCGTTATGCATGGGGTGGGTGAGTGCCTATCCTCTTTTTTTTGCTGCCAAAAGTGAACTTAAGTTCCAAGGGTTACAATATACCGTCTTTAACGCTAACTCTAAAAATATTCATTTTGTCAGCGAGGTCGATTTTCAATCCAAAACCTGTCGCTGGGATGAGTGCACATTCTGTCTCGCCTATTCTGCGGGCAGTGTAGATGGTTATTATTACGAGCTTAAGGGCTACTTGTTCAAGGAAGATGGTAGCACCAAAGACAGCTTTTCGTTTGATGATTATCATTATATGATCTCGAATAATGATAATACTCGCCAAATGATGATCAAGGATCTTTCCGCCAGGTTCGAATATGTACGCCGTTTTATGCAAGAGGGTCCTGATTCTGTAGAGGCTGTTACAGAGACATTGGATTTGAAGCCAAGCCTCTCCGAGGCGGCCCACCGATTTCAGCCTAGGTCCGAAGCCTCTGAAGGTAAGAAGTTCCATGTGATCTATTCAATAGTACGCACAGTGTTTCTGATTCCCTTTAGCGTACAAGTCGTGGGCCACTACTTTTTCTGTCGCTATTGTCGCCTACCAGAGTGGCCGCAAAGTGTGATTGACGAGTGTGGTAAAGATATTTTCCCAAAGCGGTAATATCTATCATTTAACTCACATTGGCCGCAGGCTCTGTGAGTAATGACTAGAAAATTTAGGTGTTATCCTTAAGTCTATGAAAGAGAATGTATAGATGTAGATGTGCCACACCTCTAAATAATTTTATGAAGCATTGGAAATTGCCCTTTGAATATTGAAAAATATCTTCGTGTAACAGGATTAACCAAAACAGGAAATTATCCTGATATCATTATTCCTGCTAAAAAGGAGGAATGTATCAGCATATCCCCACAAACAATATTTTATATAAATGATGATTATATTCTTCTAGGGGACGCAGGGTTTCGGGAGAGAGGTATGCTACTTGGTCTAAGCATTCTCTTGATGCCAGTAGTAATTGCGATGTGCTCTTTTTTTGGGTATTATATGTTTTCGGTAAAAGCGTATATTGCTTTTGCTTTTGTTGTATTATTTATTTTGTTTTTGTCACACCCTTATATATTGGGGGCATGGATTGAGATAACACGAGTTCCTGTGTCTCCGGTAGTCTTCAATCGCAGAACTGGTAAAGTATATTTTTTCAGCGATAAAGATCATCAGCCCAAACAAAGGCCTTGGACAGATTGTTTGTATGCTGTTGCTTATAAGGGGAGGTCTATTACGGCCTGCCAATATGAGTTGCGTGGTTTTTTAATGGACGGACATCGTGTCGAGGATAGTTTTTCCTTTGGTGATACTGTTCTTGAAATGAAAGAAGCCCCCAAGAATGAGGTTTTTTACCTTTTCTATTATATACAAGCATTCATGGAGTATGATAATGAGTTTGAACAACCACCTAAACTCATGTCTTGGCGTCCATCGTTAGCTGAATCCGCAAGACACACGATACCCAGGCTCATCACAGACAACTCAGCTATAAATTTTCTTTCTACTGTCTTCTATCGCACCATGTGTGTCTTTTTCTCATGGCAAATACTCGGACATTATCTCATCTGTCGATATGGAAAGGTTCCACAATGGTCACAGGAGATTATCGATGAGTGCGGTGAAGATATAGTTTTGAAGTAACTATATATCTTCTGAATGCAATCACGGAATACAACACACTTTTCAGACTAGATGGAGAAATTATCAATGTTCAGTTCCGGCGACGGTGTTATCGTGCTCGGTGATAGCACGACACATGGTGGCAAGGTGGTGTCTGCCCAATCCAACTATCTGTTGGAGGGCAAGCCGGTGGCAGTGGTGGGGGACATGGTAACGTGCCCCAAGGATGGCCACAGCACCTGCAGCATCATCGAGGGGCATCCGACGATCAGCTTGAATGGTAAGCCGGTGGCGTTTCACGGCTGCCATACGGCATGTGGGGCGGCGCTGATCTCTGCGGCGAGTGGCAAGCACGGCCTGGGATGAGGGCGTGAGCTTGTCCATGTGGTATCTGTATTCGATGATCCCGTAGCCCTGGCTGCGGGATTTTTCGTTCTGGATCTGCGTGAGCGCCGCGGTCTCATGTTTCAAGCGGCGCATTGCTGTGGCGGGGGCTGCATTCACGTTCAAGGTTTCATTGAAAGTCTTTCTCCGTGCCGCGGGTTTTTCAGCCAGGCAGCGAAAGATAGTGTCAGTCACTTCCCGAGACAGAGCTGCTGCCACGTGACGCAGCAGATCTTGCCGTTGGGCCGATGACAACCATTGACTATAAGGGGCATCTCCATGCTCACCTTGATCGTGAAATTTGACGTCAAGCCCGAACAACTCGATACCTTCAAGCAGGCCTTGGCTGACAACAAGCTGGGCTCAGCGGATGAACCGGGGATGCTGGAAATGCGTTTCTTCGCGGCCAAGGATTCTCCCACCACCATCTTCGCCTACGAGCGCTGGGCAAGCGCCGAAGCGCATCAGGCACATGTGAATCAGCCCTACGCGCAAGCCCTGCTGAAACTGGCTGACACGGTGTTGGCATCGCCATTCGAGGTGATGCCCTTGAACGATACTGACCCGGCGCCATTGCATGAGGCGAACCCCAGGCACGTGCAGCCGGAAGATGAGGTATTCAGTATCTTCTTCATCTTCAAGATCAAGGAAGAATATCGCGCTCGGTTGCTGCAGCAATTCACCACGCATGTGGCGAAGACGCGCAGCGAGGAGCCGGGCAATCTCGTGTTTGATCTGTATACCATCGACGGGCAGGTCGACACGCTGGTGATATACGAGCATTGGCGCACGGAATCAGACCTGTGGGACATTCATTTCCAGCAGCCCTATGCCATCGAGACAGGCAAACTGTTGGAGCAGGCCATGGTTGGTGATATGCAGCAGTACCTGAACATCGTCAGCGAGTTCTGAGCTGACTGGCAGGACATACTCTCTCTACACCTCCATCTTGAAGACAAGGCGCAGCCACCTCGGGCTGCGCCTTGTCTATTTCAGTGGTTTCCAGTCGACATGAGCGTCAGCGTGCCATCCAGCCGCCATCGACCGTCAGAACGGTGCCATGCACATAGTCCGAGGCAGATGATGCCAGGAATACTACCGGGCCCTTGAGGTCGTCTGGTGATCCCCAGCGCCCGGCGGGGATGCGTGCGAGGATATCGCGGGAGCGCTGTGCATCCTGTCGCAGGGCTTCGGTATTGTCGGTAGCGATATAGCCCGGTGCGATGGCGTTGACGTTGACGCCGTGAGCGGCCCACTCATTGGCGAAAGCCTTGGTGAGCTGAGCGATGCCGCCTTTGCTGGCCGCGTAGCCCGGCACGGTGATGCCGCCCTGGAAGGAGAGCAGTGAGGCGGTGAAGATGATCTTGCCGCTGCCGCGCGCGACCATCTGTTTGCCGATCTCGCGGGTCAGGATGAACGGGGCGGAGAGGTTGGTATCAATGACGCGATCCCATTGCGCGTCCGTGTGCTCGGTGGCCGGGGCGCGCTCGATGGTGCCGGCGTTGTTGATCAGGATATCCACCTGAGTCGAACTCAACTGCACAGCCAGCTGCTGGATGGCGCTGCGGTCGGAAACGTCGCATGCGATGCCCTGGAAGGTGCGCCCCAGGGCGCGGATACGTTCACCTACATCACTACCATCGGCGGTCATGCTGGCACTGATGGCAATGATATCGGCGCCGGCCTCGGCGAGGGCGATCGCCATGGCGGCCCCGATACCGCGACTGGCACCGGTCACCACGGCGGTCTGATGACTGAGGTCGAAGGGTTTGACGTCATGCATGTCGCGGCTCCCATATCAGTAAAGTCTCACGCAAGCCTACTGCAGAAAGAGGGCGACCACGAATGCCCGCGGGGGAGCGCTTGCTAGGCGAGCCAGAAAGCCGTGAGGCCAAGCTATGCCCGATCAGTGCGAACCTTGCGAATGTGATAGCGTCTTGGCTAATCCAACTCCTCGGCGGCCCGATGCCCCCAATACGCCGCAGCTGAAGGCTGGTAACGCACTCTGGCTGGTGACCTTGCCTGATGATGGCTCGCGCTGGTGTCTTCCGCGATCACCTGTCCACTGCCTGGGGACGAGCTGTGCTGACGGCATTCCGTCAGAAAGCGCCTCATCCTTGCCGTCACGTGGGAGCCAGTCTCTGCGAGCTGATGGCGTTTTTCTCGTACAAGGAAGAAGACATGCGTAATGATAATCGCCGCCTGGCTTGCCGCTCACGTCACAGTGTTCAGGCGATGACCCATGCCTGGGGAATCCTGAACGCAATGCGTGTCTCATGAGCTCATTGGCTTTGGGACTCATCCTGATCTCGGTCTGTCTGCATGCCGGCTGGAACCTGCTGGGCAAGGGCCGAGCGCCGTCGCTGGCCTTCTTCATGCTGGCCATGGCCAGTGGTGCGCTGATCTTTGCGCCGTTGCTGGGGCTGGGGCCGTCGTTTGCCGTGCTGCCCGCTGAATTCTGGGGTTGGCTGGTGGCCACGGGGCTGTGTCAGGCGCTCTACATGGGCGGGCTCGCCTGGGCGTATGCGCGCGGCGAGGTCAGTGTGCTATATCCCATCGCGCGTGCCTTGCCCGTGGTGCTGGTGCCGCTGTTCTCCTTGAGCCTGCTGGATAGCCAGGCGCTGACAGTGTCGGATTTCACCGGCATGGGGCTGATCGTGCTCGGTGCGCTCATGTTGCCCTTGAGCAGTCCGCAGGGCTTGCGAGCGAGAACCTATCTGACCCCCGCGCTGGGGTTCGCGTTGTTGGCAGCGCTGGGGACCACCGGCTATTCGCTGATCGACAAGCAGGCGCTCGACATCATGCTGAGTGTCGGATATTCGCCGACGTCTGCAGGCGCTGTCTTTCTGGTGTTACAGGCCATGATGACGGTCGCCTGGGGCGCACCTCTGGTGATGCTTTTACCGACTGAGCGTCGTCGCCTGCCGATGCTGTGGCAGGGCGAGCGGGGCAGCATGTTGCTGACCGGCGTGATGGTGATGACGACCTATGGGCTGGTATTGATCGCCATGACGCTGACGGAAGAGGTCAGCCTTGTGGTCGCCATGCGTCAGTTGTCGATCCCGCTTGGGGTGGTGCTCGGCGTGGTCTGGTTGCGCGAGCGTGCGGCCATGGTCAAGTGGGTCGGCATCGGCGTCATGCTGGCAGGGTTGTGGACCGTCGCGCTGGTGTGAGGAAAGGCGTGGCATGAGGCACAAAAAAAGCGAGACAGGCGGTTGCCTGTCTCGCTTTTTGTCTTTCTGCGGACGCCTGTGGGGGATGACAGTCTCGTCATCCCCCACAGGCCAGTTCACTTCGCGTGAAGCTTACTTGGCGTCTGCCACCAGCATTTCCAGCGTGGCGCGGGCACCGTTGTCGTGCAGGCTCTTCAGGGCCTTGAGGTAGGCATCGCGGAAGCGCGGCTGATCGACCAGATCACCGAACAGTTCACGGTTGTCCAGGAAGGCGGTCGGCTCTTCGCGCTGACGGCTGGCGCGTTCCATCAGCTCGTCCTTCAGCGGGTCGACCACGTCGATGGTCTCGCCTTGCTCGTCGACGCCTTCGGCATAACGTGCCCAGCTGGCCACGACAGCCGCGGTACGACGCAGTTCACCGTCGGTCTTGAGCTGTGCATGGGCCACCGGGATCAGGAACTTCGGAATGCGGTCGGAGGTCTCGGCGCACAGGCGCGCGAGGGTGTCTTTCACTTCCGGGTTGGCGAAACGCTCGATCAGCGTCTGGCAGTGGGCATCGAGATCGATACCCGGCAGCTGGGCCAGCGTCGGGCGAGCTTCCTCGTTCATGTAGCCGAGCAGGAAGTCGACGATCAGCGGGTCGTTGCAGGCTTCGTGGGCGTAGCGATAGCCGGCCAGATAGCCGAAGTAGCACAGTGTCTGGTGACCGGCGTTGAGCAGACGCAGCTTCATCAGCTCATAGGGCTCGACGTCTTCCACCGGCTGCACGCCGGCATCTTCAAAGGCCGGGCGGCCATTGGCGAAGTGGTCTTCCAGCACCCACTGGGTGAAGGGCTCGCAGACCACCGGCCAGGCGTCTTCCACGCCGAAGCGTGAGGACAGCTCTTCGATGTCATCCGGGGTGGTCACCGGCGTGATGCGGTCGACCATGGAGTTGGGGAAGGGCACTTCGGCTTCGATCCAGGCGGCCAGTTCGGCATCGCGTGCACGCGCGTAGGCGGTGAACATCTTGTGAGCGACGTTGCCGTTGCCTTCGATGTTGTCACAGGACATCACGGTGAACGGGGCGACGCCGCGCTCGCGACGACGTGCCAGGGCTTCGGTGATCAGGCCAAAGCTGGTCTTGGCCTCACCCGGGTTGGCCAGGTCGTGCTGGACGTCGGCGTTCTCGAGATTGAATTCGCCGCTGACCGGGTGGAAGTTGTAGCCACCTTCGGTGACGGTCAGCGAGACGATGCGGATCGCCGGGTCGGCCATCAGCTCGATCACGGCATCCGGGGAGTCCGGTGCAAAGCGATAATCGATGATGGAGCCCACCACGCGCGGCTCGTAGTTGCCGTCCGGGTGCTTGAGCACGACGGTGTAGAGGTGGTCCTGAGAGGACAGGGCTTCCTGCATGCGGCGATCGCCCGGCATCACGCCGACACCGACGATGCCCCAGTCCAGTGCCTTGCCCTGGTTCATCAGCTCGTCGAGGTACATGGCCTGGTGTGCACGATGGAAGCCGCCCACGCCGAAGTGGACGATGCCGGCGCTGACCGCAGCACGATCGTAGTTCGGGGTGGCAACCTTGGCGTCCAGCTGAGTCAGACTGGCATTGGAGAGACGAGTCATGGGGGGAGGTCTCCTGCCGCATATCGCGGTCGGGTCAAGATGGGTAAAGAAAGGGTAGGTCGTAACGGCCAGCGGCGAAGGTTGCCCTCGTGAGTCAGGCTACCTTCGCCGCGGACCAGGCAGGGGACTTGCGTGTCCCCTGCCGACTCAGCCAGCGGTGGCCGCTTGCTTCGGGGACTGCTTGTTGAACAGCGCCTTGCTGCGCTGCAGTTCCCAGTACGCGAAGATGAAGTAGATGATCGTCGACCAGATGGTCACGTCATAGAACAGCTCGCGGTTCGCTTCGTAGCTTGCCAGGTCCGGGCTGCCGAACAGCACGCGCAGCGCCAGCACCAGAGGAATGACGAGACCGATCACCATCCAGATGGCTCGGATGACCTTGGTCAGACCTGATGTGTCCTTGACCGGGGCATGATTGGTCGTGTCGGCCTGCTTGGCGTGGAAGGCATCGACTCGCTCCTGGAAGTGCTTTTCGGTGGCTTCCGCTTCCGGATAGGACTCAGCGGCGCCGGCGGACTTGGCCATCAGGGTGTAGAGAATGATGGAGACGAACCAGGTCGGCAGGAACAGATAATAGAACGGGATCACGTCGACCATCTCGAGACCGAAGCCGAAGATCAGAGACAGCGCCCAGGTCGCCAGCGCCGGCGTGTTGTGCTTCACCCCCTTGTAGCGCGCCCAGTAACGGCTGAAGCCGAGTTTCGGGAACAGGTGATGCTCAGCGAAGATGATCCCGCCGACCGGCACCAGTACCAGACCGGCGTAGGTCAGCAGCGGCAGCATGCTGCGATAGACGAACGGGAAGCAGCTGAGTACCGCAACGCAGATACCCACGGCCAGTGTCGCCTTGTTGCGCGACAGGTTCGGCATGGCCGACTGTGCGGCAAGGCCCGCGCGATACAGGTTGGCGTTGGCGGTGGTCCAGCCTGCGACGACCACGATCACGAAGCCGGCGGCGCCAAGGGCGTGCAGTGCCACTTCACCCGGCTCCAGCACATCGATGCTGATACCCGCGACGGCAGCGGTAGCGGCGCCCATCAGACCGGCGGAGATCCAGGCGACGTAGTGACCGAACATCATGCCGGTGCTGGTCGCAAGGCCGGAGCGCATGCGCTTGGCATAACGCAGCAGCGCCATGTCGATCAGACCGAAGTGGGAGAAGGTGTTGGCCGCCCAGGAGAAACCGATGACTTCCCAGATACCGATGCCTGCCTCGCCCTGGGAGTTGATCCCGGTGAAGACGGTACTGCCTGCGACATCAATGAAACTCGAGAAACTGTCCAGGCTGGTGGTGCCGGTGACGGACTCGGCCAGTTCCGGCAGCAGCACCAGGCCGCCGACGGTGAACATCAGCATCAGCCAGGGAGCGCAGATGCTGGCAAATTCCGTCAGGGCATTGAAGCCATAGACGGCAACCAGTACCACGATGGCGGCAACGGCCAGCGCCAGCAGGATGAACTCGAAGCTGGTGGGGTAGGCCTGGGTCTGGGCGGGTATGTCGAACAACAACCTGACCGCCGTGGCGGAGACGGTGATCATGGCCGCCGAGATGGCGGTGAATATGATCACGTTGGCCCAGTTGTACAGCCGAGACATCGAATCACCGGCGATGCGGTGGAGATAGGTGAAGAGGCTGAGGCGAGTCTCGATGGCGATCGGTGTGGTGATCAACCAGAAACTGAGTACCGCCAGACCATTACCGATCAGCAGGCCCAGCAGGATATCCCAGATACCGGCACCGAGTGCCACGAAGGTGGCACCGATGACGAACTCGGTCGCGGCAACGTGCTCGGCGGCATAGAGACCGGCAAAGTGCGGCCACCGGTGCAGTTTGTGACGTGGTACCGGCAGTAGCTCGTCGTCCATATGGGCGATCTGCCGATCCAAATCTGGCGCAGTACTGGCCATGATTGGCTCCTGTTTTTTTACGGCTTGTCTTGCTGCTCCTACCCGAGGTGTCACGCAGCCGCCTTGGCGTTCCTATCGGCGATGACAGGGGTAGATCGTCTTTTATCGATCAAATGACTCAGGTGTGGTGCAAATGATCGATGAATGGTCATCAAAACGCAAAGCCCGCGTGCTTGAACTTTGGGCTATGTCCTCGGGTGATCTCGGAGATTCTGGTCTCGATGGGGCTGAAGGCCGCATGAAACGTGGGGTTACGGGGAAATGTCGGTGTTCAATGACACGATTCAGCAAAGTGGATTTTTCCGTTCTCACGCTCTGTCCGGCGATGGAAACCTGGTGTCCTGGCGAAACCTGCCTATAGAGAAGGTGATGAGAGACCGGGTCGAGCATGGTTTGGGTGAACCAATGTGGTGCATGACTTGCTATCGATTCCCTGGCAGGTACTCGGGCGCTGAGGAGGCAATGGGGGAGGCAATGGAGGAGCGAGCGAAGTGCGCAAGACAGGCATGGCGGTACCGTGACCGCTCACCGAGAGAGATGGTGCAAGGCAGTAGGGTGTTGGGTAGAAGCGACATCAACTTCGGCGCCAGGCGACGGAATATGCACGAAATAACGACAAAGATCGTGAAAATTGAGACATCTTGCGGCCTCCTCGGGATGTCGATAAGGTTATGCAACACTGTTTCCTAATCAGGAAATGCCCTTATTGACACCCGGCGCCGACAGGGCGGCGGGGCACTGCGAGGAGGCCAGCCATGCGAACACGCACACTGACCATTCTGATGATGATCGTTTCCCTGATGGGCGCTCCCCTGGCGCAGGCCGGGCCGCATGATCGTGGTCATGGCCATGGACATGGACATGGTCATCACGACAAGCATCATCACAAGAAGCACTACAAGAAACACCACAAGCATCAAGAACGCCGCCACGAGGCGCGCCGTGATCATCATTGGCGTCGTGGCGACCACCTGCCGCGTCACTATTATTCCGATCAGCGTTATTGGGTAAAGGACTGGCATCACCGTCACCTGTCCAAGCCGCCGCGCGGACATCGGTGGTTGAACATCGATGGGCGTTATGTGCTGGCAGCTGTGGCGGGTGGCGCGATCACTGCCATCATTCTCAATCGCTGATCACTCGGATCGTTGTTCTCGGCTGCTCAAGCCAGCTTCAAGAAAAGGGCCTCTAATGAGGCCCTTTTTCATGCGCCGTTTGCCGGCAGTGGCTTCAGGCGTAGGCGCTGCATACCCAGGTCATTGTCGCCGGGGTGTCGCCGTTGTAGGTGATGGCGTGTCCGAGGGTGCTGTCGAAGGCCAGGCTATCGCCGACCTTGAGCTGGATGGGGTCGTAAAGCTCGGTCCAGACGGTCACCTCGCCGCTGGTCACGATGATCTGTTCCTGGCCGGAGTGTTTCTGCAGGCCGCCGAATTCCTCGAGACTGCGATTGAGCACGGTGGTTTCCAATACCATGTACTCCTTGGACGCCACGTTGTTGCAAAGCGGCCGATACCGGTAGTTGGGCGTCTCGATGACGTCTCCCTCTTGCGCTCGCGTCAGGGCAAGCCACCCCCGAAATGACGTGTCTTCCGTGTGATAGAACAGCTCGCTGACATCCACCTTCAGGCCCTTGGCGAGATTCACGATCGCCTCGAAGGTCGGTGAGATACGTCCATTCTCGATTCTCGACACGCTGGCCGCCGAGATTCCTGACGCGCTGGCCACGGCCGCGATGGTCAGTCCCTTCTCCTTGCGTAGCGCCTTGAGGTTGTCACCAATGGCGCCTGCCTTGCGTTCTCTGTGCTTCAGAGCGATCGGCGTTTCCTGGTGAGATGTCATGTCAGCGTGCTCCATCGTGTCGTCTGCAATTGTCGGGTCCCTGAGCGTTGTCAGTGCGCAGCGCCTGTCGGCTGAAAAGCGCTTGCCACCGCGTGCCGAGTCATGGGGAAGCGGCGTGCTCGTAGGTCTTGATAGGGTTCATTTAGAGCTTCCTCGTGCAAAATGTCGAGCCAATATTCACATTTGACGCAATGTTGCGTATATGCAACTCTGGTTCCTGAAGTGAAATTGCTGGTGGTGGATCTGCTCGCCTTCGTGGACGTCATGTCGCGCCCGGTGGAGGTCTTCCAGCGAGAGAATGCGTGATCGCGGGCATCGTGAGATGGGGAATGCCCGTACTGCGGTGCAAGACGCTCAGAGACGGAATCACCTTCGACTGGAACAATACGAGGAAAACAAGAATGCATAGCCTCACGAAAAATGTGCTCAGCATGGGCATCGCAGCCGGTCTGCTGGTCACCGCGACCACCCAGGCCGCCGATATCGAGTGGAAGATGGCAACCCCCTGGGGGGGCGGCCCCTGGCTTGAGCGAGATGCCAAGACGTTTGCCGATTATGCCAATGAGCTGACCAATGGTGACGTGAGCATTCAGGTGTTCCCGGGCGGTACGCTGGGTGGCGCGCTGCGCGTGACCAATACCGTGAAGTCCGGTGTCGCGCAGGTCAGCCACAACTACATCAATTATGACTACGGGACGGACCCGACGGCGGCGCTGTTGGCTGGGCACTCCAGTGGCCTGACGCCGGAAGAGTTCATGCTGTGGATGTACGAGGGTGGCGGTGTCGAGCTCTATGAAGCGTTCCGTCGTGAAGTCTTCGGCGTCGTGGCCTTCCCGTGCTCCACCCTGGGCACCGAGATATTCCTGCACTCAAGCAAGAAGGTACAGACGCTGGAAGACTTCCAGGGACTGAGACTGAGAACATCCGGTGCCTGGGCGGAAATCGCCTCGCGCCTGGGGGCCTCTACCGTGGTGATGGCGGGCAGTGACATCTACACGGCGCTGGATCGTGGCGTCATCGATGCCGCGGAGTGGGGCAGCCCGGAGCTCAACAAGCCGACCGGCTTCCAGGACGTGGCGCAGTACGTCATCCTGCCCGGCGTCCACCAGTCCGGTGGCATCCTCGAGTGCGAAGTGAATGTCGATGCCTGGGATGGCCTGAGCGAAGCCCAGCAGAGTCAGTTGCGTCTTGCCGGCAAGTTGAGCGTGTTCGAATCCTGGCTCGACAGCTCCTATGCCGACCTCAAGGCCTTCAAGGAGCTGGAAGAGGGGCCCAATGAGATCGTGCAGCTGGATCAATCCTTCATCGATGCCATCTACGAAGAGACACGTGCCTGGGAAGATGAGAAGGCGGGTGAGAACGAGTGGTTCGCGCGCGTGCTCGAGTCACAACGCGCCTTCAAGGACAGCATGACCACCTGGCAGGATTACCGTCTGCCGATCGGGGAAATGGGGCGCTGACCCCCGCAGGAACTGACGTTTCCGGCACAGGCAAGGCCCTTGCCTGTGCTTCCCCCTGACTGTCATTCGGTAGGTTGTCATGAAAATAGTCGATGCCATTGAGCGTCAAACCCGTTGGGCGGGGTATCTGGGGGCTGTCCTGATACTGCCGCTGGTGCTTGCGCTGGTCTATGAGGTCTTCAGTCGCTATGTGCTGGGAAGGCCCACCCTGTGGGCGTTCGAGGTCAGCTACATGGTGATGGGCGCCATCTTCATGTTTGGCATGGCGAATGCACTTCGCGTGGGCCAGCACGTCAGTGTGGATGTGTTGAGTCAGAACTTTTCGCCACGTCTGAAAGCCGGGGTGCATCTGGCCTGTTATGGCGTATTGCTCCCCGTACTGGGCTGGCTGGTCTGGGAGCTTTCGTTCTATGCGATCGAGGCCTTCTCCAGCAATGAGCGCTCTGGTCGCTCGGCCTGGAATCCGGTGATCTGGCCAGTCTTCGGGGTGTGGTGGCTGGGCTTTGTCTATCTGACGCTGCAGGTGATCGCGGAGATGTTCAAACTCTGGAGCACGTTGCTGGGTCATGATCATGGCGCGGAGGTGTCCTCATGAGCGATTTCCTTGCCCTGATCATGTTCCCGGCCCTCATCGCGCTGATCGTGCTCGGCTTCCCGATCGCCTTCTCGATGATCGTCGTCGCGACGGTCTTCGGCGTCGCCCAGTTCGGTGATGCCGCTGCCTATCAGTTGTTGACCAAGATCGAAGACACGGCGTCCAACTCCATTCTGGCGGCCGTGCCGCTGTTCATCTTCATGGGCGCGATGCTCGAGAATTCCGGCATCGCCGAGCGGCTGTTCGGTGCCATCCATCTGTGGACGCGCCGGTTGCCGGGTGGGCTGGGCGTCGGCGCGGTCATCATGGGGACCATCTTCGCGGCTGCCAGTGGCGTGGTGGGTGCGACCGAGGCAGTGATCGGCATGCTGGCAGTGCCGGTCATGCTCAAGCATCAGTATGACAAGTCACTCATCTCCGGCACCATCTGCGCCAGTGGCTCATTGGGCACGGCGATTCCGCCTTCCATCACCGTCGTCATTCTCGGGCCTGTCGCGGGTGTCTCCGTCGGGTCACTGTTCAGTGGTCTGCTGATTCCGGGGCTTCTGATGGCGCTGTTGTTCCTCGTCTACATCGTCGTGGTCTGTGCGCTGAAGCCTGCACTTGCGCCGCGACTGAAAGAAGATGAGCAACATCCGGGCTGGGGCAAGCTGCTCACCATCACCCTGAGTGCGTTGCTGCCGACCATGAGTCTGATCATGGTGGTGTTGGGCACGATTCTGATGGGCATCGCCACGCCGACGGAAGCGGCAGCCTGTGGTGCGCTAGGCTCCGTCTTGCTGGCACTGGGCTATCGCAATCTCACGCTGTCCATCCTGTGGAATGCCGCGATACGCACGCTCAACATCACCGCCATGATTCTGCTGATCGTGCTGGGTGGCAACATGTTCGCCGGTGTCTTCTTCGCCTCCGGTGGCATGGCGACCGTTCAGTCGCTGCTGCTGGATACCGGCATGAGCCCATGGTTCATTCTCGGTGCCATCCTGCTGATCGCCTTCCTGGCCGGTTTCGTGCTCGACATGATCTCGGTGGTGCTGATCGTCATCCCCGTGGCCATGCCGGTCATCGGTCTGCTCGGGTTTGATGAGATCTGGTTCTGCGTGGCCTTCCTCATCGTGATGCAGACGAGCTATCTGACCCCGCCGCTTGCCCCCTCCATCTTCTATCTACGCGCCATCACGCCTGCCGAAGTGACGCTCAAGCACATGTACAAGGGGGTCGTGCCTTTCATCGTCCTGCAGCTGGTGGTACTGGCGTTGATTCTCACATTCCCGGGGCTTGCGCTGTGGTTGCCTGATGCCATCAGCGGGCCGTCCTGGAAATGATGGTCGCCTTATCGAAAAGGAGCGCGTTCGCATGAGTGATGCAAAGCACGAAGATACTGAAATGGACATCAATCTCGATCGAGAGGCGCTCACCTCGCTATGCCACAAGGTGCTGGCACGCCATGGCTTCAGCGAATCGAATGTCGAGGCCATGAGTGATGCGCTGGTCGAGGCCGAGATGGATGGCTGTCGCTCCCATGGGCTCTATCGCCTGATGGGGTTCGTGGCCACGCTGAACAATGGAGGAGTGGTGCCGGACGCCGTGCCGGTGGTCGAGGATACGGCGCCCTCCGTCGTCAAGGTGGATGCCAAGGGTGGCTTCTCGTCGCTGGCCTTCCAGCAGGGCGTGCCTGAGTTGCTCAGCAAGGCGAGAGCCAATGGGATTGCCATTCTGGCCATCAACCATTGCGTGCATGGCACGGCATTGTGGGTCGAGATCGAGCGGCTGACGCGGGAAGGGCTGGTAGCCATCGCCTGCAACCCGACCCAGTCGTACATGGCGCCTCATGGCGGCAGCCAGCCCCTGCTGGGCACCAACCCCATTGCCTTCGGCTGGCCGCGCGGGGATGGCAATCCCTACGTGTTCGACTTTGCGACCAGTGCCATCGCACGTGGCGATATCGAGCTGCATCGTCGTCAGGGGGACGAGATCCCGCTGGGCTGGGGAGTCGATCGAAAGGGCGCGCCGTCACAGGACCCGGCCGAAGTGCTGGATCATGGCGCGATGCTGCCGTTCGGTGAGCACAAGGGCTCTGCGCTGGCGATCATGATCGAGTTGATCGCAGGGCCGCTGATCGGTGACATGCTCAGTATCGAATCCAGCGAGCATGATCAAGGCAAGGGCAGCCTGCCGTATCATGGGGAGATGATCATCGCGATGGACCCGGCGCGTCTCACGGGGGGCAGCCCCCAGCAGCACATGCTGCGCTCTGAACGGCTGTTCGACCTGGTCAAGCAGCAGGGCGCGCGTCTTTCCTCCGAGCGTCGCTATCAGGCTCGCCAGAAGCATCTGGAGGAGGGCGTCACACTCTCCCGGGCGCTGTATGACGACATTCTCGAGCTTGCCTCCTGAGAATTTGCCTGCGCCGAGCAGCCGAGTCATCGCTGACAGGCACGCGGCAGGACGTCATGAGGGCATGACGGCATGAGGTCATGACTGCAGCAAGAAGAACGGCCGCCCCTGGGCGGCCGTTCTTCTATATAAGGTGGCCATCGTCGTCGCTGTCATCCTCAGTGCTCACCGATACTGGGCGCCCATCCAGTTCTGCCTGATTATGTGCACCACCGGATGTGGGCGTTTTTCCGCAAAGGTGCCGTTGCTGCTAGCGTAAGCCGTGTTGAGGGTCGTTGATGCCATCTTGATGGCCATTGAAGGGGAAAGGGACATGACGCTTGAGACGACATCGCGGTTTCGGGGTTGCCTGTTGGGTGGTGCGGTGGGAGATGCGCTGGGGGCGGCAGTGGAGTTCCTGTCGCACGAGGAGATCCAGGCGCGCTTCGGAAGTGAAGGAATACGCGATTACGCACCGGCCTATGGCGGGCTGGGGCGGATTACCGATGATACGCAGATGACACTGTTTACCGCCGAGGGTCTGTTGCGTAGCCACGTGCGCGGCTGTCTGAGAGGCATCACGACGCAAGGTAGCCTGGTCAACAGTGCCTATGAACGTTGGCTGTACACCCAAGGGGAACGCACGCAAAAGGCAACGGAACAGGAATGGCTGGACAGTGGCTGGTTGATCAAGCAGCCGGCACTGCATTCGCGCCGCGCCCCGGGCATGACGTGTCTGTCCGCGCTCAAGCAGGTGCGCACCTACAGTGACACCGCGCAGAACGACAGCAAGGGCTGTGGGGGTGTGATGCGCGTGGCACCCGTCGGCTTGTTCGCGCATGTGATGGGGGCCTCCCATGAGATGTGCTTCGCGCTCGGGGAAGAGGTCTGCGCGCTGACCCATGGCCACGTGACCGGTCAGCTGACGGGCGGCGTGCTGGCGGTGATGACCCAATGCCTGGTGGCGGGTGACTCGATGGCACGGGCACTTGCGCACGCCATGCGCATTCTCGAGCGCAAATCAGGCTGCGAAGAGACCATGCAGGCCCTGAAGCAAGCCTGCGAGCTTGCCGAGTCCGACACTGCGCCGCAGGTGGCTGTCGTGATGCTGGGGTTGGGCTGGATCGCGGAAGAGGCCCTGGCGATGTCCGTGTATTGCGCACTCACCGCGCGGGATTTCCGCTCCGCGATCCAGATCGCGGTCAATCATGATGGGGATTCGGATTCCACGGGGGCCATCACGGGCAACCTGCTCGGGGCGCAATGGGGAGAAGAGGCGATACCCGCTGATTGGCTGGAGCCGCTTGAGCTGCGAGAGGTCATCGGCGAGGTGGCCCAGGACCTGCACGATTGCGCTCGCTGGGAGCTCTATACCGACGGGGGTGGCAAGGACGAGCGGTGGGTCTGGGAGAAATACCCGGGCTATTGATACGCGCAACGCTAGCTGACTGAACGCGGGGCAATCCTTGGATTGCCCCGCGTTTTCGTGTCTGACGATGCCTTTTTGCCGGCTGTCACGAAACGTCGGTAGCGCAAAGGTGAGGGCATGCCTCAAGTGGGCGATCCGAGGACAACATCAGAGGGTTTCGTAAGCGATTGATAACGCTGCGGTTATTACCAAAATCGTAGACTGCTGCCTGACCAGACGTTCAATACAGGCTTTTATTGGTTCGCTAGTGGAATCAATGCTGTTCCAGTGGGGGGATATGTGCCGATGCGGGATTCGTCCACAATGCGCTCACTCCACATTGCACGAAACGGCAGTCTGGATCTGGTCGACGGCAGGCACCTGTCAAGACGCCTGCGACTTTTTTGAAGATGGCATGCATCCAACCCGTTTGCTCAAGCGTAATACTCATCAAGCACAACGGTGAGGGTTTCAGCAGGGTAAGAGGACAAGTTGCTGATGAATGCCTTTCTGATGATTGCGACCAAAGTTTAAACGTCATACGGCAGTGTCCTGGACAGTGCCAAGCATCTGATCCGCTCTCGATCATGGGATGTCCGCACCTTCAAGGTTGTACAGAAGTGATGCAGAAGAGGGTTGAAGGTTGTACCTTTTGAGGTTCACCAACACTCCTCAGGAGCAGGGCAATGCCCAGGCAACGCAATCTGGTTCTTTGATGGAAACAGTGAGCTGCCAGCAGCACGGCTAGTGTGATAGCGCAATAATCATTAGTCTGTTAACAAGCTAGACGGATGCAGCCAAGACTGCATACGACATCACAAGGGCAATATTGCCCAGGACATAGAAAGGAAAACCCAATGAAAACTCTGAATCTCAAGACTCTGATCGCCGCCGCCGCTCTCGCCACCGTCAGCACCGCCACCTTCGCGGCGGATGACAGCCCGGCCGCCCAGCGTGTCCAGCAGTCCGTCAGCCAGGACGTCGTCGTCGGCACCGCCCAGCAGGCCCCGACGGCACAGGCCACCTTCGCGGAAACCGGCAAGAGCGTCGCGGCAGGTCGTGTCGAGACCGCCCTGACCCAGTCCTCCATTGAAGGGCAAGGCAGCGCTACCGCCAGTCGTGAACAGGCCTTCGACAATGACGCTGGCAAGAGCGTCGCCGCGACCCGCGTTCAGCACGCCCTGAGCGACAGCAACGTCTGATTGACCATCATCCCTGACCTGCATTTCCAGGTCTGATCATCACTTCATCTTCATTGAGGAAATCATCATGAACACCATCAAGACCCTGATCGCCGCCGCCGCACTCGCCACCGTCAGCACCGCCACCTTCGCGGCGGATGACAGCCCGGCCGCCCAGCGTGTCCAGCAGTCCGTCAGCCAGGACCTCGTCGTCGGCACCGCCCAGCAGGCCCCGACGGCTCAGGCCACCTTCGCGGAAACCGGCAAGAGCGTCGCGGCAGGTCGTGTCGAGACCGCCCTGACCCAGTCCTCCATTGAAGGGCAAGGCAGCGCTACCGCCAGCCGTGAACAGGCCTTCGACAATGACGCTGGCAAGAGTGTCGCCGCTACCCGCGTTCAGCACGCCCTGAGCGACAGCAACGTCTGATTGACCATCATCCCTGACCTGCATTCCAGGTCTGATCATCACTTCATCTTCATCGAGGAAACCATCATGAACACTATCAAGACCCTGATCGCCGCTGCCGCTCTCGCCACCGTCAGCACCGCCACCTACGCGGCGGATGACAGCCCGGCCGCCCAGCGTGTCCAGCAGTCCGTCAGCCAGGACGTCGTCGTCGGCATCGCCCAGCAGGCCCCGACGGCTCAGGCCACCTTCGCGGAAACCGGCAAGAGCGTCGCGGCAGGTCGTGTCGAGACCGCCCTGACCCAGTCCTCCATTGAAGGGCAAGGCAGCGCTACCGCCAGCCGTGAACAGGCCTTCGACAATGACGCTGGCAAGAGTGTCGCCGCTACCCGCGTTCAGCACGCCCTGAGCGACAGCAACGTCTGATTGACC